>NZ_JAWCUD010000007.1:0-165215 GCF_032461945.1 Paenibacillus violae
TGCTTAAACTTCATAAAGAGCGCCTCCTTGATGGTGTTGGGTTTCAAACCCGTGGACAAACCCATCATACCGAGGCGCTCCTTTTTTGACAAAGACCATTTCTTAGGTCCTACAGGAAGGTTCAATGAATCAGGGAGCAGCACCGTGCGGCCTGCTCCCTGATCTGGTTGTACTATAGTTATCCGTTAGCGTAATGACCTCACCTGTCATTTATGCTACGGTCTCCGCAAGTTCACCTCCTATTTCAATTTATCATCCTCTTGAATCTATAAGTGGTTACAATTCCATAAACAGGGCAAATTAAAAATAAAATATGTAGCTGGAGAATTTCAAAAGGAGTTATAAAAAGTGGAAACAGCTAACCGTAATCTGTGGTCGGGTATATTATTTGGCCTTGGTTTAGTCGGCTTTATCGATGAAACAGTATTTCATCAACTCTTGCATTGGCATCATTTCTACGACAAATCCACGACCCAAATTGGTTTGATTTCCGATGGTTTGTTTCACGCTTTTAGTTGGTTTGTGACGGTTGGGTCGCTATTTATGTTTGCAGATCTTCGACGTAGAAAAGCGCTATACCTAAAAAGGTGGGTTAGCGGCATTTTACTAGGTGCTGGCTTTTTCCAACTATATGATGGAACAATCCAACATAAAATCTTGCAACTTCATCAAATCCGTTACATCCCGAATGTCATCATTTACGATACCATATGGAATATTAGCGCTATAATTATGCTTTTCGTTGGAATCATTTTAACTATTCATTCCCGGATTAATGTTCATGTCGAGAGGGCACCTTCGGATGACAAATGATCATTTTTCTCATGGTAGTGGCGCTTACTCTGACTTTATCCTCATACTCCTATTTTCAGTTGTGTTACTTCTTTATCTGTACGCTGCAGTCATATCCAGTCGCACCTATAAGCAATGGCCCTTCTCACGTTATACCTACTGGTTAATAGGTTTACTATGTATTGCGCTATCTGTTGTTGGCCCTATAGCAAATCTTTCACACATAAACTTCACAGCGCACATGATAGGTCATTTACTTCTTGGGATGCTGGCTCCTCTATTCATTGCACTTGCAGCACCTGTGACTCTCATCTTAAGGACTCTCCCCCTACAATCTGCTCGTAGGATCTCACGGATACTTAGAGGCATGCCGTTTCGTATGTTAAGCGATCCTTTAGTAGCTTCAATATTAAACATCGGTGGACTATGTATCTTATACACAACCAACTTATATTCGAACATGCACAAGTTTTCAATTTTACATATAATAGTTCATCTACATATATTTACTGCAGGTTACCTATTCACAATCTCAATGATTTACATCGACAGACCACCCCATCGAACTAGCTACGTTTACCGTGGTATTATCTTTATATTTACCATAGCCGCACATGGCATATTATCTAAAACCATTTATGTGAACCCCCCACTTGGAATATCAGCCACTCAAGCGGAAACCGGTGCTAAGCTTATGTATTATGGCGGGGATGCAATTGACACTTTTATTATTATTATCTTTTTCTATCAGTGGTTAAAAATCAGACACCCTCGTAACTCATTAGTACCTGAAACCTAGCAAAACCTCACTTCATTGAAGTGAGGTTTTTTGATCAGTTTATTAAGTTGTTGAAATAAATTTATTAACCACCTGAATTAATATTTGCATCATCAATACCATTATTGCTGCTACTTTTTTTACTACTGTTTTGATTTGGTTTTTGATTTTTTTGCTTTGCTGATTCAATACTCTTTTTTTGGTTCGTCATGACTTTAGCCCACCCATCTTAAGTAATTGGAACATCAATATTATATGTTTTTCGGAACAATCTACACCTTCCATTTAGTGGACTACTTCGGTAATCTCTCATTCGTATAATTGATTTACATAAAGGAGAAAACAAACGTGTAAACAAATTCTATGAAGGAGAGAAGCCAAATGAAAAAGAAGGCCTTTATGTTTTTTTAAAGTATCTGTTTTATGTTTCTGTTGTGTACAGGGGTATCGAGTGCCGCGGATAATACAGGTATGACTGGATCGGTAAATAACGGATATGGTTCAGTTAAAGGTACGACTACTACTAATAGTTACGGGACAAATTCAACACCTACTTATAGAACTAATGCTGCTACCGATGACAATGATTCCAATTGGGGCTGGCTTGGCCTTCTAGGGTTAGTCGGTTTAGCTGGTTTAAAAAAGCGGAATCGTGAACATACCTAAACATAAACAGTTGTCCAAATAACCGTCTTTTCTAGGCGGTTATTTTATAATTCATCCCCGAGAATTCTATTTCAAAGGAAATGAGTGAATATATGTACTATTATAAAGAAGAACTTATTAATCAAATTGTTCCAGACCAACCAGATCCAGCTGCAGCTAAAGTTTTACAAGAAGCACTTGGCGGACACTATGGTGAGATGAGAACCATGATGCAATATTTTTTTCAAAGCTCTAATTTTCGAGGCAAAGCTACTCAATATCGTGACTTAATCCGTGGGGTCTTTCTAGAAGAAATTTCTCATGTGGAACTGGTTCAAAATACGATAAATCAATTACTGAACGATTCTGGTAACTCCACAGGTGTAGGGAACTCAGGTGTCAATGGGGCACCTCTTGATGAAGCCGTCAAACATGCAAATCCCCACCATTTCATTGTCGGCGCTCAAGCTTCCTTACCAGTCGATGCAGGTGGAAACCCATGGAATGGCTCATGGGTGTATTCACATGGTAATTTGATTGCTGATTTATTGGATAATTTAGTACTCGAATCTACGGGAGTACTCCAAAAAAGTAGAATTTATGAGATGAGCTCCAATAAAACGTTCCGTGAGACAATTGGGTTCCTCATCGTTCGAGACAATGCACATCAAAATGCTTTTGCTAAAGCTTTAGAAACGTTAGGTGTTGATTGGGGAAAACTTTTCCCAGTTCCTAATTACGATATTAATAAGTATCCGGAATGCAGAAAATTTGTAGATATGGGTTATCATAATATGCAGTTTAACTTCCGTTTAGATGATACGCGCATTGGTGAGGTTTTCCAAGGTGTATCACCAAGTAGAAATAAAGGACAGCTATTAGTTACCCAGCCACCGATGGGATTCCCAGTGCCTAACTTACCTGATATGCCAAATGAGCATAGCCCAGGATTGCAAGATATGAATTTATAAAGCTTTCATATTATAGGCTTACTCCTGTATCAGCAGGAGTAAGCCTATAAATTTTGATAGACTTTTTCTAGTTGTTGTCATTATTGAATACTTCATCTAGTTCTGAACTTTGTTCGTTTGTTGCTTGATCGACATTACTACACCCTTGAATTTGCTCCGCGGCTTCTGCTTGATTGTTCAGTTGCTTAACAATTTGACCAGTGCCATGAGCTCCTTGCTGTCCTCTATTTGAAGTCATATTTGTATCCTCCCTTTTGCAAAAAATGGACTTCCAGCTATATTATGAAGCTATTTCCTTCCCTTATACACGAATATTAAAAGCTGAATGAAAATAAGCAATACCATTGGCCTTCTTTTGGTCTGGGTGTATTAATTTTTGCCAACCGCTTCTTTAAGAGCTTGCTTAGATTATATTTTTAGCTGGATTTCGTCGCTTAATAATGGTACATATAAAACATTTCGTTTTTTTTCCTTTTAACAATTGCTCATTTTCGCAAAGTAAACAACGCATGTAATCACCTCTGTTATATTGTGTCCAAAAGAAATAATCAAAAATTCACTTTTCAGTAATTTTATTCTATATCCAGATATAACTATCAAGTTAGATTGGAAATAATAGCGAGAATTTCACGCCT
Source organism: Paenibacillus violae (assembly GCF_032461945.1). Taxonomy (NCBI): domain Bacteria; kingdom Bacillati; phylum Bacillota; class Bacilli; order Caryophanales; family Paenibacillaceae; genus Paenibacillus; species Paenibacillus violae. Next base: position 3,822 of record NZ_JAWCUD010000007.1, read on the forward strand.
GGACACGTTTTGCTATTTCGAGATAAGGACAGGGCACTTATTGCAAGTGATGCATTTTTAACGGTTGAGGGAGGAAAATCGACGGACACATGAATTTTAAAGGAACAAATGGATATGATAATCAAGTCATTAAATTAGAAAAAAAGGAGCTACACTCATATGGGAATTTTAAGCGGTAATCCAAAAGATGAACCTCTACACTACGGGGAAATCTTTAGTGTATGGACAGCATCCACTGTGGCTAAAGGAGCTGTATCCTGTTATCAAGCTTATTTAAACCACTCAGGAGACAAAGATCTTAAAAAGGTACTCGACGGTCTCATTGATCAAGCAAATCTTGAAATTAAAGAATTAGATAAAGTGCTGATTGATAATGGAATTGCCACAATTCCAATGTTGCCAGAACGACCACCAGTAAAGCTCGAAGACATCCCTGTCGGGGCAAGATTCGCTGATCCCGAAATTGCAGCCAAAATTGCAGCTGACGTCTCATTGGGACTAGTTGCCTGCAGTCAAGCTATGGGCCAATCAATTAGAGTGGATATAGGTGCTTTATTTGCAAAATACCACATAACTAAAACAGCAATAGGCCTTAAAATACTGGAGATGAGCAAAGAAAAAGGTTGGCTTGTTCCTCCTCCACTACAAATAAAAAGACCTGAGACCGTTAATGCTTAGTTTGATCTAAATCTATTTAGATGGTAATATAATCTGTGAAATTAGGCATAGATAAGTAGAAACAGCTTCCTCGAAAGATGAGGAAGCTGTTTCACTTTTGAGCCTTATTTTTTTAGAGTTACATTTATACATAGTCTTTAATTCGTCATTCCAATCAAGGTAAGCCATTTTTCCGTCAAAACGGAAAGGCAACTAAACAAAATCCGACTTGGGTGTATCCACAGGATTAAAATGATCTATAGTAGGACATATTCACTTAGGGTTGAATAACCGGTCAAACCTCTTCACCGCTTCCTCAGCGGTATGTTATTATTGAGCTCTCGTTCTTCGTCCCTCAGTTTAACGGTATATCAATAGAGACTTTATATTCCAAAAATAAACTTCAAGCGTTGCTATGCAAATATGCAAACCAAAGGTGATAAATCTTCTCTAATTGGACAATCTAACTTTTAGAGGTGACAGAGATAATGAACAAAACTCAATTAAAACTAACATCAACGGAAATTGGGACTTTATGGGGGCAATACGTAAATGGTACTATGGTAAATTGTGTGAATAAATATATGCTTTCCATTGTAGAAGATACATACATTAGAGAGGTTTTTGACGATGCAATAAAAATAACTGAGAATCAAATGAAGCAGGTTTCTACTTTTATTCTTAATGATGGATTTCCATTACCCATAGGGTTTACAGATTCAGATATTAACCCCAATATAAAAAGATTATTTTCGGATATTTTTTGTTTGGATTATTTGTATCTCATGGCAATTCATGGTTTAAACGGTCACGTAATTTCGCTTACTACATCAGTTAGAAAAGATTTAAGAGATTTTTTTGATACTTGTTTGACGGATGGAAAAAATATGTACCATCGTACCGTTGATCTATTACTAGAGAAGGGGAATTTTCAAAGAGACCCATATTTTTTCCCACGTGCAAACCCAGAGTTTATTGATAGCAAAAAATTTCTCGATGGTTATTGGGGAGATAAACGTCCTCTGTCAGCCATAGAAATTGGTAATATTTCTCTCAACCTAAAGAAAAGTATTATGGCAAAAACACTTGGAATTGCATTTAGTCAAATTGCTGGATCCAAAGAAATAAGGGAATTTCTAACAGATGCAGTTGAAACATCAAATGACCACATTCAAATACTAAGTAAAAAACTAAAAGATGATAATTTACCTGTACCAATGTCGTGGGAAACTGAAATAACCGAATCTACTGATTCACCGTTTTCAGATAAACTTATCATGTATCACACTGGTTTTTTGTTTCTGACTTCTCAATCATATCATGGATTAGGACTAGCGGGTTCTATGAGGTATGATCTAATTGTTGATTATGAAAAAATAATTCTCAAAGACCTAACCATATCAAAAAATTGGTTTGATCTTATGATAAAAAATAAATGGTTAGAACAGCCTCCAATTGCACCAAACAGAAAAGAAATTGCTAAAGACCAGTAACTATCCAGCTAGAAAGCCCTCTTTGTAGATGTTCAACAGAGGGCTTTTCGGTATTTTTTCTAGCTATAAGATATTTCAAAAACAAACATTCGGAATAGACGATGCAGCATAGTTGGCGTCCCTACATGCTATAAACTCCTTATTCGCATAATATCTCATTGTCGACTGCATATTATCCTTCAAGCTTATTTCTCTATCGTAATATCTTCTATGTCATTTAGTGGCTTTATTAATTCTAAGAGATAATTCATATGATTTTTTAGTAACACTATCTTTCTTTTTAAATATGCACAAAGTTTGCGCACTAAATTGTTCTATAGTTACTAAAGAGAAGCCATCATTTAAATTCTTTTGAATTCTTTTGATAATATTAAGATGCTTCATTAATCATCTTTTGGTATTGTTTATTATCAAAATTTCCAATTATATATGGCCCCGTATTAATTAGAGTAAATAAAATAACTGCCTCCACAAATAAATGAGAAATTTACCTGTATTAATTAGTTTATAATACATTTTGTAAACCATCGTGATTATTATCATTACAAAAATAAGAATTGAACTCTCTATTAACTTGTCACTTAAATCCGTAGGAGTAAAGTAAATAACGCTTAATGGATCAATTGTAAAGTACCAAATTCTAATAATGAATAAAGTGGTGACCAAAAGAAATATTGCTATAAAAAATCGTTTCAATATACTCTCCTCTTTGTAAAATCTTTAAATTATTCCAAATATTATCATTTACATAATATACAATATATCAAATTGACCTATAACCACGCTTTTTTTGTGATTATATTGCAGCTAGAATAAAAACTAGATACCTAGTTAAGCGTCTAGAATAATGGCCTAGGTACAACGATGTATTCAAACAACAGTAGATAGGGGATTTTGATATCGTGCTATTCCACTCTTCTGCCAGTTAGTTTAATCCCAAGGCCATAATAACAAAAAATAAGAAACCGGAACCCCATCGGAGTCCCGGCCTTCATCCTACCTTAACTTGCTCAACTTCCCATCCTGAAAATACACAACCCGCTTCGCCTGCTGCGCAATCGCCAAATCATGCGTAATCAAAACAATCGTCCTGCCCTGCTCATTCAGCCTTTTAAAAATCTCCAAAATCTCGAGACTCGTCTTCGAATCCAGCGCACCGGTGGGCTCATCCGCGAGTATAATCGCGGGATTGCCCGCCAATGTTCGAGCGATAGCAACGCGCTGCTGCTGGCCTCCGGAAAGCTCAGACGGCAGATGCCGCCTGCGATCCACGATATCCACCGCTTCCAGCGCTTTCATGACAACCGGCTCCCGCTCCATTTTACTCATCCCCCGATAAATGAGCGGAAGCTCCACATTTTCATATGCATTTAACCGTGGCAGTAGATTAAAGCTCTGAAAGACGAATCCAATCTTCCGATTTCTTATTTCAGCCAGCTGAGCATCTTTGAGCCGTTTAATTGCCTTTCCGTCCAACACATAATCCCCATCATCCGCAACATCCAAGCAGCCCAAAATGTTCATCAGCGTCGACTTCCCCGACCCCGACGGGCCCATGATCGCCACAAACTCACCGTGATCGATATCTAACGAAACATCGTCCAACGCACGAATCGTTTCCCCACCCATCACATAGCTCTTACTCACATGCTCAATCTGGATTAAGGTCATACTCTTTGCCTCCATTATCTGAAACCAAATAAATGAAGTATGCGACTTCTCCGACTGACCGACCTTACCGCTTCGCCTTATAAAACTCATGATACAGTTTCATGAGCGCCCTTTTCTCAATCCGCGACACATAGGAGCGGCTAATGCCCAACTCCTTCGCTATCTCCCGCTGCGTCCGCTCTTCCCCGCCTAGCTCTAAACCGAATCGCCCGACGACGACTTCCTTCTCGCGATCATCCAAAATCTCTAAATTCCGATATATTTTGCTTTTCTCTATCTTTAGTTGAACCTTATCCACGACATCGTCGGCTTCCGTACCGAGGATGTCAATCAACGTAATCTCATTCCCCTCTTTGTCCGTTCCGATGGGGTCATGCAAGGACACATCTTTCCTCGTCTTTTTCAACGAACGCAGATGCATAAGTATCTCATTCTCGATACAGCGAGCCGCAAAAGTCGCAAGCTTCGTACCCTTATTAGGTGAGAAAGACTCGATTGCCTTAATTAATCCGATCGTTCCGATCGAGATCAAATCCTCTAGATCTTCACCGGTATTGTCGAATTTTTTCACTATATGTGCCACAAGTCTTAAATTGTGTTCAATCAGTTTATTCCTTGAATAATCATTGCCTTCGGCCATCAGTCTAAGATGCTTTTCTTCTTCTTCTTCCGTTAAAGGTTGTGGAAACGCGTTATTTTTGACGTAGGATACAAGTAATGTTAACTGCTTGATTAATACAGCAATCGTACTGAAAATCCCAGGCACTCCAGCCACCCCCTTCGATGTTTGCGGAACCTAGCTGCTTCTGAAGCCTCCGCTTTCAAGATTAGTATTAGTGTATGTGGGTTTGTGCCTAGAAGTGCCTGTACGGGATAAGTTACTTGAATTATCAGCTTGAACTTAGGAAGGTCTGTATAATACTGTGATGAGACAGAACAGGAGCCCCTCTCTTCTCTAAATCTAGCAATTCTGCTATCTTCATAAAACGACCTATGCCGATGCGGGGAACACCGCCGGCGCGCCATATGGCGGCACCATCGGCGACGTTAAAGTATCGCTGCCAGTCCAAATCATGATCTTTGCACTCATGCCTGTTGTATCAGCGGGTAATGTGAACCCTGTCAGAGAAAGGTCTTGTGAATCACTGTACCCGGCAACTGTGGCTGTTGCTTGTGAAGTATTTACCATATTGCCGCTGCTGTCGTAAAGCGCCAAAATGACAACATAATCTTGGGAGGTTGACGTTCCGTTGCGAAGGCTGACTTGAGCTGTTAGCTGTTGTCCCGGTGTTAGGGCTGTTGGGTTCACGTTACCGCCTACCATAAAGCTGGAGGCAGCAAAATTTTTAGCAAAGTTAGACGGAGTCGTATAACCTGGATTTTGTGTAGAATTAGGTGTGAAATTAAATGTTGAAAGCGACAAAGGAACGCCTTGTACAGAGACATTTTCAAACCGGATGCGGTCGAAGCCATAGATACCGGTATCCAGATTGGTTAAGCTTTCATTATTGACGAGATTGGGTTGTGTCATCGAGTTCGTGACTTTAATGTTTCGGAAGGTAATATCTTTAATATTTCCTCCACCCATCTGGTTTGTATTATACGTAGTTTTAACGAACCACAGTTGGAATAATCGGCCGTCGGCATTATCGATGGTGAAATTTTCAAAGACATAATTCGAAAGCAATCCAATGCCTCCGTGGACGGAGTTAAAAATTCCCTTAGTCTGGTTGGTCATATTGCCCAGGATGTGTTCGCAGCGAATGATGTCTACATGATTGACGTAATTGTTGGAGGTTGGAACTGACACATTCCATGTCAGCTGCATGGGCGCACCGTTTACTTCCTGCCAAATCACAATATTGGTAATGGTCATATTCGAAAAGTATAACTTTATCGTGTCATCATTGACTTTGAAGAAGCAGTTCTCAGCTGTGGAATTACCTCCTAAAAGCAAGCCGTCCGTATTAAAAAACCATCCGATGACATTTACGTTTTTCACCTCATTATGATTGCCTGTAAAACGCATGTTGATTGACTATTCAACAGATAGGTATCACTCGCAAGCTCACTGGCGGATGTCATCAGCTTCACCGGATGCGGCGTAAGATCATCACCGATGCTGGCAGATACTCGAACCTGCTTATTGGTCATATCGATATTCAGCATCAGATGAATCCATGTAGCAGGTATATTGGCATTCACTCCAAAAACGGATTGTATAGCGGTATTTGTCTGATCTCTAAAGGCCGTAACGTCTGGACTTACTCTTGTTGCGGAAGGGGCAGACAGGTTAAATCCCTTACCATTAGAGCCTTGAATGAGTATGTGAAAATTCTCGCTGCCATCCGAATTATACACGTAAAAATAATCCGCCACTTGAGCGCTTCTTTGGATGTCGAAGCTGATTAAGGCATCGCCTGATGTAATAGCAGTCGGTAACATCTTTTTGGCAGTGAAGCTTCCTCCAGTCTGATGAACAATACTTAAAGCATGATTAGCTGCGTTATTACTCCCATCGGTAACCGTACTGATACTCGCTGAAGGATTCCCCGTTATTGTCCAACCACTATCGCCTACCGAAGTGGAACTTTCAAAATGATCGTTTATGGAATAGGTATTGGCGTTGACTGTAACCGCAGCTGACAGGAACAAGTATAGGACCATCGCAAGCCATAAAGACTTTTTGAACATAAATCCGCCTCCTACGATAAAAAAGCTTGAGAGGCGCCCTGCAAGCATACAGTAACGCCCCTCGGATATTTCATTCAATTTCCGTCTGCAGCAACAACGGTTCCAGGCCATTTAGGCGTCTGATCGAGATAGCCCTGCGGCACGTGACGCTGAGCATCATAGCTTACTAATTGATTGCCGTTCAGCGCTTCGGTAAATCCGTACGATTGATAATATTGCGCCATGGCTTCCCGGCATTGAAGGCACAGCTCAGGATGCTCCGCTGAGATATCCGTAAACTCCTCCGGATCGTTCTCCATATTGAACAAGTTCATCTTGCCGCCATTGGTATGGTAAATAAATTTGTAGGTGCCCCAGCGCAGCATCATCTTCATCACTCGGCCCCGGCCGACCTCAGCGAAGATGCGATCCCGCAAAGGTTGATCCGGGTCCGAAGCGGCAGCCAGCAGATCCAATCCCGAAGAGGCTTCCGGTACGATTCCGCCGGATGCGGTGATGAAGGACGCGTAAATATCCTGAAGCAGCGCCAGCTGTTCCCTTCGTTCCCCTTGTGGCACCGAAGCCGGCCAACTGACAATAAGCGGCACTTTGGCTGACGCTTCATAGAACGTGCGTTTACCATAGGAATAATGATCACCCAACATCTCTCCGTGATCCGATGTAAATACGATGAGGGTATCGTCGATTAATCCGCACGACTCCAGTGTGTCGAGGATGCGCCCGATTTGCTTATCCACCTGCGATACGCTGCCATAATAGTAGGCCCGCATTTTCAATTCATCTTCCAATGTCAGGCTATCTATACCGTTAACCTTATAATCGTTCATCACGTCGATGGCGTAATCGTCAGGTGTGCGTTCAAATTCCTTGCGTACAGGCAGCGGAACCTGCTCCAGCGCGTACATCGTATCGTACGGAACGCAAGGATCGAACGGAGGGTGCGGTTTAATGAAAGAAGAAAAGATGAAAAACGGCCGGTTTTGGTTTTGGCGAATGACACGGCACGTCGTATCCCCCGTCCAAGCGGTTGTATGCAAATGCTCCGGCAGCTCCGAAATTTGAGGAACGTAATACAGCTCGCTCCGTTTGCCGTGGGGTTCTGTCAGATGGCCATAGCCCTGTTCACTTAAGAACTGCAAATACTCATCATCGGCAAAGTGGGCAGGAATTTCTTCCGACAGCAGCATGCGGTCAAAGCCGTAATGCTTTCTTTCCGGTTGGAAATGCATCTTCCCTACAGCGCAAGTGAAATATCCTTGCTTACGAATCAGCTCAGGCAGTGGATGATCGATCTCCTTTGCCAAATTTTCATTTTTGAGCAGACCCAATTCAAATGGGTTTAGACCAGAAATCAGCCCGTGACGGGCGGGGACGCAAACCGGTGTTTGGCTGTAAGCTTGATCGAAGCATATTCCCCTCTGGGCAAGCCGGTCGATGTTCGGCGTCTTCACGAGCGGGTTGCCGTAGCACCCCAGCACATCAAAACGCAATTGGTCACACATAATGAGCAGTAAATTCGGCTTTTTGGCCATGTCATTACCTCCGAAACTCCTTTTATTTATGCTGGACGTGTCATAATCTCACTGTGTCACATTGTCACAGCCTTAGTCAGTCCAACGTCAGACGCCGCCCTTTTGCAGAATTCCCTCCTGCCCTTCCCACTTCGGAAATTCCGCTTCATCCTGAAAGATGCCCTGCTTAATCCATTCCTTGCACGCAGGGTCCGTCAACGTTAGCGTATAATCCTCGCCATTGCTGCCGATCAGACCCAGATCGCGCTTCGCTCTCAACGAAACCGCTTCCGGATCGACAATCTCTCTCAGCAAAACTTCAAATTGGTGGAGAAGCTCCCGGTAGCTTTCCTCCCCTGCCAGGTCGGTCATTTCCTGGGGGTCCTCCTCCAGGTTAAACAGCGATGGCCGGTCATTAACGTAGTAGGTAAACTTGTAGCCGTCCTTCACGAGCATATACCAGTCCTGTTTAAAGAAATTGCCATGATACTCGGAGAATGCGTAGTCATGCCTTCCCTGCTGACGGCCGTCCTTGATCAAAGGAAGCCAGCTCATTCCCGGACGATCCGGCTCCGTCTCCAAGCCTGCGATATCCATGAGCGTCGGATACAGATCAACCAAGGTGACCGGTTGATCAATGCGCTGCCCGCTTGGCAGCCCCGGACCTTTGACGATAAGAGGAACCCCAACAGAAGCTTCGTAGCTGCATTGTTTAAAGAAGAGCCCATGCTCGCCAAGGTTTTCGCCGTGGTCCGACATGTAGACGATATACGTGTTATCGTACAAATTTTGTGCCTTCAGTTCCGCAATAATTCTGCCGATATTGTCATCCAGTGCAGTAATCATCCCGTAATAAGAAGCAAGGAGGTTGCGCAGATCCGGTTCGGTGATTTCCCCAAGACCGAGAGCATTTTGCATATTGCGTACCTGCGGGTGCAGCCGGTCGTTCGGAAAATGGGCGTCATGCGGCATGACCACGTTATCCGGATAATACTTATCGTAATACGGCTTCGGCACTCTGTACGGCCAATGAGGGAACATGAGTCCGACGTACATGGCCCACGGCTTCTGTTCCTCGTTCTTCCCCTTGCGCTTCAAGTAATCGATTGCCCAATCGGTGACCACCCGGTCGTGATCGTAAAATCCGAGATCCTTATCGTATCCTGTGTTACCGTCCGTGACGACATCTTCGCATATGCCCGCATTGAGAATAGTCTTACGCTTATCTTCCCGCACATGGCCTTCGAGTCTGGAATACAAAGGTGTGGCACGCGGATAAGGATTAAACGCCGGACGCTTCTTGATAATTTTATACTCGCTGAATCCGCCGTCCTGATAGTCACCGCAGAAATCCATCTTTCCAAACATCGCTGACGGAATTCCCGCCTGATCCAGCTTTCGCGCCCATGTCATTTCCTCACGGTCCAGAGGGCAGCCGAGAAACCAGCTGTCGATTTGATTCGGGTATTTGCCTGTAACAAAGCTCATTCTGCTTGGCGTACATACAGGGCAGTTGCTGTATGCTCTGCTGAAATAAGTCCCCTCTGCAGCCAATTGATCGAGATTTGGCGTCTGAATATACGGATGTTCACGGTATCCCGTGATCAGAGGATGATGCTGATCGCTGCAAATGACTACAATATTAGGTTGGCTCATAGGTCGGTGCCCCCTTCATGGTTGTTCCTATACTCGTAAGCGAAAATTTTCGGTAATGGGTATGACTGCCTTCCGCATTCGAAAATCCGATCATGCCGTTCAAATAAGGACGGTCGTCATCGGAAGAGTCGATGACCGGCGCGCCATTCACCGATATTTGGAATCGATTTCCTTCGGCCCTCACAGCTAAGGTGGACGCGATTCCCAATTGCCAATCATAACGACTCTCGGACAGCACCCGGTATCCGTTATCGTTCTTATACAGCACTAGTTTTCCTTCCGGGGCGAATCCTACCGCATAGGAGCGAATGCCTCCTTGCACACGAAAATTGATTCGATGGTGTTCTCCCAACTGCGGAACGACAACGGTCTCAAACGCATAATCCTCCCAATCCAGCCTACCTGTATAGCTTTCCGCCGTCTCGCCGAAATAGCTTCCGCTCAATTCACCGTTCTCCAGCGTCCAGATGCCTCGCAAATAAGTCATTTGGCTGACTTCGATATGCAAGCCATTCCACTTTTCGAGCTTTTCTTGAGCAAAATCGATCGCATAATCCGGCTTCCCGCCAAAAATTACGTCATCGATATAACAGACGAGACTCGGTCCTTTGTCACCCTTGCCATCCATCGGAATGAACTCGATCCCCGCCTGCTCCAGGCAGCAATCGTTCAATCGAGGAATCTGGAAGACAAGCCGGATCCATTGGCCGGCGCTTAATAATACGGTGTCACCGTAGTATCGCGTGCCACTGTTCCCATCCTTGACATACAGTCGAGCCGTCACACGCTGGTTCGTGGAACCGGGCAGCATGACTTGGGCTTCCACCGTTTGGCCGGGGTATAAAATAGGCGAGAAGCTCGGGTCATAACGGCTGTCATTAAAATCGTCGGGGCGGTAATACGTTTGATGATATACTCGATAAGCGCAGCCTCCTTGAACACAGTCAAAGAGCACCTTTAAGGACCTCTCGCCGGAAGCGGCAAACTGATCCGTGTTCTCGATCCGTCCCGTCAATGGCAGCGGGTCGTTGTGCTCAAGGCGGAACGCATGCGTAGAACCGGGATACTCGAAGTGGAACCTCATGTTCTTCTCTGCGAATATCGAAGCCCAACGCTCCGGAGCCTCCTCGCCCGCAAGCTTATAGCCAAGTCTGGCGATATAAGTGGCGCACCATGGAATATCCAGTATATTCAGCGACCCAATGACGCTCGAGCAGCACAGGAAATCATTAATCGGCTTCCGCCACTTGTCATCGATGGCTTCAATCCCCCCGCGTACTCCCATAATAGTAGCCACGTTGGCAACGTTACAATCCGTATCCCAGCCGCACATATTGCAAATGTTAATCGTCCTGGAAAAGTCGCCTTCACCATACAGCAGCGATAAAATCATGACGGCCGAGTTCGGTATGATGTGGCAGTGTCCAGGGTACTTGTCGTAGCCGTAATGAGCCTTGACGAATTGAAACGCTTCCCGCCAATCGTGCGGGCTCGCCTTATAAAAGGCGATGACGTCGCGTGTCACTCGCGCATATTCGCAATCCGCAGGGATATGCGCCAGCCCCGTCTCGATGATTCGCTCGATATCCCGCTCAACAAAAGCGGAGGCGATGCAGGCAGCTATGAACATCCCGCCGAATTTGCCGTTCCCATCGTGCGACACCGAAGCGATTTTCTCCGCAAAATGCGCCGCCATTTGGGGATTTCCAGGGGCGATCAGCCCCCAGCAGTCGATAAAAATCTGCCCACCGATCTGTTCGGCGACAGCGACTCCGTTTTGTTCGATAGACCCGGAACGCGGGGCCATGATGCCGTTTTTCAAATTAAGGTAGGCGGTATGTTCGGTTGATTTCCCGTAGCCTCCCCACCAATAGAAGCCGTGGCCGTCCGGGGCGTAATTCAGCCACGTCATCCCCATTTGCTCCGCCGTAATCTCCATTCCACATACGTAATCCTCTAGCGCTCTCAGGAAGAACATCGGACCGTTCGTATCGTCATCTGCTGCAAAATTTTTAAATTCATGCAAATATTCCGTAATTTCACCGAACGTCCGCTCGATCCGGTCGTATGTCCAGTTCTCGATGTTTCCTCCGTGCCTGACGCCAATCACCTTGGCCAGCCAGCCGGCATACACTCTTTCCACGTAATCGTTTGGTATGGTCATGAATCATTTCACCTTCACTCGTTAGATTTGGGGAAACGCAGGTTCGACCACCGCCATGCGGTAGACCTACCTCTGTTTGACGGTGGATTCCCTGACAATCAGCCGGGGCTCCAAGGTGATTCTCTCAAAAGCTCTAGCCTCATCATCAATACGGAGCAGCAGACTCTCTACGGCAATACGCCCCATTTCCGCTACTAAATTGGATACCGAACTCACTTTAGGTCTGATTAAATTACACCATGGGATATTATCGATTCCCACGACAGCGACATCCTCCGGTACGCGCAGCCCCAGATCGATCAGACCTTGAACGACACCGATGGCCACAAGATCATTAGCTGCGAACACCGCATCGGGGATTTCATTCAAATTGTAAAAATAACGGGCTGCTTCGAGGCCGGTATCGATGGCAAGTCTTTCGCCGTTGTACACTAACGCGCTGTCGAACGCCATAAAATGAGAGGCAAGCGACTGCTCGTAGGCTGCATAGCGGGCTCCACGGTGTACCGACGTGCTGCCGGCGTAAGCAATGCGCCTTCTGCCGATGCGAATCAGATGATCCATCGCCATGTATCCTTCGTTTTCTCTCAGCCCTACCGTATCTGCCGGCATATCATCCTCGTAATTTCCGATCAGAGTAACGGGAACGCTCGCTTTTTTTATAATCTTGCTTAATGTCTTCGGATGGCTGATCGATAGCAGAACAATCCCGTCCACATGCATATCGCTCGCTTCCTTGATGACGGCCAGCTCCTCGGACGGGTTACCGTAATGGTTGATCAGCACTACGCGAAAGTTGTTTTGCTTCGCCACTTGTTCGGCGCCCCACGCAAGCTCCGGATAATATGGGTTGCGAATATCGTCAATAGCGAGCGCGATTTGGCGGCGCAGCTTGGTCTTCAAGCTTCGTGCCATCATATTCGGCGTAAAGCCAAGCTCTTCAATCACCCGGTTCACCTTTAACCTTGTGACTGGTTTCACCCCGGGGGCGTTGTTAATAATGCGAGAAACGGTAGATTTGGCCACCCCCGCCGTCCTGGCGACGTCATTAATGGTTACCTTGGGTCTTGTTTCCAATGTCATTCCCCCTCCCGAACCCGCTTTGGAATCGATTCGATTTTCATATTCCTACTGACACAGCTATCCCTTGACCGAGCCCATCAGCATCCCTTTGTTGAAATACTTTTGCATAAATGGATAGCCGACCAATAGCGGTAACGCGGTCAAAACAATCGCAGCCATCTTCACTGCAGGACTGTACTGGAAGGTTGTTGCCATAGTCTCCATGCTGCCGTTAGCTTCGTTCATCATTTGCCGCAGGAATACCTGCAAGGGCCATTTATCCGAATCGTTCAAATACATGACGGCATTGAAATAGGCGTTCCAGTTCTGCACCGCATAGAAGAGCGTAAACGTAGCTACCGCCGGTAAAGAAAGCGGCAGGATCACTTGCCAGAACAACCGCAGTTCCCCGCAGCCGTCGATACGGGCGGATTCTTCCAGCTCTATCGGGATATTCTGAAAAAAACTGCGCAAGACGATCAAGTGAAACGGTGCGATCGCTCCTGACAAGAAAAGCGCCCAATAGCTGTTCAGCAGATGCAAGCTTTTGACAACCAAATAAGTCGGGATAATTCCTCCCCCGAATAACATGGTGAACAGCACCATGAAATTGAGCACCCGCCTTCCCCCCAGCCATGACTTGGAAAGCCCATAGGCCATGAGAGAAGTCAGCGCCATGTTCACCGTCGTGCCGACGAGCGTGATATATACCGCATTTTTGAACGAAATAACGAATTGTTCACTGTTCATCAGATAGCCGTACGCATTGATCGTCCATTGATGAGGGATCAGAAAAAATCCACGGGTTACGATCTCTTCTCTTGGCGCGAACGAAGTCAGCACCACATATAAGAACGGAAATATCACGGATATCAGGCTGATCACCAATATCCCCCTGGATATGAAGGTAAACATGAGATCTTTATCGCGGATATGAAAGCCCTTCATCCTAGTACACCCCCTCATGACCGAACGCTTTGGCCAAACGGTTGGCCAAGACGATCAACAGCAGCCCGATCACCGATTTAAATATGCCTACCGCCGTGGAGTAGCTGAAATTGCCCTGTAGTACGCCATTGCGGTAGACATACGTATCAAACACGTCCGCTACATCCAGATTCACCGGATTTTGTAGCAGCAGAATGTGCTCGAAACCAAGATCCATGATCTGGCCCAGCCGCAAAATAAATAGGATGACAATCGTTGATTTTAACGCCGGCAGCGTGATATGCCATACCTGTCTCCAGCGGTTCGCCCCGTCTACGACGGCTGCCTCATAGAGTGTCGGGTCTACGGCCGCAAGGGCAGCCAGAAAAATAATGGCATTCCAGCCGCTTTCTTTCCAAATATTTTGGGCCACATACACGCCTCGAAAATAATCCGAGCTCGTTAGCCATTCGATTCGCTCATACCCCATACCCGCAAGCAAATTGTTGATCGCGCCGTCCTGTGTGGCAAGCAGCAGCGTCGTGATACTGACGACAACAACCCAGGATAAAAAGTGCGGCATATAAATTACAGTCTGCACGATCCTTCGGAACCATGACTTCTTTGCCTCGTTCAACAGAATGGCGAACAAGATCGGTGCGGGAAAAAACAAAAACAAATTCAGCGCGCTCAGCATCAGCGTATTGCGGAGCAGCGTCCAGAAGTCCGCATCCGTAAACAAACGCTGGAAATGGTCCAGACCGACCCAGGGACTTTCAATAAAGCCCGAAAACGGATCATATTCCTGAAATGCGATCACCAATCCGCCCATCGGAATGTATTTGAAGATAACAAAGTATAAAAAACCCGGGAAAATCATCAAGTATAGAGGAATACCGCGTTTCCAATTCACCCGCCGAATCCTATTCGCTACAACAGGGACATAGGCTTGGGAGGCTCTATTTGTTTGTTTTCCGCTTCTCATTTCATCTACCTCTGAACTATGTCATGTTATTGCTGAGATTTCTGATAAGCTTCGTTATATTCTTGGGTAATCTTGTCGCCGCCGTCCTTCTTCCACTGTTCCACAGCTTGATCCAAAGAATCGATCGGCTGCTCGCCCATAATGACTTTGATTAAAGCGGTCATAAATTTCTGATCAATGGTCGCTCCGCTTTTGACATCTGTCGGTGATTCCAGTCCAGCCGCTACATTCGTCCATTTGAACGGTTCGCTGTTTTTGAACCATTGATTGACGTCGTCAGCCGTCTTTTTATCGTCCCAGAGACGAATTTGCGTATTAAGGTCGAATCTGCGCAAATACCAGGCTGAAATCAGGATCGGACGGTCCTTATCGAATGCATCCAGCTTCGTGTACTTATCGCCGTCTTTTTTATAGTGAACCCCTTCTATCCCGTTCTTCGTCAAGATATTCCCTTCATCGGACACCAGATAATCAAACAGCTTCAACAGTCTTTCTTGCTTCTTCGGATCAATCTTGGAATTAATAACGATTCTTTGGGTTATTGAATTTGTCGATGTTCCTTGCAGTCCCGTAGGCCCTTTTGGCGGCAGGAGCTGCACAGTTTCCGCTTTAGGATCGATTTTCTTCACATTCGGCACAATGGTCTGATATAAAACATTCGGCACGACATCATCGATACCGACTTTGCCCGCCTCGTATTTGTCCTGAGGGTCCTTCACCTTATTGATGGCAAAATCTTTGTCCATCACGCCCTCTGTATACGCTTTATTCAAAAAGACGGCAAAGTCCTTGAGCTCTTTATTCTGCGTATGCCAGCTGATCAACTTGCCATCCTTCACCCCCCAAATATTGACGAGACCGAATGCCGCCTTAATCGGATCGATATGCTTGAAGTCCGTTTTATTCGGTGCCAGCGAAACCGAGAAACCGTACGTATCGTTTTTCCCGTTTCCGTCAGGGTCTTGCTTAGCGAAGGCTTTGGTGACGTCGTAAAATTCATCAACTGTCGTCGGCATTTTGAGATTGAGCTTATCCAGCCAGTCTTTTCGAATGCCGAACGAAGTCTGGGTTTCGATTTGATAATAAGGAAAGCTGTAATACTTGCCCTTCGGGCTCATAAACTGCAGCTGTTCTTCTCCGCCTAGCTGTTTGGCCAAGTTCGGATATTTGCTGAGAAACGGTTTGACGTCAAGAAATACACCCTTATCCCGCCATTTCAAAAAGTCATCTTTCATAAGCAGGAATGAATCCGGAAAATCCCCTGAGGCGGCCAGCACGTTCATCTTCTCTTTATAGTTATCCTGTGAAACCCATTGGAACTTAAGATCCACATTAAACTTCTTATTGAGATAATCGATCATCGGATTGTTTGCCGGCCATCCCCCTCCTTCATAGCTGACTGCCATAATATTCAGTTCCAGCTTATCCTTCAGATCATCCGTCGTGCTTGGATCGGCTGTTGCTTTACCCGCTTCCGGGCTCGCCGTTGTGCCGCTGGAGCACCCTGCAACCACCCCTGTCGCTAACAGAACAGCTAAAGTAATTGGAATCCACTGCTTCATTTTGAATACGCCTCCCGTACATTGATATATAAAATATGCATCCCCCGCTGGCTGCCTCCTTCTCATTCCGCTGCCGATGGCTTAAGCGAAAAGAGCTGCATTCAGAGCGCTGCTGTCGAGAGGTCAAACGCCATGGAACAAAGCTTCAACATTGGAACCGGTTCGATTTTAATTTATGTAGCATCTTCCTTTTCGATGCCGAAACGCAAAAAAGGAGACTACGCCAATTAAAGATGCGTGTCTCCGGTGGTCCGGTCAACAAGGATATGTAGATAGCTTATAATTCCAATCCAGTTACTGTGTTTAATTCTAACGAGTTCTCTTTAAACCGTCAATAGTTTTTATGTCTGAGATAATGAGTCTTGTGATCGTCACAATAAAAAACTGCCCCCCAGCGAAAAAATCGCTGAATGAGCAGTTCAAAAAAACATATTATTTCGGTTCGTTCAAAATATAGTCGACCAATTCGTCGAGCGGTACCGTCGCAAGAGCGATCGCTGTGTCCGTTACACCGTAATAAATATATAAAAGTCCGTCTTTCACTACATTGCCTGTCGGGAATATGACGTTTGGAATCTGGAATCCGAACTTCTCGTAATACGTTTCCGGTTCCATGATGAAATTATGGGTTCTGGCAATGATTTTCTCCGGATTCTCTAGATCGAGCAGCAGTGCCCCGACTCTGTATACAGTATCTTTATCAACACCATGATACAGCGTCAGCCAGCCTTTATCCGTTTTGATTGGAGGTGTGGAGCCGCCGATTTTCTTGAATTCCCAATCATCGTTTTCCGCCTTGGCGAGCAATTTCGGCTCTTCCCAGTCGATCAGATTGTCGGAATAAGTGATCCACATCGCCGCTTTTTCCGTGCCGTACTTCTCGCCGATATACTCTTCCGGACGACGCAGCAGTACATACTTGCCATTAATTTTCTCAGGGAACAGGATGTTGTCTCGGTCATTAATATCAAGCGGTGTCGTATCGCATAAGTACTCCCAATGAATGAGATCCTTCGACGTCATGATCCCGGAACGGGTCAGCCAATGTTCCGGCTTCTCGCCCCAGCCGTCCGGATATGTCGGAACCGATCGTTCCGGAATGCCGGCTCCGGTCGGATAGTAGCTCATCGCGCAAGGACGCAACGCGTAATTCAAGTAAAACGTATCGTCGATCTTCACGACACGCGGGTCTTGTACGCTGCCGTACGGAAATCCGAGCATGTCCGGCGTAACGATCGGTTGATCCACCACATGGCGGAAATTAACGCCGTCATCGCTTTCCAAAAGTCCTAGAAAGTTTTTGCAAGGCGTCAACGATTCTGCCGTACGCTCAATCATGTAGAACTTGTCGTTCTCGATAATGACCGCTGGATTAAAGACCGTCACTTTACGCCAGTCGTATATGCCCGGAACCACGATTGGGTTAGCCGGATGTCTTGTGATTTTCATGGTGGTGCCTCCTGATTATGAATTGTCTCTTGTCCATTGTGTCTTGCCGTTCACCTCATTATATAACTGACCAGTGAACGCCTCATATCCGTGAAAGTTTAGAAAACATCCAGATTTTTATGGATGCCATCGAAAAATCTAACGTGTGATGTGAAGCATCGTTTCGGCCGTGTGCTGCGAATCGCTTCCGACCATGATTTTCACATTCCCCGGCTCTACTTTAAATTGCATCCCGGAATCCCAGATGGCCAGTTCCTCGTAACCAAGGCGGAAAATTACGGTCTTCCGCTCACCGGGAGCCAGCTCCACTTTCTGGAATCCTTTGCATTCGATGATACGTCGGGTAACGCTCGCTTCCATGTCTTTGATGTAGAGCTGAACAACTTCAGCTCCCCTCATCTCTGATAATATCCGAAATATGCCACTAAAATGCGGAGCGCTTTCAAATTCCTCAGCTAATCTGCCTGAATCATCGGCGAATCCTCCTAGTTCCAACAGAGCAATGCTTCTATACTTATCTTTAAAGGAACGTCAAACCAATACGGAAAGGACGATCGCCATGAAGGATCAGCTATCCGGCCAACATCCGGCAGACCGTTGGATCTCACAGGATCAAATTGAATTTTATCGGGAGAATGGATTCGTTCAAGTCAATGATTTGCTGGATGAGGATGAGCTCGCCGCATTACGCGAATATATGGAGGAGTCGATGAGTGCGAAGGAAGGCTTGTCGGTGAAAACGGGGAAAGACAACGCCGCATACGCCAGAGTGCTTAATCAGAAGGTGAACACCTGGAGAGATCACGGCGGCATGGCGACCTTCGCCTTTCACCCCCGATTTGCGGAAATAGCGTTACGTTTGACAGGTGCTAAGGGGATTCGTTTTTTCCACGATCATGCGTTATGGAAAATGCCTGGGGACACGAATGCCACGCCGTGGCATCAAGACTCTCCGAAGTGGCCGATGAATGAGGACGGGTGCATGAGCATCTGGATTGCACTCGATGATGTGGATGAGAATAACGGCTGCATGATGTTCGTACCGAAATCTCATAAGGTTGGGAAGTTAACGAACATCTCGTTGCATGATCCCGTTAATATTTTCGACTTTGTTCAGGGGACTGAGTTGGCTGAGCGGAAGCCGGTCATGGTACCTCTAAAGGCGGGCAGCTGCACATTTCATGACGGGCTTACCTTTCATTATGCCCATGCAAATAAAACCGACAAGCCTAGACGCGCTTACGCCATCATCTATATGCCGGACGGAACCACGTTTAACGGGAAACCTCATATGGTTTTGGATGGGCAGCAGACCTATACACCGGAGGAACCGCTGCGCGGGCCTATGTTTCCGCTGCTTGCCAAAGTACCTGCTCAAAGATGATCTTTCCGATACTGGCGGGGGGACATACCGGTCCAATGCCGGAATGTGCGGTTGAATAAACTGACGTCCTCAAAGCCGACCTCTTGCGCGATATCTATCATTTTGAGTTCCGTCTGTACCAACAGCCGTTTAGCGGTCATGATTCGCATTTCATTGCGATATTCCAGAAACGTACGTCCTGTATTCGCTTTAAACTTGGCCTTGAAGGTGGAGACACTCATGCCACACAGACGGCTAACCTCAGCCAGCTTAAGCTGCTTTTCCAGATGACGTTCAATAAAGCGGGCGATTTGTTCTATCGCCTGCTTTTCTGATGTACTTGCAAGCCTTACGTTTTCGTTGTTCTTGCGGTTACAGCGGCTTAAAAAAACGAAACATTCCACCAGCTTGGATCGGATCATCGATCGGTAACCGTGGTCTTTCACCGTACATTCCCGGACAATTTCGTCGAGCAGCGACTTAAATAAGCTCTGCTCGACTGGAGACAACCACAGCGACGGCTGATCTTTGACCGTTTGGCGCATAAAGGGAACGACATAATAAAAATCAAAAAAGGAAGAGTCTTCCTTCAACTTTTCCAACTCATGAAAAATCAAAGACGGATGAAACAAGACATTATAAAGAAGAAGCTGTTCATTCTCCCCCACTTTGTAGGAATGTTCCATACCGGGTTCAATGACGAACGCATCCCCTGTGTGAAGCCTGTGCTCAATTCCTTTATATGTATGTAGGCCGCCACCTTCGACGATGTAGACAAATTCAACGAATTCATGGCTGTGTGGAGCTACGTACCGTCCTGCCGAGAGTTCGTAGGGGGCCGCATAGAATGGGAATGTATCGCTTTCCAGAAAGCGTTCATTGGTATGATTAACCATAAGCTTAGCCCCCTCGTTTGTCCGCTTACTCCACTCTTATAACCGTGATACCTGGCGGGAAGCTTTCGGTCCACACCCCGTTGTCGTAACAGAGTTCAATCTTTCCGGTTGGAACACGAACCTGCAGCGAAAACGACGTCCAAGTTGCCGGAAGCTTAGGACAAAAAGCAATTTCTTGCCAACCCGGCTTGGCAGGTTTTAGTCCGATAATGTCTTCAATCAGCACAGGAACGGGTCCGCTTGCCCATGGATGGCATAGGCTCGTATTCCATTTCTGGTCCTTGCCCCACGCCTCGAAACACGTAGTTGCTCCCTCTTTCAGCATATTCCCCCATGAATGTTCATCGTCTGATGATAGCAAATCATAGATCAATTCATACTCTCTAACCTCCGCAAGTGCCTTCATGACGAAATAAGAGAAATAAACGCCGCAGGCGAAACGTTTGGTTCGGATCATATCGACGATAGCCACAACGGATTTCTCAGGAGCGATGCCGAACAGAAGGGGCAGGACATTGGCGTGCAGGGCATGATGCCTACTTTCCTTGGAATCTTTAAATAAGGCGTTCTCCTCATCATAGAAGGCGTCCAAGAAGCTTTTCTTTAATTTGGGCAGCCGATTCTCATAGTTGACGCCTAGCAAATCCCGCATCTCGTTCACCGTACGTACACAACCGATATATAAGGCATTGATGACATTATGACAGCCAGGGCCTATCGGCTTGGTTAGTTCAAAGTCATAGTTATCGCGCAGTCCTTGCGGCCAATCGACAAGATTCCATTTATCCGCAACGCCTTGCAGCAATCCATCTTCTCGCTCAAATTGCTCAAAATGCTGCAGCAACCCTTCCGCATACGGGTACATCTCTTGAAGAAAGGCCTTATCTCCACTGTAATTGAAATATGTCATGACTTGCATCGGCCACTGTAAAGAAAAATCAGCTATTTCCTGCATGAAATGTCCCGGTACAACGGCCATGAGCCCGCCACAGACGAAAGAACTGCGTCCGAATTGCTCAATCGCCTTGCGATATAATCGTAAATCCCCGCTGAGCAGCATATGCGAGTGACCAATAATCGTATTGTCGCCCAAATATTGACCTTTCTCTCGGCTGGGACAGTCCACGAAGTTTTCCTGCGATCCGTATTGGACTCCATTTTTACAAATTTCAAAAATTTGATTCATCCGCTCATCCGAGCTGTGAAGCAAACAGCTTTGTTCATCAAACGGATAATGTCTGACGATGGCATGGAAGGATTCCGGGTTCAAAACTCCCTCCGGTCCTTGCACTTCCACATAACGGAACGCCTTGTAATCAAACGTTTGGAAGGAATCCATGTCGCCGGATAACGTCCACTGATCATGATACAGGCAATTGCAGCGCATTTCGTAACGTACAGCCTGATCCCCCGGCAGTAGTTCTTCCCCGGACCAGATCTGCACTTCTTCTCCCACTTCTCCATATGCAGTCATGGCGAATTGACCCGTCAGTTCTCCTCCGAAATCGATCAGATAATGACCTGGTGCCAGCTGTTGGACATTCGACGGCTGCTTCCTATAAACGTCAAGCACCGGAGTCGGCTGTAGAACAAATGTATAATCGATTTTCTCTGCAGCTTCCGCTTGCGGCCAATCGGCATCATCAAACCCGACTTCTGTCCACCCTCTCACCGATTGCCTGGCGTCCAAATGCTCGGTGAACTGCGTGTCATAGCCGAAAGCGACACCGGGCCGATTGTCATATACCCGCTTCGCTTTCCAAGTGCGATCTGTTTTAACCAGCAAGTTCTCGCCCGCCCACAATTCTGCCAGCACACCTTGCCGGTAGTCAGCGCTGTTATAAGCACGATTTAACAGCCCTTGATAATAGACATGAATGGCAATTACATTCTCCCCGGCCTTTAAACATGAACGAACATTGGTACGATTAAAATAGTAATGATTCGCATCACTTTGAGCCGGCCCCTGGCATACGAACTCGCCATTGATATACAGCTTATAATAATCATCCGCCGTTAGATGAAGCCAGATCTCCTTCTCATCCAAACTCTTGTCATCCAGCATACATACGGTTCTTACATACCAATGGTGATGCTGTAAATCGGTTCGATGCGGTTCTACCTCATGTGCTTCAAGCTCTTTATGGTAGAGACAAGGTTTATTTACATCTATAAATGAATGATCTGTCAACCAATCTGCCTGCCACTTTGTTGACAACCGAACCATCTCCTCTTTCCTCATAAGTACGCGCCAGACTCCGTATTACAGTATTTTGTCCGTGATGCGTTTCTTCCGAAAATCGCTCGGCGGGAATCCGGTCAATTTCTTAAACGCTCGATTAAACGAAAAATAATGCTCATAACCAACGAGTCCGGCGATATCCTGTATCGAAGTGCCCGTTTCTTCCAGAAGCTGCTTCGAATGAAAGATGCGCAGCGCCGTTAAATAATCGATAAAATTTTCACCTGTTTCCTCTTTAAATAAGCGGCTGACGTAATTTTTACTTAACGAAAATTGTTCGGCAAGCAGCTGCAGGGACAAGTCTGCATTTGCGTAATGGGCGTCAATGTACGCTTTCACATCGTGAATCAGCAGCCTGTGATTTTTAGTTTCACGCAGCTGCTTCCATAACTCGGCAACGGTGCTGAGCCGTTCCAGCAATACTTTTTTGATATCGTCCATCGTTTCGAATCGGTCAATCGCTTGGGTAATAGGAATGAGTCCCTCCACACGCCATGATTCGGTATATTCACTGGGAAATTCAGACAATTCACGTGTGAAAGTAAAGGTCATATAGTAAAGCAGGTTCTTTAACTCGTCCCGGGTATACAATTCGCGATTAATGGCTTTGAATAGGAAATCGAACTGGTTATACCATTCATCGTTTCCGCTCTTATACACCTGAACGATCGTGCGGATTAACTGTAAAATATCAAACAACTCGGTTTCCGTCTGCCGCGCGATAACCTCATAGTGAATAACCCGATTGTTTCCCAATGCGGATCGGTATTGTACGGCTTTAACTGCCTGCTCGTAGGATTCACCGATATCCTCCGAACGCTCCGTCATTTTCCCTACGCCGATCGTTACCGTGAAGGCAAGATTGGCTTCTACCCACTCCCGCATACTCTCACAAATAGTACTAATATCACTCATGGAAAGTTCGACATCTGCGCCAAACAGAATACTCATTTTATCCACAGATATCCATTCACTCCAAATACCAATTCCATACTGCTCAGCGGTTTCTTTCAACACATTCGACAAGACAAATTTCAGCAGCACCTGATCTCGCGTGGAGTAGCTTTCTGTAAAATCACTAATTCTATCAATTTCCAATTTGGCCGTATTGAAAGAATGCCAGTTACAAGCGAAGCCAAAGTTATGCATCTCATCGGTCAATTCATCTTGGCTGATGGGACGGTCCCCTGTCAGAAGTTCTTGAAAAAAGTATTTTTGACGATAGGGCAAATTTAAATTACTTTCCGACTGATAACGATCAGCGAAATCAATAATCTTGTCTACGGCCGCATCGACAACCGAAATTAATTCTCCACCCGGCTGTCTGAGGTTTAAATAATCGGAAATTCGGCTCATACTCGCATCGATAGGTCTTGCATATCGTTTGGACAAATAAATAATTAAGGCTGAAGCAATCAGAACCATCACAACTCCGATAAGTATCCAGCTATAATAGAGCTCGGAAAAAAAGCCATAATGGTACGATTCTTTTATACCGCTGTTGAACGTCCACCCCGTCTCCTCAAACTTCAAGTTAAGGATGTCTTTGTTGGCTTTCACTTTACTTTGCCCAATCAATTGACCTGCTTGATCGACTAATGTAATGGAACTAATTGAACTTACAGAGATGCTTTGCAACCAAGAGGCCAGACTCGAAACATCGATATTCACGATAAGGATGCCGCTTGGCTCCGTTAGAAAAGGGACCTTTTTAACGAGCGATACAACTTGAGCGTCATAAGGTTGAGAAGGAAGAACTTTGTAGGTTCTTACATTCGTCCAAATGCTAGGAAGCGGCTGTTTTATCTGCTCCTTTACAAAATCGCGATCGCCAAATTCTGCAAGTGGCAGGTACATCTCCGTGCCGAGTACTGTCATATCGATATTGCGATAAAAGTAAATGGATTGAATGAAAGGAAAACCCGCCTGGACCTGCCTGAAAAGTTCCGCCACCTTACTGCGCAGCAAATACGGGTTAACATCAGAATCGTGAAGCTGAAACATATACTGATTAAACTCCTTGTTATTGACGGTTGCCGCATTCACATTCTGATCGATGTTGCCAAGAATCGAGTTAAGCTGAAGCATGGTGTATCGCGTAAATGCTTCATTTGCACTCACAGTTTGCGTTTGGGACTGCTTATTCATCGTCATGAAGAACACGAAGAACAGGACGAAAACAAGCAAATAGACAATTGGCAGGTAGGTTGTGACCAAACGGTAAAACCAAGAATGTTTCTTTAACATGGCATGCTCTCCTCGGGCATCGAAATGAAACGGCGGAACCGTCTACTAGGGACGGTACGAACAAGGCTGTCGGCAGACATCCACCGACAGCATTCTCCATACTCTTTTAGTTAAAATTCATGGAAAGTAAATCGTTTTGGCTAACCATCGTATCCTTATTTTTCGTATACCAATCCTGGTACCAAGCCTCCAGCTTATCTCCATCCGATTTTTTCCAAAGATTGATCGCATCCTGCTTCGCTTGAGCTGAAGTATACGAAGATCCGCTTACAATCGCTTTATTCCATAAGTCCCCAATCGGATTGCTGGTGGAATCAAGCAAGTTTTTGGAGATGAATTGCATGTCAGCAGGAAGCGTAGGCATGAACCCGCCAAGCGTGATACTGGCTAACGGGCGGTCCTTTGTAATGTTCAAGCTGAAAACGTCCTTGCCGAGATCGTAAAACTCCTTCTGAAGCGGATTGCTTTGATCAAATCCCTTCATCGTCGTATCAAACTCGTTATATACATATTGGCCGCCTAACATACGGAAGTCGCCTAACCAATCAAGCTCCTTCTTATTTTTCTCCGCATTAATCGGAACTTCTTTGTTATTTTCAACTTTGTAATGTGTGCCTTCAATGCCGCTATAAGTTGTTTTGACCCACTCTGGTGAGCTCAAATAATCAATCATTTTGATCGCCGCTTCAGGATCTTTCGTTTTGGCGTTCAAGACACCCGTCAACTGCACCGGTGGATTGAAATCAGGTGAAAAACTGCCAAACTGGCTGGAAGGTAGTGCGATGGCCACAAGCTTGGCATCGGGGACATTTTTACGCAAGGTTTCGTATTGAGAAGTAAACACTTTGTATGAGCCTGCAGCTGTATAGATCCCTATTTTACCTGTAACAAAATCCTGCTCGGCTTTCTTTCCATTCTTATCGGTCAGAAAATCCTTATCGACGATGCCTTCATCGAAAAGCTTCTTGCGGAAGGCGTTCGCAGCCTCGGCCCGATCCCAATCCTTCACCCATTTGCCGTCTTTGAGTATCCAGGTTACATTTTGGAACATAGGGTCAATTAAGTTGCCGCCTCCGGCCATATTCAAGCCGTATGTATCCTTCTTGCCGTTACCGTCAGGATCTTGCGTTGCAAACGCTTTCGCAACTTGAAATAATTCATCCGCCGTTTTGGGCACCGATAGTTTCATCTTATCCAGCCAATCCTGCCTAATCACTGTATAACTATATGGCACATAGCCAAGAATGCGGCCTAAGTCATAAATTTTCCCATCATCCCTCGTGCTCAGCTTTTTGAGTAGAGGAAATTTATTTAGCAGCTGCTTGTAAGTTGTGCTATTTTTTTCAATCAAATCTCCGATTGGCATGATCTGTTTTTGTAAATACAGTTGATTGCGGAATCCCACATCGTATTCTAAAATAACATCCGGCGCTGACCCTGACGCGACAAGAGTATTCAGCTTGTTAACGGATTCTGCACGCGGGACAGGGGATATCTTTAAATTGATTCCGGTTTTATCCTGGATGAATTTCGTCCAGATGTTGTTTTCAGCTGTCCCCAGATCAGGTGCAATCGTTCCCCGATCATAAAACGACATCGAGAGGGACATCGCACGCGCAGATGCCGATGCAGCAGGTTTGGTTGATGTTTGAGCTTCTCCGGTCTTACTATCGGAACAGCCTGCCAGTGACGTTGCCGTAAGCGTCAACGCAACCGTGGAGATGACTAGCGCTTTTTTGTTCATATAAGAACCCTCCTGTTTAGTATTGTATACAAGCATTCTTCTTTTAGGAAGAGCAGACTTGTCAGAAAATCAGATGTTCAACTTATCCTTTAACAGAACCAATCATTACGCCTTTCACAAAATACTTTTGCAGAAAAGGATATAAGATAAGCATTGGCACAATCATGACGAATACCCCTGCCGCCTTAATCGACTCCGGTGTAACGGATGTTAGATCCTCCGAAGACGTGTTTGCAATTTCCTGCAGCAGCTGCTGGCTGGAAATCATTTGCTGAATAAGTACAGCGAGCGTATTTTTACTGGAATCGTTGATATAAATCATGACACTGAAAAAGGAATTCCAGTAGCCAACGCCGTAGAAAAGCGTAAGTGCGGCGAGTACCGGCAAAGAAAGCGGCAGGACAATCTGAAGCAACAGTCTGATTTCTCCACAGCCATCAATGCGGGCCGCTTCTTCAATCTCCTCTGGAAAGCCGTTAAAGAATGAGCGCATAACCAGCATGTTATAAACGCTTATTAATCCAGGCAGCCAAAGTGCGCCATAGGTGTTGACCAATCCGAGTGATTTGATGACAAGATAAGTGGGAATTAATCCACCATTGAAAATCATCGTAAACACAATCAGCATGGTGAAAAATTTTCGGCCGTACATAAACTTTCTCGATAAGGGGTATGCCCCTAATAAGGTGAACAGCATACTGAGAAACGTTCCGACCGCTGTCACTTCAACGCTATTCCGAGCCGCTTGTAAAATGCGAGTCCCTGTAAAAAGCTTATGGTACGTCTCGAAATTCCATCCGATCGGCCATAAGCTGACAAATCCGGATAAGATGGCATCATTGGTACTGAGTGACAAAGCGAGCATATGCAGCATGGGGAGTAAGCAGCTGACAGCGATAGCGCCAAGGAGGACATAATTTATCAAGTAGAATATCTTTTCTGTAGACGAAGCTTTAATGAGAATACCCTCCTTTTCTACCAAAGGCTATTGCCTGTTCGTTTGGCAAGTACGTTGGCTGCAATGACGAGCAATAGGGCAACCATCGACTCGAAAAAGCCCATTGCCGTAGCCAGACTAAATTGGCCGCCGTTAATGCCCACCCGAAAATTCCAGGTGGAGATGACATCTGACACAGCGGATACGGCCGAATTTTGCAGCACATAAATTTGGTCGAAGCTGACCTCCATAAAGTGGCCAACCGATAGCACGAACATGATCGCAATGGTCGGTAATATAGCCGGTAGTGTAATGCTCCAAATTTGCCTTAATTTCCCTGCTCCATCCATGCTGGCGGCTTCATACAGCGACGGGTCAACGGCAGCAAGAGCTGCCAAATAAATGATGGCGTTCCAACCCGCTTCTTTCCATATCCCACTGCCTACAAATATGGCTATCCAACTGTTCTCTTTGTACAAAAAGGGATAAGGTGTTTCTGACCATTGGGTAACAAAGTGATTCAGCACCCCTTTTTCCTGGGCAAACACGAGGGCAATAATACCGCCAATAATCACCCAGTTCAGAAAATGAGGCAAATAAACAAGGGTTTGCACCAGTTTTTTAAACCATAACTTCCTGGCTTCGTTCAAAAGAATTGCCAAGAAAATGGGAAAGGGGAACCCGACAACAATTTGTAGAAAGCTCAGAATAATCGTGTTGCGGATAATTCGCAGCATTTGCGGCTGCGAGAACAGAATCTCGAAGTTTTTGAAACCTACCCAGGGACTTCCGAATACACCATCGCCAAAATTATACTCTTTAAAGGCAATAACCAGGCCCCCGATAGGTGCATATCGGAAGATAAGAAAAAAGGCTAGCGCCGGTAAAAACATAAGCATAATGGGGACGTTTTGCCGGAAACGCATGCGATCGAATCCCCGTCTCCTATTGAGCTTTCCAGATACTGTCGTATTGAGCAGCTTTTCTATTTGTCTCACCTTCCTCACAATTTGATGTTCGATAACCTTGAATCGCTTTGCCAAACTCTGGATTTATCTTATCTCGTGATCTCCGCCCTCTCAATTCACACATTTCCGAGTAGTTCACATTTCTTACATAGCCATCTGATCTCACCTTTTTCACTTACCTCAACTATTTCAATATAGGAAAAGCAGCAGGATGCCAAAAACCCCTCCATTTCTCACATGGAGGGGTTAAGATACGAGAGAACGCTTCAAGAACGCTACCCGTTACTATGAATCCCCTGGTTCGTGTTCGAATGTTCTTCGAACCTAGAGGGAAAGGGATTTTCAGTACTACTTCAAGAACGCTTTACTATCGCTTCAAGAACGCTGTCAAACGGAGCCCAAGTGACGCTCCAGCTGCAGCACCTCAATGCCGGCAAGCAGCACAATACCGATGCCGTGCGTATCATTAAGCAGCCAGGAGAGATCGTCTTTATAGTAGCCCACGCTATACGAATATCCCGAACCGCGGCACACACCGTACACGTTGCCGAATTTATCGATGGAGATGCGGGCCATTCCGTTCCAGCCCTTATGAATCGCTGCGATATACTTCTCAGTTTCTGTTAGCCACCCATATCTGACCCCGCGAGCAAATGCATACAAGAACATGGAGGTGCAGGAAGTCTCCTCATACGAGGCAGGTTCTGTCAGCACTTGGTGCCACAGACCATTCTCCCCTTGCAGGCGCAAGTAACCTTCGCTCAGTTCATTGAAGAATTCCAGCAGCTCATTGCGCTGTGCATGGTCGTCAGGCAACACGGCCAGTAATTCGGACAAGGAGAAAATGACCCAGCCATTGCCGCGGCCCCAAGCAATTTTCGTTGGTTTGTCGATCCCGAAGTCATAGACGTGAGACATGATTTGCAGCTCAGGGATGTACAATTTTTTCTTAAATTGGATGAATTGATTGGCTGCATCTTCCAAGTAACGGATATCACTCGTCCGCTGGTAGCAGCGGCACATGTACGGCACGCTCATATACAAATCGTCGCACCACAACGTCGCGTTCGGGAAATCAACATGCTTCGGCTTGCGGTACAGCGATCCATCAGGCAGTCGATCCTGCTGATTGCTAATATAATTTGCAATTACATCGGCAATCCGCTCAGCGCCTTGAAGCGGCTGATTTTGCAGCGCAAGCAGCATCGTTGCTCCAAAGGAACCGCAATCATCCAAGCTGTCCAGTGTAGCCAGCGTGTTCAACACACCTGAGGCGCCGTACTGGGCTTTATCCCAGCCCGCATAGGTGTAAAGCCGCGTGCAGGTTTCAATATGCTTGTACACATACTGCAGCAAATCGTCGCGGCCGAGCAGCTTACCAGTCTGCAGCATCCCATACAATGTCACGCCAAGCGGATAGTTCCACTTGCCGAACAAGGCATTCTCCGTGAACGGCCGCACCCACGTGTTCGGCTGATCCAGACGCCAGAAGGTTCCGCCTTCCTGCGTCTCCACCAAGGCAAACAGCGAAGCTTCAACATCAGGCATCACGTCCTCTGCACCGAAAGGCCCCACATACAGCCACTCGTCCTTCGCCCCATGTACAGGATAAGGCTCTACAAGCTCAATGCCTGCCGAAAGAGGGTCCAGACGAAAACCTGCGCTTCCGTTCGAGCCATAACATTGAATGACGAGATTATGCTCGCCATAAGCTAACTGCAGCACGACATAAAAAGCGCCTGCTTTGTCGATGTTTGCTTGCAGTTCCCCATCCACATAAATCGCAATGCTACCTTCCGCATGACCGCTTAATTCAACCAGCCGGGGTTCTGCCGAAAAGGAGCGAAGCTTCGTCCACGCGAGTACATACCCCTCATTCAATTCGCCGAAGATGCGGGCTACCGGGTTTTTCGCCTGCTCGGCATCACTCCACGTCAGCTTCGGAAACCAAGCGATGCCGTGATCTCCTTCCGTGCTTCCATCACCCGGGAGCTCGCTCCACACATGATCCTGCGGGGCAGTGTAGATCCATCCTTCGTGGCCGAATCGCTCGGGTGAAGGTGCCAGGAAATGGATCGGGTTGCTCTTATAGGAACCTGGCCCCAGAGAACCTCCACAGCCCGCTTCCGTTTTCGTAAACTGGAACACCAAGTGATTCCAGCCTTTCTTCATCTGAATCGTCACGACCGTTCTGCGTTTTGGATTCAGTTCATCGGCGATATTGGCTTTATAAACGGGTTGCCCATTCGCATACAACGTGAGCGGACCATAGCAGTGCAAGATGAAATTGAGCGGCGTCTCCACGTCACTCCAATATTGCGACCATGCGTAAACCATCTGTCCGTTCTGAAGCTCGGGAAACCGATTTACAAATTGAAACTCATAACTATAATCGTGATTCTTCAATATCCCATTGGCACAAAAAGCCCGGTACGCCATCGGATGAGGCGGGTTGTTGCCTACATATCGGTCGGCTACTGTAGCTAAAATTTCGCTTACGCGGTCTCCACATTTCGTATAAATACTCTCATTGATGTCAATATAACGCTCAGCCATGGTCTCTTCCTCTCCCATTCCAATGCAGAAAGGGGCGAAGTTTCCCCGCCCCTTGCCAGATTTAATTTTTATTTAGCTGCTGCGCCAGCGCTGCGTTTTTGGTAAGCGTCCGTCATTTCTTGGCTCATTTTCGCTAAGTCAGCATCTGTTTTGGCTTTTGCAACGAAATTGTCCCAAGCGGTAATCGGCTCACGGCCCAGAATGATTTTTGTTTTCAAATCTTGTACTTTCTTCTCAAACTCAGGCAGCAGCTTTTGCGCTGTCGGCGAATACAGGCCGATACTGATATCAGCTACGCTTGTTTTGGCACGATCATCCTGGATCTTCATAAACAGATCGTTTGCTTCTTTCGGGAAGTATACCTTCGTAGAGCTCGCATATGGATCTGCTACATAGACAATTTGGTTAAAGTCAGGACCGTTATCTTTGGCCAGCTGCTCGGTATTGATCACTTTTTGGCCATCTTTCACCGTATAATCCACACCTTCAATGCCGTATTGCTGAATAGCGAATACATCGTCATTCATCCACGTATCGACCATTTTCAAGATACGTTTCATTTTCGCTTCAGGCACGGATTTCGGAATAGAAATCATACCGGAGAAGCCAGGGCCTTTCGGATTGTATCCATTCATATTGGTCAACGGATAGAAATCAGTTGGCTTCATGTTCGGATCGATTTTTTTCAACAATTCATAGTGATCGTTCATCGTGCCCGCTTTATCCATAATGATACCCGCTTTACCGCCGTTGAACAGATCTGCAGCCTGTGACAGCTTGTAGGAAGCGAAATCTTCCGGTAACAGCTTATCTTTGTACATTTTAGTCAAGTACTCAATAGAACTGCGAGTTTCAGGCAGCAACGCGGTATTGACGATTTTGCCGTCGACCAACTTCCATTTATCGTTTTTCACGTTCGCGCCCGTGAAGCTGTTCTCAATCATCGCAAGCGTTCCCATATCTGCCGGAGGCGTCATGAAGGCAGCGAGTGCCGTTGTATCGTTCTTGCCGTTTTTATCCGGATCTTTCTCCGCAAAGGCTTTCATAACCGTGTACAGCTCGTCGGTTGTTGTTGGCACCTGCATTCCGAGATTGTCGAGCCAATCCTTGCGAATAATGAAGAAGGAATCGGCTTCAGCCGGGCGAGGACGCGGAATACCGTAGTTTTTGCCATCCTGCATTTTCGTCAGGTCCCAAGCCGTTTTGGAAATTTTGGAATTCAAGTTCGGATAATCTTTGATGTAAGGAGTCAAATCCCAGAAAGCGCCTTGCGATACCGAATTACGGAAAACCGATGTAAACGGATCGTTAATCGTGATCAAATCAGGAATATCGCCGGATGCCAATGTCACGTTCAATTTATCCGTATAGTTGTTACCGGATACCCATTGAATTTTCATTTTGGAGTTGGTTGCTTTTTCAATAGCCTGTTTAATTTTGTTATCATCTGCTGCCGGAGACGGTGTAAGCAAAATCGTCATGATGTTCACTTCAAGCGGTGCTTCCGTTCCGCCTGCGGCAGTGCTTTTACCCGTATCCGCTTTGTTCCCGCATGCAGCCACGACACTAGATAATGCCAGCATCAGTATCATCGAGCCCAAGACAACTTTTTTGTTTTTTCTTACTTTCATTTGTGATCCTCCCTTGTTATGAACTTCTGTGTATCGAACGCCTTAACAGAGCACAAGGTTGACAATAGTACATTCCACTTTGATCGACAATCGGACTTTTTTGTACTGCCATTTCAGCCATTCTAGGACTATCTTGCAGCTTGCACTTCGATGCACAAAGGCCCAAACCCCTTATTCCGTGCGGTTTACCTCGCGAAATTGACTTGGTGTGATCCCTTCGTACTTTTTGAAAAGCCGATTGAAATAACTATGTTGATAGCCGATCGCATCGGCCACTTCGTTAATCTTCATATCCGTTTCAATGAGCAAAGACTTGGCATTGCTAATCCGAATATTCGTCAAGAAATCGATAAAATTAATCCCTGTAATTTGCTTAAAAGCCCTGCTTAACGTATATGGACTTGTGCCGAATAAATCGGCGCACGATTCGAGCGATAATTGCGTCATGTACTGCTCGCGTAAATGGGCGATTACTTGCTCAATGATCTGCTTGAAATGATAATCCTGACGGGAGATCATTTCCTGAACGAAGACCGCAATCACTTTGTGCTGAAACCACTTGAGCATTTGCTCGGGCTCTTTAATTTGCGCAAGCTGCTCGAACAAGTTCACACTGCCGAACAACTGCACGGGATTCATCCCCGATTGCAAGGACGCATACCGAATGCTGCCCAAGAGCTGCAGCATGCCTTGTTGAAGCATAAATTCGGTCGAGCCGTTCGCCGCCAATTCCTTCATAAATTGTCCGATCAAATCAACAGCGTCTGACTCTTGACCGTTGCGAATCGCATGAATAATTTCTTTATCCAAGGTGAACGGATAGCCGGTTTCCTTAAAGACATTGAGCTTGGAAAGCTGCTCCGTCTTAATAATCTGATTCTCGTCGAGCAAATCTCGATATACCAACGCTTGCTTCACTTCCTCGAACAAATGTGGTATTTGTTTCACGTTGTGAACCCATTTGCTGACCGATATCGTAACCTGCATTTTCAGAATGCGGTTAATCGCCAGAATGATTTCTTGACATACCTGCTCCAAATCATCCTCTAACCAGGTTAACGGGTGAGCTACGGGAAAGGATAGCAGAACCCCGATCGAAAAGTTATGGAAATTCATAATTTCCGCTTGCTCATATTGGCTTGTGAACAGCTCATCGATAATGTTGGCGGCGGCGTAGGTCACGAGACTTTCATCGCCTTGCGAGAACCTTCCTTCGAGGTTGGCAAAACCCGTCAATTGAAACACAAGCGCTACAAATTGACGCTCCTCCGTTTCCCAGCCATATCGCTTCATCCGTTCCTTCAAGTCGCTTTCTTGCAGAGAAATCAAGTAGCCCTGCGCCAGCTGGAGGAAGAAACCCTCTCGCAAAAGCGGCATTTGCTCTTTAAGTTTGTGCCGCATCGTCTCGGTTTCCTTGGACATATGCTGCCAATGCTTCTCGATCATGGCAAATTCGTCCTTCACCTCGCCATTCTTTTCACCGGACAGCAGGGTCAGCAGCCGCTGTACGGGATGATAGATTCGGCGGGACACGAACCAAGAGAGCAGCAGGGCAATGAGTAGGCCGGAGAAACTAATAATTAATATCCACTTGGAAATGGAAACGACCGGGGCTGTAATCGACGATAGCGGCGCAGCGGAGATATACACCCACTTCTGGCCCAGCCGGTTAAAGTGACCGTACGAAACCGAATACGAAACCTTTTGATAATCAAATAACAACGATTCAGGCTTGGCGTCGTTCACCGCTGCTTCCCCTAAATCCGCTTGATGCTTCATGTAGGCTTGTTTAAGCGCTTGATCGAGCTTCGATCCTTCCGCCCCGCTGCTGCTGGATAAATTCCAGTTGTCCTCCTCATTGAACAGCATCGTGACGCCTTCATCATAAGGAGTTAGCGTTTTTAGCACCTTCAACAAGTTGTCCTGATTCAATGTGGCAACAAGAGCACCGAAGGGTTCGGTGCTGTCGCCGGGAATTTTATTCACAATCGTAAGCCCCATCTTGCTCGTTCCTTGAATCTTCGGAAACGTCCAGAACATCGACTTATCATGATGAAGCAAGTTCTCGTAGCTCTCGACATCGGCCGAATCACTTAGAAATTTGTAGCGTTCCGTTGTAAAGACGAGCGGACGCGGCTTGTCCAGAAACAGTTCTACTTTCTGCAGAAAAGGATGCGAGCTCTCAAGAGATAACAGGGTCCGGTACATATCCTGAACCGTCTCGTAATTATAGGCAAAGTTAAGCGTCTTCAATTTATCGTCAAACTTGGAGTCGAACGCCCAATGGGATACCGTCATTTCGAGAAAAGCAAGCTGGTCGTCGATATTCGCCGCCCGGTTGCTAATCTGATTCTGGTGAAGTCCCTGAAGCTCTTCCTCCACATTGTTCGTGGCGATCCAATAAATACTGAGGCCGGTAATAAGCCCGGGAATACTTGCCATAATGAGAATCATCGCAAGGCTTTTCCAGAAAAACCGATTGTTATATTTATATTTTTGAAAATAGCTGAATAACGCGCCCAAAATTCCAGTCAAGATGCTCACCTTCCAATAACTGATTTTCTACACGATTCGACATCTGGAGCTGGAATCCCTTCCCTTCGAGCCGTTACCCCTTGACCGAGCCTACCATCGCACCTTTAGCGAAATGCTTTTGCAAGAAAGGATATACCACCAAAATGGGAACCGTCGCAACAATCACCGCAGCCATTTTTAATGTTTCAGAAGGAGGTGGTACCGTGGAAACATCCATCCGCAGATCCGTGTTGTTCGCATTGAGCAAAATGTTTTGCAGCATCACTTGCAGCGGCCATTTGCTGGCATCGTTAATATAAATCAGTGCGTTAAAGAACTGGTTCCAGTAAGCGACCGCATAAAACAAACCGAATGCAGCCAGCGAAGGGAGCGACAACGGCAATATAATTCGAAAAAAGGTCGACAAGTCGTTGCAACCGTCCATTGAAGCGGATTCCTCCAGCTCGGCAGGGATACTATCGAAAAAGCCTTTCATCAAGATGACGTTCCACCCGCTTGCAAGTGCCGGCAAAATGAGCGACCACAGGCTATCGATGAGGTGCAATTCACGTACCAGCATATAGTTCGGAATCATACCAGGATTAAACAATATAGTGATTAGAATCGCGATTAGGGCGAATCGTCTGCCGCGAAGCCTTTTTCTGGATAATGTATACGCCAATGAAGCAGTGAAGATCAAGCTGAGTGCCGTACCAACTAGAGTCACGTAGACGCTTACACCGATCGATTTCGGAAAAGCGCCTGTCGCCATCAGAAATTTATAGGATTCAAGCGACCACGTCTTTGGAAAAAGCACGAAGCTTTCCTTCAAATATTCCGTAGGATCGGTAAAAGAAACGACAAACACATAATACAGCGGGAAAAAGGTGATGATGCCTACCAGACCCAGCAATACGATATTCCCTATGTTAAACAACCGGTTTCCCAATCCTTCTTTCATATAATTCCCTCCTAAGGACATTGCTATAGCTATGTCTCTCCCTGATATGGACGTTAGTAAACCCCTTCTTCGCCCATTTTTTTCGAAATCCAGTTTGCCACTACGACCAACACTAAGCCTACAATCGATTTGAACAAGCCGGCAGCGGTACTGTAGCTAAACTCGCCTTGTTGAATACCGACCCGGTACACATAGGTATCGAATACTTCAGCCACATGGGAAACAGCGCCATTGTACATCAGGAATACCTGCTCAAAACCAACATCGAGCATATGGCCGAGGCGTAAAATGAGCAGTGTGATGATGACGTTGCGGATCGCCGGCAGGGTAATGTGCCACATTTGGCGAAGTCGGCTTGCCCCATCAATTTTTGCAGCTTCATAAACCCCTGGGTCAATGCTTGCCATCGCGGCCAGAAAGAGAATAGTCCCCCAACCGCATTCCTTCCAGATCGACTGCAAGGTCAACATGCCCCAGAACGTATCTGGATTCGTTAAAAAGTCAATCCTGGCCAAGCCTAGTCCTTCCAGCATTTTGTTAACCAAGCCTTCACCTTTGGCAAACATGAGGAACGTTAAACCGGAAATAATGACCCATGAGAGAAAGTGCGGCATGTAGACGATCGATTGAATGACCCGCTGATACACTACGCTGCGAAGCTCATTTAAGAGCAATGAAAGCACAATAGGCAGCGGGAAAAAGAGCACGAGGTTCAGCAAATTAATGGCCATCGTATTACGGAAAAGCAGCATAAAGTCCGGATTGGTAAAAAATCGTTCGAAATGCTCGAACCCCACCCATTCGCTGCCGGTTATGCCGGCAAACGGCGAAAAGTTTTGAAATGAAATGACGACGCCCCACATCGGGGCAAATTTGAATATCAGAAAAAACAATGCGCCTGGCAGGCCGAGCAAATATAAATATTTATCGCGCCTTAAATCTCTTAGAATGCCTCTCTTATGCCATTCTCGGGACTTCGCTAGTTGGTCAGATGCCGTAGACTCCGGTTGCATGAATGCCATCCTCTCCATTCCCCTTTCTCATTTTTTTCTCGTATGCTTAACAACTTAGAATAAAACGTTACCGTTTACAATCAGACAATATTGTTCGGGTTTAGGGCAATTTTGTCGCAACTGGATTGGAAGGTGAGACTATTTTGCCGATTGAGACAATCTTGTGCAAAAGGGTAGAAAGCGCGCCACAACAAGGATTACATCCCGATACGCGCAAAAAGGGGCGACCCCTGGTCAGTTCCGACACTTGGGCAGCCCCTCATTGTTATTCCATTGCCGCAAGCCCATGCCGGTCATAAAAAACCGGGCCGCGGGACCAGACGCATGCCAAATGCATCAGAAGCTCCCCCGTCATGCGTTCACGGATTCTCGCATAATGCTCATCGGCATACACGTTATGCCATTCGTTAGGATCCGCTGCCAGATCGTACAGCTCTCCTTG
Source organism: Paenibacillus violae (assembly GCF_032461945.1). Classification (NCBI taxonomy): domain Bacteria; kingdom Bacillati; phylum Bacillota; class Bacilli; order Caryophanales; family Paenibacillaceae; genus Paenibacillus; species Paenibacillus violae. Next base: position 41,167 of record NZ_JAWCUD010000007.1, read on the forward strand.
AAACTCGCCGATTCGTCCAATCGCCTCTCCGAGCTTACCAGGCATGTACAGGATCAGTTTGTAATCCTGTTTTCTCCACATCAACGCAGGAGCCGAGTGGTGCGGTTCCGCTCCTTTGCCATGAAATTCGCAGAAAGTCCCAAGACGCTGCGTTTCACCCAGCAGATCCAGCCCGGGCAATTGCGGATTCACCGGCAATCCCGCTACCTTGGATAAGGTCGGCACGAGATCCACCAACTCGGCGGGGCGGTCGTCTACTGACCCCCGTACCCTTTGCGGCAAATAACTCCCGGCTAAGATCATCGGCACACGGACACTGCTATCATACAAACAATATTTGCTGAAGCGGTGCTGTCTCTCGCCCAGCATCTCACCATGGTCGGAGACGAAGACGATTAAGGCATTGTCCAGCCGCCCCTGCCGCTCCAACCGATCCAAAGCCTGCCCCAAGTAATCGTCAAGCCAGGAGCAATTCGCCCAATAGCGAAGCGTTGTCCGCTTGCGCTCCTCCGGTGTCATCGCTTCCCATACGTGCCGCTTTTCCCAATAGTTGCTCTGGCTGCTCTCATTCACAGCGTCGGTCGCGGCCAGATGCGTATTCTGCTCAAGCTCCCATGGCGGCTGAGCGATATCCGGCATCTCGTTGATATCGTATAGATCCTCGAATTCCTTCGGCACATTGAAGCCGGCATGCGGTTTCAAGAAGGAAAGATAGAGGAACAGCGGGCGTGACTCGTCCAGCCCCTCATCAATAAAATTCAAACATTGCTCAGCCACCCATCCGTCACGGTGCCAATGCGTCGGTACTTGACTCGTGCAGCCGATATAGCCTTTAGAATTCTCCTCACCGCCACCGTAGTCTTTCGTTTCTTCATAATAAGCGGCGAGCCCCTCTGGCTCGGCATCCCCCATCATGACAGCGCCATCCTCATAATGTCCGCTGTCGCGAGACAATCCGACGGCCCGTACTTCGAAGCCCCGTGTTGAGGGAACCGGATTTTTCACTCCGTGATTCCAATGGGTTTTCCCGAAGCCTGCGGTTTGGTACCCTGCTTTTCGCATCAATTCCGGGAGCGGATCGCTCGGCAGCTTGTCTTCGTCGTACAAGCCGCCGTGATTGGTTCGCACACCGAGCTGCGAGGGATAATAGCCGAACATCATGGAGGTGCGGCTAGGCACACACATCGGCGCCTGACATACCGCTTGGCTGTACGTGATTCCCTGCGCCGTCAGTTTATCGATGTTCGGCGTATGGATATGCTCGTTGTAGGCACCGATACAATCCCAGCGATGCTGATCCGTCATGAAGAAGATAATATTGGGTTTGATCGCTGCTTGTTCTGTGTTGTTTGGCATGAACGTCTTACTCTCCTTCCGGGTTCTGGTAGGACTGTACCCGCTTGGCTGTGTAAGCCGGCTTCAATTCGTGCTTCGCATAATCAAAATATTTCCCTTCCAGCAAGCCGATTAACGTGTTCGTCACGCGAACTTCAATACGGTTCGTACCTTCCGTCAGTATCGAGGTAGGGCCGCTGAAGCGGTACGGCATCCAGGCACGGGCGCCAAGTGACACATTGTTCACCAGCACTTCCGCCACGTCGTGGAACTCACGGTCCAGTCCTTCAAATGTTAGCTCGAAAATGTCCCCTTCGGGCAATCGACCCTGCTGAAACTCACGGCTGAAGGTCATCGTTCCGGCAAAATGCGGATAACCGGCATATGGACTTGCCGCAAGCGGATGCTGCTGGACGACCGGACGCTTCAAGACGGGGCGCTGTTCGGCGTCAAAGCCGGCTTGGAAGCTCCCTGTTAGATACAACGCATCGATCAAACCATGCCAATCCTGCTCGACCGTCACCTCAACCGATATTTCATTGACGCCAGGCTGCAGATACGATGTAATTTCGCAACCTACGTTCAAATAGTCATACAAAACGTGTTTCGCAAAATCCGTTTTCTGAAGACGATGACCGTTAATAGAAATCGAGCCTTCTCCGGAAAGCGCTCCTTGATCCATCACGAGAAACACCCGATCCAGTAGGTTTTCCACGACGATGGTTGTGGAATACCGGGCTTGAAGCGGATAGGCCAAACTGATGCGCATCGGCGTTCCGAACAATTGGCTCATGTGTACCGGCAGCTTCGTCGAAGCTGTCAAGTCCGCACACTGGTCAATGAACGTTTTGACCTGCACCAATGGCGCGTCCTCCTCCGCGCCCGATTCCAAGCTGTTCACACCAGGAATGGATAGGTGAAACGCATCGAGCCGAACCGCGTTATCCTCCTCGGTTTGCATGGTCCATAAGGTCGATTCCGACGCATCGACGTTGAGCTGCCAAGGTTTGTCTGCCGAAGATTGGACAGCTGCATTGCGCGTGATACAGAAAAGTCTTGATTCGTAGGCATCCAGTACGACCGGCAGCGTCCAACCGTTGCCCGTACGTTCAGACTGGACAGACGCCTCGTCGCCGCGATCCAAGGATAGCTCTGTAAACAGAGCCGCATTCCCCGCAATGCCCTCCCATAAAGCGGTTGAGATTTGCAAAGTCAAATCACGCTCTGCCTCTTCTTGATTGCTTACGAAGACAAGGAAACTGTCCGCATCGATTTGGCGAGTCTGCAGGAGGATACTGCGTCCGCCGTATGCCGGTTCAAGCTTCACCGCCAGCGGATGAAGCTCTTCAAGCAGCATAGACATACTGCCCAGCACTGCAGCTTCGTCAGCCGTTGCAGCGAATGGCAAATGGTACGCGCTCGCCGCGCCTTTGGACCACACCGGTGCTAATTCGGCGCCTTCGTTCCAGAAATGTTCTCCGCTAGGCTGCTGCAAACCGAACACGCTCGCTGAGGAAGTCGCGTCCAAGCCATTCGTTTCAATCGCTTGATACGGCAATTGCCCCATGCTGATGACCGTTCCACCTTGCGCCAGGAACAGTTCCAGCTTTGCCCATGCGCCACTCTCCAAGTTCGTCATTGGCGGCACGATCACATTGGTATAGCTGGCATTGCCCAGCCTAATCCTGCCGTCCTCCACCACCGCTTCCGCCAGCAGTCCTGTATCCAAATGATCGTAATCTCTGCCGCTGTAGGTCAGCTCGTTGCAAATACGCGTCCACCATGCCTTCAAATCGTTAAGCTTGCGCTTCTCGTCGGCGTTGTTACCGCCATAATCAAAATGGTGGAAAGGATTGCCCATGTAGGCCCACAGGGATGTTGTCGGTTGAAGCACCGCGGTACGAATGTCCGCTTCACCGCAGCTCATGACATAGCTGATCCGGCCGACGTAATCGCCGAGTTGCCTGAAATGCGGCCAATACGGATTTTGCAGGAACTGAGAAGGTGGCGCGTCATGCTTCATCAGGGCATCAAGCGTGTAGAAAAAAGCATGGAAGTTAAAAAAGTTCGTACCTTGCGCAGCCATACGATCAATCATCCACTTCGCGTCCTGGAGCGTCATGGACCATCCCACACTATGGAAGCACTCAATCAGGTTGCGCTCGCGGCCGAATTGGCGGGCAATGGAGCTGACCATTTTGGCGCTGGAACGAAAGCTTTCCGCTTGATTATTCAAAATCCAATCCAGCGAACGCCCGAGCTTTTCATGCGCGGTATCCCCACCAGGCACATGACTGTACCGCTGTGTCGTATGCCGTACGGACGGCACTTCAGTCACGTATTGAAGCCCAAAGCGTTCACACCAATCATGCACCTGCTTATGATAGGAGCTGAGCAGAAGCTCGTGAATCGCTTGATAGTAATCATAACGAATACGAGCCGACTGCTCCCCATCTTCATACAGAAGTGCGTGCAGATGTTCCCGCAGATCATAGCCGTTTTGCTCTATGAAAAAGGCCGGCAGTTTCGGCGACCACGGCAGCTTCCCCAAGAGCCCGATCTCGTCGGTAAACATGCCCTTGATCGTACCGCCGAAGTATTCGCCCAAATGCTGCGCATATTTGTCATGCGTTAATCGAATAAACGTAGCCATTGCCTCATGATGGCAAGGATCAACGAACGTCCCGTAATACTTGAAATCTTCGATTTCCTTCTCCTGCATGATCAGTACTTCCCAATCACCGGGGGGCGCCGTCCACTCCATCTTCTGAATCGTGCGGTATGTAAAGAACCGCTTCTGGTTGTAACTCGTTAAGCCTGCTTTCTGAAAAATCGGCTCCGCTTGGAAGTTCCCAATCGATGAACGGACATCCACCGCTTCGTCCCAAAGCTTGTCACCTTTCGAGTTAACTGGAATCGCTTTTGCATACAAAATACGCGCCCACGGGAGCTCCATGGACACATGCTCTCCGCCCTGCACCCGCTCGGCCCGGTGCTCGAGTGTGTAGTGCTTGGCCTCCGGATGCTCCAGCGTCACCTCGCCGCCGGCGATACCGCTCGGATACGGGTACTCATCATAGAGCCACACCTGCAAATTGCGGCGTTCGGCCGCTTCAACCGCTACGCGTACTTTTTGAAACCAGGCATCGGATAAGTAAGGAATCTCAAGCCCCTGTCTCGCACAGACGAAAAATCCCCCCAACCCTTTGTCCGCCATTTCATCAATCTGATAACGAATCTGCGCATCGTCCATTTCCCCATTCCAAAACCAAAACGGATGAATGCGATACTCCGCTTCCGGCTGTGCAAAAGACTGCCTATTAAACTGGGCCATGTAAGTTCATCTCCTCGGCATGTACGTATATGAAAAATATTGCTTCCATCTATTGACCACTATAAAGGAAGTAACTTTGCCCTAACAATCGCACTATTTTGACGCGCTATATTCTTGCTGCAACTATCTTGCCCGGTTTGCACATCCTTGCGAAATCAATGAAATCAAGCCGATCTTACTGCCCGCGTACGTAATAAGGCTGCCAAAAGTTCCTGGCAGCCTTGTGGTATTTGTTTATGCAGCTATTACTTCTTTTTCATTTCCTGATACACTTTCTTCTGCTCATCCATAACCTCTTTACCGCCGGTCTTCATATACTCCGCAACCATATCGTCGTACAGTTTATCAAAATCCGCCGGCTTTGCCGTTACCGTCTTCACAAAGATCTCAATGGCTTTATCACCCAACGTTTGATTATATTTAATTTGCGCTTCGATCGGTCTGTCAAAACGCGCAGGCAGCTGCCCGTCTTGATCGCCAACTTTGATACTATTCATCGTGAAGTCCTTATATTTGGGATCAGCCGCGTTTGCTTTTAACGTTTTCTCCTGATCACCCATATCTTTGCCGTTGATGAGCATGCTGTAATCCAAATAATTGTACATCACCTTTTTCGCTTCATCCGAGTTCATAATAACCGGAATGCCGTCATCGCCCTTCTTGTAAGTAACCCCTTCCGTCCCGTTCTGCAAGTCGAAGATCACCTTGTAATCCGACATCCAGTTCAGAAACTTAATGGCTTCGACGGACCTTTTGCTAGCTTTCGGTATCATGAGATGAGCAGACAGCGGGTGGTAAATCTGCTTTACATGTTTGCCTTCGTAGTTCGTGAACGGATCTACAGGCAGCAGCGTGGCACTTGGCACATTCTTCTGCAAGGTAGAGTAATAAGACTGGTAGACGGGTTCATTCGTATTGGTGATCGCAAATCCGATTAATCCGTTCACCAGATCCGCCTGAAACTTTTTACCATCTTTATCCAGGGCAAAATCAGGGCTAATCAAACCTTCGTTATACAGCTTGTTCAAAAACTTATACCCTTCTTTATTGCCCGGTTTCATCAAATCCGGAAGCGAGTAATATTCTTCTTCCGTCATTTTTTTCCAAAAAGTTCGAACCAGAGGATCCAGGTTATTGTTATAGCGAATACCGTAAGGAATAACCTTGCCTCCCGTATTCCCCGGATCTTTCTCCTTAAATGCTTTCAACACAGCGTAGAATTCATCGGTCGTTGCAGGTGGCTTCATCCCCAGCTTGTCAAGCCAGTCCTTGCGGATGATAGGCGTCGAGCTGGCGATAATAATTCTTTTAGCCGGGATGGTATACTGCTTGCCATCAAAATTACCATAGCTCAGGAGCTTATCTCCGAGATACTTTTTCAAATTCGCACCGTGCTGGTTAAGCAAATCACTAAGCTCAGTCAGCCCTCCCTGCTTCACCCAGTTCTGAACAGCGGGATCACTATAGGTAAAAATAATATCCGGCGCCTCATTAGCGGACATCAGCACGTTCAGTTTCGGCACTTCCTCTGTTCGCGGAACCGTTACAAACTGCAGCTTGATGTTATTCGGGTCGCCGAACTTTTCCTGCATGTATTTGACAAAGTAACTTTCCGTAAGCGGCGGCGCGCCAGGCGGCGTATTGCCACGGTCGAAAAGCTCAACTTTCAGCGTTACCGGTTCTCCCTTAGCCCCGCTTTCCTTTGCACCATCTGAGCTGGAGCAAGCTGTCAACATTCCTGCCAATAAAATGGCCGCGAGTGAACTGTTCATTGTCCGGATAAGCGATTTTCGATTGCGCAAATCATTCATCTCCCTTTTTCATGTAAAATGGGACTCATCGTTAGAATCTTTCAACCCTTCACTGCGCCAATCATAATCCCGGAAATAAAGTACCGTTGAAGCCAAGGATATACGAGCAAAATTGGAATTGTCGCAAACATAATGCTTGCCGCTTTCAGACTCTCGGGAATCGGGGCCAAAGCGTTCATCCCTTCCGTTGCCGTCGCATCGCTCATTTGATTACTGATGACCAATTGGTACAGCTTCAGCTGAATCGGGTATAAATCTTGATTGGTAATATAAAAGAGTGCATCCATGAACCCGTTCCAACGCCCTACCGCATAGAACAAGCTTAAAGTCGCCAGAACAGGTAATGAAAGCGGTAACACAATTCGAAATAAAGTTCCGAAATGCGAGCTTCCGTCAATCCGTGCAGACTCTTCCAATTCTTCGGGAATAGAGCTAAAAAAGGATTTCAGGATGATCAGATAAAAAGCGTTGATCATGCCGGGCAGTACTAACGCCCAGATGGTGTTCGTCAACTTTAACGATTTTACAAGCAAATATTCCGGAATTAATCCTCCGCTGAAAAACATCGTAAATACGATAACAATTAAGAAGAAGTCCCGGCCCTTCAGCTTTTTCTTCGTAAGCGGGTAGGCTGCGCAAATCGTCATGATCATGCACACTACCGTAAAAACAACCACAAGTAAAATTGTAAAAAATAACGAGCTGATCATCTTGGCATCCTTGAAAACCGATTCATAAGCCAATGTGTTCCATTCTACCGGGAATACCGTCACCTTATTCGATAAAATCGCCGCGTTGGAACTTAACGAGACGGCAATCAAGTGAAGGATAGGAACAAGGCAAATAAAGGACGCCACGGTTACAAGCAGGATGATGAAGCTATCGATAATCTTGTCGCTTGCACTAACTCTCATTTGACGCCCTCCTTACCAAATGCCTTGGTCGGTCACTTTTTTGGAAATATAGTTCGATGACAACAAGAAGACCAGCCCGACGACAGCCTGGAATAATCCAATGGCCGTAGCGATTGTAAACCGGGCGGATTGTACCCCGACCTTATACACAAAGGTACTTATGACATCCGACACGTCAGTGACTAATGGATTCCCCAGAACAAAGGGACGTTCAAAACCGATGCTCGCCATATGCCCAATGTTGATGATCAACAAGATCATAATCGTTGGTTTGATTCCGGGAAGCGTGATGTTCCAAATCTTACGCAGGCGCCCCGCTCCGTCCACCTCCGCGGCTTCATATAACTCTTTATTAATGCCCGCTAAAGCCGCCAAATAAATGATGGTCCCCCAACCGGCATTTTGCCACACACCTGATCCCACATAGGTAATCACCCAATAGATGGGTTCAGTCAGAAATGGAATCGCTTTCATTCCAGAGGATTTTAATAAAATGTTTACCAAACCAGTATTCGTGGATAGCAGCTGATAAACCATACCTCCGATAATGACCCATGAGATAAAATGTGGCAGATATAAGATGGTTTGTGCACCCTTCTTAAACCACTTGATGCGAATTTCGTTCAATAACACAGCCAAAACGATAGGTGCCGGGAAGGATACTAACAGATCCAATAGATTGAGCAGCATCGTGTTTCGCAGCACCTTGTAGAAATCCTTCATAAGAAATATTTCACGAAAAGCATCCAGGCCTACCCAAGGACTCTTCCATACTCCCTGGAACATATTGAAATCTTTGAAAGCGATCGTTACCCCATACATCGGGATATACTTGAAGATCAGGAAATACAGCATGGGCAAAAATAGCAACGCGTACAACTGCCAATCTTGACCTACGATAAACCTCTTGCTTTTTTTCAAGACTGACGAGCGAATAGTGTACTGAGCGACCAGCGTCTTATCCATTGCAGGTTCGTTACCAGGCATATGATCCCTCCTTTTCGTCATTGTCTTCCCACAATAATCCAAGTTTGGACAAAGTTCAATTAACATGAATCGCCGCTTATCGAAATGTAAGAAAAATGCTTTTTCCTCTGACCTAACCTTTTCTCACACCTTAACATTTCCGAATAAATAATTGAAAGCGCTTGCTATTTTAACGTATCCAATCCACTTATCCCTTGCTATTTACCTCCGTTTTTTTACGAAAGTCCCCCGGTGGAATGCCAAGCGCATTTTTGAAAGCCCGGTGAAAGGAAATGACGTGAACATAGCCAACCCGTTCTGCGATCGTTTGTACTGGTAAATCGGTCATAAGGAGCAATCTCTGAGCTTCCTCCAAACGAATCCGCACCAAATAATCAATAAATTTCTCCCCAAACTCCTCTTTAAACAGCTTGCTTAAATACCGGGGATTCATTTCAAAATGGTCGCTTATCCTGTTTAAGGATAGATCACAGTCGTAATAATTCGTTTCGATATACACTTTGACTTGGCAGATGAGTTCATGATTGTTCCTGGCATAACGGGCGGCTCGAACTCGGGGCTCAAGCTCAGAAAGCAGCATAACCAACCGTTCATGCCATTCTTCCAGCTTTTCGGAGTGCTCCACTAAGGCTTCAAGCACCGGTTTATATTCCGTGGTCCACAGTTCCTGTGCCTCTCCCGTCATTTCCATGAGCTCTTTATTCAGATGATAAATCAAATAATTGGAAATATGGTTGATATCCCCTTGGGAGAACCGTCCCTTCTTTAGAGCATGAAAAAGCGAAATCATATGCGTCTGCCATTGCCCGTCGTCCGTCCGGAACGACTTCACGATGGTGCGAACCGATTGCAGATGCGGGAAAATTCGGCCTTCCGTTTTTGCATGTACATCCCTGCTTCCAATCAGTGAGCCTAAGCCAAAAACCGGCTTGTATGACAAATGTTTTTTGGCTTCTGCATAACTTTGGGGGATGTTTCCAAGTGTCTGGGTTTCCGGCCCGATGCCAACTGACACCGTAAATTCAAGATTGGCCAGAATCCAATCCTGCAGTTTCTTCATGAAATCATATATCTTATTGCCGTCCTGTTCCTGGCTATCACTCAAGTAGAACATGACAGCCATTTGCTGTGGTTCCACCCATTCATTCCAAACAAATATCCCTTCGTTCTGGGCTACTTCCTGAAGGACATTGCTAACGACAAATTTAAGCAAGTACTGGTCACGCGAGCTATAGTCACTAATAAAATGAGCATATCGGTCGATTTCCATCACCGCCACCGCCAACCTGTCGAACTGGGAGGGGAGTTGTAATCTAGTGGTCTCTTGCCTCCACTCCGTTTCGTTCATCAGCCTATGTCCTTCCAACCAATCGACCAGCACCTGCCTTCTACGAATCAATAGATCATCTTTATGCAGTTTCTCGTACTGGCTCGTCCTTTCCAACAAGTTATCGATGGCTAATTCGATAAATTTCAGCTCATTGACCCCCGCCAGCTCGCTGCTTTTTCGTTTCGAGTAATCATTGATCCTGACCGCAATAGACTGAATGGGCTTGTAATGCCGGTGGGTAATAAACGTAAACCAAAACACACCAATAATAATAGTCGCTATGCCCACTATGATCCAAAGATCATTAAATTGGGACATCAACGATAATTTCTGATCCCTTTGTCCGCTTGGCATATACAGCCACCCTGTATATTCGGAAAGAATCCGTTCCCTTTTTAACTCTTGTACGGAAGTACTTTGGTTCTGCAGCATCATGTTTCGATCAAAAGGCTCCAGGTTAGAAGTGAGTAACCGAATGAAACCAGCATCGTATCGCGTTAAATCTTTGATAAACCCAACTAGTGCCCTAACGCGGATGTTTACCACGACAGCTCCTTGTTTGATACCATCTAATGGGAAAAATTTGACTAATGACACCACTTGTTCTTCACTTGAATCATGAATGAATTCGCGATAACTTCTCGGACTTGTCCACCCGGCCGGCGCCGTCTTCGCATGATAGGCAGCAAGAAGGAAGTCACGATCCCCAAACTGATCCAAGTCAGATAACCCATTTCTGGATAAAATTTTTCCGGATTGTTCGTTGTACATATAAATGGAACTGGAAAAAGGCAGCAGGGAAGAGAAATCATCCAGCTTATGTGAAATGACAAAGTAATCAAAAAGCGTTTTATCACCGGTCGTATACGTATAGAAATCCTTTAACTTCTCATCTGTAAAAATTTCTTTGATCGTCATTTGTTCAGAAGCCTTCAGATTCGCGTCGACGGCCTGCATCACCTTTCTCGCAATGGAGTCATCCGTCATCGCGATTTGTTTCTGTGCGGAGTTGTTTAATATCGAGAAAAAAGAAAAGATTAAGACGGAAATGACAACGAAAAATAGAGGAGCGTAAGACAGCAGCATACGATGATACCAGCTCATTTTCATCAAAATCAGTCCTCCTGCACCTATAACTTGATTGACAACAAGCAGAATACGATACTTTTCCGCCAATTTCCATTTATTTAGCATAGTCGATTAGATAGAAAATTGTTGTCGAATCCTGTTTGGAACACGATGAGGAGACGCAAAAAAACACCGGAAGTTGATCCGATGTTTGTGAGTCAATTAACATTCTGCTGAAGTCATTTCATTTGTAAAAATCCGTTTGTATTCCCCTGCTGACATCTTCTCTGCCGATTTAGGGGCATAGTGAAACTGCAGCGACCGACGGCGTTTGGATGAATGATTATTCGGCGTGCCGTGATACAACAGGCCATGAAAGAACAGAATTCCGCCCGGCTTGAGTGGAACTGCCACGTCCTTCTCTACCGGCACGTTCGCATCGCAGATTTGCCAATCTCGAACCGCGTAATGCGGCGTGGCTCCATCCATATGGGAGCGTGGGATGACGTGCATGCAGCCGTTGTCGAGTCCCGCCTCATCGAGTGCGATCCAAACGCCAACCACCGGCTTTTTCCATGTTAAGTTGTTGTAGGCCATATCTTGGTGCCATGGCTTTTCCGCTCCCCCGAAGGGTGGCTTGAGCAAGGCCTGGTCCTGCACAAGATTAGCTTCTTCGCCCAGCAGGCGTTCCACCACGGATAGAATAGCCGGATGATAGGCGATCGATCGCAGCGATTCATCAAACTCCACAAAGTTGAAAAGTTTTCTCACCGCATACTCTCGTTCTTCATCGGTTTTTAGTTCACTCTGCGGTTTGGTGAATTGCAGCTTAACCTTCGTATCACGGTTATGAATATGATCCATAACAGCAGCAATCGACTGCCCGACTTCTTGGTCCGTTAATATTTGCTCTATGGCAATGAATCCAGCTTTTTTATACTGTTTGACTTGCTCGTCCGTAAAATCATGAATCGAAGCTAATGGCTGATGCACATTGTCAAATCGGTACATGCGTTGGTTAATGTCTTCTGAATTTTGTACATTTGTACTCACGGAATCCCTCCTCAAGAGTGATAAATCTACATCCATTACCCTAACAATAACGTTTTTCTTCCTACATGAAAATGGACCGAGGAGCGACTTTTTTGTACAAATCTGCATGTATCAGACATTCATAAATTCGTTGCTAACAGCCTGCACTTATGATTAAATGGAAACCAAACGTCACTTGAAGGAGAGTTTGCGATGATCACTTTCATTTACAATGGCTCCGTGGGAAAATCTCGTTGTGAGCCAGGTTGGGAATGGTCTCGTTTAACCCCCATGCCCGATTACGACCTATGGTATGCCATAGAAGGAAGAGGGCAAATGACAATCAACGGAGTCAACTACCCGATCGCTAAAGGCTCCTGCTTCTTAATCCGGCCCGGCGATCAAGTGAAGGCCACTCAGGAACTCGAACATCGGCTAACCGTCATTTTCATCCATTTTATCATCCAACCGGGTCTGGAAGTTGAGCTTCCCGAAAGACATGTACGATTAGAGGACACGATTGTACCGGAAACATGCCTGCAGCGCATTGTTGAACTGCAGCTTCGGGAAGAAGAGCAGCAGCAAGAAGAATTTGACCTGCTCGTGCGTCTTGTTCTGCTGCATATGCTGCGCCAACAAAAAAGCAGTGCCCCGTCGCCGGTCTCCCATATGCATAAACAACTCATCCACAAAGTGATGGATGAGCTCCGCGATCAAATTGGCGAGAAGGCCATCACCGTAGCGAGCCTCGCTCAAAACGTCACTGTTTCTCCGCGCTATTTGAGTCAACTGTTCATGAAATACACCGGTTTTTCCTTGAGGGAGTACATTACGCGAGTCCGCATGGAACGGGCACGATTTCTCCTGTCCGAGACCTCGATGAATATTACGGAGGTTTCAAGCGCGCTTGGTTTCACCGACGTCTACCATTTCAGCAAAATGTTCAAGTCTCACAATGGCGCGCCTCCGTCCAGTTTTCGCTACAAGGGACGGCCTGCGAAAAGTAATTATGGGGATTCTAGGATTAGGCAGGATATTGATGTTGATGAATGACTGTGTTCCATGCTCTCGTCCGTCACTGTTCCTGCTAGCAGCAGAATCGGCGTATTTGACAAGTAGTCAGTCTCATTCACGGTAAGAAAACATCGAAGCCTCCTACTGCGGAGACTTAATTAGTAGGAACCCACCTAGCTGCTCACTCCAAGGGAACTAGAGTCCTCTATTTGAAGAAAAAAGAGCAATTTACTTTCGGAGTGGAACTACAGGCCCTTATTTGTTCTCCATGGCGCCTTTTTCAGGTCAAATGGTCAAAATAGCAGACCGTAGTTCCCCTTCCACGTGGAAAATGTGTTTTTTCTAGGCGATAGCGGACTGTAGTTCCCTTCCAGCTGATAAAACAAAAAAAAGCCCTCCCAGTAGAAACATCTACTTGAGTGAGAGCTCCTCACAATAATCGACGTAAACAATAATAAGACTCGACGCTTGCGTGTTCCTCAGGAGGGTTTCATCCGTAACGGCGCACACGCAGATCAGCCTGTTCCTTATGGCCCATGAAATTCTCAATGTCACACAGCCTGGAGACATATTCGCCAACCAATTTGCTGGCGTCCTTCGTACAGCGTTGATACGTGCATGTTTTCAAAAATTTGCCCACCCAAAGCCCGCCCGTATATCTTGCAGCCCCTTTGGTCGGTAACGTATGATTCGTGCCAATGGCTTTATCCCCATAAGCCACGTTCGTTTCTGGACCTAGAAATAAAGCTCCGAAGTTTGTCATGTTCGCCAAGAAGTAGTCCGGCTGTTCCGTCAATACTTCTACATGCTCGTAAGCGAGCTTATCGGCTTCGATGAGCGCTTCTTCAATGCTGTCAACGACCAGCACGGTACCGTAATCCCGCCATGCGACACCTGCGATGTCTGCGGTAGGGAGTACTTGGAGCTGCCTTTCGATCTCAAGCAGTGTCTCCCTGGCTAGTGATTCGGAAGTCGTGATCAAGGCAGCCGGCGACGTAGGACCATGTTCCGCCTGACCAAGCAAATCCACGGCGACCATTTCCGCATCCGCCGTATGGTCGGCGATGACAAGAACTTCCGTCGGACCGGCAATCAGGTCGATGCCGACTTTCCCGAACAACTGACGTTTGGCTTCAGCCACGTAGGCATTCCCAGGCCCTACAAGCATATCGACGGGACGAATCGTTTCTGTCCCAAGGGCCATTGCTGCCATTGCCTGAATCCCGCCAAGGACATAGATTTCGTCGGCTCCGGCGAACGCCATCGCGCAAATCGTTGCTGCCGGTATTTCCCCTTTAATCGGCGGCGTGCAGGCAATGACCCGTTTGACTCCGGCAACTTTAGCCGTGAGGATACTCATATGTGCAGAAGCAACCATTGGATAACGTCCGCCAGGAACATAACAACCCACGCTGGCAACAGGAATATGTTTATGACCAAGAATAACGCCGGGCAACGTTTCGACTTCCAGGTCCTGCATCGTTGCTAATTGTTTTTCGGCAAAATTGCGAATTTGCTGCTGCGCGAATCGAATATCCGCTTGCACTTGCTCCGGTACGCGGGCGATGATGTCCCCAATTTGCTCCTCACTCAATCGGAAATGCTCAGGCGACCAATGATCGAATTTTTCCGATATGGTTCGAACCGCTTCGTCTTGACGGGCCGCAATGTCTTGAATAACTTCTTTCACGGTACGGTAGACAGCCTCTTCACTAGCGATATAAGATGTCTGGCCGACATCCCCTTTTTTTAAATAGATACCCACGCCGCTCTCCTCCATGTTTCGAATTCAATTGAATGTCATGCGGTCACTTGCCTTCCCACAGGTTAGGCGTGATCACATATTCAGGTACTTGTGCAAATGCTTGCGCCAGCTCATGCAGCGTCTTTTCCCGGATAGCGGGCGTACTCAGAAGTGCAATATTTGCGTCAACCTGCTCCGGCGTTTCAGCTCCGAAGACGATGCTCACAATGCCAGGCATGTGGTGAATGTAGGAAAAAGCAAATTCAGCCACAGACATGCCTTCCTGCTCAGCGAAGTCCTGCAAAAGAGTAAGCCATGGCTCTGCCGGCTTCAGCCGATCTTGCAGCGCCTCCGGCTTCATGAAGAACAAACCTTGTAAATAAATGCTTCTTGCAAACAGCTTTTTATTCGAGCGAATGAGCTGATCGAAGGTCCCGTTCGCAAACATTCGGCGATCCATGACATTGATGGGCACCTGGACAAGTTCGTAGCAATCACGCTGGAGTTCCCGCCAATTCTCCGCGAATTCCTGCGCATCAAAGGAAAGCAGCGAAGCGCCTATAGTGCCGATATTCCCCCGCTTGACCTGTTTACACAGCAGCTCGGTCACTTGGTTGCCAAATTGGCCCAGCACATTGGGCCGATGAAGCAACACAGCCGGCAGACAATCCACCTGAAGCCGCTCCATGGAACGGTTCACACTGTCTTCGATATGCGCTTCCAAGTCAGACAGTGTCGTTTCACGATTTACTTGTAAAGTGAATTTCGTAATAATCGTGGCTGCACGCGTTTGCTGTTGAAAATAACGGCCGAGCACCTGCTCCGCACTCCCGTATGCGCTTGCTGTATCGAGGCAGGTAATGCCTCCGTTCATGGCAGCATTCAAAATGCGCCCAGCCATTTCCTCATCCGGCTGCCCCAGCCGGTTCGCAATGCCATAGGGCATGCCCAATTGGACGGTTCCCAGCGTCAGCGGAGAGATTGCTGCCGTCCACTGTTCATTGTCGGTTCGAATAAGACTCATCTCGCTTTCTTCTAGGCGATGTTTCCTATTATTCTCGTTTACGAATCCGTTTCGTATAAGGAGGGCGCCCAAAAGCTTCCACAGGCAAGTCCCCCTGCGGATGGTACCCGTATTCGTCTTTTCCTCTCATCATATACATTTCAAAATCAGGATACGTCTGCGGATCCCATTGCACCATCGTCTTGGAATAGCGGATAACAAAGCCGATGCGCCAGCGATCAGAGGTGTTAGGACCGGAACCGTGGATGAGCGTATCGACATGCATGGAAATACCGCCTGCGGGAATGATCATCGAGACCGCGTCCTTTTCGCTGAAGGTCCCCTGATCGAGTTCGAAGGACAAAATCGCGTCATCGCCGGCAATTTTATGCTGAATCACGCCTGCTGTATGCGTCCCCGGGATCACTTTCATAGCGCCATTAGCCTCATCTACATCTGTGAAAGCCAGCCACACAGTGACGGTATTGTTTAGCGCCGTAGACCAATAATAGGAATCCTGATGCCATGGCACCACTTTGTCCGAATGCGGCGATTTTGTAATAAACTCGCTCGCTGCCAAATAAAAGTCGCTGCCCAGCACGCCTTCCACATAATGGATAATCTGCGGATGGGCACAAATGTCATACAGCCACCGGCTCGTCTTATGCCACCCCATGATGTCCGACGGATTTTCGTCCCCCTGCAATAAAGCCGTTAGCTGCTCATAACCCTTTTGCAGTTCCTTCACTTCTTCGCTTGAAAAAACGACGGGAAGCCCTAATAAATACCCGTGATCTTCATAGAACTGCTGCTGCTCGGGGGTTAATTGATTCAGTCCCATCCGAAGCACTCCCTTCTGCTAGAAAAAATGAACGACCGCTGTCAACGACAACGCACTCTCACCGATTTGCCGCCGGCATAGGATTGGTTCAGCGCCTCTGCTACATAAAGCGGATCCATGCCATCTGCCAGTGAGCATATCGGCTCTACTCCTGTTTGTAATATATGAACAAGGTGGTCAACCGCATTTTGCATATTGCTAGATTTGCTGAGCATGCCCGTCTCCGTACGTTCATACACCAACTGCTTGATTCCCGGTTGCACGGGATGCGGTTCAGTCGCAGAGTAGCGGATTTCATCTCCGCCTTTGACCATCTCGATCACCCCTTTTTCCAAATACAGCACAATGTCAAAAAGGTTATAAAGCCGGTCATCGAACGCCTCTGCATACCCTGTAATCGAGCCTCCATCTGCCGTAAAAAAGAAGGAATAGGTCCAATCCTCCACAGCATCCAAATTGGTCGCAACCCGCTCAACCACTTGCACATGCTCAATCGCCCCGGCCAAATACCGAACCATATCGAACAAATGCGAACCTGTATTAGTAATGCCACGGCTGTATCGCAAATGGATCTTTTTCACCTTCCCGTATGTCCCTTTGCCGACTGCTTCTCGGACCTGCTTCGCTCCTTCGCTCCATCTTCTGGATAAGTTGACAACGACCGTCCGATCGCTATGCCGCTTGCACAAGGATATAATCCGCTCCGCTTCCTCCCTAGTATTCGCAACGGGCTTTTCAAGAAAGATGAGCCTGCTGCTGGATTGTTCCAGAACGGTTTGCAGCAGTTCATATCGAACGGAAGGCGGTGTGCAAATGCTGATGAGATCCAAATGTTGCTGACTCAGCATGGCAGACAATTCCGAATCCAAATAAAACTTCGTCTCCGGAGCAACCTTAGCCAGTTGTTCTGCCTGTGACTGCCTTCTACCGACAGCAGCTGCCAGCTCAATCTCCGGATGCAAAAGATACGCCATAGAATGGCTGTGCGCTCTTCCTTGAAAAGGGATGTCAAAGGTTAATCCAATCTTGCCAAGTCCGATTACTGCTGCCTGAAACACCGGGAATCCCCTCTTTCTGTCTCATCCCACCATCAACCCTTTAAAGCGCCTAAGGTAATGCCTTCCGTAAAGTACTTTTGGAAATAGAGAAAAATGATCAGCACAGGAAGCGTAGCGAACATCGCCCCGGCCATTGCAATGCCATAATTCGTCTCGAGCTCCGATATTTTCTGGGCAACTTTAATCCCTACCGGCAAGGTAAACATTTTCTCCCCGTTCAGCACGATGACTTGCCACACATAGTCGTTCCACGTATTCACGAACGTAAAGATAGCAAGCACGCCAATGCCAGGTTTGGCAAGCGGCAGGATGATATGCCAGAACGTCTGCCATTCGCCGGAGCCGTCGATTTTTGCTGCTTCTGTCAATTCCGTCGGCAGTGAAGCCATGAACTGCTTCAACAGGAACACGCCGTACGGCCAGCCAACAACCGGCAATAAAACTCCCCACCGGGTATTAATGAGACTAAAATCATTTAACAGCTGAAATAGCGGGATGAATAACACCGTGTGCGGAATCGTCATGGCAGCGATCATCACCGTGAACAACCATTTCGAGCCTGTAAATGGAATTTTGGCTAACGCGAAAGCAGATAAGGAGCTAACCGCAATCACAAGCAAAGTGGCGATTAGCGAGATGAACATGCTGTTATAGAACCAGGTGAACACCGGGCTGTTCTTGAATAACGACGCATAATTTTGAAAAGTAGGATGAACCGGTAGCCATTCCGGCGGGATTTGCAGGGCAACCTTCAGATTCTTGAAGGAGCCGCTGACCATCCAATAAAAGGGCCAGAGGAAGAACAAAGTGAGTGCCCAGAGGAAAATATGGCCTCCCCATAGCGGTGATTTTTTATTCGGCATCTTCGTCTCCCTCTTCCTTAGTATTCAATATCCGATTTAAGAAATTTGAACTGTACATAGGCAATCAGGCTGATAAGGACGCACAGAACAATCCCCATCGCATTTGCAATACCAAAGTTCATGTTCACGAACGCCTGTTGATAAATTAGCATCATAATCGTCGTTGTCCGGTACGCCGGCCCTCCGCCTGTCATGATCAAAATAATCGCAAATACCTGGAAAGCACCGATTGTTCCCGTTACCACGACATATAGCAAGGTCGGCTTTAGCATTGGAAGTGTAATCTGAAGAAACATTTTCCCCGGCTTTGCACCATCCAGTGCAGCAGATTCATAATAATCCTTGGGAATTCCGCCGAGCGCAGCAGAAAAGACAACCACCGCTGACCCCACAGAGATCGTAAGCACAATTAAAGATAACGCCAGCGTCGCCGAATGGACTCCCAGCCAATTCACCGGCTGCAGGCCGACTTGGCCGAGGATATAATTGCCAAGGCCAAACTGTCCATTGTAGATGTACTGCCAGACCAAAGTCAGGGAGACAATCGAGGTAACACCTGGAATATAGAAGGCGGCCTTAAAAAACGATTGCATTTTCTTCGGATAGGCATGCAAAGTAACCGCTATCATTAGGGCAATCACGGTGATAGATGGAACCAGATACAAGACAAATTCCAACGTATTAAGAATGGACTTCCAGAAGAGAGGATCTGTGAAAATCGTGCGGTAATTATCAAGCCCCGTCCAATAGTACTTGGTATAATCAAAGCCGTAAAAGCTGCTTTTGATAGCTTTGAGAATGGGATACACAACAAACAGCAGAAAAAACAACAACATAGGCAGGACGAATAGCCAACCGCTGATTTCTCTGCGCAAACGGATGCTGCTGAATGTACTCGGTTTCATTGGCTGCTCCTTCCTTTTACCGCTAAGAGGATAAGGAAATGACGGCAGGTGACTACATGATTACAGCCAACCTGCCGCATCTTTTACTTATTGTATTTGGCGATGGTATCGTTAAATTTCTTCGAAATGGTATCAATCGTTTGCTTAGGCGTAGACATGCCGATAAACAGCTTTTGAATTTCAGGGAACATCGCGGCTCTCATCTCCGGATAACCTTTGATTCCCCAACCTGGATCAATCACCGGCCATTCCTTTGTTTTCGTTGCCAGCTTGGCAAGAAATTGAAGCTCAGGGTCGCTTTCGGTCCATGCAGGCGCTTTGCCGAGCGGGTTGAAGGATTTCATGGCCGTTTGGAAGATGGTATTATCCTTCATCGTCCAATAGAGGAATTTTTTTGCCCATTCTTCTTTGACGGCATCCGCATTTTTGAACACGACTCCGAATCCTACTTCCGACTTTAACGCCGCTTGCCCTGGGGTTGTCGAAGGGAAATTCACGTACATGTACTCATGCGGTCCGCTGACGCTTCCGTCTTTCAAACCGTTTTTGATAATATCCGAGTGGGCTGCCGATGCAACGACCATCCCGTTTTTCCGCTGCTTCCAATAGTCCAATGCGTTCGTAGAGGTCAACGTTTCCGGATGCGGTGTGACAAGGCCTTCATCAACCAACGATTTGAAGAACGTTAATGCTTTTTCCGATTCCGGGCTTTCCCCTGCCGTATATTTCGTGTAATCCGCATTAAACAATTTGACCCCGTAGCCGGAGATAATGTTGTTATAAATCTGATCACCTTGTTCGTTCAGAGCGAACAGCGTCAGTCCGTATACGCCCTTCTCTTTGTTCGCCACGGCTTTCAATGCCGCTTTGAATTGGTCCGGCGTCCACGTCCTGAACTCGTCTTGCGGAAGCAGATTCTCAGCGCCTGCCTCTTTCCACAAGGATTTATCAAGGATCAATCCGAGCTGAGTCGAGTAGTAGGGCATCGTCACGACGGTGCCGCCTACCGAAACCATTTTCATCATATCCGCACTCTTCTTCACTTGAGCCAGATCATCTGCAGGAATAATATTCTCCAGGGAAGCTAACGCCCCCATCTGCCCATAGGCCAAAGTACGTCCCGGATAGTCCAGGAAGACGTTGGGCGCCGACTTGGAAGCAATCGCTGTCGTGACCTTCTCATTAATGCCGTCGAAAGGGATCAGCTCGATGTTGACCTTGACGTTCGGGTGGACTTTGTTCCATTCCGGGAGCAAATCCTCCTTGAACCAGTCGCCGGCCTTCTGCCCCGGCTTGTAGGTACCGTTCGGCGCTGCCCAGACCGTCAGTTCAATCTTCGGATCTTCCTTCGGGGCTTGCGACGCTGCTGCTGCAGGACTCGCGCTGCCTGCGGGAGCCGTTGTCGGCGACGGTTTGCTGGAACCCCCATCTGTACTGCACCCTACGGTTGTCGCCATGAGAAGCGATACACCTGCTGCTACAAACCATGATTTAAATGAATAACTATTCATTTTACGGATCATTCCGTCGGCCCCCTTCTCCTATGTAAAGCGAATTGAATTGATATGCGGATAACGAAGTCAAGTCAGGGGAAACATCTCACGAATACTCATGGTTGAATAAGAGAGATGCCTCATTAACAAATCACTTTTTTGCGCAGCTTCCGTTAATGGCAAATGCGAATGCGTTTCGTTATAGACGCGGTAAAAGCCTTCTGCGAAATTGACGCCGGCCGCCCGTCCATACTCGCCGTTGTAAGATTCGAGCAGCTTGCGGGCGAATAAACCGCTGTAGCCTTGGCTTTTGAATTCATCCATCGCTTTGATCTTCTCGCCTACAACAGAACTGATATCGATAAACACATCATTGCGAATTCCGTACAAACTAAGACCATCAATAGGGCTAACTGGCAGCGAGGTTAAGAAGATTTGTTTCACTTGATATTCCGCCTGACCGTCCAGGTTTTTCAAGAAAAGCGAAACCTTGCTTAGGCCGGCAAACGCCATCTGGGTCGCAATCGTATGCGGATTATGGAAGGCCGTATTCATCGGAAAATCGCAAATGACGATATCCGGCCTTTCCTTGGACACCTCTTCGGCAATCCGATCCACGATTTCTTCATTCACAACCGAGTAGTTGTCATCGTAATCAAGTAAAATGAGCTTGGAGATTCCGATTGTTTGGGCAGCCCGCTCAAATTCACGCCTTTTATTCAGCGCAATTTCTTCCAGGCCCGCATGCAGAAGGCTCTCGTCGGGATTATCTTTACGCCATTCCTCGGCATATTTGTTAGGATGCAGCCGTCCTCCATGTGTCAAAATCAGAGCAACGACTTCATCCCCACGCTTCGCATGAAGCGCCAGCGTACCTCCGCAATTCGTGATCGTATCGGCGGGGTGCGCATAAATGGTCATCACTTTCATAGAGCCCTCCTTGTGTGATCAGATTGTTGAACCCCTCTGTGAATCCATCTGCACAGCGCTGTCAACATCGATAGTGTGATCTACCAACAAGGTAGCATAGGCCCCCTAACATTGCGTAGGTGAAATTCATTAGATAACCTTAGATTTCGTTAGTCTCACAAGCGAATATAAGGAATTCGACCTGTTTCTTAAAATAACAAAGGTGTGTAGCCGGTCGTATGATCACCCGATTTGCCCTAAAAGCTGCTTGCGATACTGCGAAGGCGACAACCCGGTGTTGTCTTTGAACCAAATGCTGAAATAGTGCGGATTCATAAATCCGACCTGCAGCGCGATATCCTTGATTTTATTAGCCGGTTCTTCCAAAAGACGTTTGGCGTGTTCCATGCGCACTTGACCAACATAGTCCGTAAACCCGACACCAACTTCCTTTTTAAATAATTGGCTGAAGTAGTTGGCGTTTAGGCCGACCTGCTCGACGACCGAATCAATGCCCAGTCCCACATCGCTGTATTGCTCATTAATGATTTGCAAAGATTTGAGAATACTTCTGCTAGGCTTTTTCTCTTCCTGAACACTCGGGCTTAAATGTTCTCTGACCAGCGCGATGAACTGCCTGCCGTTTTTCTCCAGCGGCTGTGACAACAGCTTTTCCTGCACGTCGCCGAACCAGCTTTTACTCAGCACTGCCGATTGGCCTGACTTAATAAGCAGTTTATACAAGTGGTTGTAGAGCGAGGCCATTAACGCATACAGTACGTGCGGCACGAGATGGCTGGCTCTGGCATAGACGATCAGCTCTTCCATCACAGCGGCACAGTTATCGATATCACGCTGCTCCATGTAATAAAGGAGCTTGTTTTCGTACGCTTCAGGGTACTGCAGCTTCCAGGAATCTCCGACGAAGAAAACATTGGTCTGTTCATCCATTCTTTCGCCAACCAGATAATTCAGCAGTGTTTTGGCTTCCTCGAACGAGGTTTTGATCAAATTAACATGCTCATATTGGTTGCCGACAAATGCATACATGTGCAGGCCAAGCCTTTCTTTCAACACGGCAATCAGCACATTGATTTTATTAAACACTTCTTCATTGGTGCCGTTAAAAATCAAGCAGTACTGCTCGCTCGACAAATAAATGCTGATCATCTCATGCCAATTCTCGAATTCATGGATGATCGATTCCGCCCGGTCCAGCATTTCTTTCTCATTGCCGCCATGTACGTGCAAGAGAACAACGCGAAACGAAGTGCTGCTAAGGCGGAAACCGAGCCGTTCTTCGAACATCTGCGCCTCTGTCTCCGTCATGCTTCCTTCTATGAGCGAACGGACCAGCTTCTCCCGCATGAGCGGCTCGCCCTCGCGAACTTTATCAATCATATGATTGAACGCTCGGCCAAGGTCGCCAAGTTCATCTTTATATAAAGGTTGGAATTTCAAATTCAAATTGCCCTGCTCAACATGCCGGAGCATGCGAATCATTTTGCGCATCGGCATGGAAATCGTCCTGGAAATGAACACGGAAACAATCACCATAAGCGCAAGGGACAGACCTAGGAAGGCGATCCATAAATTGTTTATTTGCTTCAAATCCTTAAGCAGCAAGCTTTCTGGAATCGTATGAACAAACGTCCAGTTTGTCAACGGATGTTTGGAATAAGCAACAACATAGTGATTGCTCTCTTCGGTATAGTGCCCTTTCGCACCCGTCATTCGGGCGATATCAATGGGAGGATTCTCTGCACCACTTCCGGCGGAGAAGATAAAACCGTTAGAGTCGACGATACTGTTCGTACCTTCGTCCAGATTCGATGAGGCCAAATAATTGTTAAGAATCGTTGGAGAAATCGAAATGATGAGGTAACCGAGGATTTGTAAATTATTTTTATCGTAAATTGTTTTGAACATAACAATAGATGTTTGCTTATTGCGCCATTTAATGAACGACCATAACGAATTGCTGCTGTTATTGTTGGCCATTTTGTCGTACCAGCCTTGTTTGACGAACTCATCGCTAACCAAATAACTCGGCGTGAAGTTCATCCCGACACCGCTGTCGTAAACATTCTGGTATTTATCCACCAAATAAATCGCTTCAATCCCATAAAACCTGTCAGATAACTGCCTTAATTGATCATAGATGTAATTGTAAGCCTGTATGCGATTCATCCCATTCAAGTTCGCCGCATTGGCGCTTAACGGCTCTTGAATATTTTCATTGTAGACGAGGAGCTGGGAAGACTTTTCAATACTTTGTATGTAGCTATCCATGCTGCCGGTGAAATACTCTATTTTTTGCAGCATCGCATTGCCTTCCCTGTCCGTCATGAATCGTTTGATAAATGTCGAAGACAACACAGCAAAGATGATGAGCGCGATGAGCGTAACTAGAGAGAACGATAACCACAGCTTTTTTACCAATTTCAGATCGTGAAAAACCCGGAACCCATGAACAGAGCTTCTCATAACCTTCACCCCCAATAATATCTATTTTTCTAGGCTAAAATTGACATAACCGCGGGTACGCGAAAACGGCACCATGCGTCGATGCCGTTTGTGTATGGATGTTTACTTCGCTGTGTAACCCCCGTCTACCGGGAGGTTCGTGCCGGTTACGTACTGGGAAGCATCGGAGGCTAAGAAAACGATCGGGCCCCAGATGTCATCCGACTTCGCCATGCGACCTAACATGGTTCTGTCGTTGTAGCGATGAACGAATTCAGGGAGATTCTTCTCGGTCTGGAAACCTCCAGGCGAGATGCAGTTGCACCTGATCTGACGCGCGCCATAATAGCTGGCGATGAATCGGGTAAAGTTGACCATGCCGCCTTTGTGAAAGAAATAGTCCGGGACCAAACCATTCAAAGGAAGCCCCTCATAAAGGGTGGGATCCGGTCCAACCATCCCTTGAATCGAGCCGATGTTAATGATTGAACCGGCCCCCTTCTCGGCCATCCAATCTCCGATCACCCGTGTGATCTCAAACAACCCGGTCGCGTTAACCGCCATGCTGCGGGCGAAGCTTTCGAGCGAATCGTTGTAGTGCGACATCGTGCGGGCAACCGCATTGTTGATGAGGACATCGCACTTTCCTTCCCGCTCTTCCAGCTTATCACGGATCGCAGCAATCGAGGACAGATTTTCTTGGTCGAATTGGATGGCATGCACCGTACAACCCTCTTGTCTGAACTTCTCCTCAATCGCTTCCAGACGTGATTCATCCCGTGACGTTACGTACACGCTGCCTCCGGCCTGCGCACAAGCGATTGCAATTTGTGTGCCGTACAGCCCGGCTCCTCCTGTCAGTAACACCGTCTTGCCGGTTAGCGAGAAACTTTGCATCACATGCGAATTCAAATCGAATTCCTCCTGTCCCTTGTGGCACTTGCGGCCCCTTGTGAAAGCATCGCCTTCCTATCGTTACCAAGCCGTCCATCCGCCGTCCACCATCAGGTTCGAGCCCGTCATATAACTGGAGGCATCGGAAGCCAGCATGATGACGACACCCGTCATTTCTTCAGGCTTCCCTACCCTGCCTAGCATGGTTTTAGCTTGCAGCTTCTCAATGAAATCTTCATTCTGACCGATGACGGTGTTTGGAAAAGGTCCCGGAGATACGCTGTTGCAGCGTATCCCGTATTTCGCCAAATGAGCAGCGCAATAACGGGTCAGTTGGACGACGCCCGCTTTGCCAACGCCATAATTCGGCGGGTTGTTCGCACCGCTGTCGCCATATATGGAAGGATCAGGCGAAACAACGCCATACATCGAGGCAAAGTTGATGATTGAACCGCCGCCGCTTTCTCTGAAGTGCGGAATGGCTTCCCGAATACAGCGGAACGCTGTTCCTGCCGCTCCGTCCACGCCTTTTTGCCACACTTCATCTGTCATAAATTCCAGCTCTGCTCCTTTGCCATAACCGGCTCCATAGGTCGCACAGTTGACCAGAACGTTCAACCTGCCGCTGGCTGCGAAATGCATCTGCATCATATTGCGGATTGAAGCCGTATCCGAAACATCGCAGACGATATTGCGCAGACGGCCTTCCTGAATCGCAGCTTCCAGCGCAGCATTTGTACGGAACGTCAGATCCGCCACCGTAACATCAGCGCCAAAGGCTAACATCGCTTCCGTGAGCGCCGATCCAAGATAACCGGACCCTCCCGTGATCACAATGCTTTTTTGCTGTAAAGAGAATAGCTCTGTATACATAACCCGGCCTCCTTAACTGCTCTTCGTCGAGCCGTAGACAGAATCCGTGCCAGTTCCGGACACGCGGTTAATACTGGAGGCAATCCCGCTCAAATATTGACCGAACCCAACGACATCCGCTCCCACACTGACAAATCGGTAGCCCATTGCCGTCAACTCCGACAGATTGCTCGGACTGCCTACCGTTCCTGCAAACTTGCCGTGTTTCTGAGCGAGGCGCGCCACCGATTGGCGTGTTTCCAGCAGCAGCGGGTGGTCCCACTTGCCAGGGGCGCCAATGCCTTGGCTGAAATCCCCGGGACCGAAGAAGATCATGTCCAGTCCAGGCAGTGCAATCATCTCTTCGAGCTCGGCTAGCGGCTCCGGATCTTCAATCTGCAGCACATTGAAGCGCTGCTCATTCGCCTGAGAAATGTAATCGCCCAAGTCTAAATTACAGAAAGCGCCGTCGGCATTTCCGCCATCGAGAGGACGGCGGCCGAGCGGATGAAACTTCGTTTGATGGATAATTTGCTTGGCATCCGCCAGACTCATCACGTGAGGTATCATGATCCCCGCTGCATCCATTTCCAATGGGCGAATCAGATCGCTGTAGCTGCCCCTCGCCACGCGCACAAGGACATCCACGTCATAAGCTTTCGCCGCCCATATTTGCCGCTCGATCACAGCCCAATCATTGGGGACATGCTCCATGTCCGTCCAGAGGCAATCCACACCGGAAATCCTCGCAGCCATCTCCGTAATTCGCGGGTCAGCGAGATTTAACTTCAGCGCAATCGCCGTTTCCCCCGATCTAAGCTTGCGTAAAACGCGACTCGGACGCATATGAAATTGTGTTGTCATCCTTTCGACCTCCTTCAGGTGTATGCGAAAAGCGGACTTAATCCGCAGCGATTTCTTCCAGAGGGACTATTCTTCCGCCCTCTTCCCGGCTTCGAATACCGGCAATAACCATACGCATTAATTCTTCTGTTTCACTGAATGGAAAAGGACGTTCTCCTGTATGTAAATAACCGATAAAGGCTTCAAGCTGAGTTTTAAAGGAATAAAACGTATCTTGGGAACTGACGGTAGCGCTCGCACTCGTGCCGCACAACTGCAAAAGGCCATGCGAACCATATAGATCTTCAATCGCAATCACAGCAACATCGCCATGTGTACGATGCTTGAATAACACGATATTTCGTTCCTTGGTTCCTACGTTTTGTGCAGAAAGAAAACCGGGGCCTAGAATGGGGTAAATGGACTCCAAAGCGTGGATGCCGTAGCGTTCCCAGCTTTTGCAAGTCGTGATGCTTGTATAACGAAGCTGTCCTAAAGAATGTATCGAAGTGCGATAAGGCATGAATTCTTTGCAGTAGCGCATGCAGCTGGATGACATGATTCTGGCGCCATCCCGTACCCAGCGCTGGAATTGCCTAAGATCAGGCTCATTATCCACCAGCGGTTTGTCGACAAAAATGGGAAGGCCCGCTTCGACGAACGGCCGGCAGCGTTCCACATGCTCGTAGCCCTTGTCCGTCGTGATCATCACAGCATCCACATGCCCGATCACATCCTCCGGCCTGCTAACGATATGAGGAATGAGGGAGGCTTTTGCCACGTGTTCCGCGTCTTTGGGATCATCGGTCCAGATGTGCGTCACCGACGCGCCTGGAATTTGCAGCTTTTCTTTCGGTTCTTTTGCAAGATAAGCCGGAATAGCGGGATAAGGACAATCTGCCATCACGACTTGATCATAGTTATTGAACATGGCACTCCAGGAGTAAGGATGACCATTCCCATCCACCATCCCGAGGACCGCAATGCGTAAGGGTTGCATGAGGAGCTCTCCTCTCATTTATCGTCCATAACGGTTGGTGCATAGGGGTAACCCAGCTTTCGGGAGATCTGATGCGCAGCCGTCTTGATGCTTTCCGCCATTTCGGGCACAACGTCCGGAGCAAATCGGTGCATCGCCCCGGATAGGCTAACTGCACCCTCGATGGTCCCATACATATTAAAAATGGGAGCAGCCAAACAACGCGCACCCTCTACAATTTCTTGATCATCCAATGAAAATCCTTGCTGCCTGACCTGATTTAATTCAGCAAATATCGATTCAGGTGAAACAAGGGTATGTTTGGTCTTCGCCGGCAATCCATGACGTGCAATCATCTCCCTGACTTGGTCCTCCGGCAAGTAAGCGCTCATCGCTTTTCCCATTGCTGTGGCATGAAAGGGGGATTTGGAACCAACGGTATCCGTCATGCGGAGTGGCTGTGTGCTCTCAATGATGTCCACATACAGCACCTCACCGTCCACTAGAACGCCTAAGTTAATCGTGTCTCCATAGCGCTCTGAGAGCTTCTTCATTTCTTGCATCGCTGAAGCTCTTAGTGTGTTGCGTTCCAACAATCCTCGCGTCAGCATCAATTGCTTGTAGCCGAGGCAATACTTGCCGTTGTCATCGCTTCTACTGATGAAAGCCCGCTGCTCCAGCGTCAAGACGATTCGGTACGTGGATGATTTGGGTTGATCGAGCAGATCCGTCAGCTCCAGCAAATTCAGGGAACCGTGTTCAGCCAGCAGCTCCAACAAATCCAACGCTTTATCAATCGTTTGGATGGTGTAGCGTTCCTGTTTCTGACTTACATCCATGCTCATAGGTAGGTTCGCTCTCCTTCGTTAAGATAGCTTAATGAGCTGCCCGCCATCCACCACGAGGCAATGGCCTGTCATATAACGCGAATCGTTCGTCGCCATAAACAACGCAGCGTCTGCAATCTCTTCTGGTACCCCGGCGCGTCCCATCGGAATCGTCTGCAAGTACGGCCCGAAAGCGGCCGGATTGTCAATCAGCGGCTTCGTGAGCCTTGTCTCGATAAAGCCCGGGCACAGCGCGTTGACGCGAATACCAAGCGGTGCAAGCTCAATGGCCATGGACATGGTGAGCAAGTTGATGCCGCCCTTGGTTGCATTATAGTGCGCTTGATCCTTCTCTGCTGCGAGACCGTTCACGCTGGACATATTAATAATTGAGCCGCCTTTGGCCTGCTTGGCGAGCACTGTCGCAACGGCTTGCCCGGCGAGAAACGTGCCTTTCAAATTGATCGCCATGTGCCGGTCCCACTCCGCTTCCTCGATCTCCAGGAAGGAGGCCGGGCTGCAAATCCCGGCATTGTTGACCAATACGTCAATCGTGCCCCAATGCCCTAGCACCGTATCTACCATCCGGTCAACATCCGCTTTAAATTGTACATCGCCATCAATCCAAATAACCTGCCCGCCTTGTTCCGCAATTTCCGCAGCGGCTGCTTGAAGCGCCCCCTTCTCTCTGCCGGTGATAGCCACCTTGGCTCCTTCAGCGGCGAAACGGACAGCCGTCGCCTTCCCGATGCCGGTTGAGCCGCCGGTGATAAGCGCGATCTGATCTGTCATTCTCATCTGGTTATCCCCCTTATAAGCGAGCCAGCGCTCGATCGACAGCCGCTAAAGTCTCTTCCACTTCCTGTACCCCATGTGCAGCAGAAAGGTACCACAGTCCGTTCGATCGAACCAGCACACCCTCCTCCAGCATATAACCCGAAAACTCGGTATACTTCGTCGCATCCCGCTTCGTGAAAGAAGCGAAATCGTCTACTTTCGGCTCCTGCGTAAACATCATATGGAAGACTGGCCCAATGTGGTTGATGACGCCTGGCATCGCACGTTTCGCGAGTAAGCTGCGAATTCCTTCGACCAGCTTGCTTGCGTTTGCTTCCATTTTCGCAAAAACCGCTCCCTCCTCCTGCGACAGTTCCGCAATGGTCGCCAAAGCGGCAGCTGTTGCAACACCATTCCCGTTCAACGTCCCCAGATGGCTGACCGTCCCGTTCTCAATGAGCGCCATGATTTCCTTCCTGCCGGCCACGGCACTAATGGCAATCCCTCCGCCCAACGCTTTGCCGATCGTGACCAAATCCGGTTTCAGCCCGAACCGCCCATGCGCCCCGCTAAGGCCAAGCCGGAAACCGGTAATCACTTCGTCCAGGATCATCACGATGCCGAGCTCTTTGGTCAGCTCCTGCATGCGCTCCAGATAACCCGGCTTCGGCAGCACGCAGCCCGAATTGCACATCACGGGCTCGGAAATGACCGCCGCAATGTCATCCTTATGCTCGCGGAGCGCAGCTTCCAGCAGAGCAGCATCGTTCCATGGCAGCAGAATAATTTCCTCCAGCGCCAACTCGCTCTGCCCGCCGGTGCCTGCGACAATCGGCTTATCCTCCGCCAGGCCGGCTGCTGTATCGGACTTGCGCATATCCGAGCTTGGGAACGAGGTGAAAATCGTATCTGACCACCCGTGATAATGGCCGTGAAAGCGGACGATTTTGCGTTTGCCTGTGTGCGCCCTAGCTAAACGGAGCGCCAGCATGACCGCTTCTGTGCCTGACCCGCTTAACGCCACCTTGTCCGCGCAAGGTAAAATCTCCGTCAATCGGCGGGCTAACGCGATCTCTCCCTCATGCTGAAGTCCGAAGGTAATCCCGCGCTGCATGGCTTCATAGACACGTAAAGCAGTTGCTTCGTGTGCATGGCCTAGAATCAAGGGTCCATAGCCGAGCAAGTAATCAATAAACTCGTTGCCGTCCACATCTTGAATTCTCGGACCTGATCCTGCAACTGCG
Source organism: Paenibacillus violae (assembly GCF_032461945.1). Classification (NCBI taxonomy): domain Bacteria; kingdom Bacillati; phylum Bacillota; class Bacilli; order Caryophanales; family Paenibacillaceae; genus Paenibacillus; species Paenibacillus violae. The sequence continues at coordinate 71,690 of NZ_JAWCUD010000007.1, forward strand.
AACAAAGGTGTAGGTTTCATCGCGCTTCTTAAGGAGCTTGCCACTCCGCCAGCCAAGTAAGCCTGTGATTCCGTATATTTTTGCCTCGAATTCTCAACCTGCTTCATCGTGAATCCTCCCTATTCATGGCTTACTCATACGTTCCGAACCTAGGGGTCGGCGTCTCATCAAACGGATAAACAGGGCGCAGGACCCGATGATAGTCAAAATGCGCCAGATTCGCGTTGCAGCACCCCGGTGAATCCACGTTAATGACATGCTTGGCGAACGATCCGAAAGCCGTCTGCCAAGCGAGCGCCGACTTGGCTACAATAATGTGATAATCAGCCGGCCATAAACCGACGGAGCGTACATGACCAACGTCCCACGGGGCTACCCGCTTTTCCGTCAATATAACCGTCAGCTGTCCGCATTCGACGACAGCCGTTAAGCCCATTTCTGCGCGCTGCCCTGTCATATAAGGCCCGACATGCCGATAATGCCCGTCAAACAGCAGCCGGACTTTCCCCTTAATCCGGACCGGCTTGCCGTGCAGCGTATCGCTTTTCCCGCCGACCCAGCCTTCGAACGTGCCTCCGATGCCGGCCTGCTCAGCAGCTTCCACCGCTTCTTGGTCGCGGATCACAATCAAAGCTTTTTGCGGCGAGTCTACCAGCTCCGCTAATACATGGGTCGCATCAGCTGGAGCGCCTCCCCCAACATTATCGGAACCTTCCGCGATAATGACGGGTCCTTCCGGCTGGGCGAGAGCTTCAGCTACTGCTTCACGCGGTGTCAGACAGGAAACATTAAACGACGCTTTATGGTCGATAGCCATTTGCGCAAGTTCCGAAGCGCATCGATTCGCCAGGTCTGGATCACCGTCTGTCGTCACAACAAACGACATGCCTGCATCCGGCACATCGCTGTAGGGGAAGCCTCCCGCCACCGTTACGTTTAGCACGCCAGGGATGCGCTCCATGCTGAACGCAAGCTCCATGAGCTGCTTCATGCTGCCCTTATCGGTCAACATGCCCTGCGGCACAACCAGCATTCCCGTATGCGCCAACGCCCTTACTGGACGAATATCCCCTCGGATTTTACGAATCAGCAAATCAACTGCCTCGACAGCTCGTTCGTACATATCCACATGCGGGTAGGTATCGTACCCGACGATCAGATCAGCATGGCGTACCATGTCCTGACTTATATTGCCGTGCAAATCAAGCGTCATGGCGATCGGAAACTCCGGCCCCAGTTTCGCTCGAAGACGCTTAAGGCATTCGCCTTCATAATCCGGATATGGCTCAGCTACCATGGCACCGTGCAGGATGACAACAAGTCCTGCCGCTCTGCTGTCGATACTGTCCACAAGTTCATTGATGAGCGCATCTCCTGCGGCTGCCTCCACCATTCCGCTTGGCGTTGCCGCTGCATACAGGCCTGGAATTAATTCGACGCCATGGCTCGCTGCCGCTGCGATGACCCCGCCCATGGAGGTCCTTGTTCCCGCATACCGTGCGGTAAATGCCTCCAAGCCAACTGTCCACTGATCGCGAAAATGGGACAGATCCGTTATGCCCGGCGCGAACGTATTCGTCTCATGCAAAATACCGGCTACCGCAATCCGCAGTTGACGATTACTCATTTTCACGGCTTTCTCCGCGACGAGAAGCTGCGTAAGCGATGGCGTCAATCTCCACTAAATAGCTGCCGATGGAGCATCCGATCGAGGTTCTGGTAGGGAAAGGCTTCTTCATGACGTTCTCATAAGCCCTGTTGTAACCTGGAAAATCTTCCTGTCTGGAAAGGAAGGCATTGATTTTCACAATATGATCAAGCGAAAGACCAGCCGCCTCCAGAATGGTCTCAATATTGCGCAGGCATTGAACGGTTTGTTCCTCAATTGTTTCGCCTACGACTTCACAGGTAGCGGGATCCACGCCGACTTGACCCGACACATAGACAAAATCGCCGGCTCGGAGCGCTTGGGAAAATGGAAGTGGAAATTCAGGCGCAAGGTTCGTATGAATAGGCTGTGACATACGTATCATTCTCCTTCATATGGCTATTTCAATGTGCGTTCATGCTATTTCACTTTGCCTCTTGCATCTACCGTGATGATTCGCTCCAGCTGACCATTCCGCACGCCCAACAGCTGATTATGCAAATTGGTAACAGCGCAGCAATGATTCGGGATGATGGCTACCACGTCACCAATTTGTAAATGAGCCCCCTCCGGAACGGACAAAATACCATGCTCCTCGCTGAGCCTCTCCACGAAAATATCAGGGAATTCCGTGATCATCCCGAAGCCTTTGCGATGTGCGCTGCTGTCATTCGACAGCGTCTTTGAGCCGGCATCGATGATCACGGTGCCGGGTCTCGGTGTGCTGACAACCATCGCATAGATGCGCATGGCGCATTCCTCTTCGCCGATCAGCCCCGTGTACAGCTGGGAGCCGTCGCCGAATACGTAAGCGCCGGGACGAATCTCGGTGACACCGCTGCCTGCGAGTGCGCCAATGAACTTTGACGTCGGGGTTGAACCGACACTAATGTCGGGCACATCAACGCCAAGCCTCCTCAGTGCACGCTGCGATTCCAGCAGCGCTTCCGCCTCGGCCAAGGCGACTTCCAGACAATCGTCGGCACGGCTCTTACTGTACGCTTGACCAGCATGCGTCATTAAGGCGGCGAGCCGGATGCCAGGCAGCTTCGCTATTTCTGCCGCCAGCTCGGCCGTCTCTTGCCCAGGCTCTTTCCCACAGCGGTTCAAGCCGCTGTTGACATCCAAATAAAGCGGAACCCGCAGCTTCAGCTGTTCCCCTAGCTCCGACAAACCTCTGGCTACTTCATAGCTGTCTACACTGACTGATACCTTGACTTGCTGCAGCAGTCGCCCGAGTCGTTCGAGCTTGAGGCGCCCAACAATGGGATAGGCGATCAGGATATCGTCTACCCCACCGCTCGCCATAACCTCGGCTTCGCCTAGCTTGGCTACGGTTATGCCTGAAGCCCCGTGCCGCAGCTGCTCCTGCGCGATCCAAATGCTCTTATGCGTCTTTGTATGCGGCCTCAAGCGTACGGCTGCATGGGAAGCTAATGCCGCAGTACGTCTCAGATTGGCATCCAGCCGATCCAAATCAATCACAATTGCCGGTGTATCCATGTTCTCCTCGAATTGCATTCCTTCACCGCCTTTTTCCCTAGAGATTTACGGTTTGGCCATGGAAAATAACCTGTTGAATACGGATTTCCTCATCTACTAGAAGAAGATTAGCCCGCTTGCCTGCTGCGATGCTCCCCATCTGATCCTCCATGTGAATGACCTTTGCCGGATTGAGGGAAGCCATCCGAAAAGCATCCACCATGCCGATTCCCGCATGCACCATCATATTGCGCACGGCTTTGTCCATCGTCAGCCGGCTTCCGGCCAAATGACCGAGATGATTCCAATTCACATCGGACGAATCTCCCGTGTCAACGCCGGCATCCGGCATCGCATCCGTAATAATGATGACACGATCCGTTCCTTTTGTTTTGTGAATCAGCTTCAGCATCAAAGGGCGAACGTGAATACCCTCGCTGTCAGGAATCACTTCGGCGTAAATATCGTCATGAACAAGAACAGCCTCATCGACACCAACTTCACGCGTCCCCCCATAACGGGATGGTGAAGGGGTTACGCCCGAAGCATTTGTGCAGTGACAACCGATTCTCAGACCCTGAGGGACAAAACGGAATATTTGCTCCGCAGTCGCCTCGGAGTGACCGACAGACAAGGAAATATTGTATTTGGCCGCTTCGGTTACAAAAGCATCCTGACCATCGAGTTCAGGCGCCAGCGTCCAAATCTTGATCCGATCACCGGCTACCCTCAGTATCTCACCATATTCCTGCGGATCAACCGGACGGATCGGGGATGTGATGGCTCCGTATTTTTTATTAATATACGGCCCCTCCATATGTATGCCCACGATTGCTTCCACAAAAGGCTGACTCGACTCCATCGTCGCCAGAATAGTTTGCAGTCCATCCCGCACTTGCTCCCGACTCTCGTTGTATGTAAAAGTAGGAAGAATCGCTGTCGTCCCATGCTTCAGGTGGCTAAGAGCAAATTCATAGGGCTGTTCCCACGACCACACCCCGCCTCCGCCATGGCAATGGATATCGACAAAGCCGGGAGCGATATACGCTCCTTTCGCATCCAGCACCTCACTCCCCAACGGCACTTCCATGCTGCCCTCTTCTCCTACACCGACGATCCACCCGTTCTCAATAAGAACAAGTCCATTCGGGATCAACCTGTCTGCTGTCACAATGGTGCCGTTTTGAATCACGCTACTGCCTTTTGCCGACATCCAGCCACCCCTCATCTTAAATTGAAACCACAGTTTCACTGATGAGTATAGCAACTCACCAATGGGCCTAAAAGATTAAAAAACTCAGATTGCACCCACCTAAGAAAAGTAACCATTACATCGTTGGAAGCGCATACAAATATAGCGGAACCAATAAAATTCTACTATGATCAGAGGAATTTAACCTTTTCTGCGCAGCCCCACACATGCTATAAATAACGCCGATTACTACATCTAATTCCCTTAACTTTCCCCCTTTTCGTCCAACCAGCTGGATTTTCTACCGTTAATATTCACAAAACTAGGGGATTTCGCCCGGCTTCTAATAATTTAGCTGGAGCTTCTCCTGCTATCCCGCTCCCAGCCACTGAGCCGCATAGATTAGCAGTATATTTTCCATTTACCCCATCCTCATAAATAGAACTCCTACTCATAAGCTATATACATCTCTGCAGATTGGATGTGACCTGTTATGGATTCCTATACGGCACAAACAAAAAGAATGATCCACCTTCCCATCGCTGCCCCTCAGCCTCCCGAAACCGATCTCAAACAGTGGATTCCATTAACTTCATTAGAACAAATGTCAGAAACCGTATACGACGTGCTTATTGTTGGTGCCGGGGCGGCAGGTCCTGCCGTTCTTTGGAGGTTATGCCAGCAATGGGTGGCAAATCCCAACCCGAATACCCGGGGGCCTCTCAAGTTTTCGCACTAGGAGGCAAAACCTTATTCTGGTCAACGGCTTCGCCCCGTATGGATCCCAGCGACATGCAGGAATGGCCGATTTCCTACGAAGAATTGACCCCTTACTATAATATTGCTGAGCGGATCATGAATGTCTCCAAAGGATATACGCAAGATTCCACGCTTACAACGATCATGCTCGACATCCTTAGAGGAAGCGGTTTTCCTGAAGTTACAGAGCTCCCCACAGCCGTTGATCTTTCGGCAACGAAGTTTGGTCAGGTCCACTCCAACGCTTTATTCAGTTCCATTGCCTTTCTGGGTTCAGCTTTAAATCTAAGACCTTTTGATTTAGCTGTTAATGCTAGAGCTGTTCAAATCTTATCAGAAAATGGAAGCGCAACAGGTCTGCGGGTAATGACTCCCGATAAGAAATCTTATCACATCCGGGCAAAAACCATTGTCGTGTCCGCAAGTACTTGGGAAACCCCGCGCCTTCTCTTGCATTCCGGCATTCAAGGAAAGGCGATCGGTCATTATTTAAATGAACCACTCCAAAAACGTTGCCACCGTTAAAATTGATCGCAGCTACTTCCCCGAAGTATTGGGAACGCTTCTTATTTGGAAGCCTCGAACTGCTGTTCAGCCCTATCAAATGATCATTTATGGTCCGGATCTAGAGAGATATCTGTGGTACCCGGTTTTTGAAAATAAAGAAATCCTGCCGGAATTTGATATCGGAATTGAAACTTTGGGGGTTGTAGAGCCGCAGTTTGAAAATTATATCTCTCTAAACCACTCGAAATGGGGAGCTGCCGCATGGGCAATGATCCCTCTACTTCGGCTACCAATTTCTATGGCCGTGTACATGGCATGTCGAACCTCTATGTGGCCGACAATAGTGTTATCCCCTACAGCGGTGCCGCCAATCCTACATTGACGACGGTTGCCTTAGCGATTCGCACGGCAGATCATATCATCCATCAATTAGCAAAATAAGCTCTACCGGATAATCCCGGTAGAGCGTCAGTTTATGATACTTCCGTAGAACGCCGAACCATCAGTTCCCCTGAAAAGAAAGGCGTTTCCGCTGTATTTCCTTCTATCGTATCCAGCAGCAAACGCATAGCAGCTTCGCCGATTTGCGGACGGGGATAATGGATGGCCGTAAGCGGCGGGTCCGTTTGCGAGGACATCAAGATATCCTCGCAACCAGCCACAGCCAGCTGCTCCGGCACTCGGACACCGGCCTTTCGGCAAGCGGCGAGACAGCCGGCGGCCATCAAATCATTGGCGCAGACCAGCGCAGTAAAGAGGGCGGACTGATGAGTCAACGCAGCATACAGCACCCGTTCGGCCGTTTCGAACCTGCCTTCCCCATCCAATAGATCCTCCGAATGCCACGTGCAGCCTGTATCCCGCAGTGCATGAATGAACGCCTGCAACCTGACTCGATAATGTTGCGACGTATCACCACCACCCATAAATCCAATCCGGGTATGGCCCTGCTGCTGCAAATGCCGGACTAACTTCACCATCTCAGTTAACCAGTCAACATCTACATAAGGGATTCTCAACTCCGTCCCCTCCGGCTTCAAAACAGAGACAATCGGTATATCAAGTCTCTGAAAATGCGCCACCACCTGCGGTTTCAGCGACTGCCCGAGCAGTAAAATCCCATCCACTCTGCCCATGAACAAGCCCTTGAGCTCATCTTCTTCCTCTTGTTTATAGGTTTGGAAAAATACAAAGTACCCTCTGTCTTTCGCATGCTGCTCGATATTAATCAACAGACCCGCCTCGAAAGGGTTTCCGAGGTAGTTGATCAGCACGGCAATCTGCCGCGATTTTTTCGTTTTCAGGCTTTGCGCTAATAAATTCGGTCGATAGCCAAGCTCGCGAATAGCTTCCAGCACTTTCTGCTTCGTCTCTTCCTTCACAATCTCCCGATTATTCAACACATAAGAAACGACCGCAGAGGATACTCCTGCGCGGTCGGCTACATCCTTCCTAGTTACCATTCGCTTTCACCCTAACAACCGTTATTAAATCCCAAACGTATTGCCCCCGTTAACCGAGAGACATTGCCCGGTAACAAAGCCTGCCTCCGGCGATGCCAAGAAAACCACAGCATTTGCAATATCTGCAGGCTCGCCGACTCGCCCTAGCGGTACACCGGCTTGATAACCTTCCGTGCTGACTCCCTCATGCCGCTCCACAGGTATCCAACCTGGTGCGATCAAATTGACCCGGATACCGTGAGGTCCCAGCTCGCTAGCCCATGATCGCGTCATCCCCACCATGGATGACTTGGCTGTTACATAGCTGGAGAAGTTGGCATTGCCAATTTGCACGACTTCGCTGCCGATATGAATAATGCTTCCTTCTCTCTTCAATTTCATCCCCGGAAGCACCGCTTTCGCAAGCAGCAAGGGGGCTTTCACGAAAAACTCCAGCTGGTCCAAGTAAGTCTGCCAGGTACTCTCTTCAATCGAAAGCATCGGTTGAGGGCCTGTCGCGTTGTTGACCAGAATATCAATATTCCTGCCAAAATGCTGCTCCACTCGCGCAACAAGCTCGTTAACTTCCTCTTCGCTTGTGATATCAGCGCGAAAAGCCGTGGCACTGCCTCCAGTGGCAGTAATCAGCCGAACCGTCTCCTCCGCATCCTGAGTGCTATACGCATAGTTGACTGCGACATTCGCTCCCGCTGCCGCAAGCGCAGCTGCGATATGACGCCCTAGTCCGCGTGATGCTCCGGTAACAAGCGCGATTTTTCCCTCTAACCTTGTTGATGAACCCAAGATATCCACCTCTTCCAAGTGAGCTTATTTGTAGACGCTTTTGCCAGCATCCTGATTGTACAGCTCCTTTAATGGTACCATAGATTCGGAAGGAACATAATATTTAAACGGATTCTCATCAATGACTCCCAGAAGCTGTTTCCGGTAAGGCGACGCATTCTCCAGCAACCGATCGGATGCCGTACGGTAGTCAATCGGTCTCATCCAAATTGGGCTGTAACCAAGAAACAACTGCCGGCGTGTAAATTCCGAGCGATTAGGTGCACCGGCATGCCACAGGTTCTGCGGGAAAATGAATACGTCGCCCGGTTTACCGCAGACTTGCACTTCTCCGTCCACTAGACCATCCACATCCTGGCTCTCCGGATGAAACGGTTTGTTATGCGAACCAGGGACGATTTTGGTATTCCCGCGGTCCGGTTGGGACATATCGCTCAAGATATAACATGTTTTAATGTAATAAGTAGAGGTAATGCCAGTTTGCTTCGGAAACTGTGGATGCGGACCGTCTTGATGCCAGTTAATGAAGCTGTGCGACTCGGTTTTCACATCGTTGGGATTCGGTTTACGTACAGTTAAATGTGAAATGTGCAGCTGAATGTTAAAACCAAGCAGATTAACCATGAGAGGAAGCAGTGTCGGTTCATCGATTAATGAGGCTATTTCATCGTCTCTCTCGATGCTGTTATAAACGTTATAAGCTAATGATTCCGGTTCTTCGGCAATAATTCGATCGATCGCGGCGTTCAAACGGTTCACTTTCTCTTCTGACAAAATCCCCGGCAGGATTAAGTAACCTTTTTCGTTAAATTGCTCAATAAGTGCAGGAATATCAAGTTTTGTTTGTGTCATGCGAATACACTCCTCATTTTTAAATTAATTTTATGGTAAGTATAACCATTAGATTTACACGTGTAAATAGTACTTTTAAAAGAAAAGGAAGCCCATTTCTCCTTCCTTTTCCACACACTTCTACGGTTACTTCACGTAGCCAAGCTCTTTGATCCTTTTATCCGCAGCATCCAGATACGCTTTATAATTCATGGAGCTTTCCAATGTCTTAAGGAAGCTGTCATATTCACTCAGCGGACGCTTGCCATATATAAATTTGGAAAACTCTTCTTCAATGTAGCGAGTCGCATCTGCAGCGTTATAGCCATTCGGCATATCCACGAATCCAGCCAAACCGTCAATGTGCGGCTGTTTGCTCGCATATTCCATATACTTAGCCTGCGGACCGAATTTCACCGTCAAATATTCCATTTCCGGGCGACCTGCGAATTGGTACAGCCAGAAATAACCGCCCTCTTTGCCCATCAGATCGGTTGGGACCACTTTGCTGCCATCGAGGTTGAAGTGTTTGCCTTTCACCCCGTACTGCACCAACAAAGACCCATCCTTCGAAGAAACATAATTCAGCAAGTCGATGACTTTTTGCAGTTTCTCCGGATTTTTCTCAAGCGACTTCGGAACGGCATACATGGCTGCTGCCTTCCCAATGTCGTAGGCGCTTGCAAATTTGCCGCCAGGTCCTTTTAAAGCATCCACTTGTACCCAATTGGCATTCGGATTCACAGCCTTTATTTGCTCAACAAATTGTTCCTTCGTCACATTCGGCCAATCCAGATAGACGATACCCGCTTGCCCTTTTATCGCTTTTTGCTGATGTTGAAGGCCGGAGTTCGCCAAAAGCTCGGGATCTACGGAACCGGAAGCAATCATTTTCTGGATAAAAGCAAGAGCATCCTTCATCCCAGGATCATACAGCGAGTTCACCACTTTATTATCCTTCACGTAAACGGTCGGTGTGCCGCCATCCATACCAACGCCATAAGCTCCAAAAATGGTATCAAAAGCTCCCAATTTACCGCCGGTGAGGCCATACGTATCCTTTTTCCCATTACCGTCCGGGTCTTTCTCGGTAAACGCTTTAGCTACCTCAAGCATTTCCTCCGGTGTAGTCGGGACTTTCAGATTCAGTTTGTCGAGCCAATCCTGACGAATCCAGTATGTGTTGTAGGGAACTTGCGGTGACTTCGCGATGGCATACGTCTTGCCGTTCAGCATCCCTTTCTTCAAACTGTCAGCTCCAATGAAGTCTTGTACGGGCTTAAGCTTATCCAAATAAGGCGTGAGATCAAGCAGAAGTCCTTGGTCTGTAAATTGCTTTAACTGCTGGCGGTCGACAGCGAATAAATCCGGGAAGTTCGCCGATGACATGCGCACGTTTAACTGATTTTTGTAATCGTCGCCGGAGGCATACACGGTCAGATTGAGATCCGTGCCCAGCGCTTTATCCAGCTCCTGCTTAATTGTGTCCTGATCAGGAGAAGGAAGGCCGCTGCCCGTTTCGATAATATCAAGCTTCACTGGCTTGGCACTGGCAGCCGGTTTGCCGCTTTCCGCAGCTTTATCAGCAGGTTTATTCGCAGCAGGCGCTCCACCGCAACCGGCAATCAGCGTTCCACCGGCGAAAGCCATGGCGAGAAGAATTGGTACAAGCAATTTCTTTTTCATAGATACCCCTTCTTTCTTTTAAAATAAAAGTTGCTTCTATTGTCGCCGTTACAGAACGAATCAGGCTGCAGTCCTGATGCATTCAACGGGGTCAACCTTTGACAGAGCCCATCAACATTCCTTTGGTGAAATGCTTTTGAATGAACGGATACACGATAATGATCGGTAAGCTTGCAGCAACAACAGATGCCATTTGCATCGTTTCGGTAGGAAGCATATTTTCGGCATTTTCCAGCGGTTGCTGGGTCAGCATGAGAATTTCGCGAATAACGACCTGCAAGGGAAACAGGTTCCGATCCGTTACATACATAATCGCCTGGAAAAATTCATTCCAATGGCCGACCATGTAGAACAACCCAATCGTGAGCATAGACGGTATGGAAAGCGGCAATACGATTTGCCAGAGAATCCGGAATTCCTTCGCACCATCCATTCGAGCCGATTCGAACAACTCTTCCGGAAGGCTTTCGAAAAAGCTTTTCATAATCAAAATGTTAAAACTCCAAATCGCATTCGGCAAAATCATCGACCAGACGGAATCCAAGAGCCCTAGAGATTTCACAACCAAATAAGTCGGAATGAGTCCTCCGCTGAACAACATCGTAAACACAACCATGAGAAGGAAGAAGCTTCTTCCCGGGAGATTGCGACGGCTAAGCGGATAGGCCATAAGCGAAGTCAAAATCAGGTTCACAATCGTGCCGACGACCGTAATGAAGATCGTCACCCAGAAAGCTTTGGGAATATTCGTTTCAGTGAACAACTTGTGATAAGCGCTAAATGTAACGGACTTCGGAATGAGGATGAAACCTCCATTCTTCAGTACCTCGGAGAATGGTGTGATGGACACGGCAATCACATACATCAGCGGTACGATCGCCGCCAAAGCAGCAAGCCCGAGGATGACAACGACAATCGTATTTACGATCCGGTCTTCCCAGCCTCTTACCATATGCCATCACCCCATTTCTTGGATAACTGATTCGAACCTAGTACCAAGATAAGCCCTATGACGGATTTGAATAGTCCTACGGCGGCCCCCAGTGAGAAGTTCATCTGCTGCAGCCCTGTCCGGAATACCCAAGTATCCAGGATATCGGCAACTTGATACACTTGAATGTTATACAAAATATAAATTTGATCGAATCCGGCATCCATAATATGGCCCAGCTTTAAGATGAGCAGAAGGATAATGACATTTCGAATGCCTGGCAGCGTAATGTGCCAGATCATCCGCAATCGGCTTGCTCCGTCCACACGCGCTGCTTCGTATAACGTCGGATCAATCGCCGTCATCGCAGCCAAGTAAATAATTGCGCCCCAGCCGAGATCCTTCCAAACTTCCGAGCTTACCAGAATCGTTCGGAAGTAATCAATTGAGGTCATGAAGCCAATCGACTGTCCGCCCGCATCTTCGATAAAACGGTTGACGATCCCGGAATTCTGAGAAAGCAGGGCGATCAGAATCCCGTAAATGATGACCCAAGATAAGAAATGCGGCATATACGTGAGCGTTTGCACAACCGTTTTGAACCACCGCAGTCTGCACTCGTTGAGCAGTAAGGCCATAATAATAGGCGGTGCCATCCCAAATACGAGCTTGTAGATGCTAATGACGAACGTGTTGACCATCAGCTGCCCGAAATAAGGGGAATTAAAAAACGTCTGAAAGTGCTTGTACCAAGGATCCGCCCAACCACTGCCGAGAATGCCATCCAGTATTTGAAAATCCTTAAACGCAATAATCACACCATACATGGGAATATAGCGGAAAATTACGAAATAGATAACACCAGGCAAAAGCATGAGATAAAAAGCCCGAAAGGCCCAAACCTGCTTCGCAGATAATTTAAGCCTCGCATCTTTTGTTTGTCTACCCGCCTTTACTTCCTGCTTGGCTACGATTTGCTGTTCCATGAGGCCACCTCTTTTCCATCTGATCACTCGCTTCCTAACGGGTTGAGTTAAGTATAGCAAGCGCTTTCTTTGGAAAATATACAGTGATCCTGCGAAAATGTCCGAATTCTTGCAAACGCTTTATTTGTTTTTTTCTGCATGTTCATGTTCCATCGCTGGAAGTTCGATTCGGATCAACGTTCCAATTTCGGGCAAAGAGAAAATGGACAGACCGTACGCCGTTCCAAAATGGAGCCCGATTCGCTCATGGACATTCATGATCCCGATTCCCGTGAATCTATGTTTGCTCGGCGCTTTATGCCGCTCTTCGAACACACTATTCAGAACCTCCGAGTTCATCCCGAGCCCGTTGTCCCTGATGGTAATAATCAATTTATCCTTGGCATACTTGGCCCGTATACGAATTATTCCCTCACGTTTGAGCGGAACAATCCCATGAAAAATGGCATTTTCCACAAGCGGTTGCAGGGTAAGCTTGAGAATGGTTTTGGAAAGCGTGGCAGGCGCTGCGTCGATCTCCATCGTGAATTTATCGCCATAGCGCACCTTCTGGATGTAAGCATACATGCGCAGTCCTTCCAGCTCGTCCGCTAACGTAACGAATTCCGTGCTTTTATCAAAGCTGAAAGATAACAGACCCACCAGGGTCTTGATCGTTTCCCGAACCTCGTAGATTTTGTGCTGCTTAGCCAGAGAACTAATGCAAGCAAGGGTATTGTACAGAAAATGCGGAGCGATTTGACTCTGCAGCATTTTCAGCTCAAAATGCTTCTTGCGGCGTTCCGCTTCCTTCGTTTCCTGCATCAGATGATGAATCCGCTCCATCATAGCATTGTAGCTTCGCGCCAATCGGCCGATTTCATCATTGCCTGTTGCGTGTATGGTGTGAAGCACTTCCATATCTCGCACCCGATCCATTTTGGCAACCAATGTGCGTACCGGCAGCGTAATATACCGGCTAATCATGTAGGTGCTGGCCAGAACAAGAAATATCCAGAAAACGCCTGCCGTGCTGAAATTCCGGTATAAGCTGGCAATATTTTGATAGAAGAAACTATTTTCATAGAAGGCGATAAAATACCAGCCCAGATTGTTCATGCCGGACTTGACCGCAACCAAATCGCCCTCCGGGCCATCAATTTCCGATGCGCCGACAGGAAGATCCGACACCCGCTCGACAAACCCGCCATCCAGCTCCGGCGGATAGACAGACGTATGATAAGGCAGCAGCCTGTAGGAGCTAAGCGGAAGCCCCACATCAAACGAATGGACGACATTCTTTTTGTTCGTGATGATAGCAAATGTCTGATTCTTCGTATTCATGAACTGCGCGATCATATTCGTTAATTGAACGAGATCGATTTCCACGACGGCGATCCCTTTCAGCGTCTTTGTCGAAGACGATTGAATCGGCAGCACGAAGGCGACTGTTTTACCCGACATTGGGGATTGATAGGGCTCGGTGATAAAAATGCCGTAGGTTTGCTTGGCTTGCTCAAGCAGCTTCGGGATTTCCGGATTTCCAATAATATCGAAAGTGGTTTGCGAGTTGGATATAACATGTCCATCTACGCCCACCAAATAAAGCGACTTATATAGCGATCTGTTCATATTCGCATACGAGCGAAGAACGTCCGAAGCCTCCTTTTCCATACCCACATTTAACAAATCTTCCCGGGTTGAAATCAGCAAAAGGATATTTTGTACATTGTCCAAATAAGCATTCATATAGAGATTGGTTCGGTCAATAATGACTTGGGCGTCCGACACGACCTGCCTGCGAAACAGTCCCTCCGCTTCGCGCAAGTTGATGTAGCCCAGCCCCCCTAACAGCACAAGTGTTCCCAGGGACAAAAACAAAAAATGCTTGGCTAACATGCTCCAGCTGCCAAACCACGAGATAAGCGCTTTCATTTTAGCATCATCCCTTTTTATAGTCTGTAGGCGCTACGCCGGTCCAATTACGGAATAGCTGCGAGAAGTAACGGTAACTTGGAATCCCTACCTGCTCAGCAACCTCATACACTTTGAGCTGCGTGTTCTGAAGCAGGTTCACGGCTTTCTCCATGCGCAGCCGGGTCACATAATCGTTAAAGGATTCCCCTGTTTCTTCCCGAAACAGGCGGCTAAGGTAGTACGAGCTCAACCCAACTTCTTCCGAAACGGAAGTTAACGTAATGGGCTCGCCGAGCTTGACCTCAATGATTCGCTGGGCAAGCTGGACTTCTTTGCGAATCTTCCGTTCGTCGCTCACCGCTGGCTTCGGTGCATTGGCCGACTCTCGACGCATCCGTTCTTGTTCGTATTGTTTGAGATCAACTTCACGCCTAATCGCTGTTCTCGCTTTTTCAATCGCAGTCTTCATATCCTCTTCATCAAAAGACAGCTTCGTAAAATAGTCCAAGGCTCCTAATTTCAGCGCTTCTTGGGCATAATGAAAATCGCTATGACAAGTTAACAGGACGAATTGGATGTGCGGAAATCTTTTTTTGACGTTGCGAAACAATGTTAAGCCATCCATGATGGGCATCGTAATATCGGAGATCACAAGGTCGGGTTCCAGAGCTATACAGAGCTCCAAAGCCTCTTCCCCATTCTCGGCCTCTCCGACAAGTTCTGCACCAAATGTAGGCCAAGGCATGGATCGAAGTTCTTGTCTTAACGGCAATTCATCATCAATGATCAACACGCGTACGGGTGCGACAGACACATTGCCCACCACCTTTCTTTTGAACCTTGAAATCGCTATCATTCTTTAACACAATGATATCAATTATATCAGTTTTTGTTTATACAGAAATAATGTAAAAATGTATGAAAAACCAAACTCAACAGCTTGGAAACAGCGCGCGTTGAGGGAACTACGATCCGCTATTTTCCAAAGATCAGGCACTTGCGCTGGGTGAGCGGAACTGTGGTCCTTTATTATTCCATTTTCATTCGGGAAAAGGGTATTTGTGGTAAAAGGAAACGAATAAAAACCCAGCGGAAAATTATCCACTAGGTCTTTTCTGACAAAGCATCTATTTTTGCTGAAATAGAAGTCTTCGGGGCTCTTTTTCAAGTACTCGTCCCGCGTCCTACCACTCATATACAAGCAATGGCTCAGCCAAACGAAGTTTATGCTTACCATGAACCTGCTCACGCGCATCCGCTAGCACATAATCATCTACATAATGCATGAGCAGCATCTTTTCTTGAATGGACATTGGGAGCGTTAAAAGCTCCTCAAGTGACGTATGCGAAGGCAATTGATCCTCCTGCATGTGGCATTCGTGAAAGATCGTTTGCACCTCGCCGGCAACCTCTCCGAGAAACGTTTCGTCTAACTTCGTGTCCCCGCTAAAATAGAAATACGGCTTACAAAGCAAGCCATAGCTAAGCATGTCCGGCACATGCTGCGTCCGAATAAGCTCGAATCGCTCACCCGCGATCTCAAAAACATTTTCCACGCATTCCACGTCAAAATAGTCTTCTAAAACCCGTTTCCCTCTCGTGGTTAGCTCCAACCCATGGCGCAAAACTTGCCATAGATCAGCTAGCAACCCTGCAGGCACATAAAGTTTTGGCTTGATTCTTCCGGGATACACCCGATGAAACAATGCCAGCTTCGACAAGCCATTAATATGATCCTCATGCAAATGCGTTACGAAGACATGCTCCACCTCATTGAGCTTTTTCCCCATCTGATGCAAAGCAGTATGATTCGACTCGGGAAAGTCGATGCACAGGTTGGTATCTCCGAACGTGAGTAAAGCGCTGTTATGGCCTTGCTCGACACTAAATCCGTCTCCACAGCCCAAAAATGTTAATTTCATCCTATATGCCTCGCTCTTTATCCTCATGATTTCGTTACTCATTGTACTACTAACCGACAGTGTATTCTATACAAACTCGAAACAAAAATATGGCGAAACCATTCGGGTAAGCTCAACAAAAAACGATATAACCTTCCGAATCCTAGTCGAGGTTTAACAAAATTCGCGAACATTATATGATTGACAACCTAAATTGTTCGTATTATGATGATTAAGGCAATAAGAAACTGCCACATACGTCATAATCGTTCGTATATCCTTGAGAATTGGCTTAAGGGTCTCTAGAGGAAGCCATAACTTCCTAGCTACGACGGGTTCTTGCTTTTGCATACCCGTGTGGCTAGGTTTTTTTGCGTCCAAAAATGAATGTTCCAGAGGAGATCGCAATGAACGCTTATGATTTGATCGTAGTCGGTGCAGGACCTGCCGGTATTTTCGCCTGTTATGAAATGACACTGCTTCGCCCTGACGCTAAAGTATTGCTCGTCGACAAAGGCCATGATATTTACCATCGCAGTTGTCCGATTCTGGAAAGCAAAATCAAGCTGTGCCCTCCACCTGCCGGTAAAAAGGAGTTCTCAGGCTGTCTGCCTGCATGTTCCATTACGGCCGGCTTCGGAGGTGCTGGCGCTTATAGTGACGGCAAGTTCAACATCACCACGGAATTCGGCGGTTGGATGACCGATATATTGGCTCCTAGCCAAGTCATTGATTTGATTCGATATGTAGATCGGATTAATCTAGAGCATGGTGCAACCGAGAACATCACAGACCCGACGACCGAAGCTGTGAAAAACATTGAGCAGCGCTCATACGCGGCTGGACTTAAGCTGCTTCGCGCACAGGTCAGGCATCTAGGCACCGAACAGAACTTAATGATTCTAAAATCCATTTACGAATATTTGAAAACACGAATCGACATGCAGTTCAAAGCTGAAGTCGACGACATCATCACGATGAAACGCGAGGACAAACATATCATTCAGGGCATACGGCTGAAAGATGGCACCGAGATCCACAGCGATCATGTGATGCTAGCTCCCGGACGCGACGGTTCCGCATGGTTAACGCAAGTTTTAAAGAAGCGCCGTTTGAAAATGTACAACAACCAAGTCGATGTTGGCGTCCGCGTGGAAACATCGGATGTCGTGATGCGCGAAATTAACGAGCATTTGTATGAAGGGAAATTCATCTACAATACCTCTGTGGGCACGCGGGTTCGCACCTTCTGCAGCAATCCTTCCGGCCATGTTGTTGTCGAGAATCATAGCGGCGTTATGGCCGCGAACGGGCACTCCTACAAGGATCCGGCCCTCGGCTCCAATAATACGAACTTCGCCCTGCTCGTTTCCCACAAATTTACCGAGCCGTTCGATAAGCCGAACGAATATGCGCGGGAAATTTGCAAACATGCGAACGATCTTTCCAGCGGCGGCGTTATCGTTCAGAAATTCGGAGACATCATGCGAGGACGACGCTCTACAGCAGATCGTATTCGCGAGGGCTTTCTTGAACCAACGTTGGCTGAAGCTGTTCCTGGTGATCTAGGTCTCGTGCTGCCTTACAATACTATGAAAAGCTTAATTGAAATGATCCACGCTCTTGAAAAAGTAACCCCGGGGATTGCGGCTGAACATACGCTCTTCTACGGTGTTGAAGCGAAATTTTATTCCGCTCGTCCTAAGCTCAGCGAAAGCTTCGAAACCGAGATCAAAGGCCTGTTCTGCGGCGGTGACGGTGCAGGAATTACAAGAGGTTTAGCCCAGGCTGGAGCTGCTGGCGTATGGGTGGCTCGCAACGTGCTTGAGCGAATGAAATAAGTATTAATGTTGTTAAATATTTCCTAGGAAATACATGGTCACGGATCTCCTTTTTTTTAATAAAGGAGGTCCGTTTTTACATGAAAAACACTTTTAAAATCTAAATAAATGCGGTATAATGAGAACGTTCTCAATTGTAAGCGTTATCATTTTAAAGGGGGAATCTAAAATGACTGTAGCGCTCGAAACAAGAAACAGCTATGAAAATTTCGTACTGGAGAAAGATATTATGTATTTCCGGGTCGGAGAGCATGGGCTGGTCTCTTTTCATGGGAAAAATTTTCACATTAAAAAACGGATGTCCACAGAGCAGATCATAGAGATTACAACGGGCAGCGCTTTTTTCAAGGTGAATACAGATTGTTATGTGAACACGCATAAAATTGTTCAAATTCAAGATGGCAAAGTATTTTTTGAGGTCAAAGGTGCTGACTCCAAATTCACCTCGGTCACCAAACTTCGCCAATACCGCTTGAAAGAGATCGTGCAGCAGCACAAAACGGAAGCAGCGAAGAAGTAATCACCGCTTGTCACCGCAAAAAGGCTTAGTTAGATCCATGTTGGGGATCTGGCTAAGCTTTTTTTGTTTATCGGGATGTCCAGGCGTTGCCGACACCAACACACATCACCAAACTGCGATTGCAACAGCGTTCTATGTTGTAATTTGTGCAACCATTTCGCTGTAATTGCACCTTAGCACGCCTCTATATTGTACTTTATGCAATCATTTAAGCACGAAACAGCCTACATCTCACCTTTTCGCAACAAATGGTTGTACTTTGTGCAACGTAGGACCGTTTTCGGGGTCAGACCCTGCCATTATGTTGTATAAAATGCAACGTAGGCCTTCGATTTCGACTTGGTCGCTCAGTTGCACCTTCGTCGTCCACTTAAGTCGAGCACGCTTGTCCAGGTAGTGCAAAAAAGCCAGCGATGAAATCGCTGACTTCTTTATGTGGTCCTGCTATGAGGTTTGGGCGAGTGTCTCTTGTTGATGTTCACGAATCAAAAATCGTATGTATTCTACGGTCGTATCTTTTACCTTCTTGGCTTCTTCCAAAGTAGCAAAGCTGTACTCCGCGTAATCTGTACTTCCGTATTTCTTCAGCTCTTCATAATTCATCCCTAGTGTGGAAAAGTTATGAACCAGTTCATATGGTGTCTTAGCATCCACATTTTGCACGAAAATGTCCTTGGAGAAAAAAGAGCCTTGTTTCTCTACTTTGAAGATGACACGAAAAGGCCTGTCCTTATCCGACACGAAGCACTTGATAACCACGTCAATCTCCATCGTTTTATAATCCACAGCGTTTGCAGGATCTTGCTTTGGCATATGTTTAGGTGAATACATCCATTTTTTCAAAAACCCTAGCACAAGATTACCTCCCCAATAACGACATGAATATAACTCATATTGTAATGGAAACGCTTCTAATTGACAATCCAAAATTTGGATAAAACGATTAAATGGCCTCAAGTGATTTTTTTTCGCCTGTTTTTCGAAATTTCCAGATAATAATTAAGCATAAAATACCCGTTAGTAACCCGCATACGACAAAAGCCCCATTCGCCCCAAAACGATCTGCGACATATCCGGCAAATAAGCTGCCAAACGGTGTAGAACCGGCAAATACGAGCGCATAAACACTCATAACCCGCGCGCGATACTCCTCTTTGGCATTCATTTGAAGATTGGAATTGCTATTCGTAGCGAACATAATATTGAAAAATCCCGTTAAAGCCAGCACTCCCCCACACAACCAAACAGACGTACTAAGCCCATTTAGAATCAGGCAGCTGGCAACCACTAGGCTTGCGATCATGCTTATTTTAAGTCTTGGACCCTTTTTACTGCGAAATGACATCGTCAGCGCCCCTGCAAAAGAACCGATTCCAAGGCAAGACATCAAGGTACCGTATGTGGTCTCTCCTAATTGCAATACATTTCTCGTAAAAACTGGAATGAGGATATTAAAGTTAAAAGCTAAAGTCCCAATCACCGTCACGAGCAGGACCGTCTGAGCTAACACTGGATCTCTTGCAATATAGACGATACCGTCCTTAATCTCCTTAAAAACACCCTCTCGCGAGGTTTTCTTTCGAACATAAGGCGCTGTTTGAATCTGGAGTATGCCATACAAGACAGCTATAAAGCTGACTCCGTTAAGCAAGAAGCACCAGCCTGCCCCAAGCCAAGCCATCATTACTGCACCAATGGAAGGTCCAACAATCCTGGCCATATTGAACGTAGTGGAATTGAGCGCAATGGCATTCATCAGATCTTCTTTTCCAACAATTTCAATATTAAAAGCCTGCCTGGTCGGCATATCGAGCGTGTTATTAAGCCCCAGCAAAAGCGCGAGTACAATAATAAACTCGTACCTCACTGTATGCGTCAACACAAGCGTTGCCAACGTAAAAGCAAGAATCATGGAAACCGTCTGCGTGACCAAAAGGATGTTCTTCTTTGGAAATTTATCTACGATAATGCCCGCAAATAGCGAAAATAAAAGGATCGGTAAAAATTGACAAGCCGTGACCATGCCAAGCTTTAGCGGCGAACCTGTCAGTGTAAGAACGAGCCATGATTGCCCGATATTTTGCATCCATGTCCCGATGAGCGATACACATTGCCCTGTCCAAAGATAGCGATAATTCCGATGAGTTAAAGCATGGAAATGTCGATCAATAAAAACCGAACCTGCTGCCCTCACATTCATGCTAATCTACCCCTCCTCTGCAAATCTAGCTGCATTATTGCCCATTTTCTCCAAAATGGTTAAAGCCAATTGCTTCTCTTCTTCCGACAGACCATCGGTCAAACGCTCCCGCCAATTCGTTAACACTTTACGCACATCTTCCTTGATCAGAAGCGCCTTTTCAGTCAGATGAACCTCGTTGCATCTCTTATCCTTTTCGCTGACCGTGCGCGTTATGTAGCCTTGCTCTTCGAGTTTTTTCAGTGCTTTTGCCGTCGTACCTTTATCGATCTTCAAGTAATCCGCCAGTTCTTCTTGCGTGAGGCCATCTTCCTTATAGAGCGCGTTGAGAAAAATATGCTGCCCCTTGCCGATATCGTACGCTTTCAGATGCTCACCAATATACATTTGTCCATACCGGTATAACAGTGAGATCCACCTTGGGATGGTGTTTCGGGCATCAATCATAATTCTTTCTCCTTCCTTCCTGCAAAATGGTGGGACTGACCGAATCGTTGCACTTGCCACTAGTTTATCATACGCGCGATTAGTTGCATGCGCAACCAATTTTCCGGATAAAACAGCCCCTTTTTAGGGGGGCTTGTCTTGTCAGGTCAGGTTTTTGCTCAAAAATGAGAAGTCATTGCGCTTGTAGAAACAGCTGCTTTCGGCAGCTTTTTGCGAGCCATCCAGCGCCGCTGGACAAGAAATCCGCGAATCGCTTCATCACAAATCATAGCCACATAAACGCCGTGGAGCAGCCAACCGAATTTTAGACCAAATACGTACGTGCCTCCAACCGCAAAAATCCACATGACACCAATACTCACATACATGACAAATTTGGTGTCACCGACGGCGTTAAGCGCATTATTGAGCGGCATATTCCACATTTTGAGCGGCTGCAGAATCAAATTCATGGCCATGACGCCAACGACAATGGAGATAATTTGGTTATTTTCAGTAAATGCCCCTACGATATGTTTGCCTAATAAAAATAACAAGAGCGTATTGGCAACCACGACCACTTCGCCCCAGAATAACGCTTTATAGAGGCTGCGATACGCTTTCTCCATCTGTCCCGCACCGAATAAATGCGCCACCTGAATTTGGACCGCCATCGCAAAGGACCAGCCTGCCAGGAAAGAGAACGACTCCATCGTATTTAGATAGGTTCTAGCCGTAAGCTGCTCTGCACCCATCGTAGCAACCATCGAAAAAAGGACGACCTGGGACAAGGTCCATGAAGCCGAGCTAATGGCCATTGGCAGGCCAACTTTCGCCACCTCTTTCAGTAGTCCCTTGTGGAATACTCGCAGGTCACTCCAAGTGATAAGTGTGGTGAAGGTTTTGCGGAAAATATAAAAAAGCACGACCAACGCGATGACACGACTACCCACCGTTGAAAGGGAAACACCAAAAAGCCCCCATTTCGGCAAGCCCAACGCGCCAAAAATAAACACATAATTGCCGATAATATGGATGATGTTCATACCAATAGCAACTAGCATGGTGCCTTTCGTATTGCCTGTGCTGCGAATAATTGTGCTTAAAGTTAAAACAGCTGCCATGACGATCGTTCCGCTGCCTACAATTTGAATATACTGCCGCGTCATCTCATAAAGGGAGGCCGGGACATGCAGGAAATAAACGAACAAATCCACACCAAAATAAAGCAGCAGAGAAACAACAACGCCCAAACCCAGCGTTAATGTAAAAGCCATTGAAGCTACTTTCCGCGCTTCTTCCTCTTTGCTTGCTCCGAGTTTCTGGGAGATGACAATGCCCGCTCCGCTGGATATAAGGACGAATAACATAATGACCGCTTGGAAAAATTGATTGCTGATCCCAACGACAGCTACTGCATCGTCCGAAATCCGGCTCACCATCAGCGTGTCCGCCGTGCCGATCATAAATTGCAGAAATAATTCAATCATTATCGGCCATACAAGCCCGAATAACGTCATTTTCTTTGCGGTTTCCATGTTGGTTTCCTGTTCTTAATCTTATTGTGTACACGCGTTCACCATGTACATACAATGATCTATTTTAACAACACTTCTTCAGAAGTCAATGCTTTTTCCTGCACAACTGCCGCGATGTCTAGGGCCGAGCTGAGGAAGCAGCCTGCATACGCGCTAACGGACTCACGTGCCTCTATTCGGTAAAATAGAGCCCTTTTAAAAATCTAACGGACACAGCAGCCGCTATTCACCTTTGTGGCAGGGTTTTCCGCTGCTTTAAGGTGCAATAACGCTTCTGGTGTCCGTTAGCTCAACAATCAGACTATTTTATTGGAAATAGCGCCTGTGGGGTCCGTTACAACTTGGGGGTGGCTCGTTTCTTTGCCTAGAAGCTCAACCCTTAAAGGAACTTCACGCAAACCGGCCGCGATACCACCGCGGTGTGCCCGGTTTCCTGCAGCATCCCCGACTCCGCGTCCACGCGGAAAACCGTGATGCTGTCCGAGCCCTGATTCGCCGCAAGCAGGAAGTCTCCCTGCGGCGTCAGGGCAAAGTTCCGCGGCGTCCGCCCCAGCGTCGCCTGCCAACCCACGACGGACAGCGTGCCGCTTGGTCCGTCCACCGCATAAACCGCGATACTGTCGTGTCCGCGGTTTGAGGCATACACATGCCGGCCATCTCTGGAGAGATGGATGTCCGCGCATGTGTTTTCGCCGCTGAAGCCTTCCGGCAGCGTCGAAATGCTTTGCAGCGCGGTCAGCGTTGCCGCGCTCGCATCATAAGCCAGCACAGTGACTGTGCTGTCCAGCTCATTAATCGCGTACACGAACCGGCTGTCCGCGCTGTACACCAAATGCCGCGGGCCTGCGCCCGGCTTCACCGCTGTTTCACCATGCGGGTGAAGGAGGCCGCCCTCAGCGTCAACGCGGCTCACGATCAGCCGATCAAGGCCCAGATCAGCGGAAATCGCATACCGATTGTCTGGCGCCAGCACAATCGAGTGCGCATGCGGACGCTCCTGGCGATCCGTTCGCGGCCCTAAAGTACCTTCATGCTTGACCAACTGCGTAGGCTCGCTCAGCCTTCCCCCCTTCTCAATCTGATAAGAAGTCACACTTCCGCTTGAATAATTGGCCACAAACACGGCGCTGTTCGTCTGATCCACGCTAATATAACAAGGAGCAGTGCCGCCTGTAGGCTGCTGGTTCAATTTCGTCAGCTTCCATGTTCCAGCTTCGATCGCATATGCCGCGGCTGATCCTCCAAATCCGCCCAGATAAGTATCTGTCTCACTGACCGCGTATAAGACAGACCGATCCTCATTCAGCGCAAGGAACGACGCGTTAGGCAGATCGTCATACTCATCTAAAAGTGTGATTTCTCCGTTTTGCAGGTCCAGCCTAAATAACGTAATCCCCGTCTTATATTCTTCGTTCGTATAGGAACCTACATAACCAAACAATTCTTTCCGTCCTTCACCTGACATCAGCAATCAGCCTCCACAATTGCAAAATAAAAAACGCGGTATCCAACAACTACCGTCCTGCTCTTTCATCTTTCATCTTTCATCTTTCATCTTTCATCTTTCATCATTCATCTTCACTACTCTACGCCTCAGCGCAGCCGTCACCACCATCGCAATGACAGCCCCATAGAGCGCTAACTCCATGTCGTGATGCGTATCCCACGGATCACCTTGCGTTCCAAGAAATAACGTACCAATTTCCGGGGCAACAAGCAAAGCTACCCACATTTCTATAAGCTCATAAAAGGCTCCTAGCGCCAATATCGTAACGCAGGTCATCACATAAAGCCATTTACGGCTTAGCTGCGTCCATGTACTCAAAGCTTCCCTTAACGGGTAAGCCAGCAGCAGCCCAAAACTGAAGTGCACCAAGCGATCATAATTATCGCGTTCCGAATGCAAGATCAGCTTCAACCACACATCCACGATATTTTCGTTATATGAATAATGAGCCCCTACGGTATGCAGCGCCAAGAACAAACCAATTAACGCATAAGACAAATTGGAAAATGTAATTAGCTTATAAATGCTGATGAGGACAATAAGCGCTGCCCAAATCAAAAGATTTTCCAATACCCAATCAAATCTGCTGTAAGGAGCAATCGCCATCCAGATCCACAATCCTGCATAAATGACAATCATCGCGTGTAATGGCCAATTCGAAATAAAGTTTCTTGTAGATTTCCGCGCAATATTTCCCTTCTCTTTCATGGCAGAGCCCCCTAATTTAGCTTTTACTAAGTTTAGGTTATCTCGCCACAGTCTTTTCAAAAAGTACTAAGTTTATGTAGTACTGCGCAGATCCTAGCTATGGACGAAGCTGGTAAAGTTTGGGTGTTAGATCGGAGCCTTCAAAGGCTTCTAAAATCCGACTCGGATACGTTTCAAGTTCGGAAAGCGTCGCGATGAGGAAAGCAGGGGCAGTCCTTCCGGACGCTTCTGACAATGCCCTTGCCTGCTCTAATGTCTTAAAGGCAAATCGCCCCCAAGGTGCGGTATTCGCCTCTACTGCCGGATCGATCCAATAAGGAATATGTAGGCCATGAAACCAAGCGGCTTTAAGTACCTGCTCTGCAAATGCACCCGTTCCATACAGCATTAAAGAGGCAATGCCGTCTTTTTTAACCCTCTGAAGGGTATCGAAAATCATCGACTGACTGCCGAACCCATCTGCCAGCTGCAAATAATAATGATACAAATAATACGGAAACCTTCTCGTCGCCATACCCTGCGGCCAATTCACATTCATAACGGAAGGCGCGTAATTACAGCTGTTCAAAAACGCTTCCGGTCCCGCCAGATACCACTCCTCCGCCACAGCTTCACAAATCAAGGCAATATACTCCGTGCAGAAATTGTCCTGGTGCGTCAAGTCCCCCAAAACTCTCGCCTCTTCTGGCTTCGGCATTGCTAGAACGCGGTGCAGCGGCTTGCTCCACTCTTCCGGATGCTTAGACGCTCTTGATAACCGTCCGTCTTTTTGCTCCAGCAGATACGCATAGTATCTTTGGAAGGCAAGCGCTCCTTTCTGACACGTTAGTTTTCCTGCGTATTCTTCCTCTGATCTGTGAAGCTGCGCTTGTATTGGATTTATGCGGCCGGAATGGTCTTCGCTATAACGCAGCGTTGAGCCGAAACCGCCCATCATGAGCTCCTCCAAAAAAGCCGGCGTCCTCGCGATCCGCTTCCCCGACTCGCTTCCGCCGCTGCCTGAGCGAAGCATGCTCCGAATATCCATGCCTTGAAGCCTGCGCTCATCCAGCCGATTCGTACCTACAGCGAGTAAATGCATCATTTCCGGCTGCAGTCCTGCGAGTCGTACGATTTTTTCCAAAGCTCCTTGAATAGTTCCTTGAAACCCGATATCTATCGTCACTAAACGTTCCGGGGACCCAAATTCTTGTGCCAAGTAGCCTACCAAAAGCTGCCTATGACGTTCAATCGACGCGGAGAGCTTATTCTGCCCGGATTCACTTTGTAGATAATTGTATAAGAGATGATAGATGGTTTCTCCATTATCTCCAGTTATGTACTTGCATGCTTCAATCGGTTCTTCCAAATAAGCTGCGAAATCTCTCTCATCCCTACCAACACCCAACACGTCGAAAAGCTCTCTCACTTTCAAACCTTGAATGTCTAACAAATAAGCAAGCTCATCTTCTCCAAAATGCTCCAGTCCCGCCATAAAAGTAGCTTGTCTGGACACGTAAATCGGCTTCACTTGAAGCTCCACACCTCTCAATTGTGCAGCTTGCTCAAGCATCGGAGCTAATAAATACGCTTCCCTCATCAACGGGTTCACACATGTGATGCCCTCTTCGACACAAATATCCAGCACCCACTCACACAAGGTGTGCAGGAAGGGCCCGATCACATCCGTACCAAATTGGTACAAGACGCGCTCCTTTTCCCCGCTTCCGGCCGATAAGTCCGAAGCTGCAGCCAGCTTTCGCAGCGACTTCCATTCCGGCAACACATCCCCGTGCCTGACAAATTCCCAATGATGGATGCTCTCAAAATGCTCCGGAATAACAGGATAGTGTAATCCCCTGATTCCGGCTTTGGACGCTCCCTCCACATCAGCGGCTATATTGTCACCAATGTGTACGATAGATTGACTGTCGATTTGCGGATAAATGTCTTTGAGTCTGGCAAACAGATGCCCTGACGACTTGCCCTCACGTTCCTCCGACGAGACCAGCAGCGTATCCACCTGGGACAGGTCAAGCCCGGCTGACACAAGAATTCGCCGAAGCTGCTCGGAAGACAGATACATATCCGATAACAGCGCCACCGGAATCCGCTCTTTTTTACAGGCGTATAGCAAAGAGGTTATGTGAGGATTTACATAGCAAAATTCCGCTTCAACTTCCACTTCCAACCGGGCAAGCTCATCTCTGTGGCAAATCGCTTCCGGTATTTCCTCATAAATCAGCTCCAGCGTCACTTCACCGAAACCGGTTTGAGCGACTTGCTTGGCACGTGCTTTGTGTTCGGCACGAATGCGCATTTCTTGGAATGCTTCCGAGGATATATAAGTTTTCAAAAAGCCGTTACGATGTGCCTGCTCGGCGATTTTCGCAAATACGTCAGACGGATTCGCACATGTACGAAAGAGCAGCGTGTCGAAAATATCCAGACTTAACAGCCGAATGCCCTGTATTTTTCCAGCCAAGACACTCAAATAACGATCCTTTTCCCACAAAAGCAGATCAGTCGGGCTTATCGGAGCATGCAGTTCCTTTGGCATCAAAAGCCTCCTTCATGTTTGTCGCAAGCAGCAACTTGCACAAATGTATTTGAGAAATATGGCGAATTTGAGGTAAGCTTAATCTATGATAAATCGGAGGTGTTCCCAGTTGTCTGACCAACCCTTGGTGTCTATAATTATCCCAACGTATAATCGCCGAATTGAGCTTGCTGAGCTCGCAGAATCATTATACCGCCAAACGTACAAAAGCCTGCAAATCATTATTGTCAATGATGCCGGTCCTTCGGTAGATTTCATTCAGGAGCTTTATCCAGAGCTCGCCATTCAAATCGTGAATATGCCGCAAAACCTCAAGCACGTTCACGCTCGAAACCGCGGCCTGCAAGAAGCGAAAGGCGATTACATCATGCTCTGCGATGATGACGATTTGCTGCTTCCCATCCATATTGAACGCATGCTGCAAGAAATTCAAGGGTATGATCTTGTTTATCCTGATGTCGAAATTTTCGATTATGTTTATGAAAACAATGCCCGCTCCATCACGAACCGATTCGTTTTCGCGTATGAATTTGATGTGCCGGCGATGCGCAGATTTTCGACCTTTTTCTCATCCGGCTGCATTTTCCGTCCTGAATTGATTGAAGCTTTGGGACCATTTGACACGGAAGTGTTCCACTACTGGGACTGGGATTTCTTCTTAAGAGCGGCTGAGAAATTCCGCGTGAAACGCGCGCCCATTGCCAGCGTCCTCTATGCTTTTGCGCAGCAGGGCACCAGCAACATGTCAGGCCAGCTTGACAATATGCGCCCCTTCTTGGACATGCTCTCGGCCAAACATGGGCTAGGCGATTTGCCTACCAAAAATTTCTTCCTCCTGCTTGAGGAACCGGAAGTCAAGGAACGTCAAGCCGAAACCGAACTCATTTGGGACGGCGAACCGATTCGCTCACGTTTATTCGAATAAACCTTTGCCATACAAGCTCCGAAATTCGCTTGGTGTCATCCCTTCTTGCTCCTGAAAACGCTGGTTAAAATAACTGGCGCTGGCATAACCGGCTTGAATCGCGATTTCCTTGATCGCCAGGCTTTCCTTCTCAATCAAACGCTGCTTCGCAAATTGAATGCGGCATAGCGTAATGAAGGAGAGCGGCGTCATCGAGGTCGCTTTGCGAAACAATTTGCAGAAATAGTATGTGCTTACGCCTGTGAGCTCCGCCCATTCTTCCAGAATGAACGGTTCGCAGGCTTTTTGCTGCATAGTAGGAAGTATAGCCAGGATTCGATCCACGGACTCTATCCCTCGATTGCTCGTTAATGGGGCAGCATAACTCATGAATTCACTTAAGATCTTATAGGATAAAGTCGAAAGATTCGTCGGCTTCAGAATGCTATTCGACTCCGCTTCTAGCAGCAGCTCGTGAAAAGCTTCCTCCAGCTCACTCCATCTTTTAAGTGTCCATAACGTGCGCAAAAAGCCTTTTTCCAACATAAACTCCTTCAGATGACTACCGTAGAAATGAACCCATCGAACATCCCAAGGATCCTCTTTGGAGGAATAATAACGCTGTTCTTGAAACGGATAATATAGAAAAGCATCCCCTTTTTGCAGCACATGCTGCTCCCCTTCAATCTCCACATACCCTTTGCCTGAAAGGATAAAATGAATGCTGTATGAATCATAATAACCTTCTTGCCTATAAATGGAGTGTTCAGGGGAATCCTGATACCAGCCAACCGATTCCGGAAAAATAAAATAAGGGCATTGCTGCAGCTTCGGCAGCATGACTTGTCTTTTCATCCCTCGCGCCCTCCTTCCTCAATGACAATATTCCGATATCTGATGCAATATATTATCATATTCATTTTAAATAACTGGATTTATAATAACAATATAACGCTATTAAATATTTTTTTCAAAGGAGATCATAACGTCATGACAAAGCTTCGTTGGGGAATTTTAGGCTGTGCGGGTATTGCAATTAGGGCTTGCATCCCCGGAATTGTGCAGTCCCAAACTGGTATTGTAAGCGCTATAGCCAGTCGCGATTTGCAGAAGTCACAAGAAGTTGCGGAGAGGCTTAACATTCCAAAAGCTTACGGCAGTTATGAGGAATTAATTGCCGATCCGGATATTGATGCTTTGTACATACCTCTGCCGAACCATCTGCACAAAGAATGGACAATTCGCGCTGCCGAAGCTGGCAAGCATGTGCTTTGCGAAAAACCTGCTTCACTAACGGCTGCTGATGCGGAAGAAATGGTTGCGGCCTGTGAAAAAGCCGGCGTACAGTTCGCCGAAGCATTCATGTATCGCCATCATCCCCGCTATACACGCATTAAAGAAATAATTGATTCCGGAGAAATCGGAGAAATTCGCGGTATTCATGGCGCTTTCACCTTCAGCAACCCGGGTGACAGCAAAAACGTCCGCTTCAAACGTGAGTGGGGCGGCGGTTCGCTATATGACGTTGGCTGCTATCCGATCAGCGCGGCGAGAATGATTTTGGGCCGAGAGCCTGAAGCGGTTACGACGCACGCCTTTTTCTCCCCAGAACATGATGATGTCGATATGATGATGTCCGGACTTGTGGAATTCAGCGGCAATGTCGCTCTTACCTTTGATTGCGGCATGTGGGCCGGTTTCCGTAATACGCTAGAAATCGTCGGAGCGACGGGGCGGATTGAAGTTCCTTCTGCTTATGTCACACCTACGGAGGAATCCGGTCAATTCATCGTCCATTTCCGCAATGAGAGCAGGGTAGAAACCGTTCCATTCCTGAACCAGTATGCGTTAGAAGTTGACGATTTGGCTTATGCCGCTTGGGGCGAGAAACACCCGAACTTCGCGGCTAGTGATGCTACCCTGAACATGAAAGTGCTTGACGCTTGTTTGGAATCAGCAAGAAAGCGTTCACGCGTTGTATTGTAAACTAACAAAAATTCCTTATCATACGAAAGGTTGGGATGACTGCGATGAAACACATTCAAATTAAAGGCTTAGAGAAACCTGTATCCAAACTGATTATGGGCTCCGACTTTTTCCGTTTGGACAACCGTCAGGAAGTCAGCGACGTTCTTGGCCATTATTTAGCGATTGGCGGCAATACCATTGACTCTGCTTTCATTTACTGCGGCGGGCAAAGCGAGCAAGCGCTCGGCATTTGGATGGATGAACTGGGCAACCGCGATGATATCAACATCTTCACCAAGGGAGCGCACCATGATCAGAATGGCCCCCGTGTGAACGCAGAGGCGATCCGCAGCGACCTGTTCACATCGCTTGAGCGACTGCGCACAGACTACATTGACCTCTACGCGCTGCATCGCGACGATCCGTCCATTCCGGTCGGCGTGATTCTGGAAGCGCTGAACGAGCATGTAGAAGCCGGACGCATTCGCGCATTCGGCGGCTCCAACTGGACGCACGCGCGTCTGCAGGAAGCGAATGACTACGCTGCGAAAAACGGCCTTGTCGGCTTCAGCTTCAGCTCCCCGAACCTCAGCCTCGCGAAAGCGAAAGAACCGTTCTGGAGCGGCTGCGTCTCCGTCGATGAAGAAGCTCTGCGCTGGCACGAATCCACGCAGCTGCCGCTGCTGTCCTGGTCCTCGCAGGCGCGCGGATTTTTCACGGGCCGGTATACGCCGGACGTGCTCGACAACGCCGACCTCGTTCGCGTATTCTACAGCGACGAGAACTGGACGCGGCTGCACCGCGCGGAACAACTGGCTAAGCAAAAAGGCGTAACCGCGATTCAGATCGCGCTCGCCTACGTGCTGAGCCAGCCGTTCCCGGCTTGCGCGCTCATCGGACCGCGCAACGAGGCCGAAATGCTCTCATGCCGCGACGGCGCGGAGCTTGTGCTCACTCCGCAGGAGTTGGCATGGCTTGATTTGACAGCAGCTACGGTGTAGCTGCATGATGGAAGCCCCGGCGGGTAGTGCCGGGGCTTTTTAATTTCCAGCGCATAAGCTTTGTCCCCCATCCTCAGCCCCAATGGACGGCTTATCCATCCACATGATAAGATAGAAGCTAGCACTACTTACATCGTTAGCTAGCTTTCCTTGAGGAAAGCTTTTTAGGAGGTTCCATGGGAAAGACAGATATTCGCCGAGATGCCATTATGCAAGCCATCAAAGATAAAGGCTCCATCGCCTTGATCGATATCGTTCAGCAATTTGGCGTATCGGAAGCAACAGCCAGGCGGGATCTTGAGATACTGGAGCAAGAGAAACGCTGCATCCGCACCTTCGGAGGCGCCGTGCTGGAAAGCTTAAAGGTGGAAGTCCCCTTTTTCAACAAAATGGACCTTTATACAGAAGAGAAAAAAGAAATCGCCGACAAAGCGCTTAACTTCATCGAAGACGGCGATATTATCGGCTTGACCGGCGGCACGACCACGACGTTCATCGCCAAGAAGCTGAACCAATTCAAGAACCTCACCGTCATCACCAATGCGGTGAATATCGCCTACGAGCTGATTGGCACGCAAGGGTTGCAGCTCATTCTGACAGGCGGCGTGATTCGCACGCAAACGTTCGAACTTTCGGGTCCGCTCGCCAATGCGACACTCGATAATCTCAGCATCCGCAAAACCTTCATGGGTGTAGACGGCATTTCCTTAACACGCGGCATGATGATCTACAATGAGCTGGAAGCCGAAACGAACCGCCGAATGATGAAACAATCCATGGAAACGTACCTCGTGGCGGACCATTCCAAATTCAGTCGCAGCTCCCTATTCGTCATTGGGGAAGTGCAGGAAACGACCGGTATTATTAGCGATTCCAAAATAACGCCGGAAATGAAGGAAGCCTTCAAAGACGCCGGCGCACCCTTCATCTAAAAAGAAAAACTCGACCTCTCGGTTTACCACCGGGAATCGAGTTTTTTTCATCTTAACAGCACCTATTGATTTTACCGCTTTCATAACGCTCGTGAAGTGACTGCATATAGAACTCTTTTTCCGTCAAAATGGGATTGCCCGGATGATGTTCCTGCTGATGCCTCACATATTTGTCATAGTCCGGGATATTGAAAATGATCTTGACCGTCGTATTCAACTTGTTCGAAAATCTCGTGATCGCTTTCACGCTATCACCCTCCAAATGTGGATTGGACGAACGGCGATTCTTGTAATTGGGGCTTTTGTTTTTGAATGATAATGTTGAACCACAAACGTATAGAAATGATGATCATCAGAAGGACAACGATACCAAAGAAAATGGTTAACCCTGCATCAATATAGTTATTCGTTACGATTTGGTGCATAACGTCCATATTTTTAGCTGGCGCTATCACTTGTCCTTTATCGATTCCCTCTTGATACTTTTTGGCAGCCGATAGAAAACCGATCGTTGGATTCGGGGAAAATGCTTTTTGGTAACCCGCAGTCAACGTCGTCACGGCCAGGAACACGAAGGGAATCATGCCTACCCAAGCATAACGGGCTTTGCCCATTTTAATCATAATCGTAACCGCTACGGCTAAAGCAATGGCCGCCAGCATTTGATTGGCAATCCCGAAGAGCGCCCATAGGGAGTTAATGCCGCCGAATGGATCGACTGCTCCTTGATAAAGGAAGTATCCCCATGCCAAGCAAACGATCAGGGAAGCAATGAAATTGTATCTTAAATCTTTGGTTTGGCCAAAAGGTTTGTAGAAATTGCCGACTAAATCCTGCAGCATAAATCGGCCGACACGTGTCCCCGCATCTACGGCAGTCAGAATAAAGACCGCTTCGAACAAAATCGCGAAATGATACCAGAACGCTTTGGCTCCATTTAAAAAGGAAGAGAAGATCTCAGCCATACCTACGGCAAGCGTTGGTGCTCCACCTGTTCGGGAGAGGATGGTTTTCTCGCCGATTGCTTTGGCTGTGTCCGTAATTTGATCAGGCGTCAAAGTGAAGCCCCAGGATGAAATTTTGGCTGCTACAGCAACAGGATCAGTTCCAATAACAGCCGGTGAGGAATTCATCGCGAAATACAGGCCAGGCTCCAAGGAGCATGCCGCAATCAAGGCCATCACCGCAACGAAAGATTCAGCGGCCATTCCGGCAAAGCCGATAAATGGCGCATGGCTTTCTCTATCTATCATTTTCGGCGTTGTACCGGAGGAAATCAATGCGTGAAACCCGGAAACCGCGCCACACGCAATCGTAATGAACAAGAACGGGAATAAATTGCCGGAGAACACTGGGCCTGTACCGTCAATAAACTTGGTTACAGCAGGCATTTTTAGTTCAGGCAAAATTACCATAATACCGCCGGCAAGGAGCAGGATAACTCCTATTTTCAAAAATGAGCTTAAATAATCCCGCGGAGCAAGCAGTACCCAAACAGGTAAAATGGAAGCTATAAGCCCATAGATCACCATCAAAACGGCAATTTGCGGGGCGGTGAACGTAAACATGTTAGCTAAAACAGGGCTTTCCGCGACAAACTGACCTGACCACAAAACGATCATTAACAAAACGAAACCAATGATAGAGCCCTCAATGACTTTGCCTGGACGAATAAAGCGCATATAAAAGCCCATAAATATCGCAATCGGCATCGTCATCGCAATAGTAAACATCCCCCACGGCGACTCTGCTAGCGCTTTCACAACAACAAGTCCAAGAACAGCGACAATAATAATTAGAATGGCCAGCGTTGCAATAGAGGCTAACGTACCGCTGAATGGGCCAACCTCATCCTTAGCCATTTGTCCGAGAGATTTACCGCCACGGCGCATGGAACCTACCAGGGTTACAAAGTCCTGCACACAGCCCGCAAGAACGGCCCCGATAATGATCCAGAGAATACTTGGCAAATACCCCATCTGAGCGGCCAAAATCGGACCAACGAGTGGCCCCGCCCCTGCAATCGCAGCAAAATGGTGACCAAAGAGGACGTACTTATTCGTAGGTACATAGTCTTTGCCATCATTTTGAACATGAGCCGGCGTTGCCCGCTTGTCGTTAAGCTCATAAATCTTGCGAGCAATAAAGCGACTGTAGAATCGGTAACCGAAAGAGTACGTACAAATGGCAGCAATAATTAACCATATTGCGGAGATGCTTTCGCCTCTCGAAAGTGCGAGCATCGCGAAGCCCGACGCGCCAAGCAGGGCAATGACCGCCCAGATCACATAGGAAGCAAATCTGTTTTTTAATAGTGACATATCTATGAACACCCTCCTGATAACATAATTGTTAGCGCTTACAGGAAGTATAACTTGTTTGAGGAACAAGCGAAATACCTGAAACGCAACATGCCATATTCGAGCTTCATGATGTTAAATTTCGAGTTTCAAACGCAGTTGCTTCACATAATTACGGCTGACGGGTATGGTGCTTCGCCCTGCATCTTCCATTAGCAAATTGTAGGCGCCATTCACCCAGGTCTTCATTTCTGAGATGGCGGCGAGATTAACCAGATAGCTTTTGTGGCAGCGAAAAAAACCGTACGGCTCCAACTTTTGCTCCAGCTCGGATAGGGTATAGGAAACAATATAAGCCTTATCGTGAAGGTGAACCTGCACGTTCTTAACTTCCTTGCTAATGTACATGATATCCTTCGGTGAGACATATCGAATTCCTTCTTCCAATTCCAAAGCGAGTTTTACGCTCGTCTTCACCGATGCCGTCTGGCCTAAGCTCGCCGCCGCTGCGTTGTTCTGAGGCTGCATTTTGCTTTTGCGCAGCTCCCTGAACACAATGGCAATATCCTCCTCATCGTACGGCTTCAGCATGTAATGAAAAGCACGCAGCTTAAAAGCATGGACGGCGTATTGATCGTAAGCTGTGGAAAATACAATTTTCACCTGCGGATTGATTTCTCCTACAATTTCGGCAACCTGCAGACCGCTAAGATCCGGCATGTCCATATCGAGAAATAACACATCCGGCGCTAATTCTTTGACCTTCTTAATCGCATCCATTCCGCCGGTTGCCGCGGTAACCTTGTCCACCTCTTCACAGCTTTCCAACAGATAAATCAATTCTTCTCTAGCCGGCTCTTCATCATCCGCAATGACAATATTCCAACCCACCCGCCGTCACCTCACCCAAAATTTAATGATCGTGCCTTCCCCTGGCTTGCTTGCAATTTCCAAAGGATGTTCTTTGCCGTAGTGATAATTCAGACGCTGCTCGATATTCCGCAAAGCCAGCCCTGCATGCTCCGACTGACTATCGAGTTCGGCTGGTTCAAGACCTACTCCGTTGTCCTGTACAGTAATACGCGCATGGAGCTTACCCTCGTCGAGCTCCTCCTTCACCGAAAGTCGAATGACGCCGATGCCCGGCTTGTTTTTGATACCATGCATAATGGCATTTTCGATCAGCGGCTGAATCGTAAAAGGAGGAATCGCATGATCCAGCAGCCTTTCGTCGATATCGGCGTAAAATTCCATCTGATCGCCAAGACGGGATTTGATCAAGCTCAGATAAGACATAACCAGCTCATATTCATCACGTATGGTGATAAGGCGCTGGTTGCCGTGACTCATATTTTTGCGCAAAAACTTGGATAGATGCATCACCATTTGGCGGGCTTCTTCCGGTTTCGTACGGATAAAGGATTTGACTGTATTCAGCACATTAAACAGGAAATGAGGATTCATCTGCGCCTGCAGCGAGCGAATCTCCGCATCAGCCAAAAGCTGTGTTTGCCGATCTGATTCGACGAAGGCATATTGCTGAGAAAGCAGCTCTGCGAGAGAGGACAGCATGCGTCTGCGCGACGGATTGTCATCCTGCTCACGCTCGAAATACAGGCGGAACTGACCGACCTGCGGCCGATTGGGAACACGGATGATGAGATCGTTGGCGTGCTGCGTTTTTCTCCCCTCTGCAATCCAGGTCACGCCATCCTTACTGAAGAATGCGCCCACTGACTTCATTTCCTCATTCAACACCTTGGAAATTTCCGCTACCGCTTTATCGAAATCCAGCCGCCAAAGCGGCATCGTCATATCGGCAATTTGCAGGGCTTGATGTGCATGCTCTGCACCAATTCTAGCCTCTTCACGCTCCATTGTGTTATATAACACAAAATAGAGAGCGACACCAACACTATTCGCAAGCGTTTGGGGCAACCCAATGAGCGACACCAGGTTGAACGCATCCTCCCAAGGCTTGGCCAAGGCAAGAATAAGAATCATCTGTAGGGCTTCAGCCATGAATCCAACAAGAAATGCGAGCTGTACGGACGCTATTTTCCGAAAGCGTTTCTTGAAGGCATTGCGGCACAGCCCTGCCAATATGCCCTGCAGAATAGGAGCAATCATACAGGCAACCGCTACAAATCCACCTAAGCTGTAACGATGCACGCCGGCTATGATGCCGACGATAAATCCGCTTTTGACGCCACCAAGCAGCCCCGCAATGACAACCCCAACGGTACGTGCATTCGCAATTGCCGCTGTTGGTGAAACCTCACCAATCCAAGGTGCCGGCCTGTATGTGTAATCGGAAACTGTTACACCCGAATAAGTCGCAAGTATTGCATACGCGGAGAAAAAGAACAGAAAACGCCATTGATACGTCCTGTCCCCTTGATAGCTCATATAGCTGCGCATCCAGCGACTTCGGGAAAACGCAAAAGCCAGCGCGATCAGAAAACCAACCCGTTCCATCATATCCACGAACAATTGAATCAGTTGAAGCATGCTTCACTCACCTTTTGCAATCTCATATCGTTATCCTAACAGAAATCGTGTGGGCTTGCTTGCCGTATAGTCACCAATCGCAACCTTTCTTATGGCCTGCCACTAACAAATGTCAAAAACCTAGCAATAGTTCCGCTATGGCTTGCTTATGGGAACTGGCGTCCTCTATTTGTAGGAAAACGAGCGTTTTCCTTTCAGAACGGAACTACAAGGTCTTATTGCGCCGCCCTGGCGCGTTTTCCGCAAGAAATTGGTGAAATAGTGGCCCGTAGTTCCTCACCATTTCATCACATACTCATCCATCGCCAACTTCTACCTCACAACAAAAAAGGAGACTGCCCTAAGAAGTCAATCATGACCTTCTCAGAGAATCCCCTTTTTCAAAAAACTTACCCGGCTTTAACTTCATCGCTATTCGGTTGTGGTGCAGCATTTGCTTTGTACTTCAAGGTAGGCAGCATAATAAATACGCCAATCAAGAAGAGTACTGCGGATGTGACATAAATGGACTCCAACGAGAAGGACGCTTTAATGCTGCCGGCCAAACTCATTGTGAGAACCATAGCCCCCATGAACAACGGGTTCAAAATCCCATTCACACGGCCAACGAAAGATTCCTCTGTGTTTCCGAGAATCATTGTTGAGATCCCGATTTGGATCGCAGGCAATACTAGACCGGAGAAAAATTGCATCAAAAGCGCCAACCACACCAGATGAGTTAATCCCATAACAGCAAAAGTCACGACGCTTACCGCCATCCCGATAATGAGCAGTGCTTGCGGGGACACTTTTTTGGAGAAGCCCATCGTCGCCCCGCCCCCAAGTATCATCGCAACGCCATTGGCTGCCATAAACCATTGCAAATCTTCCTTCGGCAATCCAAGATTTTCAGTTACTAGAAAGATGCCCAGCGGTGATATCAAACCAATCGCCAGACCTGCAACTGCAAAGCAACCACCTAAGGTGACAAGCATTTTATTATTCAAAACATACTTAAACCCTTGACCCATTTCAGCAAAAATATGCGTGGATGGCTTCTCGGACCCTTCCTCATTTTTACGATCCGCAGGAAGAAACGTGAGCACAAGCGCTGAAAGCAGAAAGCATACGCCCATGATCGCAATAGCTACTTCAATGCCAAAATGATAGTAAACAAATGTCCCCATAATAGGACCTAAGATCATAAAGATCGCCATCATCGATTGAAACAATGACATCCCCATTTGCATTTGGGATTCAGGCACGTGAACCTTGAACAACTTCATCCCGGACGGTTGCGAGAATTGAGACAAGATGGACGAAACCAACGTGGCGAAAAAAATCGCCTTCCAAGAGCCGTAATACAGTGTCACCATAATGGCAAACACAGACACTGCGCTGAGAATATCACACCACACCATCGTCAATTTCGGTCTCCACCGGTCCGCAAAAGCACCACCGATAAAAGAGAAAATAAAAATTGGCGCAAACTCGGCCACCGAAATTAAAGAAACCGAGTAAGGATCATTATTCGTCATGTCTGTGACATAGAGAAGAATCGCAAAGTTACGAACCCAGATTCCGATTTGTAAAAAAAGACCGGACAGCATAATGGCTTGCACGAAACGACTGGCAAAAAACGAACGCATCGTTGGAGTATCCGAAGCTATTGCTTGAGACAAAAGAAAAACACCCCTTCATTAATCAGATAGTCTTATAAAACAAGACCTCCTTCTTACGTAAGAAGAAGAAAAAATGTTTCATAAACCTTTTCTACTTTAACGAAAAAAGGCTCCTATCGTCTAGTGACATACGTCATATGACCAGTCACAAACCTAGATGTCTCAGCGTGACTGAGACATGAGCAGCGCGGCTCCAACGGCGCCTGCGGAGGACCCGAGCGCAGATGCTGCGAACCGGACCGGTCCGCGAATCGATGGCAAACAGCGCTCCTCGACGATCTCGCGCATCGGCCCTAACAAAGGCTCGCCGATATGCGAAGCGCCGCCGCCAAGAATGACCACCTGCGGATTCAGCAGGTGGAGAATGCTCACGAGCCCGATGCCGAGGGCTCGGCCCGCTTCGCGCAGGATGCCGCTGGCAGCGGCATCCCCTTCCGCGGCAGCGGCCGCGACCAACCGCGCATCCAC
This sequence comes from Paenibacillus violae, assembly GCF_032461945.1. Taxonomy (NCBI): domain Bacteria; kingdom Bacillati; phylum Bacillota; class Bacilli; order Caryophanales; family Paenibacillaceae; genus Paenibacillus; species Paenibacillus violae. The sequence goes on from NZ_JAWCUD010000007.1 coordinate 110,779, forward strand.
GCGGTTCGGATCGCCTCCCGCGAGCCGCACGAGGGCGCCCGCTGCGCCCTCGCCAGCCCGGCGCACGTAGTCGGCGCCGCGGCGGCCAATCGCAGTGCCTGACGCGTACAGCTCCAGGCACCCCACATTTCCGCAGGGGCAGAGCGGCCCATTTCCATCAATGGAAATGTGGCCGAGCTCTCCTGCGTTATGATTCGTTCCGGCGATCAAGCGCCCGCCGGAAATGATTCCCCCGCCGATCCCCGTGGAGATCGTCACAAATACACAGTCCGGCGCGCCCTCACCCGCGCCGGCCAGCCATTCGCCGACCGCCGCTGCAGAGGCGTCGTTCTCCAGCCTGACCGCGCAGCCGAAGCGGTCAGTGAGCACGGCGGCGACGGCCACGTCACGCCAGCCAAGGTTGGTGGCGAACGTGACGACACCGTTCGCCGTATCCAGCGTGCCCGCGGTGGCGACGCCAATGCCGCGGAGAACGCCGCGACCGCCGGGCGCGGTCGCGAGCAGACCCTCGATCAGGCTCCCGAGCCGATCGAGCACAGCCGCCTCCCCCTGCTGCGCCAGGGTGGGGATCTCTTCCTTGGCGATGATGCTGCCATCGCCGCTAATGAGCGCGGCCAACATCTTCGTGCCGCCCAAGTCAACCCCAACGTAGTAATCCCGCAGGAACACGTCTTGTGTTTTCTCATCTTGCGTTTTTACGTCTTGTGTTTTTACGTCTTGTGTTTGTGCGTCTTGCGTTTGTACGTCTTGTGTTTTTACCTCTTCCGTCCATTCCTTCGCGCTCATATCCTGTTCCCCCATCCGGTTCTCCCCCCCGCTCATACCTCCTGCCTCCATCCAATCGCATATTGTTCCGACAACGTAACAGGCAGCCGCCCAACCGGCTTCTCGTGCCCCAGCAGGACATTTGCCAGAGACACCATCGCCAGGGGACGATTCTCATAACAGGCCAAATACGTCTTCACCTCAGGAAACTCAAGCAAATCATAAGGGTTTCTTCCTGCAGCCACGATGAGATGCAGATCTTCAATCGCCGCAAGAGCCTTTACCAACTGAGTCTGTCCTGGCGAAAAAGTGGCATTATAAGTGACCATAACCACCTGCTTTTTGCCTTCGGCAGCTTGCACGGTCGCAGCAATTTCCGACTCGGAAGGGGATAATCCCAAGTACACCTCTTGGACATCTTTCCCTGTGAGTTCAGCCAGTGTAGCTCCCAGCGTTCCCTGCCGCTCCACGACCTCATCAATCTCCGTTCCCGTCTGCACTTCCGTCCAAATCACAAGCGGTGACTCGGTCATATCCAGCAGCTTACCGACTTCGTCTTTCACTAGCGTAATGCTTTTGCGGCTTAGCTCCTTAGCCAAAAGCTGATGCTCCGGCGTTGAAATAGGACCTTCGGGGATCGGCGCCAGCTTTTCAAATTGGATATCTCGTTTAAATTTGTGGGTCATTACTCGCAGGACTGACGCATCGATCCTAGACTCCGGGATACGCCCGCTTTCAACGGCTGTAATGACGGCTTCTATGGCGGAAACTTGGCGTTCCAACGTGTGACTGACCAGAATGAGATCCGATCCGGCCTCAATGGCCCGAACCGCGCCTTCAGCTACGCCGATTCCCTCGGAAATCGCCTTCATTTCCAAACAGTCCGTAACGATAAGCCCTTTGAAACCAAGTTCCTCCCGCAGCAGCTCGGTTAAAATCCGATACGATAACGTTGAGGGCACACCGTTTTGTTCCAATGCCGCGAACACGACATGCGCGGTCATAATGGCGTCTACGCCGCCTTCAATGGCTTTGATAAAAGGGGCGAGCTCAAGCTCCATAAGCCTCTCCATGCTGTGCGGAACAACCGGCAGATCATGATGTGAGTCCTCTGAAGTATCACCATGGCCCGGAAAATGTTTGACCGTAGCAATAACCCCCATGTCCTGCAACCCTTTCACAGCATGCGTTCCCATATCGCCGACGATGGCTGCGGTTTCCCCGTAGGAGCGCACCCCGATAACCGGATTCAAACGATTATTGTTAATATCCAGGCATGGCGCAAAGTTCATGTTCACGCCCATCTGACGCAGTTCCTTGCCCATGATTTTGGAGCTTGCGTACACGCCTGCCGGCGCAAAAGCAGCTCCAAGCGCCATATTCCCCGGCAGCAAAGTCGCTCCTTTTTCGATTCGGGACACCATACCGCCCTCTTGATCCACCGCGATAAACAGGGGTTGTCCCCCGCTGCGAAGGTTTAATTCTTGCAATTCTGCGGACAAATGAGCCAATTGATGGGCATCCTTCACATTCCTCCGGAAATAGATAACGCCGCCAAGCCCATATTTTTCAATTAGCTGCGTAATCGCTGGATTTGGCTCCAGAGCATCAAAACCGCAAATAAATAATTGACCAACTTTTTGACGCAAAGTTAATGGTTTATGCACGTTGCTGGTTGTCGACGACATCATGAACACGCTCCTTTGATAAGTGGTTAAGCTTTAATGCATGCAATAATTCGTTTCTGCAAAAGGAAATACATCAGCACGACAGGAATCAAACTGAACATGATAGCCGCACAAAGCGAACCATAATTCATATTCAACTGGTCATAGAAAGCCACCATACTCACAGGAAGCGTTCGAAACTTTTCTTTTGTGAGAAACAGATTCGCCATCATAAACTCGTTCCAATTGCTAAGGAAATTGAGCATAAACACTGGAATAAGCGGTGGTATGGCAATCGGAACAATGACACGCCAAAGCAGTCCATAGATGGATAGTCCATCCATTGTACCCGCTTCCTCAAGCTCATTTGGAAAGGATTTGAAAAACGCACTAATCATAAAAACCGTGGGCGGCAAACCAAACGTTATATAAGGCATAATCAAGGCAAGAGGCGTATTGTAAAGATGGAAACTTCTCAACAACATATACAGAGGGACTAGCAAGGAGCCAGCGGGCACCAGTAAAGCTACCATCAGAACTCGTTTGATGACCTTTCTTAGTCTCGGAAATTTCATTCGTGTCAAGGCAAAGGAGGTGCTTGTACCGAGGATTAACGTCATCACGGCCGCTATACTGGAAATCACGAGACTGTTCATAAAATAGTGCGAGACATGCGCGCCAGTCCACGCGTTCCCATAATTGGACAGCAGCCAATCATCCGGAAATGACCAAGGAAATGCGATGATTTCTTTATTCGTTTTAAAAGAAGAATTAAACACCCAGCCCAGAGGGAACAGGATGATGGCTATGTAGACCAAAAGTATGGCGTGCTGGACGGTACCGCGTAGGGAATTTGCTTTTCGCTGGGTTTTCAAAACCGTACCTCCTCTTGCTTTGCCGTCAACCAGCCAAACACGGAAGTCAGCACACCCGTAAACAGTAAAATGAGCAGCGCGATGGCATTCGCATAGCCGTACTCGCCGATTCGGTACGCCTTTTTATACATATAAGTCGCCATCACTTCCGTTATCCCGTAGGGGTTCCCCCCTGTCATCACAAAGACGATATCCAGCGCTTTCATCGCACCGGTAATGGACAGCAGGATCATCACGATGATTACAGGACGCAGGAGAGGCAGCGTAATCGACCAAGCTTGACGAGAGCTCGATGCTCCATCGATTTCGGCTGCCTCGAGGATGGTTTTGGGGATGGCATAAATGGCCGATAAAACTAGAATTACATAGAAGCCAACCCACTGCCAGGCGTTAGTGACGAGCACGGAAATCATCGCTGTTGATTCATCAGCCAACCAGGTATGCTTCCAAGCCCCTAAGCCTGCAGCTTCCAGCAATTGATTCAAGAGTCCCGCTTCAGGATGATAAATGAATCCCCACAATACGCCTACTACAGCTGTTGATAGAATTGTAGGGAGGAAAATCATGGTTTTGTAAAAGCCCATCCAACGCCGAATTTTACTCAACACGAGAGCTAAACAAACAATGAACGGGATCTGTACGCCAATCGAAAAAGCAATAAAATACAAGTTATTTCGCACTGCAATCCAGAAATATTTATCTTGAAACGCTTGGGTGAAATTGTCCAAACCATTCCACTTGGCTGGTGAGATCCCGTTCCATGCCGTAAATCCGTAGCGCATCGACATCAGCATGGGATAGAAGAAAAAAATTACCAGCAAAAGCAGTGTAGGTACCGTAAAAATGGCATAAGCAACCGAGTTTCTTCCTACTTTGTTCATGGATCATCCTACTAATTCGTATGAGTTTCTTCCTTATTGGAAGCATCCTGCTGCTTCTGTATGTCCGTCATCAGCGTGACCGGATCCGTTCTGCCGCCGACTAATTCCTGCATACCGCGTTCCAGTTTCTCACGAACCTTGGTTTGAATGCGCGAATCAAAAGCAGGAAATGCCCCTTTGCTGGTTGCAAACACATCCAATATTTGTGTAATCAGCGGATTCACATTGCTCGTATCCTGCAGCTTCATGGCAGGCGGCATGCCTTCCTCGACCAGCTGTCTTTTTTGCATCGGCTCATTGTACATCTGCCTGATGAATTCCTTAATGGCATCAAGCTGCGCCGGGGTCACTTTCTTCGAGAAGCCATAGGCGTTTGACCATCCGCCGTTAATGAAGCCGTCTCCAGGGCCGCCCATATCCGGAAAACTCATGAACCCTACATCCTTCACAATGGCGGACTTCTCTGGATCAAGCAGCGGCGTATTGGCCCAACTGCCGTCAAACATGAACGCCGCTTCCCCGCTGCTGAATTTGTTTTGCTGCTCGGCATACGAAAGCGCTAAGCTGCCCTCTTGGAAGTACCCTTTTTTCACGAGGAGATCATATTTCTCAAAAGCATCCACGACATCGGGGTCTGTCCAGTGCTTGCTCCCATCCAGAAAACCTTCGACGGAATTGAGCCCGGCTGTGCGCACCCACATGGTGTTGCACATCATGTTGATGACCCAGGAGTCTTTGGCTGCCAGCGCGAATGGCGTTATCTTCTGAGCTTTCAGCTTGGCAGCAGCGTCAAGCAGCTCATTCCAGGTTTGAGGCGGTTTGATTTGATGCTCTGATAAAATCTTTTTATTATAATACAAGCCCTCGACATAACCGGCCATCGGGATGCCGTATATTTTACCGTCGACTGTAAACTCTTCAAAGCTGTAGAACTTGTCCGTTAACCCCAGTTCACTCAAGATGGGCGTCAGATCAAGCAGCCTATTCGCTTTCACATAATCTTTCGTATCCGTCCCGCCGAATAAGTCGAAGATCTCCGGTGGATTCCCGGCAGCCATCTCAGCCCTCAGCTTTTCAAAGCGATTCACTTTGTCCTCTACGCCATCCAGTGTAATCGACAGGCCAGGCACCTTCGCCTCCGTGGACTTCACGACCTCTTGAAGCATCGCCAAACGCTTCTTCTGCGTATCTTTCACTTGCGTGTGACGAATGGTCAGCAGGACCGGTTCTCCTTTTGCCCCTGGGGAGGGCGCCTCGTTGTTTGGGCTGTTCAGGTTTAAGCTGCTGCAAGCGGACAGGATGAACGATACGACCACAACCCCTGTTACCGGTAACAACGTTCTCATTTTCATTTTCCTTGATCTCCCTTAGGCTTGCATGTTAAGTATAAAATAATGGCTGCTCCTCCTAAAGACCGATAAATTCCTTATATAGGGGCAAAATTCTCTACTTCGGCTCCATGCGTTTCTCCCGATACTCCGAAGGAATTTCACCGGTAAACTTCTGAAATACTTTCGTAAAATAACGACGCTCCATATAACCAACGGACCGCCCGATATCCGTAATACTTTTGTCGCTGTGCAGCAGCATTGATTTCGCCAGCTCCATCCGGTGCTTTGTTACATATTCAACAAATGTTTCTCCGAAATGCTGCTTGAACAATAAGCTGAAATAACTCGAAGAGATGCCGAGAGAGCTTGCAATATCTTCAACTCCGAAATCATTCGAGTAATGGGTTCGAATGTACTCTTTCGCAGCCGTCATCAGAAGCTCGCTGTTTTTCTTCTTATTCGTCCCTTCCAGTCCGATGGAAGCGAGCTGCACCATCACTTGAAGCAGGTGCTGTATGCTCTCGCTTTTATCCAACTGGCGCCAAACCTGCTCTTCTTCCTGCGCATCAAGCGAGTTCATCTCGCGCAATTCGCGAAGCACATGGAGGATCAGGAAATGCAGCATTTGATACGCTCTGGCAAAAGAACTGTTCGGCAGCCCCTCCAGCAAGAGTTTCAGCCGATTTAGAGCATCCTCCGTTTTAATTCGGTTCAACTGTTTGAGACCTGTTACGATCTCTTCAACCAAATACCATAAGGAGCTGTTTGCGTCCGCTTGCTCTTTGGACTCCTTATAAAGCAGCACAGATTCCTGTTTATTCAGGTTTAACTGCATGAACCGCTGCAGCTTCCGGTACGTATCAGAGAGCAGTCGCAGACCTACAGCACTAGTATAAAAGCCTACGCTAATGCCTAGTTTGACGGATTCGCGGACATCTTTTTGCAGTTTCATCGCCACTTCGTACAAATTAGACTGCATCCGGGTTTCGTCATCTTGGGCTTCGTTGTCCTCGACCCTGCAAGTGTCCCATTGAATAAGCAGGCACCATTCGCCTTCACGCATCTGCAGAACAGAAAATTCCGCTTTGAAATTGCCTAGTGAATCTTGCATAACATTGCGGACAGCGAAATTCCACAGCTTTCGCTCTTGCTCTGACCAAGGGAGCGACTTTTGCGAATAATCGTCCACATCGATCATCATGAACGAATATGTCATCGTTTCCAAATCCATATTATCGATCGGAAGCAGCGTGTGCGCTGAAACTTCTGTATAGTTCATGAGGACATCCTGGAGAATTTTCTCATAGGCCAAATTTTTCATTTTGCCCCACTTTTGCTGCTCCTGCTGCTTGATGGCCTTGTTTTCCCTGATTTCATTAGCTAGCTTACGAATACAGTTTTCCAACTCTTCATAGTTAATCGGCTTTAATATGTAATCACTAACGCCAACCCGCATGAGGGAGCGCGCATACTCGAAATCCTGATAGCCTGTTACCATCAACACTTTGCAAGCTTCGTTGATTTCACGGAGCTTTTGGACAAAAGTAATCCCATCCATCAACGGCATCCGAATATCACTCATCACCAAATCCGGTCCATGCAGGCTGGATAGTTCTAAGGCCTCTACCCCGTTCTTGGCCGTTCCTACAATATCAATTTCCAGCTCTGCCCACGGAATGACCGCCTGCAAATTACGTAAAATGTTAGGCTCATCATCCGCCAAAATCGCTTTTAGTCTCACAGGCTCGCCCCCTTTGTTTTGGGAATGACAATCTTCATCGTCGTCCCGTGCCCTTCCATGCTGCAAATAAATATGCCGTAATGCTGGCCGTACTGGATGCGTATGCGGTCAGCTACATTGCTGACGCCAAGACCTCTTCGCTCTTCATTAACATTCGCATCTAAAATTTCGTGAAAAGGCGTTTCCAGTTCTGTTTTATAATGAAATTTCGCTAACTTCTCATGGGAGATGCCGATCCCGTTATCCGAGACATACAGCCCGATCCGCTCCCCCTCATCGAGGACTTTGATCGAGATTACCCCCATATAATCAATAGGTTCAAAACCATGCTGCAGCGCGTTTTCTACCAGCGGTTGGAGCGTAAGCTTCAGAATGCTGTAATCCAATATCTCCGGGTCCGATTCAATTTCATAGTGGAATTGGTCTTCAAAGCGGAATTCCTGAATTTCGAGGTAACTTTTGAGATGATCAAGCTCTTGTTTAAGCGAAATCTCTTCCCTGTTCTCCATACCGATCCGCAGCAAATTGCCAAGTCGGTACACCATTTGACTGACTTTCTTCCCTTGGTTTTGGATCGCAAGCACATTGATGGATTCCAGCGTATTAAAAAGAAAATGCGGCTTGATTTGCGCCTGCAGCAGCATGAGTTCAGCTTTGTTTTTGCGATCCTGCTGACGTTTGACTTCTTCCAGAAGGTCCTCGACCCTCTCTACGAGACTATTAAACCCCCTGGCCAGCGCTGTAGTTTCATCCTTGCCGCTTTCCTCCATACGCGTCGTCAGGTCTCCGCGCTCTACTTTTTTCATGGAGTAGAGCATGCGCAGAATTAACTGAACAATACGGCGAACGAACACTAAATTATAGACCAGGGCAAAAAATAAACATACAAATGTAATCCCGGCGACCAGCTTCATAATCGTTTCGATTTCTCCCGCCACGTACTTCCAAGACGTTATCGACACGACGCTCCAATCCTGCACGCCCATTTGATTAAGATTTAAATGATAGAGAGAAACGAGACTTCTTTCATTTTGAAAATTAGCTTGAAAACTCCGGTTGCTTTGCTGCAGATCCAGCTTGCCTTGCAGCAGCTGAAGCACATTGGCGCCTTCCAAATGCTGCTTATTGTCATAGAAAATAAGTCCGCTTTTATTCACGAGCAAATAACGCTTGGAGCTGTCTTCGTTCGTATTAAAAGATTTAAAAATTTGATCCAGCTCATTAAATTTAAATTTCAACAGCATGTAGCCGAGATTGTCCATTGTCCAGAAATCTTTAACCATCCTCGCTTGATAAAACTCCCCGCGGCTGGCGCCCAACTCCTTATACTCAGAGGGGCCAATCCACATGGGACTTCCATTCAGTTCCTTTATTTGTTCAAAAGCCGTGCTGCTCGACAACGTTTTCCATGGTAGCGCACTCCCGCTCGTTCTCCCCGCGCTGAAGGACTTGCCGGCATTGTTGTAAATGACGACTGACTGAATCGGCGAATACGTTAATATCGAGCCGCGCAGCAGCGTATCAAACGTATTCAAATCATACGAAGACGGAGCTTCTTCATTCGGCCTGACCTCATCTATAGTCCGATAAATGCCCTGAATGCTGTCTTTGACCATCCAGAAGTCTGAGAAATAATTCGCTTCCTTGAACATGTAATAAATGTTCCGGGAAATCGCTTGCAGCGTAACCTCGGTCAAGTCACCGTATTTCTTCTCAATTAATTGTTGGGATACGGTATAGACGGCCGTACCCAGTACGAACAAAGGGATAATAATAAAAAATAAAAAACCGATAAACACCTTTTTGTTCAAATTCATCGACGTTTGGCAGACCCCTTCTAACCCGAATCAGGCACCATCCTTTGTACTGGTGCCTTTTACCTGCTTTTTTTATATTATAATTGACCTGTCTTTGCGTCACCTAGGGATAGGTTCGGATGAAGGAGGGATAAAATCCTCTAGTCCATGTCGGATCGAATTTCGGGTTCCACCGTAACTTCCACATTGCCTTTTAGCGCTTTACTAATCATACATGCCTGCTCAGCCCTGTAGGCTGCTCTGTTTATTTTATCCAACTGATCCGGAAGAGTATGAGCGGGTACTGAAATGTACGGGCGGTGGATGATCCGATTCACCTTCATGGCCGGCGTATTCTCAACATAAATCTCCGATTTCAGCTCAAGGGAGGTAATGCCCTGCCGCTTTACCAGCATGCCGAGCGTTATGAGATAACAGGTTGCGGCTGCTCCCAGCAGGAGCTCTTCCGGATTCGTGCCGATCCCGGGTCCATCTAACTGGCTTGGCACTGAAATCGATGCGTCCAGATTCCCCGCTTGAATGCGGCCTGTGCCATCCAAACCGCCGGTCCACTCTGCTTTCAAATCAAATTGATGCTCACTCATCCGTATCACTCCTTATTTAATGTAGCTGCGGATTGCTCTTGTTGCTTGCTGGACTGCGCTTTCCCTTTTGCTTGCGATTGCGTCTGGGCTTCGTCTCCACCGCTTATATGCAGCCCGATGACGCCCAAAATGATGAGAACAATGGATATCACCTTCAACGTGGAAACGGACTCGCTGAACCACCAGATGCCGATGATCGTAATTAACGCCGTCCCGACCCCGGACCAAATGGCATAGGCCAAAGAAACCTCAAGCTGCTTCAAAGCCAGTGTAAACAACGTGAAACATATGATGTAGCAAATCCCCATCACAACTGCCGGACCCACCCTCGTGAAACCTGATGACATCTTCATTGCCGTCGTGCCAATCGTTTCAAATAGGATAGCCAGCAGCAGAAATGTCCAATTCATATTCCAAACCATTTCATCCATCCTCTACTGATCTTATTGCTCTCATTGTAAAGGAATGGAAGGCGTTTCACCAGTTCGATCGGCGTGAAGTTGTTAGGGAATAACCGAAGGAACCCGTAAAAAAATAGCTGCACGCGGCAGCCATAGCAATTTTACAAATTCAATTAAATGTTAAGCAAACTTGTTACGAAGCCTATCGGCCATCCTAAGGCATACCTCCCATAAGTCAGACACAGGCTCGTTCGAAAATGGCATGGTATGCATGTAACCCGGAGGCCCGAATTCCGGTGTAATCGTTGTTGATGCGAAACCTTTGCTTATTCGAGCGTTCCATATATGTTCCCACCACAGCTCATGTGCCTCTAGTTCCCGTTTATATTCAGGTGCATCCGGATGGGGAACTTGCGGCCCTTGTGCGTAGCCTACCCTTGCATGGATATGAATGGTCCGCTCAAAGGCGATCTGCAAATTCTCCTGTTGATCCTCTAACAGTGATTCACAAACGCAGCACCAGTGGCTGAAATCCGCTGTGATCTTCAAATCAGGAATGGCTTGTAGCAGCCTGGCCGTTGTCCACGGGGTAAACATGGCGCGATGCCGGTGTGTTTCATGGCCGACTGGAATGCCATAATGCTTCTCTGCTTCGACGGCATACTCAAAAAATTGCAATTGTCGCTCCTCACTCATGCAATCCCGGGCACTATGAGAGATAACCAATGTCGGGTCTAGTGACACCGCAGTTTCGAGATTTGCCTTGAACGTTTCCTCATGATTCCCCGATGTACTAATAAGTGCAATATAGTCCAGGTTATACTCCTGCAATAGTTGTCCAAATTCTGTGCGATGTTCCTTCATCGGAACTCCTGCTTCCACACCTGAATATCCCGCAGCCGCTATTTTGCCAAACGCTTCTCTATAGGTATAAGCTTCCATTCCCCACAACGATTTAAACAACTTCATTTGCATGGCCATTCCTCCATCATTCATTTACTCAAAGTTTAACTGAATAGGAAGAGTTGAATCCATGGATGCCTGTATGCTTTCATGTATAATCGTTCGTTCGTCGTGCGTTAAAAAACGAATTGCGCTGCTCATGAAAAAACCGCCCCCGCCCTGTGATCAGGGCAAGAACGGTCTTATTAGCGCAATGAATGAAGGCTGCTCACTACGTGTGATAGGCTCTTCTATAGAATTGCGAATATTGATCTCTATGAAAATGCAAATTTCATGTGTTGGAATCAAAACAATGAAAGCCCTACCTCTCTTCCATCCTTGCGGCTCCAATGACCGCGCCAGTGCGAATTGCTTTACAAACACCTGCTGCCGAAACACGATGACACTGCCTCGGGTTTACCATAAATGAGCTGAATTTACTGCGTCATTGGGAGAAAAACAAACAAGGAGAGGGGGTTACTTTCTACTCGCTAATCGTCCGTATGGGGGTAAATGAGGTTTGGTCTAAAGTGTTTATATGGTTCACTTCAATCAATCTATCTAATATACACGAAAGTTATGAAAGTGTCAACAGTCTTACTCGCAGTAAACTAGTTATGCTATGATGGAAAGTAATTTCACTCGGCTGTGAAGCACACGCCGCTTTTCTAGATCCAGCATGGACTGCTGAATCCAGGGAGGTGGCTTATTTTATTCATATATGGATTGGAGGGTATCAACGTGGATAAGCAATTTCGCATTGCATTAGAGAATTTCCTTACAAAGCATCTTGCTAGTAGGAAAGGAGAACGATATCGCAGACTCAAGGAGGGCCATGGCCATGCTGAACAGTTATTTTTGCGGCAGGTTTGGTGGCCTGCCTTCTGCGGCTTCACGGATCTGCACCCTGAGTATGAGGTGAAAGACTTTCGGGACGGGACTCGTTTTCTCGACTTTGCTTTTATGCGGCACTCCCTGAAGCTAGCCATCGAAATTGATGGCTACGGACCTCACGCCTCGCAGATCAGCCGCAGCCAATTCGCCGACCAGTGGATCCGCCAAAACCATCTCATCATCGACGGCTGGAAAATCCTCCGCTTTTCCTATGATGATGTCAAAGACCGCCCCCGCATGTGTGAACAAATCCTGCAGCAATTCATGGGACGCTTTCTGGGCCGCGAAGCTTCCACGGATGTGAAGTTGAGTTACGTGGAGAAGGAGGTCATTCGTTTTGCACTCAACATTGGCAGAGCTATAAAGCCAAACGATGTATCGGCTTTACTGGACGTTGGTTCACGTAAGTCCTACCAAGTTCTAAAAGCAATGACCGATAAATTATTGCTCAAGCCTGCTGGCGGCGGTAGAAAGTGTATTCGCGCTTACAATTTGCATGAACAAGCGTACGCAATATGGGAGAAAAACAATCACTAAACCATAGTAAATGCGACCTCTGCTGAAACGGCCTTTTCGGACGGCTCGCGCTCCAACTCTTCCGCTCCACCTTCGGAGACGGCCTTTTCGGCTCTCTCAGGCGCTGTGAGCTCACGGCCGACTGACTTGCACTGCTGAAACGGCCTTTTACGACGGCTCGCGCTCCAACTCTTCCACTCCGCCTTCGGAGACGGCCTTTTCGGCTCTCTCGGGCACAGTTGGCTGCCTCCCCAAACAACAAAAAACCGCGAGCCTAAGCCCGCGGTCCACAACTACACCGTAAATTTCTGCAGCGAAATTTGCAGCTCCTCAGCTAGTCCTGCCAGTGACTTAGCTGAATTCTCGATCTCCTCGGTCGTGGACATCTGCTGCTGGCTAGCCGCGGATGTCTCCTGGCTGACGGAGATGCCCGTTTCCGAAACGCTGCTGACAATGCCCATCACCTGCTCGATGCGCACATTAGCATCCACCAGCTGGTGAATGTTCTGATTCACACTCTCCACCTTCGCGTTGACTTCGTCAACGGAAGTCTCAATGTGAATGAACGATTCTTGCGCCTCGCCGGAAATCGTTAATCCGGCCTGCACTTTGCCAGCTCCATCTTGCATGGAGCTTACCGCGTGGTTGATCTGTCTCTGAATCGTCGAGACCAGATGCGTAATGTTGCGCGCTGATGAAGCAGATTGCTCCGCAAGCTTGCGCACTTCGCCAGCAACAACCGCGAAACCGCGGCCTGCTTCACCCGCACGTGCAGCTTCAATCGCTGCGTTCAGAGAGAGCAAATTGGTTTGCGTGGAAATTTCATTGATGACATTGACAATCTCGCCAATTTTGTGAGCATTTTTCCCTAAGGCTTCAATGACGCCATTTACTTCTTGCACGGCTTCCGAAATCTCGCCCATCTGACCTGCGATCGATACGATAGAACGTTTACCGTTTTGCGCCGCAGCCGTGGCTTGTCCAACTAATTTCGCTACTTCTTGCGCAGATTCATCAATCAGCTTCGTACTCCTAAGCATTTGCTGCACAGCTTCATTCGCTTGATTCACACCCGTAAACTGCTTCTCAAAATCCTCCGAAAGCTGCTGGCTTGACGACGCGACCTGTTTGGCAGCTTGCGAACTTTGCTCCGAGCTGGCAAGAAGCTCTTCAGAGCTTGCCGAAAGGGTTAGCGCATTATCTGCGATTTGGGACACCAAGCTGCGTAGGCTTCCGGTCATTACATTAAAGGAACCGGTCAGTTTACCGACTTCATCCTCGTAAGGATAGTCTCCTTTTACAGAGAGATCTCCGCCAGCGGCTTTCTCCATATGCTCTTGCAATCTACGAATCGGAGTAGTAATAATCATATTTAATGCCATTGCGTTCACCGTCATAATAACAATTGCGATAACAATCGTAAGAATGATGAACCAGTGGGAGGTTTTAGAGTCGTTGCTGCTCGTTTTCTGGAAATTTTCAGCCGCCGTCTCTTTAAGCTGCACCAATTTATCGAGTGCCACGATCGTTTTATCACCTTGCGGAGACACTTCATTATTATAAACTTGGTAAGCCACTTGATTATTTTTGGTAGCATGATCGATCGTCATTGCAACGATTTCACGATACTTCTTATTCAGCTCTTCAAAATCCTTGAAAGCAGCCGCCTCTTCTTCCGTCAACCGGATACCTGCCAGCTTCGTGACAAGCTCCTGATTCATAGCGCTGTTTTCGTCAAGTTTAGCCTTCAGCTTACCTTTATATTTAACATCTACAGATAACATCATTTCGAGCAAATTGGATTCGGTTTCATTGAAGTTCGTTTTTAGCTGATTAATCCATTTGACAGATAACAGACTTTCCTCGTACATTCTAGTAGAATTGCTAGACATCTTATCCATGAAGTAATAACCCGTAATACCTACAATCAGCAGGAATAAAATAGCAATAGCATTCATGAAAAGCAGTTTGTAACGCAGTTTAAGGTTGCGAAGGACGGACAGATTGGCTTTCACATTTCTTGCCTTTTTTTGTTGATTCACATTCAAACTCATGTTGAATTTCAAAGTCCAGTTCTCCTCCCGACATGCAGATCCTCTAACGTATGTTAGATTACCTTACATAGAAAATAATTAATTTACCTATGGTTTATTTTACAAACAAGTGAACATTATGTAAAGACAAAATTCGCCATAAAACGTATATTCATAGAACTATTTTCCTAGTAATTTGCTACCATTCCACCTATAGATCGGGGATGTTTGGTATGCAATTAATGGCTTTATTGCGAATCCGCTTTCAGGTCATGGTAGAGGAACTAACATCTGGAAGGAGCTTGAAACCTCTCTAGAGCAGAACCAAATTCCCTATGTGGCTAAAATAACGCAAAAAGCTGGCGAAACCAAAGATTTCGCCAGCTCTCTTATCCAGGTACATTCGGTTACCAAACTCCTCTTAATCGGAGGGGATGGCACGATATATGATTCGCCACCTAAACGGAAAGTTTCAAACGTTCACGCTGTACAATCAAATACACGACAAAACCGGCAAGGATACACGCAATCCCTGTAATCGACAGGTCCGGTGACAGCCCATCCTTGGAAATTTGCGTATAAAGTCCGACTCCGGCAAGCATCATCGCATTTTCCAGGAAATTTTGAACCGCTATCGTTTTCCCTGCGCCTACCATCCCTTGACCCCTGTCTTGCAGCACAGCATTCATTGGTACAATAAACACTCCGCCGCTGAAACCTACAAGTAGAAGCAACCCTATTGTTATATACAAATTGGTGATTAGCGGGAACAGCAAGATGCAGATGATCATAAGAATGCCAAATATAAATGAATTATAATAACGCCTTGCCGGGACCAGCTTCGGTGTCATCAACGCCCCAATCATGATCCCTACGCCGGTTACAGCGACAAGCATAGAGATTTGATCGACCGACTGGATACCAAGGTGAGCAGGCACCCAAGCGATGATCGCCAACCGGACAACCGAGGACGTCATCCAGAACGAGCCCGTGCCGACAAGGGAGAAACGGGTAGCTCGGTCTTTTAACAAGAAGCTCATGTCGGAAACGAAAGTTCTCGCTGCCTTGCCATAGCGGATCGTCCTATCGCCTTGCATCTTCGGCATTTGCAGCGTCAGTTGCAAAGATAACAAGTACAAGCCAAGGCAGGCGATCATCGAACCGAATAGCGACATTTTCGCCAAAATACCACCGCAAACAGATCCAAGCAAAATGGCCATGATCGTATAACCTTCCATACGTGCATTAGCTCGAAGCAGCTCATGATCGGAATGGGTAAGCGCGGGCAAAATACCGTATTTAGCCGGTGAATACACCGCGGCGCCGATGCCGACGATCCCATAACTGACAGCCGGGTCCACATGAAGGAACATCGCGATGATGCCGATGCTTTTGATGGCATTTCCAACGAGAAGGATGCGGGATTTGGAGTGCTTATCAGCTATCGCACCGACAAAAGGCGCCAACACAACGAAGGCAACAAGAAATGCTGCTTGAACAACACCAATGTAATAGTCCGGAAAAGCATTCTGCTTAATAATCGCCAATGTAATGAAGAGAATCATATTATCGGCAAAAGCGGAAAGAAATTGGGTCAAATTGAGCGTCTGAAGCGGTTTCATTTTCATATCATTTCTCTCCCCTAGGATGCATGATGCTCCTCAAGCGCAATTCGCTTAATGGTTACATAGTCTACTTTTCCACTGCCCAAAAGCGGCAATTTCTCTACATATCGCAGCTCCGAAGGCATATAAATCCCCGGATGCCCTTTCTGTTTCATCCATTCTTTAAGAGACTGCAGCTGCATGTCCGGGCTATTGTGGTATACGACAATCCGCTCTCCTTTTCGTGCATCCGGAACAGCAACGGCTGCGCACACGGCTTGATGCGGCAAGCTTGGCAACACGAGTTCTTCGACCATTGGCAGCGACACTTTTTCCCCACCAATCTTGGCAAAAGACTGCATCCTACCCTGAATCGACATGTAGCCTTCGTCATCGATTTGCACAATATCGCCGCAGCTGTACCATTCCGGGCAGGGGACAAAACCCTGACCATGAATCAAATACCCTTTCATCACATTAGGACCTTTGACAAGCAAATTGCCGCCAAGCTCGATGCCATCCACTTTTTCGATTCGAACCTGAATACCTGGCAGCACACGGCCTACGGTTCCTTTTTTAGCATGCATAGGCGTATTGAGCGAAATGACAGGCGCTGTCTCCGTCGTACCGTAACCTTCCAGAATCCGTATGCCGAATTTTTCGGCCCAGGTTTGACGGACTTCCTCTTTCAGCTTCTCGGCGCCAGCCACGACATATTTCAACGCATAGGCAAAATCATAAGCATGAGCCGTTCTCGCGTAAGCCGATAGAAACGTTGACGTACCGAACAAAATAGTAATATTGCGATCGTATACAATCTCTGGAATGACTTTATAATGCAGTGGATTTGGATACATGACCACCTTCATGCCCGAAAGTACCGGCAGTATCGTCCCCGCTGTTAAGCCGAAAGAATGAAACATGGGCATCGCCCCGAGAAGGATATCAGCCGCATTGAAAGCAATCACAGCTTTGGCCTGCTGAAGATTAGAAAAAATATTGCGGTGCGTCAGCACAACCCCCTTCGGTTTGCTTTCACTCCCTGATGTGAAGAGAACAACCTCATTCTCCCCATCCCCGACTGGTCCTCGCACTTTCATCAAGAGATTACGAATTCCTACCCATTTATGTTGAAAAGTTATACTCTCTCTAACCTCTTCAAGATAGATAACCGAGTAAACTTCACTGGCACTGTTGATAAAATCGGATAACCCCGCTTTCTCGATAAAAGCCCGAGACGTAATAATTGTCTTTGCCGAAACGGTTTCACAGGCATCCAGCATGGCGTGTTTTCCTGCAGTATAATTCAGAATCGCCGGTGTAATGCCTAAGCGGAATAAGGAAAATAAAGTCACGACATGCGCCGCCGCATTCGGCAATAGGACAGCTGTTCGCTTCTGGTTACCCAGCAGCTCCTTCAAACGCTCCGCTATCGTATAGCTGCTTAAAAGCAGTTTGCGGTAACTTATCGACGTATCTGATAGGATGTCTTCGCAAATAATTTTGGAAAATCCATGCTGCTTGGCAGCTATGAGCATCTCATTGAATAAATTAAGCTCCGGTTTCATCCGGCTTTCCACCAAATGACTCTGCATTCGGCTGCCGATGAACTCTGTTGCCCGCTCCTTCTGAACTCTTCTCGTCAGCTTTTCATTCACAGGCACTTGAAAAGACTCCCCAATCGTGAAAGTAACGGCCGGAAACCAAATCTGTTTCATTTTGCCACGAAGATACGATAATTTGGAATGCTCCAGTCCGTTAATCGCAATCGGCACCATGTGAGCCTGGGATCTTGACGCAATATATCCAATGCCGCCGTACACCTTCATCATGCTGCCCGTGGTCGATATGCGCCCCTCCGGAAAAATGACAAGCGGCGTACCGCTCTGCACCGTTTTGAGCATTTTCCGTACCGAGTAAGGGTTGAGTGGATCTACTGGAATATGCGAACGGAAATGGAGCGGCCAAGCAAAACGTTTGGCCATTCGTGTATTCACGACAAAGGCCACTTCCTCGGGTAGAATCAACGCTAGCAGAACAGCATCCAACAATGAGACATGGTTAGGAATGAGCACTGTTTTATCTGTAAAATCAAGCCGCTGCATCCCCTTCACTTTTACGCGAAAACTAGCTAGTATGACAGGGCGCAGCAGTGGAAGCAGAAGCTTTAACAGTACAATAAACAACCATTTGATCATGGTGACTCCTCCTAAGCGTTCGCATGGCAAATCTGAGAAAACCTTGGTACAACGTATTAAGCATCCATTTATTTATTGGGCTTCTCTTAATACCAGGTCATAATCCCATTGTATGCATTTGCTGCGATTCTGATAGTACTAACTTTACCTAGTACTACTGTCAACCACCCGCTGGATTCGTACTGCAGCTACCTTTGTTGCCCTCCTCTCCCACTATTAAAAAAGGACCACAGCATCCGTATGCAGCGGTCCCTTTTGCACGTTATTTAATTCGAAACTTCACTTGTTAGTGCTAGTGTATTCCCCTCGGAGTCCCGGAAGAACGCCATCCAGATATTCATATGATCCATTTTTGCAACGACATGTGGTTGGCTAATAAAGGTAACACCACGTTCGATGAAAGCTTCATACGCCTGCTTAATGTCTTCCACCTTATAATAGATGACCGATCCTGGATAATTAAATTCAGGTTTCTCAGGAAGGCTGAGCATCAAACGAATGCCATTGATATCAAAAAAAGCCATTTGCCCAGCATGAAACATAAATTTCATGCCCAAAGTATCGCGATAAAAAGCAACAGCTCTTTCAATATCAACGACATTGACAGAAATTTGCGCTATTTGAGTTAAGATGTTTCCGTTCATACAACTCCCCTTCCAATCCGGTATACCCATATTCTACCATACCAGTATAAGGGACGATAGAACATCCATCTGTACGTCTGTGATAGAGGAACTAGAGTCTGCTATTTCGATTACTCACCTTTTAATAACGCATTAAGCTTGCCTGGAAAATCCGTAATAATGCCCGAAACGCCAGCATCGATCATCTTCTGAAAATCCCTTACAACGTTCACTGTCCATGGATACGTGGCTAATCCTGCTTCTGCCGCCGATACCCCGTCTTCTTTTTCAAAATGATGATGTTGAGGGTGCAGAGAGTGCACCTCAACCCCGAGTTGCTGGGCATAAGCCGCATGGTCAAATAGGTTGGCGGCATACAGCAGCCCCACTTTTACTTCAGGCTCGGCCAACTTGATCCGCTTAATCACTTTGTGGTCGAAAGAGGAAATAACGACGTCTTCCATCCTGCCGCTTTCACGCAAAAAGGCAAGCAAGGCCTTCTCCATTCGTCCTTCATACGCATGCTTCACTTCCACATTGATGAGGAAGCCACGTGGCACAAGCTCAAAAACCTCACGCAGCAAAGGTACTCTTTCCCCGATGAAATCCTCGGAAAACCATGAACCGGCATCGAGTTCTTTGATTTCATCCCAGTTTTTTTCGCAAATTAGCCCAGAACCATTCGTCGTGCGATCCAGTGTACCGTCATGACAAACGACAATTTCGCCGTCTTTCGTCAGGTGAACATCCAATTCAATGCCTTCCGCTCCTTGCTCGAAAGCTAAAGCAAAAGATTTTAATGTATTCTCCGGTGCATCCCCGGCTGCTCCTCTATGACCTATTACAAGTGGTTGTTTGCTCATTATACGTAACACTCTCCTAACTTCATTAACTACTTATATTCAAATTATAGTAGAGCAGCTCCGCTTTTGCCCAGTAAATCTTCGTAAATATTATGTAAACATCGAGATGAAATTAACAAATCATTTAAATCTATTTAACACTGGTCAAATAACAGGACGTTAACCTAATAGAGATCGAACAAGCCTAATATTCTTTATGGAGGACATTGCATGAGTACGCTGGACCAAGATTTAACCTTAACAAATGCACCAAAAAAAATAACAACACGTGCTGAACTCCCCCGTCGTTCTATGTTCTTCTCGAATTGGGCGGAGACGCTGCTTGGTTATATTTTCTTATTTCCGTCATTGCTGCTTTTCGGTGTGTTTCTGTTCTACCCTTTGATTCAAACCTTTTATCTCAGCATGCATGAGACCGATCCCAGAGGCAGGGTGGCTTCC
Source organism: Paenibacillus violae (assembly GCF_032461945.1). NCBI lineage: Bacteria > Bacillati > Bacillota > Bacilli > Caryophanales > Paenibacillaceae > Paenibacillus > Paenibacillus violae. The sequence continues at coordinate 130,955 of NZ_JAWCUD010000007.1, forward strand.
TTTGTCGGCTTCGATAACTTTACGGCTATCTTCACGTCGGAGAAGTTCTATAAAAGCTTGGAGGTCACAGGTTTATTCACCATTCTGACGGTACCGACCAGCATCGCCCTTGCGCTTCTGCTCGCAGCTCTCACACACAATCAGCTGAAAGGGATGCGTTTTTTCCAATTTATTTTCTCGCTTCCTGTCGTTCTGTCTGTAGGAACATCCTCTGTCATCTGGATGATGCTTTTTCATCCTAGCGTCGGCATGCTTAACTACCTGCTGCAGCTTGTAGGTTTAGAGCCTGTGGCTTGGCTAACAGATCCTCGGTGGGCACTGCTTTCCGTCTCCTTGATGACTGTATGGATGAATCTTGGCTTCAATTACATCGTCCTGTTCAGCGGACTTCAAGGCATTCCCGATGAAATCTACGATAGCGCAAAAATCGATGGATCCGGGCCGGTTCGGACGTTTGTGCAAATCATTTTACCCCTGCTTTCACCGACGGTGTTTTTCGTCACGATTGTATCGATTATCGGCGCTTTCCAATCCTTCGGACAGATTCACATTCTGACCAAAGGCGGTCCAATTAACTCGACCGATGTGCTCGTTTATAACTTGTATCAAGATGCTTTCATTAACTTCCGGTTCGGAACTGGAAGCGCGCAGGCCCTTGTTCTGTTCACAATCATCCTGATTTTCACCTTCGTGCAATTCAAAGTGTTCGAAAGGAATGTGCATTATCAATGAACCGTCCCTTACAGAAAACATTTATTTATATCCTATTAGCTATTGCAGCGGCCCTTGTATTGTATCCAATCTTTTACACATTTTCCGCTACGTTCATGACACCAGATGAAGCTTCGGCTTATCCGCCGCGCTTCTTGCCAAGCAGTTTCTATGTGGGCAGTATAGTGGCCGTTTTTCAACTCGTTCCGATAGCCAAATTCATTACAAACAGCTTTATCGTTTCACTAATCATCATGATTGGGCAGCTGATGACCTCTTCGATGGCCGCTTATGCCTTTGCCAATATCCGGTTTAAAGGAAAAGCTTTCATCTTCTCTTTGTTCATGGCGACGATGATGATTCCTTGGGAAGTCACGATCATACCGAATTATCTGACGGTCAAAAAATGGGATTGGCTCGATAGCCTGCAGGGCCTAACGGTTCCTTTCCTGGCAACAGCATTCGGTACCTTCCTGCTGCGCCAATTTTTCCTGCAGCTGCCCAAAGAATTGTTCGAAGCGGCGCGTATCGACGGATGTGGTCACATCCGCATCTTTTTCCGGATTGTACTGCCTTTGGGAAGACCTGCGCTTGCTACACTAGCTGTCTATGCTTTCCTTAATGCATGGAACATGTATCTATGGCCGCTGCTCATTACGAACAGTGAAGCAATGCGAACTGCACAAATCGGCATCGCTATGCTGCAATTTGAAGAGTTAACCGTATGGAACCTCGTCTTGGCAGGCGTAACCATCGTCCTCTTACCATCACTTATTTTGCTCATCCTTGGTTTAAAGCAGCTCGTCCGTGGACTCACCGCTGGAGCTGTGAAAGGTTAATCTTGTTGGCTGTTCTGACAGGCTATATTAGCTGAATCAGATTTCCATAAATAAAAAAAGTTAAAAAAGGGAGAGAAACAAATCAATGAAATCCGTAAACATAAGAACTTCCGTTCTCGCAATGACAGCACTCACCATGGTGTTGGCTAGCGCATGCGGCAAAGCAGAAGTAACGCCAGCTAGCAGTACTGCACCTGCAAGTTCAACTGCCGCTTCAGCAGCTCCGACCAAAGCCGCAGAGCCGGTTAAAGTCATCTGGTGGCACTCCATGAGCGGTGAACTTGGCAAAGCTGTCGACAAGCTAGTTGCAGATTTCAATGCTTCCCAGAAAAATGTGCAAGTTGAAGCTGTCTTCCAAGGTACTTACGATGAAAGCTTGAACAAAATGAAAGCTTCCATGGATACAAAAAGCGGCCCATCCCTCATTCAAGTTTACGAGATCGGTTCGCGTTTCATGATCGATTCCAAGGCGATTACACCGGTTCAAAAATTCGTTGATGCCGACAAATTCGACCTTTCCCAACTAGAAGAAAACATTTTGAATTACTACAAAGTTGACGATAAATTGAATTCCATGCCTTTTAACACATCCAACCCAATCCTTTACTACAACAAAGATATGTTCAAAGCCGCTGGTCTAGATCCGGAGAAGCCGCCAACAACGTATGAAGAAGTAGCAAAAGCCGCACAAGCGCTGAGCAAAGACGGTAAAGCCGGTGGATCCTTTGCAATTTACGGTTGGTTCATGGAGCAGTTTTTCGCTGGACAAGGCGCAGAATTCTTGAACAACGGAAACGGTCGTACCGCTGCGGCGACAGAAACACTTTTGAACAATGAAGCAGGCGTTAAAACATTGACTTGGTGGAAGGGAATGGTTGATAACAAATCCCTCATGAACCTTGGTCGTAAAACCGATGATACGAAAAAAGCTTTCCTAGCCGGTCAAATTGCAATGACACTTGATTCTACAGCTTCTTTACGCGGTATAGTTACTGGTGCAGAAGGCAAATTCCAAGTTGGAACAAGCGTTATGCCTAAACCTGCTGATGCCAAAGACGGCGGTGTTGTTGTTGGGGGCGCAAGTCTCTATATCTTGAACAACAAATCCGAAGCTGAGCAAAAAGGCGCATGGGAATTCATCAAATTCTTGACGAATCCGCAAACGCAAGCATGGTGGAACGTGAACACAGGATATTTCCCAATTACGAAAAAAGCTTATGATGAGCAAATTCTTAAAGATAATTTAGCTAAATTCCCGCAATTCCAAACGGCAATCGACCAACTGCACAATACGAAAGCGAACAAAGCAACGCAAGGCGCGGTCATGGGTGTATTCCCAGAAGCTCGTCAACTCGTTGAAACAGCTATCGAAGAAGCACTCACGGGTAAAAAATCACCGAAAGATGCCTTGGATGCAGCTTCAAAAACCATCGCTGAGAAACTAGCCGCTTATAACAAAACAGTAAAATAAAGCATTGACCTTTTCAAACAAGAAGCATATACTTTATTCAACTTCTATATTCGATCGTGCCTATGATGAGAATCCAACTCGGAGGCGTTATCGCCAAGCATGCTTGTTGGATTTAAAGTCATGCTAAGTTAACCGGCACCGCCCGTTACCGCGGAACCAAGTGGAGAAACATGCACATCATGTTTCTTAAATTGGGTGGCACCGCGAGCAAACGCTCCTCGTCCCAATCGGATGAGGAGCGTTTTTTGTTGTCCAAAAATCGGTTACGGGAGGCCATACACATGAACCAAACAAAACGCAGGTACAATTTCAATCCAGGTCCGGCCGCATTACCTTTAGGCGTTCTGGAAGAAGCTCAGCAGCAATTTGTCGATTATGAGGGTAAAGGAATTTCTTTGCTCGAAATGTCGCATAGAAGCAAAACGGTCGAGGAACTGAACCACGAAACGCAGCTCCTCCTACTTTCCCTACTGAATTTGCCCAAAGGATATGAAGTGCTTTTCATGGGTGGTGGGGCAAGCACGCAATTCGCCCTTCTTCCGATGAATTTCCTAAGACCACAGCTAACAGCTAACTATGCTCTAACTGGCAGCTTTGCAGAGAAAGCCTATAAGGAAGCGGCTTATCTTGGTCGCACCCATGTCGTAGCAAGCTCCAAAGAACAAGGTTATCGCGGTATTCCTGCCTGGGACGCACCGGATCTCAGCCCAAATGCTGCCTATGTGCATATCACGATGAACAATACCATCGAAGGATCGCGTTATGCGGAGATACCCGAAGTCGGCGACATCCCTCTCGTTGGCGATATGACCAGCGAAATCCTGAGCCGTAAACTGGATCTCGCGAAGTTCTCCATGATCTATGCCGGCGCACAAAAAAATCTTGGACCCGCTGGTGTCACTGTAGTCGTGATCCGTGAAAGCTGGCTGGAGCAAGCTTCAAGCGAGATTCCGGAAATCATGCGCTACAGCACATTTGCCAAAAACAATTCCCTGTTCAACACGCCTCCCGTCCATGCCATTTATATGACCAATTTGGTGCTCAAATGGACGCAAAAGCAAGGCGGCGTGGAACAATTAGAACGCCATAATCTTGCAAAATCCGACCTCCTTTATGAGGTCATTGATGCCAGCGGCGGTTTTTACCAGGGCATGATTGATGCAAAAGACCGCTCTCCCATGAATATCACTTGGCGTATGGCTAATGAAGAGCTTGAACGCCGTTTCATCGCGGAATCCGAGACCCATGGCTTTGAGGGCTTGGCCGGACACCGCAGCGTTGGCGGTCTGCGCGCTTCCGCCTACAATGCGGTCCCTCTTGAAGCCTGCCGAGCTTTAGCGGAGTTCATGCTCGATTTTGCCCGCAGAAACGGATAAAAAAAAAAATAAAAGAGTCCCGTAGAGCGGCTTGCGCCATGCTCTCGGGACTTTTTATCTAAAGGTATTGGAAACCGCTCTGATGATGCTTATTTCCCAAGTTGGTGAATAGGGTGTCCAAGCGCGCCTTCCGCTGCATCCATGATCATTTCTGTCAATGTTGGATGTGCGTGGATCGTAAGGGCGATATCTTCTAGGTTAGCACCCATCTCAACTGCAAGAGCAAGCTCCCCAATCAAGTTCGATGCTTCTGGACCAACAATTTGACCACCAAGCAGTTGGCCTGTTTCTTTGTCGCCGACAAGTTTCACGAAACCTTGACCTGCGTTCAAAGAGTTAGCGCGGCCGTTAGCTGCATAAGGGAATTTCCCGATCGTTACGTTAATCCCCTGAGCTTTTGCTTCCGTTTCGCTCAAGCCTACACCGGCAATTTCCGGATCAGAGAACACAACAGCCGGCATCGCTTTGTAGTCTACGATGCTGGAGTGACCTGCAATCGCTTCTGCCGCCACTTTTGCTTCATAGGAAGCTTTGTGGGCCAGGGAAAGACCAGGCACAACATCGCCAATCGCAAAGATATGCGGAATGCTGGTTCTACCTTGGTTATCAACTTCGATCAAACCACGGTCCGTCATTTTCAAGTTAATCAGATCAAGACCAAGCTCGCCGTCTGTGTTCGGACGACGACCGACAGTTACAAGCACGTAATCAGCGGTTACTTGTTTCTCTTCGCCTTTCACTGTGAACGTTACGGTTACGTCGTTCTCTGTTTTCGTGCAGGATTGTGCCAGCGCTTCTGTATGAACTTCAACGCCAACTTTCTCCAGGTTGCGTGCTACAAGCTTCGTCAAATCTTTCTCGAAGCCTGGCAATACGTGATCTGAACCTTCCAGCACAGTTACTTTCGTACCGAACTTCGCATACGTTTGGCCAAGCTCGATTCCGATGTAGCCGCCGCCGATCACGATCATGCTTTTCGGAACTTCAGGCAAGTTCAAAGCTTCCGTGGAAGAAATGATTCTTCCGCCGAAAGGGAATGCTTTCAGCTCAATCGGACGGGAACCCGTCGCGATAATACAGTGCTTGAAGCGATAACGCGGAGCTTCTGCATCATTGAACACACGTGCTTCGTGCTCGTTGATGAACATCACTTCGCCTTGGAACGTTTGGATCTTGTTGCCTTTGAGCAGCGCGCCAACGCCGCCCGTTTGTTTAGCAACAATGCTGTTTTTCCAAGCTTGTACCTTTGCAAAGTCCACTTTCACGTTCTCTACAGAGATACCCATGCTGTCAGCGTGCTGCGCATGCTCATACGTATGAGCTGCGGAGATCAACGCTTTGGAAGGGATACAGCCGCGGTTCAAGCAGACGCCGCCCCACTCCGATTTATCTACAATAAGGACACTTTGACCAAGTTGAGCTGCGCGAATGGCAGCTACGTAACCCCCTGGTCCTGCACCAATAACTAGCAAGTCAATATCAAGAGAAGCATCTCCTACTACCATGTTGTTACACCTCCAAGACGAGAAGCTCTGGATCAGCCAGGAGCTGTTTGATGTAGTTCAAGAAGCTTTGTGCTGTCGCTCCGTCAACGATACGATGATCGAAACTTAAGGAAAGAGCCATCACCGATGCTGCAACGATTTGACCGTTTTTCACGACAGGTTTTTCAGTAATGCGGCCAGCACCCAGGATCGCAACTTCAGGGAAGTTGATAACCGGCGTGAAGAACATACCGCCTACGGAACCAATGTTCGTAATGGAGATTGTGCCACCCTTCATCTCGTTCGGAGTCAACTTGCCATCGCGTCCGCGAGTAGCCAAGTCTTTGATGGAAGAGGCAATCGACCATACATTTTTACGGTCAGCATCATGGATAACAGGTACGAGTAAGCCGTTGTCTGTATCTGTTGCGATACCGATGTTGTAGTACTTTTTGTAGACGATTTCTTGCTTTTCTTCGTCGATCATTGCGTTCAACGCCGGGAATTGACGGCAAGCCGCTACCAATGCTTTCACGATGAAAGGAAGGTAAGTCAACTTCACGCCTTTCTTCTCAGCAAGAGGCTTCGTGCGCTCACGCAGAGCGACTAACGCGCTCACGTCGATTTCGTCCATCAGTGTCACATGCGGTGCCGTGTACACGGATTTCACCATCGCGTTCGCGATGACTTTCCGGATTCCTTTGAACGGAACCCGCTCTTCTACGCGATCGCCCACAGCAACCTGCGTGCTAGCCGCAGGTGCTGCGTTGCCAGCTGCTTCCGTTGCAGCTGGTTCTGCTGCTGCCGGAGCCGCGGCGCTGCCCGCTCCGTTAAAGCCGAGCACGTCCTCGCGTGTTACGCGGCCGTGCTTGCCTGTAGGCGTCACCTCTGCGAGTGTGATGCCTTTTTCTCTTGCAAGCTTGCGCACGCTAGGCGTCGCAAGCACTTCGCGGCCACCAGCGCTTGGCGCTGCTGACGCAGGTGCTGCTGCAGCTACTGCTGGTGCTGCTGCAGGAGCCTCTGCTACGGCTACCGCTGTAGCAGCAGGTGCCGCTGCGGCCGCAGGCGCAGCGTTGTTGGAGCTGCTGTGATGCATGGACTCAGCCGGCATCTCGCCTGTTACTTCGATTGTCATCACGAGCTCGCCAATCGTACAGATTTGACCGTCTTTGACAGCGACGCTAACGACTTTGCCTTCTACAGGACATGGAACTTCAACAACCGCTTTATCGTTCTGTACTTCCATAAGAATGGTTTCGTCGGTTACGGTGTCACCCGCTTTAACGAGCATCTTAACGATTTCGCCTTCATGTATGCCTTCTCCAAGCTCTGGGAACTTGTATTCAAACAATGCCACGTGTACTACCTCCTGTTACCTTCGACTATGAATTAGAATTCGAGTACTTGTTTAATACCGGCAATAACACTTGCTGGGCTAGGCAACCAAGCATCTTCGATTTGTGCGAACGGATAAACGGTATCCGGAGGCGCAATACGCAGAACTGGAGCTTCCAAGTGCAGGATTGCTTTTTCATTAATTTGAGCAATAACCTCTGCGGCTACTCCAGAAGTTTTTTGTGCTTCTTGTACGATAATCGCACGGTTCGTTTTCTTGATCGAAGCGACAATCGTGTCGATATCAAGCGGAAGCAGGGTACGAAGGTCGATAACCTCAACTTTCACACCTTGTGTTTTTTCGATCTCTTCAGCTGCTTTCACAGATGTATGAACCATTGCTCCGTAAGTAATGATGGTTACGTCAGAACCTTCACGAACAACGTTTGCTTTACCAAGTTCAATGGTGTATTCGCCTTCTGGTACTTCAGCGCGGAATGCGCGGTATAAGTTCAGATGCTCCATGAAGAAGACAGGGTCATTATCGCGAATCGCGGAAATGAGCAAGCCCTTCGCATCGTAAGGGTTGGAAGGAACGACAACTTTAATCCCCGGAGTTTGCACCAATAGACCTTCAAGTGCATCCGTGTGAAGCTCAGCCGCTTTAACGCCGCCGCCGTAAGGCGTACGGAATACGATTGGTGAGTTGTAACGGCCGCCGGAGCGGTAACGCATACGAGCTGCTTGCACGCAAATTTGGTCAAGCGCTTCGTAAATAAAACCTACGAATTGAATCTCAGCGATTGGACGGAAGCCTTGAACGCCAAGACCTACTGCAAGTCCGCCGATAGCAGACTCAGCAAGTGGTGTGTCGAATACGCGGTCTTCGCCGAATTCTTTTTGTAAACCTTCTGTAGCACGGAATACGCCACCAACATGGCCAACGTCTTCGCCGAACAAAATTACATTTGGATCTCTTTCCAGTTCAACGCGCATTGCGTCTTTAATCGCTTGAATCATCGTCATTTGTGCCATGACTTCTCCGTGCCTCCTAAGAGTTTTTGCCAGATTTTATTTATACGCTTGTTTCTGTTCTTCGAGATGGGAAGGTGTAACTTCGAACATGGAATCGATTAAGCCCGGAACTGTCATTTTCTCAGTTTCCTCAGCTTTTTTAATGTGCTCAGCAACAGTTGCTTTTGCTTCTTCTTTCACTTTCGCCTCTTCTTCTTCGCTCCACAGACCTTTTTTGGTCAGGAAAATACGCATGCGCGTAAGCGGATCTTTCGGCTCCCAATCGGATTCCTCGTCTTTGGTACGGTATTTCGTCGTATCGTCGGCCAAGGAGTGAGGACGGTAACGGTACGTCAATGCCTCAATCAATGTAGCGCCTTCGCCTTTGCGGCCTCTTTCAGCAGCTTCAGACACAGCTTGAACAACAGCCAGAACGTCCATACCATCTACTTGCACGCCTTTGATACCTGCAGCAAGTGCTTTATGAGCAACAGAAAGTGCTCCTGTTTGTTTGGAGTAAGGCGTTGTGATCGCATAACCATTGTTTTGTACAAAATAAATGGCAGGCAGCTTAAATGCTCCTGCAAAGTTCAAACCTTCGTAGAAATCTCCTTCAGAGCTTCCTCCGTCCCCAGTGTACGTAATCGCTACACGAGGTTGGTTACGCTTTTTGAATGCCATAGCTACACCAGTTGCGTGCAGAATTTGTGCACCAATGATGATTTGCGGCATAAGAACGTGAACATCCTGCGGAATTTGACCGCCATGTTGGTGTCCGCGGGAATATAGGAATGCCTGGTAAAGCGGAAGTCCGTGCCATACGAGCTGCGGCATATCGCGGTAACCCGGGCAAATAAAGTCATCTTTATTTAAAGCAAATTCACTACCGATCATGGAAGCTTCTTGTCCGGATACCGGCGCATAGAAACCAAGACGTCCTTGACGACCGAGATTAACGGCTCTTTCGTCCCAAACACGTGTGAATACCATTCTTCTCATTAACTCTCTTAATTGGTCATCGCTAAGTTTAGGCATTTTGTCGGGATTTACAACTGTGCCGTCTGGAGCCAGTACTTGTAAAGGCTCAACCTTTTCTGTGGTCACTTCGTAATTTGCTTGGCTGACAAGTGGCTTACTCATACCATTTCACCTCTTATATGATTTTGATGCCTGCTAGCTACACTTCTGTTATAGTATTATTATAAACCTGTTTTTGTGAATTGTACACCGCTATCCTTATGATATATGACCTTTTTTCGTGGAAGCGAATAGTACAGTTTAGGAAAATATATAATACAGTTAACATGAAATTTACAACTGCTATAATACACCTTACCCAAACCATTTCCAACTTACGCTTCACATACCATTTTTCCCCACTAGGATATAAAGGAGATTACTCGATGTCTGATGACGCTCGCTACTACCAAAGAACGATTGTGAAAGATGAACTCACCTCTGTCCTGCTCCAAGAAACACGCCAACTTCGCGTTTATTTGCCTCCCGGTTACAACGAGCTGCTCTCCTATCCGGTTATTTATTGCCAAGATGGCGAGCAATTCTTCAATTTCGGACGCATCGCCACAACCATTACCCGTTGCATATTAGATGAAGACCTGGAGCCAGCTATTGTGGTAGGTGTGGATGTGAACGCGGCTAACCGCACGTCCGAATATGCGCCGGAAGGCGAGCGTCATGACGCTTACTGCCGCTTTTTCGCAGAGGAGCTGCTCCCTTATGTGGAAAGCCGCTATCCTGTAAGGACGGAGCGCAGTGAACGCATAGTCGCAGGTGATTCTCTCGGTGGGACCGTTTCCTTGCATCTCGCCTTAGATTATCCTAGCCTTTTTTGCCGCGTTATATCCTTATCTGGCGCATTTTTCGACATTACCCGCGAACGCCTTAAAGCGGTCGACGATTTATCTTGGCTTGAAATGTACATGTTGATTGGCTTGGATGAAACGGATGTCAAAACGGAGCGAGGAACCTTTGATTTCGTCAGAGAAAATCGTTTGGCCAAGGAAGATCTCGAAAGAAAAAATGCTGTGCTTCATTATATCGAGAAACCTGGCAAACATTTGTGGGGATTCTGGCAAGGGGAACTGAGCGCGGCGCTGCATTATTTTCTTGGGTAAAACTATCACATATAAAAAAAACGGTCCCGCTTCCGTCAATTGACGAAGTCAGACCGTTTTTTTATTTCTTGATCGCGTATCGCTCCTTCATCAGCTCCACCATGTCGCCGATTTGCCGGTCCGTCGGATATCCCGGGATTGTTTCAGGACTTTTCACTTGCAGCCCTCTAGCCATCATAATTTCAACTAAGTTCGAAATAAATTGCTCAGCTGTTAAAGGAATGTTCAAGCATTCCGCCAAACTCGCCATGCTCCCCGGTGCCACAGCAGGATACTCGCTTGGGTCTGCCGATTGCGCCGCGCGCTCGTAGAAGCCTCTAGCCAGCGCTGCTTTCGCCTCGCCTTCACCTTCGACAATAATAAAAGCTTGGACCGATAAAGCCAGCTGCTGCCTGCGCTGTGCGATCCCGCAGAACTTACGGCCGCCTACACTTAGGTCGAACTCTCCCGGGCAGAAAGACCCCATTACCTCACCTTGATCGATATGATAAGTAAGTTTGCTCATCACCTCACGGATCAGGGCCACCATGGCTTCAAAATCTTTGCGATGCTCCATATCCCCGGCTTCTTTCGGCAGCAGTAAAGAGACATTCACAACGCTCAGATCCAGCGGAACCGCTGCGCCTCCTGAATTTCTAACAGCCGTATCGTACCCTTGGTCGAGCAACCATTGGTTAGCAAGTGCCGCTTCCGGGAGTCGGCTATCTCTAAGTCCCATGACAAAAGCTCGCGGGTGCCGCCAAATATGGAGGATCGGAGGCGCCATTTTCCCAATGGACCGGCAAAGAAGTTCTTCCAGCGCAAAAGCATATAAAATCGATCTTGAGGCCGTTTCCTGTGTTCGGTCAAGGATCACCATTGAAGAAGAAAGGGGTGTATTCGTCATTTACATAATCTCCTGAGCCTGCTATTTATGTTCATCCTCCGAATTGTAAGCGAATCTAGCGTTAGCCGCAACGTAAAAATCGCTTCTTTTCGCCAAAAAACATCAAAATTTAGGATACATTTCGAAGGAATTCCAAGTTTTGTGTCGAATAAAAAGTGGAACATCAAATTTTTGTTAAGTAGGCGAGATCTTTGAACATTTTTGACGATTTACTCCTGAATATCCTTGTTTTAACCGTCCCCATTGTTTTAACTCACATCTTTTGGCTCGAAAAACCCGGCTCTCTAGACAGTTATGATAAATATCGTCAGGTATTTCTTCTATTTATCTGCACACTAGCCGCCATTTTTTGCGTGACCCATCCTTTCTTTAAACCCATAGGCAATCATTTCGATCTCCATATTATTCCCGTACTCATCGCTTTCTTATATGGCGGCATACGCTCAGGACTAGCGGTTTCCGGATTCATACTCGCCTATGTGTACATCATGAACGGCCCGAATTTCGTGTGGATCGTCACCTTACTAGCTCTTCTCATCCCCTTCATCGTGGCTTTCATTGCGCTGAGCAATTGGAAGCACCTAACCCCCAAAGTGATGTTTCCCACCCTGCTTGCTTTCATCAGTGCTCTAGCAACTTTCTGTATCACCCTGCTGTATAGAGTCAGTTCTTTTGCCACAGTAGATCGTACTTTTTTGCTATATGGTATCGTGTATTGTCTCGTTCACTTATTTACGATGTGGCTCCTAACGTACTTAATTGCCCGAATCCGCGAAAATATCACATTGCGCCAAGAAATTCAGCGCTCTGAGAAACTCAATGTCCTCAGTGAATTGGCCGCTTCAGTCGCCCATGAAATTCGCAACCCCATGACGGTAGCCAGAGGATTCATGCAAATCCTCAGTCAATCGCAGGTCACGGAAGAGAAGAAACATATATACACTTCTATGGTCATCGAAGAAATTGACCGCGCCCAAAGCATTATTACCGACTATTTGTCTTTTGCCAAACCTGAGGCTGAGAAGCTTGAACCACTTAACTTATCTGACTTGTCATTCAAGCTAAACAATCTGATACTTCCATATGCCGCACTGCGCGGGGTTGATGTTCAAATCGACATGAAATCCCCGTTGGTCATTCAAGCAAATGAAGAAAAAATCATGCAATGCCTGCTCAACCTCACCAAAAACGGCATTGAGGCTATGACGGACGGGGGCGCACTGCAAATCATAGGCTTCAAACGAGGCCCCCACATTATTCTACAAATTAAAGATACAGGCATCGGTATGACCGCTGAACAGATCAACCGCCTTGGAACCCCTTTTTATTCCACCAAAAACAAAAGCACTGGACTCAGCATGATGGTCTCCTATCGCATCATCCGCACCTTAGGAGGACTCATTGAAGTTACGAGCGAGCCCAACCAAGGTACCTGTTTTACGATATCACTGCCGGCCGTTTGATTGGCTCGCAAGAATATCCATGATCCCTTTGAACAAAGGTATGGCCTTGTTGCTTTCCGTTGGATCCGTATTTTTGATAACAACGGATACCGCATACTTGGGAGTAGCCACCGGGCCATATCCGATAAACCACTGATTCACCTTTTCCTGCTTGCCGACCATCGTTTGAGCGGTACCGGATTTCCCTGCGAGCTGCCACTTTGCATCCTTCAGCCCTTGGCCAGTCCCATCGGTCACGACTTCTCTCATCCAGCTCAACAGCGTACGGCTTGTCGAAGCGGATACATATCCCTCTGCATCCTTTCGCGTTTGCGGTTCAAACTTCTCCATCACGCGATCGGTCTGGTAGCGGATTTCTTGGACCACTCTCGGCGAGTAGCCTTTTCCATTATGAAGTAAAGTAACAATCATATTAGACGCCTGCAAAGGGGTCATCATGACGTCTCTTTGTCCGATGGCTGTCTGCATAAGAACACCTTCATCATCGTGCGGCGTATGGGCGCCAAAGAGCTGTCCAGTCTCTTCGCTATCTAATTGATGGAGGAGGATCTTCGTGTCCGTCTTCCCTGACCAACCCACTTCATCCAGCACGCCAAGCTTATGCGCGAAGCTTTCCAGTTGGCCAGCCGTTAAGCGCTGCATGACTTTGGCAAACACGATGTTGCAAGACTGTGCGAACCCTTTTTCCAAGGTTAAGGGGCCATGTCCCTCTTTCCTCCAGCAGGTAAAACCGTACTTGCCAAGAGCTCCTTCACAAGTGAATGTCTCTTTGGGATTAACCACACCTAAATCCAGCGCAGCGGCCGCCACAACGGTTTTAAAAATAGATCCGGGAGCTGTTGCTTTAAGCGCATAGTTGCTCCAGCTTTTACTTGCAAGATCCACGGATGTGGGATCATAGTTGGGCCTGCTCGCCATGGCGACGATATCGCCTTGTGCGACTTCCTGAACGACGGCAGCACCATCCCGTATTTTCAATTTATCCATTAGCGCTTCAATTTGCCTCTGTACGCTTACATCAAGTGTCGTAACTAACTTAACGGGATAAAAGGCATTATTCGGCGCAATCATACGCGCATCCAGTCCGGTTAACGGCCTTTTGCCGGCATCCATAAAATAAGAGATCGATGTCTCTCCAATGCCCCGAAGCCAGAGATCGAAGGTCTTCTCAAGGCCCGCCCCGCCAATCTTCGTTGTTAGCGCGACCTTGCCTTTTTCCAGATCCGCGCCGTACAGGTTCATCACGCGATCCGGATTTTGTCCAATGAAGCCGATCAACTGCCGCGCAGTCATCCCGCTCGGATAACGGTCTTCCATCTGCACTACCTTTACATTCGGCAAGTTCAGTGCTTCTATCTGCTCTTCCTGTCCATCCGTTAACGCGACAGGTTTGCCACCACTGGCTTGACTCCACACTTGCGGCTCTTTCAGATCTTTGGTGAATACACGCCAAGACTCCGCATTCGTCCGCAAAATCCGGACAAGCTGATTCACCTGCTGCGGACTTGCTTGAAGATCGTTATTGATGGGAAACACAACGAGGGATTTCACAATCTTTCCTGTCATCGGCTGCAAGTTCCGATCCAATATTTCGCCTCGGCCGCTCTCCAGCACTAGCGCACGTTGTCTTTGAACGACTGAGTTTTTAAGCAAATTAACTCCGTGTGAACTGTAATTTTCTGTTGCTGCAATTTGTATCCAGAACAGCTTACCTACTATGCCAATAAATAGGAGTACGATGGTAAGAAGAACAAGAAAAATACGGCGTTTTTCAAGTGAAGATAACTGTTTGACCCTCATACACCTAACTCCTAACGATGTCATTCATCCTAATCTTAGATGTTATCAGTATCGTCACTCCTGCACGTAGACAAACCGTCGATACGCTTATTCGGAAACAAAAAAAAGCCCACCCTCTTAAACAGAGAGTGGACTTCGAATTGTATACAACTAGACTTCGAATTTGGATAAGGTGTCGGTAAGCGATTTGGAAAGCAGATCCAACTTGTCCGACAGCTTCACTAAGCCATCGCTGATGCTAAGCTGCTCGGAGCTCAAGGAAGCAACTTCCTCCGAAGTAGCAAGTGATTCCTCCGCTACAGCACTTACATTCGTCATGGCGTCCGAAAGAACGACTTGCGATTGTTCCAAGGTTGAGATCGAATCGCTGACGGTGCTGAGCTGCTCAATGAAGCCGCCCATGTGGTTCGTTACTTGTTTGAAAATAATATCGGCTTCTTTCACCGCTAGAATCTGTTCTTTGAAGATCGGCGTTGCTGTTGAAAGCACCTTCACCGTTTCATCGATTTCTTTCTGAATCGTTTCGGTAATTTGACCTACGACATCAATGGATTGACGGGATTGATCTGCCAGCTTCCGAATCTCATCCGCAACAACCATGAAGCCTTTGCCCGCAGCTCCGGCACGTGCAGCTTCAATTGTCGCATTCAAGGACAAGATATTCGTTTGCTTCGTCATATTATTCAAAACGTCCAGGATTTTACGAATCGAACGTGTGCTATCTTTCAAGTTGTCGACTTTATCGACCATGGAACGGATCATTTCTTCCGTCAAGTTCGTCTTCGAAATGAGCTCGGACATGTATTTCGTTCCTTGCTCACTGGAGCTCTGCACATCCGCTGCAGCTGTCCCCATCTCCAGGTTTGCTTCGATAACCTGTTTCATCTGGATACCGATATGATGCGTCAGCTCATTGCCTCTTTCGGACTCTGTCGCCAAACCTCCGGCACCGTTAGAGATTTCATCCGTAGCTACAGCAATTTCTCTAGCCGCAGTAGCCGTTACCTTGGAGGAATTCGTTAACTCTTGCGCCGTTTCAAAAACCGCTTGTGCAGAGGTGCTGGTTTGCTGAACCAATGTTGTAATCTGCTGCATCATCACATCGAAGCTTGCGCCCAACTGCCCAATCTCATCTTGCGTTGTATAGTTGGCACGCACGGTTAACTTCCCTTTAGCGCCTTGCTGCATCAAGTTGCGAAGATTGATCAGCGGTCGTCCAATCATTCTGGCAACGAATAATCCGATTAACACTGCCGCAATAGCCGCAAATAAAGCGATTAAAAGCGTGTAGTTGAAAATCTTTTTAGCGTCCTTCACAAGCGAGCTAACTGGGATATCCCCTACTAGATTCCAGCCGGATATAGATGATTTGTAATAAGCTACCAAATGATCATCTTTTGTTACAAAAGAGCCATGTTCTTCATCTCTTTGCTCTTTCGTTAATTGAATTGCAGCATCTTTTTCGAGCTCGGTAACATCTGCAGTTGCAACGTTCTTATTGTCTGCATTCGTTATGACAACCTTGCTGTCATCTCCGAGAGACATGCCCGTAATTTCTTTATTCAAGAGATCCGTGCTAAGTTCTAACATTAACACGGCAGTCGTGCTGTTCGTTAGCGTATTTCTCATAAGACGGCCAATGGCAAATGTGTTCGTGGAAGAGCTGGAGTATCCTTTAACTTTACTATCCAACCACGCTACTTTTCCCCCATTGTCCACAATTTTCTTAAACCAATCCGTTGATCCTGAATTTTCGCTTAGCGTGCTTCCGCCAGAACCCGTAATGACAATAAGCTTGCCGTCTGGTCGATAAAGATGAAGCGTTTTAATAGACTTGTTAGCGAAGGTCACCACATTTAATTTATCCGTTAATTGGCGAACAACCTCCAGTGATTCGTACGAAGTAGGATCTAACGTAGGAACTTTCTCAAGAAGGTCCTGCAGCTCTTTGTTCAGCATAATTTGTAATGATGTGTCTTCGAACGTCTGATAAAGGAAATCCAGCTTCTGACCTGCTTGTGTGACAGTTTGCAAGGAGGATTCTGCCACTTTGTTCTTAATGACATTTTTGGACACGCTGTAAGAAATCATACCCACAATGAGAACGAAGAACAAAATGCTGATAAAAAACATTAAAAACAGCTTCATGCCTACGGACTTCACCGGATTTTCCAGCTTAACCTGCCTCATTTCTTTGAAAGCGACTGTGCCCATTTGCTTAGATGTCTTACCTGCCGCTCCCGCCACACGACCCCATGGCACATTTTGGAATGTTTGCACGAAAGCTTTGTTTACAAATGCGAGAATACTTTGGAGTCTCTTCTTCATCTTTTCACCGCCATTAGTTTCTGTTCATTGTCCCCGTACTTTCGTCCTAAAATGAAAAGGGTTACAATTAATGTTTTTTATTCAATTCGACAACATTTAACAATTTCCTTTAATATTCGCTCTAAAAGAAAATAAAAAAAAGAAACTTTCTCCAATATAACCCAGTCTGGAGAAAGCTTCCATGGTACTATTTTCCTGTTTTCTTACGCATCATATCCCATTTTCTTACAGGAAATTCTGTTTTTAGTTTAATAACTTGAAGCGGATGCCTTGCTGCATCCAGCTCCTGCCCCTCTTCATTCCAGATGACGCCAACCTTTTGTTTAAAATGCGTTCCCTCTGGTCCGAAGAATTCAATTTCCTGCCCCGGCTTGAAATGATTTCTTTGTTGAATCAGCGCGGTACCCGTTGCCTCATCATAAGACAGCACCAGACCGACAAAATCAAACCCGACCACTTTATCCTCCGGTTCGAAAATATGATCTTCAGGGCCCGGCGTATCGTAGAAGAAGCCCTCGTTCAAAGGCCGGTTCGCCGCTTTATAGATCTCATCCTGCCAAACAGGATTGAGTTTAAAGTGTTCCGGATCCTCAAAATAAGCATCAATGGCTTGTCGATATGCATTAACAACCGTCGCTACGTAATGGATGCTCTTCATTCTTCCTTCAATTTTGAAGCTGTCTACACCGGATTCAATCATATCGGCAATATGTTCGATCATGCTGAGATCCTTCGATCCCATCGTAAAAGCAACATCTTCCTCGCCAAACAACGGCAAATCCGTCGCCAGCGGCGCTGATTCCGGCTGATCTTTGGCAAACAGGTCATATTTCCAGCGGCATGATTGCGAGCAGCCTCCGCGGTTGGAGTCACGATCCGTAAAGTGATTGGAAAGCACGCATCTGCCGGAGTAGGAACTGCACATTGCCCCATGAATGAAAGCTTCAATCTCTACATCGACATGCGCTTTAATTTGGTCAATTTCTTCCATGCTGACTTCGCGGGCCAAAACGACGCGCTCAATGCCTTGATCTTTCCAGAACTTCACGGTTTGCCAGTTCATCACCGACTGCTGTGTGCTCACATGAACTTCCAGTTTAGGCGCGACTCTTCGGCATGTTTCCATAATCAACGGGTCCGCTGCGATGATGGCAGAGATACCAACCTCTTGAAGTCCTCGTAGGTACTCATCCAGCCCTTCAATATCCTCGTTATGTGCATAAATGTTCGTTGCTACGAACACTTTTGCTCCGTAGCCGTTCGCAAACTCAACCGCTTCACGCATTTCTTCAAGCGAAAAGTTGTCTGCGCTGGAACGAAGACCATACTTCTGGCCGCCGATATATACCGCGTCAGCTCCGTAATGGATAGCAAATTTCAATTTTTCCAAATTGCCCGCAGGGGCAAGTAATTCCGGTTTATGCAGTCTAACACGCTTCCCTCTCGCTCTTGCTTCTAATGCTGTCGTCATCTTGAAAACGCACCTTCTTCCATCTATCAATATACCTGTTCTTTATAGAAAAACCCGTACGACAATTCGCGTTCAGGGTCCTGCAATTCTGTTATCGCATCCAGCCATTCTTGCTGGAACTCAAATTCTTCCGGGTTTGCGGCATAAGCGTCAATGACAGCACGATAGCTGCGAACAACTGTTTCGTTATACGCGGTCGATTTCAGGAGACCTTCGATTTTGAAGCTATCGATCCCGCCGTCCATAAGCTCAGGCAAGTTCTCCAGCATGCAAAAATCCTCAGAACTCATGATGTGCGTACCGTTACTATCCTCATACACCGGGTAACGCTGATCACGGCGCTCATGTTCGATAAGGAACAGTCCGCGTTCAATGGAACGATCCTCCGTTGATGCATCTTTCCCTTGGTGTTCGATATAATTTTTCACTAGCTCTCGCTTTGAGTGATAAATATTCGTGATGCCATGCACTTGAACTTCAACCGCTAACTCCGTATTCTCTTTAAAAGCCAATACCTGTTCCATGTTCAGTTCTCTGGCCAGAACAACCCGGGTTGCCCCCTGTCTGCCCCAATAATTCGCAGTCGCGAAATTGGTAGAAGTCATCTCTGCATTCCAGTGCAGCGCTAGCGGCTTTGGTAACGTGCGCGCAGCCATAAGGACTGCGGGATCACCGAAAATAACGCCATCCACATTATACGCCTGAAGCTTGCTTAAATAGTCTGACAGGCCCTCCAAGGAGTTGTTGTCAAAAATTTTGTTCACCGACACATACACCTTTGCCTGTTTCTCATGCGCCCAAGCTACCGATTCTCCAATCTCCTCTAGCTTCACGTTTCCAGGCAGACGCATAGCGTAACGCTCTTCTCCAATTATGACACTGTCCGCGCCGGCTTCAATCATTGTTTTCAATTCAGCGCTACTACCGCAGCTTATTACTAACTCTGGTTTTTTCACTTGCTTACCCTACCTTCTGTCAGCTTCCTAACGTGGTATTAATTCGCGGCCTTTTTACTTTCCGCAATATTTTTCTTGTGTTCTTCATAGGTCTCTGCGAACAAATGCCCCTTCGTGCCATCCTTCTTCGTTACATAAAACAAGTACTTCGTTTCTTGCGGATAAATCGCTGCTTTCATCGAGGCAAGGCTCGGACTGGCTATTGGCCCCGGAGGCAGCCCTGTGTTCAAATACGTATTATAAGGGCTTTGTATTTGCAAATCCTTTTCCAACAACCGTTCCTTGGACTTATCAAATAAATATTGCACCGTTGCATCAATTTGCAGGGGCATATTCTGTTTCAACCTGTTTTGAATAACGCCGGAAACAAGTGCCCTTTCGTCGTCCTGGACAACCTCTCGTTCAATTAAAGAGGCGATCGTTAGCATCTGATGCACGCTAAGTCCACGCTCTTTGAGCTTATCTTTCCAGTCTGGCGGCAGCGTTGCAAGCTTCTTGTCCAATTGCTGCAGCGTACGCTCAATGAACTCCTGCTCCGTTGAACCCTTCTTAAATTCATACGTTTCCGGGAACAAGTACCCTTCAAGCCGGTGTTTCAAGTTCTTGTTATCCGGAATGCCGCTCGCAGCGGTCTCTTCCGTCAAGCCTGCAGGCGCATCTGCCAGCTTCAGAAACACATCTTTGTTCCACGGCGTCTGTTCACTTAATTTAGAAGCAATTTGATCAACGGTGTACCCTTCAGGAATCGTTATACGAATAACCTCTTCCTTTACCGTTTCCCCTTTATTAAGTTTTTCAATCATCTCATCGAAGGTTAAGCCGGGCTTCATGTCATATTCGCCGGCTTGAAACCTGGAGCCCTGCTTCTTAACTTTTAGATAATACGTAAAAATGGATGAATTCTTAATAAGTCCCTTCGTTTCAAGCTCTTTCGCGATTTGTACAGATCCGGCGCCTGGGGGAATGGACACCCTCACTTCTTGCTCAGAGGCTTCAACCGGCTGCAGGCCATTCGCAATATATAATCCTATACCGCTTGCTGTCCCGATAATAATGAGTAGAAACGTACCCACTATAAGAAGAGTTAGCTTCAACTTCTTTGTTTTCGTCGTCTTCCCTGCGCTCTCTTGATCAAGCATGTTGTTCACGATGATCCTCCTAAACGTTTTGCAGCAGCAAAAACAAAACTCTGCTATCGCAAGCTCTCCAAGCAAACAAAAACGAGCGGATGCGCTCCGCTCGGTTGTTTACTTCTTACAAGTCATCCTGATCTGGAAATACCATCTCGTCGTAGAGCTCCGAAACAGTTTCGTATTCGTCGTCATCTTCGATGGTTTCCAGCTCGTATTCGCCGTCCGCATTCTGCGTCACCCGGAAAACCGCAACCTCGTCTTCTTTCTTGAGTTCATCGGATTGCAAAACCGCATACGTTCTATTGTCATAAACGAATTCTTTAAGAAGATGATAAACCGTTGATTCATTTTGCTCATCAAACAAAATAATATCATCCCCGTAAGCTTTGCGCAATACGTCAGAAAGCGTCGTACTCATGCTTCTTCTTCCTCATCGAATTCTGCCATTAATGTGTTGAACGTTTCTTCCACGATATTCCACTCTTCTTCATCGTCGATGGTGAACAGTTTCAAATCTTCGCCGTCATCATCTTCTTCATAACGAAAGGCATACACTTCGTCGGATTCTTCGTCTCCTCCGTCCGTAGGCACCACCATCATGTATTTCTTGTCAGAACCGTCCACTTCGAATTTCATGATAACCTCGAACTCTTCTTCGTTGCCTTCATCGTCCGGGATGTAAATGATTTCTGGTTCCTCTTCACGCAATTCTTCTTTGGACATGTTCATTCACCTCTTCATATTGGCATCCATATACCCTTGCAGGATGATCTGCGCGGCCATTTTATCAATGACCTGCTTCCGCTTCTTCCGGCTCACATCTGCTTCAAGCAGTGTGCGAGTCGCTGCAACGGTCGTTAGACGCTCATCCCACAAGTGTACGGGTACACTTAGTTTTTGTTCTAGCTCTTTCGAAAACTCGATGGCCAATTCGCCACGAGGACCAATCGTGTTGTTCATATTTTTGGGTAAGCCAACGACAATTTGTGTGACACCGTACTGCTCAACAATCGCAACCAGCCGGTCAATGTCTTCTCCTGGCTTACGACGATGTATGACTTCCAGCGCTTGTGCCGTCCATCCCAGCTCATCGCTCATCGCTACACCGATCGTTTTATCCCCGTAATCCAAGCCTATCCATCTCATGCGGTTCTCATTTCCTTCTATTTGTGTTGACCCAGATAAGCGCGAACCAACTCTTCAATCAGTTCATCGCGTTCCCGTTTACGAATGAGGCTGCGCGCATTATTATGCCGTGGAATATAAGCAGGATCTCCGGAAAGCAAGTACCCGACAATCTGGTTGATCGGATTATACCCTTTTTCCTGAAGAGCATCGTACACCGCTAATAACACATCTTTGGGCGATGTCTCTATTTCTTCTGCTTTCACGTTGAACTTCATCGTTTTATCCATGGAACTCATCAGGAGCACCTCACTTTCCTTGTGAAACCATTTGTAAAAATTTGAAAACTGTTCGTGTATACTGGTTTATATTCTCTATGGGTTTAAAAATTCCTGTCCCCCAAAAAAATAATTATGCAAATTGCGACAGAAGTCCCTCAACACCGGAAAGCGCAGCCTGTAATTTGGAAGCGTCTTTACCGCCTGCTTGGGCCATATCCGGTCGACCTCCACCGCTTCCGCCAACTGCTGCAGCTACTTCTTTAATAATTTTACCGGCATGGAAACCTTTTGCAACAAGATCCGGTGTAACAGCTGCAACCAAATTGACTTTATCGTCAGCCACAGCGCCTAGAACGATAACAGCAGATCCCAATTTTGCCTTCATTTCATCGACAATGTTGCGAAGAGAGTCCATATCCGCTGCGTTCACTTGGGCAGCTAGCACCGAAACACCGGCAGCTTGCTTCACTTGATCCGTTAAAGATCCCGCTTCAATGCGGCCAAGTTTGCCGCGCAGCGACTCGTTCTCACGTGCCAGTTCTTTCACTTGCTGCAGCGCTGCTTCTACACGTTTCGGAACGTCCTGAACGTTCGATTTGAGCATGCCTGCTGCTTCTTTGAGCAATTGCAGCTGCCCGTCAAGGTATTCATACGCGCTGCGGCCAGAAACAGCCTCGATTCGACGTACACCGGATCCGATACCGGATTCGCTCACGATTTTGAATAGACCGATTTGACCCGTGTTCTGAACGTGACAGCCGCCGCACAGCTCTAAGCTGTAATCGCCGACTTGCACGACGCGCACGATATCGCCATACTTCTCGCCGAATAGTGCCATAGCTCCCATCGCTTTCGCATCAGCAATTGGTTTCAATGAAATTTCGACATTAATGTTATTCCAAATTTGACGGTTTACGCGCTGCTCAACATCTTGCAATTCTTCGCTGCTAATGCTGCCGAAATGCGAGAAGTCAAAACGCAAACGATCCGGTTCTACCAAAGAGCCTGCTTGGTTAACATGCGAGCCCAGAACTTCTTTCAACGCTTTATGCAGTAAATGCGTAGCCGTATGATTCTTGATGATATCCCCGCGCTCAGCAGATGCTACGATAGCCTCTACCGTGTCGCCTTTACGCAGTACGCCAGACTCCACTACGACTTTATGAACATGCTGCCCATGAGGTGCTTTAATCACATCTTCAACCTTCAAGGTAACTTGGCTGTTGCGAATTGTTCCGAAGTCGCTCACCTGGCCGCCGCTTTCCGCATAGAACGGTGTGCGGTCCAGAATAACCTGGCAAGTCTCGCCTACGCCAACGATGTCGACAAGCTCATTTTCATGAACAATAGCTTCAATATTAGCAGTAACTACCAATTCATTATAACCAACAAATTCGCTTTTAACCGTCAATTCCGACAGCGGGCCGCCTTGTACCTTCATTCCGCCTTCTTTTTGACTAGCAGCTCTTGCACGGTCACGCTGTTCTTGCATCGAAGCGTCGAACCCTTCACGGTCAACCGTCAAACCTTTTTCCGAAGCAAAATCCTCCGTCAGATCGAACGGGAAACCATACGTATCATATAATTTAAAAGCATCCGGTCCGCTGATTTGATTCGTACCGGCTTGACGCGTCTTTTCGACCATCTCCGCTAGGATAACCAAACCATCGCTTAACGTTTCGTGGAAACGTTCTTCTTCGGTACGAATAACCTTCTCGATAAATTCACGTTTGTCTACAACCTCTGTGTAGTAAACGCCCATGATCTCACCCACGGTAGCAACCAATTTGTACAGGAACGGTTTATCTTGCCCAAGCACTTTCCCGTAACGCACAGCACGACGCAGCAAACGGCGGATAACATAACCGCGTCCTTCATTCGAAGGAAGTACGCCATCGCCTACGGAGAAGGCAACCGTACGAATGTGATCGGCGATTACTTTCAGCGCCACATCGTGATCATCGTTCACATGATACATCACACCTGTAAGCTCACAGGTTTTATCGATAATCGGCTTGAACAGATCCGTGTCAAAGTTGGAATCTACGTCTTGCAGAATCGAAGCGAAGCGCTCCAGTCCTGCACCTGTATCAATATTTTTGTTAGGAAGCGGTGTGTAGCTGCCGTCCTTATTATGGTTGAACTGTGTAAATACAAGGTTCCATACTTCCAAGAAACGTTCGTTTTCTCCCCCAGGCCAGCACTCCGGATCGGATAAATCGCCGTATTTGTCGCCACGGTCATAGAAAATTTCCGTACAAGGACCACATGGACCTTCGCCGATGTCCCAGAAATTATCTTCTTTTAGCTTGTAGATACGCTCTTCCGGGATACCGATTTGTTTGTGCCAAATCTCAAAAGCTTCTTCATCATCTTCGTGCACCGTGACGGAAATACGGTTCGGATCAAAACCGATCCATTGCGGATCCGTCAAAAACTCCCAAGCCCATGGAATGACTTCTTTCTTAAAGTAGTCACCGATAGAGAAGTTCCCTAACATTTCGAAAAATGTATGGTGACGGCGCGTTTTCCCGACATTCTCAATATCGTTCGTACGAATACATTTCTGAGCATTCGTAATACGCGGATTTTCCGGAATTTCCCGTCCATCCAAATATGGCTTTAACGGCGCAATACCGGCGTTAATCCAGAGCAGCGACGGATCATTATGCGGAACAAGCGAAGAGCTGGGCTCTACTTTATGCCCTTTACTTGCGAAGAACTGCAACCATTTGGAACGAATTTCACTTGCCTTCATCTCACTCAAGCCTCCATATTTACCTATAATGTTTGAAAACAAACAAAAAACGCCCCTGTAACATACAGGGACGAATCATCGCGGTACCACCCTGGTTATTGCGTTCCCTTCCACCCAAGCCTGCGGCAGAGGAAACCTAGCAATCTCCTTGTGCGGATCTGTAACGGGTCCATCCGGTGGAGTTCATCCACACTCCGAAATTAGCGTTCAGCCATCCTAGCACCGAGAGGTTCTTCCAGCCGGATTCGCGCATAAGCTGCTCACCGGAACCTCATCTCTGACAGTGGACTATGACTTACTTCAATTTCATCAACGCTTTTGCAGTAGATCTAGATAAGGCAAATTATAACTTTATGCCTGAACCGTGTCAATATTCATCCCTGTTCATGGAACCAGTTTGGAGTGGGCATCGTAAGTACATTAAAATATCGTTCCGACAAACTCGAGAGGAAGTGATGCTAATGGATTTCTCGACACTTACGCTGCTAGGGCTAATTACACCTGTTTTTGTACTCGTGATCTATATTATGGCTAAAACGCTCATTAAGAAAGAGATTCCGGATAGCCGATATAATCCTTTCGATTATATAACAGGTCAAACCCGCGTTGAATTTCAAGAGCAAAAAGAGGAAAAGGAAGAAAATACCGATCAAGGAGACGATAAAGATAAAGGATTAAAATCATAGTTGACAATCGTTCTCAATGGCGATATACTAAGATCATTGATAATGATTTTCATTATCGGATAAAGCAACATAGAATCAACGTTTAATTCATTCCGTAGCCCATTCGATGGTTTACGTATGCCACACCCTTTAATATCCTCAACCCTCGTGCAAAACCCCTGTGTACCATGATCCCGCAAGTCATGATGCACGGGGGTTTTGTGCGTCTATTTGTACGTCTTTTTATGCAACCTAACCTATCCTTAGATCCAACTAAGTCGTGGGTTTATGAACATAATGCAAGAAAACGTGCTGAATAATCACCTTCATAACGGCGAAGAAGGGTACTGCTAGTATTAATCCGACTATACCCGCTACTTCCCCGCCGACCAATAAGGCAAAGATAATGACGAGCGGATGCATATGCAGCTTTTTGCCTACCACTTGCGGTGAAATGACATTCCCCTCAAGAATTTGCACGGCTAAATTCACAATCGCGACGAACAGCACCATTTTGAGCGAAATCGTTGAAGCCATAATGATCGCCGGTGCGGCTCCAAAAAACGGCCCAAGGTACGGAATAATATTGAAAACCGCCACAACACTGGCGAGTAAAAGCGCATACGGCATATCAATAAGCCAATACCCCAAATAGGCAAGCCCCCCAATAATGACGCAAACCAACAACTGGCCGCGAATATAATTCCCAAGCGCAGTATCGATATCGATGAGAAGCTTAACTGTTTTCTTCCGGTGCTCCTTCGGTACGATAGCAAGCGCCGTCTTCTCGATGATTTGAAAGTCTTTCATAATATAAAAGGCAACGAACGGCACGATAAAAGCGATAAACAGCATGGAGATCGTGCTTCCAATCTGATTCATGTAGTTCGATATCGCCATGGAGATGCTATTTTCCAACTTCGTTAATGAGTGGTTAAAACCGTCTCGCACACTGTCCGGCAGCAGTCTATTCTGGTTAAAGCCGTCCACGATCGATTGCGCGCGAATTTCCATCTGCGGCATGTGTTCGTTCAGCTCCGCGATTTGGGTCATAAATACGGGGGTCATATTCATGATTATGACAGTGAGTGAGGAAATAAAAACACAATAAATCAACAGCACGGCAATCGTTCTCGGCACTTTGCGCTGGTTCAGCATATTCACTACCGGGTTCAAGATGTAGGAAATAATCACAGCAATGAAAAATGGCGCTAATATCGCTTTTAAAAAAGTGAATAAGCTTAGTAAAATAGGTTTGATCAGCAGCAGCATATAGATACATGCCAGTGCCAAAAGCAAATACACCAGCCCTACAAACCATCGATTTCTCCAAAAACGTTCCATCACGTTCACCTCAGTGATTCTAAATATGTCTACGCTCATACAGTATATGTACATGCTGGTCAAATTAACCTTGTAGACGAAAACAAAGAGACGCTACTTCACAAGCACGGTTGTGCCCATTAGTAACGTCTCCTGTTTGCTATTATGGTTAATTTGCGTGTTCTTGGATCAATGGCATTTCTTCTTCAAAAAACAAATCATCCAGAGAACTTAGCGTTCCGTCTTCCTCTACTTGATACACGGACATTTTCTCTCCGTTGACGCTGAGTTCGATAAAGCAACCCCAGCAATAAAATTGGTGGGAACCGATCTTTCCAATATCTTTGGAATTACAGTTTGGACAACGCATCTTGCTCACCCTATTCTTCTTTGGATACGAAGAGTTCTTCTACTTCCTGAGAGCAATGTACAGGCACTATTATGGCATCTTCACCTTTGGTTGCCGAATCCGGCATGGGAAGCCATTTACGCCCTTCCTTTAAATCAGAAATAAACCCTTCGGACAATTCATAACCTACTATTTGTTTACCCCAATCTTGGGTTAAATAAACATCTTCTACCACGCCTAATTTGTCTCCGCCGACAGTAACGACTGGAAGACCTTTAATCGGGTGGCTTCCTTCCAGAAAAGCATGGCATTCAACTGCCTGCTCAAACTCGACTATGACATTTTCGTTCGGTATGGTAACGGCATCTTCGCCTGCAGCGACAACTCCATCCCACGGTACGTACCGTAAGGAGGAAAACCACATCTTTGCTTCTAGAATAATGCCTCGTATGTTCCATTCAGGGTCAATCATCAAATCTTTCACTTGGCCTAATTGTTTACCGGAGTCTACCGTCAGAACGGGAAGTCCGATCAAATCATGCGCTCTGCGCAAGGTGCTTTCCTCCTAGAACCACCCGGTACTAATTATTACGCAGCCGTTTGATAATGGTTGCAATTTTCTGGGCAGCTGTTTCAATTTGATCTTTAGAATTCCCCATTCCAAAGCTAAATCGAACGGCAGAGGCTGTAACATTTTCTGGGAGTTTCATTGCTTGTAAAACGTGAGACACTTCAAGTGAACCGGAGGTGCACGCAGAACCGCTCGCTGCAGCCACATCTTCCAGGTCAAGATTCATAAGCAGCGTCTCTGTGGATACGCCAGGAAAGCTGATGTTTAAAATATGCGGAACTTGTTGTTCGGCATGTCCATTTATCGTAAATTGATCACGGCCTATTTGCTGCTCCAAGCTAGTAATCATACACTGTCTAAGCTCTGCAGCTTGCTCGTAAAGGGAATCAGTCATAGGGAGAATCATCTCCATTGCCTTGGCAAACCCTGCTATCGCAGCTACATTCTCCGTTCCCGCGCGGCGCTTTCTTTCTTGTGCACCGCCATATACATGAGGAACCAGCTTCGTGTTCTTGGACACATACAATGCACCCACACCATTAGGACCATATATTTTATGGGCAGACAAGCTAAGCAAATCAACCGGCAGTTCATGAAGATTCAGCGGCAATTTACCTAAGGCTTGAACGGCATCAACATGAAAAGGAATATTCCGACTTCGTGCTAACCGGCCAACTTCTGCAATCGGTTGAATCGTGCCTACTTCATTATTCACATACATGATGGAGATGAGAGCCGTATCGGGACGAATAGCCGACTCCACATCTTCGACTTGAATAAGACCAGTCGGACCTACTGGAAGGTAAGTGACCTCATAACCGAGGTTCTCCAGCCGTTCACAGGGATGCAGGACAGCATGGTGCTCAATCTCTGTCGTAATGATATGTTTCTTGCCATTATTGTTCGCATGGATGATCCCAAAGATCGCCATATTATTGCTTTCAGTCCCGCCGCTCGTAAAGATGAGTTCACTAGGCAGACAGCAAAGTGACTTCGCCATCGCGTCGCGAAAGCGGTTAAGTGCAGTTCTCGTCGCTCTGCCGAAGCTATGCGTGCTGGAAGGATTGCCAAAATAAGCTGTATAAAAAGGAAGCATAGCTTCCATAACGTCGGGATGCACCGGCGTGGTCGCCGCGTGATCAAGATAAATTGGATTCATAAATCACCTTTAGATATAAAACATGTAATTGTCGTGCTGGCCTGCATCTTCAAAGGAAATCAGGTTCGCAAGCGTTGTAGAATCAAGCACTTCCGCGATGCTGTCGCGGATACGGATCCATAAATCGCGTTTAGCCGGGTCATCTTCCTCCGTAAAGTCGACAGGACTAATCGGTCCTTCCAACACGCGAATCACTTCACCCGCTGTCACTTGATCAGCAGGCTTGGAGAGAATATATCCACCGTACGCTCCACGAATGCTTTTAACCAATCCCGCGTTACGCAAAGGAGCAACTAGCTGCTCGAGATAATGCTCGGATAGCTGATGCTTTTCGGCAATACTTTTGAGGGAAGTCGGACCTTCACCAACACGATTGGCCAACTCCATCATGATCGTTAAACCATAGCGGCCTTTTGTGGAAATTTTCAAAATCTACACCTCATTCAACATTTATGCCATCAAGGGGGCTAATTGATATTACGAGAAATTGTGAGTTGTTTACCTACTGCTTTGTCCACGTTCAGACAGTATGCTCGTCCCTATCTAGGTAAACAGCGTTTCCATTTTTAACAAAAACATTCCTAAACATCCGTATATCGTATCTATGTTATCATAATTCCTTGTTCTGTGGGGGAAAAACAATGACATTCTCATGAAATATTTTAATTTTTAACTAGAGAGATGTATAATAGGAAGAGTTTCAAAGATTAACGACTAAGTCTCACAGGATGGAAAAGAGGAACACAAGCCATGAATAAAAAAACACGAGTCATTCTGGGTATGTCCGGGGGGGTCGATTCTTCTGTTGCCGCACTGCTCTTGAAAGAGCAAGGATATGAAGTTATCGGCATTTTCATGAAAAATTGGGACGATACTGATGAGTTTGGCCATTGCACAGCCGAAGAAGATGCAGAGGATGTCCGAAGAGTATGCGACCAGCTCGGAATCCCTTTTTATACAGTTAATTTTGAAAAACAGTACTACGATAAGGTGTTCGCTTATTTCTTGGACGAGTACACCAAAGGTCGCACGCCGAATCCGGATGTGATGTGCAACAGAGAAATCAAGTTCGGTGAGTTGCTCCAGAAAGTCATGGATTTAGGCGGCGACTATATCGCAACCGGCCACTACGCTCAAGTGAAAGAGCAAGACGGCGAGTACGTGCTCCTGCGGGGCAATGACCCGGGCAAGGATCAAACCTACTTCCTCAACGTGCTTACGCAGCAGCAGCTGTCCAAAGCCATGTTCCCGATTGGTCACCTGCCGAAGCCGGAAGTTCGTAAAATTGCCGAGGCAGCCGGCCTTGCAACTGCAAAGAAAAAAGACAGCACGGGGATCTGCTTCATCGGAGAGCGCGATTTCAAAGAGTTCCTCAGCCAGTACTTGCCCGCTAAACCCGGCAATATGGTTGATATCCGCAACGGTGAGGTAAAAGGCCGCCATGACGGGCTGATGTACTACACACTAGGTCAAAGACAAGGTCTTGGCATTGGTGGTTCAGGCTCAGGCGAACCTTGGTTCGTCGTGGATAAAAATTTGGAAACCAACGAACTTCTAGTCGTTCAAGGCGAGCAGTATCCTGGACTTTACTCCAAGGGGCTGACAGCGACAGATGTAAACTGGATCTCTCCGAAGAAACCTCAAGGCCCATTTGCCTGCACAGCCAAATTCCGTTACCGTCAGCCTGACCAAGGCGTAGTCCTAACCTTCATGGAGGATGGAACGGTCCAAGTCGTATTTGATGCTCCGCAGAAAGCAGTAACACCAGGTCAATCCGTTGTTTTCTATGACGGTGAGGTTTGCTTAGGCGGCGGTGTGATTGATAAAGTTCATAAATAATACGAGACAAAATAGATGGTTTGAGAAAGAAGGATGATCAGTTTGATTAAAATGAATGAGGCGGACTTGAAGGCTGCTACGTACGAAGATGTGACAAAAATCGTGAAAGAAGTCGGCATTCTACCTCTCTCTTCTTTCATACCGGATCATCCTTCGCTTGAATCCATGACAACGCAAGAACAATGGCATACCGGCTTGGAGACGGATCCATGGCTTTGGCGGGATCGTCTGCCAGGTGACGGACTTGCTGCCTATGGGCGTTTTTTCGCTAAGAAGCCTTTATTAATTTCAGCGGATCTCTTCCCTTTGGTAAAAAATTTATTGGAAGACCCCTACTCCGTGGAAGAACGCTATGAAGACGGACTGCTTCCCAAATCAGCCGTCGAGCTGTTTCAAGCAGTTGAAGCGAACGAAGGCATTGATGTCAAAGCGCTTCGAGCTGTTACCGGAATGAAAGCCAAAGAGTCCAAAAATGAATTCGACCGTGCGCTCATTGAATTGCAGAGCAAAACGGATCTTGTAATTGCAGGCATCAGCGAGCGTTTGAATGCCAATGGGACAAAAAACGGCTGGAATAGCACCTGCTACATGACAGCCCTGCATTGGATGGAGCTTCATGGCCTAGCGGTGAATGCTTCGCCCACTCCTGAAGCGAAAAATCAGTTTAGAGCCTATATTCAGGAGCGTTATAGCTCCAAGGCTGTTCAATACCTTGGGAAGATTTTTAAGTTATAAGAAAAAAAAGACAAGGACCTCTTTCTCTTAGGAGGTTCTTTTTTTATCTCCTCAATCTGCAAAAAGTGCCCTAATTTACCTCAGCGCCTGCAAGTATGCCGCCTCGCGCCTACGCGAACCCTATAGGCGAAAGGTGTGAGCGAATGAGTAAAATCTCAGCCGTGCTTCTCCTGCTTGGACTAAGCTGGTGCGGCACAGCACAAGCGAGCATGGAAGCAGACATCCTGGAAGCTATAGCCCGACAGCCAGCTCAATCTCAAGACCCTGAACGCCTCTATGCCAAATGGAGCCGAGTCGCTTTTCATGAAGCCGGTAAGGTATACACCTTACTAGATTATAAGTATTTGGGCCATTCCCGTGTAGCGCCAGGGGTGGATCAGCAGCAATTTCGCTTCTGGGTTCGACATCAAGGCGTTGAATTCCCGCTAATTGTATCTATTCGGTATGACCCTGTGTCGGAAAAACTTTTTACCATTCAAATGGAACAGGAAAGAAGAGGGAACTTACAGATCTTATAGATCTGCAGGTCTCCCTCTTCTTTTGTGCTGATTCTGCCGCATCTTATCTTCCGTTCCCTGCTCGCTGGCCGCAAAAATGATTTCATGTTTAATATCATCCGGTAAATACTGCTGCTGCACATAATGCCCTGGATAATCATGCGGATACATATATCCTTTGTGGCCGAGCTTCTCCGCTCCTTTGTAGTGCGTATCGCGCAAATGAAGCGGCACGTCCGCAGATTTAACGCGCTCCATCATCTGCTCCGCACGTGAGATAGCTATCGGGATGGAATTCGATTTGGGACTCTCAACCGCGAATAAAATTGCCTGGGAAATGACGTACTTCGATTCCGGCCAGCCTATCTTGTGGTACGCGTCCATGGCCGTCACAGACTGCACCATAGCCTGCGGGTTCGCCAGGCCGATGTCTTCGCTGCTGGCGACGATAAGCCGCCGCAGGAACGTCATAGGGTCCATGCCGAGCTTCTCGACGGCATACAAGAACCAGAACAGCGCGGCGTCACTGGAGCCGCGTACGCTCTTGTGAAAGGCGGACAAGACGTCATACTGCGTCGACTCGTCCGCTTTCACGATGGGGCGGCGGATCGACTCTTCCGCCACCTCCAGCGTGATCCGAACCGTACCATCCGGTTCGGGCGAAGTCGTGAGCGCTGCCAGCTCCAGCGCGTTCAAAGAGCGGCGGATGTCGCCAACGGCCATCTGCGCAATATGCTCCAGCGCCTCCTCGTCCACGTGGAGGCTCATGAAGCCGAGCCCCTTGTCGGGATCGGCGATGGCTCTTCGCATGGCGATGAGCGCATGCTCCGCCGTGAGGGGCTCGAGCTGAAACAGCGTCGAGCGCGACAGCAGAGCCCCGTTCACATGGTGAAACGGGTTCTCTGTGGTCGCCCCGATGAAGATGAGGATGCCCTGCTCTACGGCAGGCAGCAGCGCATCCTGGCGCGAGGTGTTGAAGCGGTGCACCTCGTCCAAGAACAAAATCGTCTTGCGGCCGTACATCGCTTTATTAGTCTTGGCGAGCTCGATGATCTCTCGCACATCTTTGACCGATGCATCGACAGCGTTCAGCTTCATGAACTCTCCCTTGGTCCGGTTCGCGATGATATTGGCGAGAGTGGTCTTCCCTGTGCCCGGCGGACCATAGAGCAGGATGGAGCTCACCTGATCGGCTTCAATGGCTCTGCGCAGCAGCTTGCCTTTGCCGACAATTTGCTCTTGACCGATGTACTCGTCCAGCGTTGTAGGTCGCATACGGTCGGCGAGCAGCTTGCCAGTCGGTTCTTGCGATGAGGCATATGTAAACAAGTCCATGTTGGTTATTCCTTTGCTATGGGTTTAAATAGACTGTTTCCATTATACGCCTCATGGGGTAGACTGTCATGTCTTGTATGGGGATGAATGCTTGGCAAGCTCGCGATGAGAAGCTGTATTATGTACAGGAAGTTTGGTGCGAAACGGGTGTTTCAAAACGAGTTACTGTATTTCCTACAGTTAATAACTGCAAATTGGTTAGAAATTGGGGAACCTGTCGGAATTTGCTGCATCTTTTGCAGGATCTGAGCGGTTTAGGGCTGGATGGCATCTATTTGATGTACAGAATACATCAATTAGGGACTGGCACGGATGAGTTGGGTAAGGCTCATTGTTAGGGCAATCAGGTCGAGTTGCAGTCTGTTTGGTTGAGGTTGCGGTTGCGGTTCGAGCAGGGTTCTGACGCATTTGGGTCTCGAAGCTGCTGTGAGTGGGCGCTAGGGAGGGCTGGCTGATGTGCTGCTCTTGATGGGATTCATGGCACTTTAACTAGTTAGCTTTTAATTGGAGTGTTCATGTTACCACGACAGCCAAGTTACTGCTTGTTTGAGAATTTCTGTAGCCTAACGGACTGAGGTAACTCTATTTGCTGCTTTTGGGACAAATTTTGCATCTAACGGACTCACGAGTCGCTAAACGCCTTGGATTTGCCTGATACAGCAACAAAACCATTAGATAACGCCTCCTCAGTCCGATAGCTCTTCAAATCTAGCTCATTTGGCAGAATAACGGCTCCTGGGTCCGTAAAGGGATACGGGAGGTGGAGGTCGAGGGGGTGCGGTTGCTGTTGAGGTTGCAGTTGGGTGTGGTTCGAGCAGGGTCCTGATGCATTTGGGTTCCGAGGCTGCCGTGAGTTGGCGCTAGGGAGGGCTGACTGATGTGCTGCTCTTGATGGGATTCATGGCACTTTAAGTAGTTGGCTTCTATTGGAGTGTGCATGTTACCACGACTGCTAAGTTACTGCTTGTTTGAGAATTTCTGTAGCCTAACGGACTGAGGTAACTCTATTTGCTGCTTTTGGGACAAATTTTACTTCTAACGGACTCACGAGTCGCTAAACGCCTTGGAGTTGTTGGGGTTGGGGTTGGGGTTGGGGTTGGGGTTGGGGTTGGGGTTGGGGTTGGGGTTGGGGTTGGGGTTGGGGTTGGGGTTGGGGTTGGGGTTGGGGTTGGGGTTGGGGTTGGGGGTGCGGTTGGGCTTGGGCTTGGGCTTGCACTTGGCC
>NZ_JAWCUD010000007.1:165315-365578 GCF_032461945.1 Paenibacillus violae
TTGCACTTGCACTTGCACTTGCACTTGCACTTGCACTTGCACTTGCACTTGCACTTGCACTTGCACTTGCACTTGCACTTGCACTTGCACTTGCACTTGCACTTGCACTTGCACTTGCACTTGCACTTGGGCTTGCACACGGCTTCCGGCCGTGAAGGGAACTACGGTCCGCTATTCCAATATTCTCACGAATTTCACTAGCCCAAGGGAACTACGGTCCTCTAATATGTCACATTCAGCTTAAATTCAACAAAAAAAGTGGAAATAAGTCCCCGTAGTTCCCCAACAGCAACACCATGTTTCACAGTACCATGTCCCCCACCACCACTACCCTCCAAAGCAGAAAGGGGCTATCTCAACAGATCATTGCTGACCTGTTAAGATAGCCCCTCATCTTTATTTCTTCGAACCGATCTCCAGCAGATCTTTCACGGCCACGCTCACCATGATCAACCCTGCCACCGGAGGAACGAAAGCGTTGCTCGCAGGCGGCTGCTTCGCTTTGCGAATTTCTGGGGCATTCGCCGGTACGATTTGTTGTGTAACGTCTTCACGCGGCTTCATCGGCTCTTCGGTAGAGAAGACGACTTTTACGCCTTTTTTGATGCCTTCTTTGCGCAGCTTCTGGCGCACGACCCGAGCGATCGGATCCATGCTCGTTTTGGAAATATCCGCTACTTTGAACTGCGAAGGGTCCATTTTGTTAGCGGCTCCCATGCTGGAGATGATCGGAATCTTCCGCTCCAAGCATTGCTTGATCAGATGAATTTTATAGGAAATGGTGTCACTGGCATCGAGCACGTAGTCGATGTGATGAGCGAACACTTCCTCGTAGGTTTCCTCTGTGTAGAACATCCGCATGGAGATAACATCGCATTCCGGATTAATCAGTTTGATCCGATCGCGCATCAGATCAGCTTTGGGCTGCCCTACGGTCGTTGTAAGGGCATGAATCTGACGGTTAATATTCGTGATGTCGACAACGTCCTTGTCGATCAGAATAAGCCGTCCGACCCCTGTACGCGCCAATGCTTCTGCGGCGATCGAACCGACACCGCCGATGCCCAGGACGGCGACGGTGCTATTTTTCATAATATCTAGACCTTCAGGGCCAATGGCTAGTTCAGTCCGCGAAAATTGGTGAAGCATAGAAACACGTCCTCTTCAATGTTCTTAGGCTTTAGCAGGCTGCTTAAGCGCTAAGCGAATCGACAATTGATCAAGCTGTTTGTCATCTACAGTTCCCGGTGCATCCATCAACAGGTCAGTCGCGCTAGCTGTTTTCGGGAATGCAATTGTTTCTCTCAAGTTCGTACGGCCTGTGATCAGCATCACCAAACGGTCGAAACCGAAGGCGAAACCGCCATGTGGAGGCGTCCCATATTCGAACGCATCGAGCAAGAAGCCGAATTTCTCTTGTGCTTCTTCATTTGAGAAACCAAGTGCTCCGAACATTTTCTCTTGCACATCACGTTGGTAAATACGCATGGAACCGCCGCCTACTTCATAGCCGTTCAATACAAGGTCATACGCTTGAGCGCGAATTTGGCCAGGGTCCGTGTCAAAGAAATGAATGTCATCTTCGTTAGGACGCGTGAACGGATGGTGCTCTGCGACATAACGTTTGGCTTCTTCGTCGTATCCAAGCAGCGGGAAGTCTACGACCCATGCATACTTGAACTTGGAGTCGTCGATGAGTCCAAGCTCACGACCGATTTTCAGACGAAGGTTGCCTAGAACATCAGCTACGACTTTCTTTTTATCCGCGGAGAAAAGAAGTAGATCTCCTTCTTCAGCGCCAAGACGCTCAGTCAGAGCAGCAATTTCAGCTTCGTTAAAGAATTTCACGATAGGCCCTTTGAATTCGCCGTCTTTGACTTGAATCCATGCTAAACCTTTGGCACCGTAACGCGCCGCGAATGGCAGCAGGTCATCGATTTCTTTACGGCTCCAAGTACCGCAGCCTTTGGCATTCAGCGCTTTCACTTGGCCTCCGCCTTTAACCACATTCGCAAACACTTGTACGCCGGAAGTTTGAACGATATCCGATACATCTTCAAGCTCCAGTCCGAAACGCAGATCCGGTTTGTCTGAACCATATTTCGCCATTGCATCCGCATACGTAATACGCTGGAATGGACGCGGAATTTCGACTTGTGCCGTCTCTCTCATCAAGTTCACGACAAGCTCTTCCAAAATATCCAGCAATTGATCTTGCGCTAGGAAGGAAGTCTCAATGTCGACTTGTGTAAATTCCGGTTGACGGTCTGCACGAAGGTCTTCGTCGCGGAAACAACGTGCGATTTGGTAGTAACGCTCCAGACCACTAACCATCAATAGTTGTTTGAAAATTTGTGGGGATTGCGGCAGCGCGAAAAATTCACCCGGGTGAACACGGCTTGGCACCAAGTAATCGCGAGCGCCTTCCGGTGTGCTTTTCGTCAAAATCGGTGTTTCCACTTCTACAAATCCTTGGTCATCCAAGAAATTGCGGAAAATTTTGGACGCTTTCGAGCGAAGCATTAACGTTCTTTGCATTTCCGGACGACGAAGGTCCAAATAGCGGTATTTCAGACGAACGGCTTCATCTACTTCCACACCGTCTTCAATGAAGAACGGAGGTGTCTTGGCTGCGTTCATGATTTCGATTTCCGTTACTTGGATTTCAATTTCACCGGTTGGGATATTTTTGTTAACCGTCTCCGCGTCACGCTCAACAACTTTCCCTTTTACAGCAAGCACATATTCATTACGCGCACGATCCGCAATAGCTAGGGCATCGCCTGAGAAATCCGGGTTAAATACGGTCTGTACAAGCCCGCTGCGATCGCGAAGATCAATAAATAGAACCCCGCCTAAGTCACGTCTTCTTTGTACCCACCCGTTTAAAATAACAGTCTGTCCTACCTGAGCTTTCGTAAGCTGCCCGCAATGATGTGTTTTGAGCATCATAATGTTGTTGCCTCCTCATGAGTAATTAATCATTTAAAACTATCTATTCGAATAGTGTCTTTGCAGCATTTGAAGCAAGATCCACTAAACTTACAATAACTTGAGAACCTGTTTCCATCTGCTTCAGCGTAATTTCGCCGCGGGCTAACTCATCGTCTCCGAGAATCGCCACATACTTCGCTTGAAAACGGTCTGCTGATTTCATTTGCGCCTTCAATTTGCGCCCTTGGTAGTCCTTCTCGGCTTTGAGGCCTTGAATCCTTAACTGGTGAAGCAGCTTCGTGACTTCCTTCTCGGCAGGCTCGCCTAATCCGATTAGGTATACATCAAGCGGCTCCGGTTTCGGAATCTCAACACCTTGCGCCTGCAGCACAAGCAGAATGCGTTCCAGACCTAGCCCCAAGCCTACGCCTGGCTGATCTGTGCCATGACCGCCAATTTGCTCAACGAGACCGTTATAGCGCCCGCCGCCACCAATTGTATCGATAGCTCCAATGCCGGCTGCTTTGTACTCAAAAGCGGTGTGTGTGTAATAATCAAGCCCGCGCACCAAGCGAGGATTTACCCGATAGGGAATGTCCATAGCGGTTAAGTGCTCTCGAACCTGTGCAAAGTGTGTCGAACATTCTTCGTCCAAATAATCCAGAATCTCAGGAGCGCCTACCCCATACTTCTGATCGGTTTTGCAATCAAGAATGCGCATCGGGTTGCGATCATAGCGGGACTGGCAATCTTTGCAAAGCAGGTGTTTCACTGGTGCAAAAAATTCCTGCAGTTTCTCGCGGTAAACCGTGCGAACGGAAGGTGTGCCCACCGAGTTAATTTCAACGGTGACTTCTTTTAACCCAATTTCTTTGTAAAACGTGTACCCCAGCGCAATGACCTCTGCATCAATGCTTGGATCAACGGATCCAAAGGCTTCAATCCCGAACTGGTGGAACTGGCGGTATCTTCCGGCTTGCGGCTGTTCATATCGAAACATCGGTCCCACATAGAACAACTTCGTCAAATCCGGAACTCCATATAGCTTATTTTCTACATAAGCCCTAACAACGCCGGCTGTCCCTTCCGGACGCAAGGTCATGCTGCGATCGCCTTTATCCATAAAGGTGTACATTTCTTTCTCGACAATATCCGTCGTTTCTCCGACACCTCTGGAAAAAAGCTCTGTACTTTCAAAAATCGGCGAACGGATTTCTTTGTAGTTAAATCGTTGACATAAGTCTCTTGCCTTACTTTCCAGGTACTGCCACTTCTCCACTTCGCCGGGAAGCAGGTCCTGCGTGCCTTTTGGCTTTTGAATGCTCATGTGTTCAACCTCCCTTTATCTGTCGCTCTTGGTTATATAACAAAAAAATCCCCCACCCCCGACGTTCGTCAGGGACGAGAGATTTGATTAACAAATTCACCCGTGGTACCACCCACATTCAGATCGTCTGTTCTCGCACCATAGCACAATAAACAGAAATCTGCTCTTTACGGTTAACGCCCGCGAATACGCACTGCCACTACTAGACGGTCATAAATAGACATGTCGTTCCCAGCAGGTCCTCGGGGAGGTCTTTTCGTTCGCTCATCATAGGAAGCTCGCAGCCTTGACTTCCTTCTCTGATAATGTGGGGGCGAAATACTTTATCCCTTCAACGGATCACAAAGGTATTGAATTATTGTTTATTGTAAACATTGGCAGAAGTAAAGTCAAGAGATATACGTCCACTTGACTTAGCGCCGCCTTCATTTAATTAATGAGAGTCTGCCCATTTTTGCAACTCGTCCATAACAGGCTTAAGTCCTTTTCCTTTAGCTGTCAATTCATATTCAATACGAACCGGAGTTTCCGGGTACACGTGTCGGACAATGATCTCTGCAGCCTCAAGTTCTTTAAATCTCTCCGAAAGCATGCGATCGCTCATACTTGGGATAAGCACGGATATATCTTTAAACCGCTTCGGCCCCGTCAACAAGACATGTACGATGAGCCCCGTCCAACGCTTTCCCAGAAGTTCAAATGCATTTTCGAATTTCGGGCACAGTTGGTAGTCTTCCATATAAATCATCTCCTTATAAACAATTTTAACATAGTCGCTTGACAAAAGTAAGTGCTGCGTAATAATATACTAACATAAAGTAAGTAATTAAATAAAATTTATTTAAAGAGGAGTAGTTAGTCATGGCCTTAGGTCTTCTTATTATTCGTTTGGTGTTAGGTTTAACAATAGCCGCGCACGGCACACAGAAAGTATTTGGATGGTTTGGTGGTTATGGACCAAAAGGCACAGGAGGCTTTTTCGATTCCATTGGTATTAAGCCCGGTGTGCTAATGGCCGTTCTGGCTGGTTTGTCGGAAATTGCAGGCGGCTTGCTCTTTGCTGCTGGACTTTGGACACCACTTGCAGCTGCACTTATTATCATTACTATGCTTGTTGCTATTGTAAAGGTACACTATAAAAGCTACTGGTCAACTTCAAATGGGTTCGAGTACAATTTGCTTTTGATTGCGGTGGCATTAGGCGTCGCGCTTATCGGTGCAGGTGACTATTCTCTGGATGCTTTATTTTAAAAAATGAAGAAATGGGCTATTTCCTTAAGTCAGAAATGACTTGATGGATGATAGCCCTTTTCTATTTCGATGGCGAAACATGAGCACATCTTAAAAGAAAATAGCCTGCAGCACGAGTGGCGGCAGGCCTCTAGACAATATATAAATTAAAGGGGGTCGACTTTTATTATATCCATGGTTGATTAACGCAGTATGAAATTTAAATTACAATTTCATTACAGTGTTTTCCCTGTATTTTCAATCATTTTCATTTGCTCCCCTCGTATATTCAGCCTTTTTTCCACATATAGATTACAACAAGGCAAATGGCCTTGAATTTATCATCAGGAGGCTGTAACAATGACAACACAAAACGAGTTTCAAGAGGAACGGCAGGATCTAGTGGTGCTCTTCTCTGAGGAATCCGAAGCCGAAGCTGAAGTTAAAGACGATGTAGCCGAAGAAGCTGAAGCAGCCGAAGAAGAGGCCATTGAGGATTCGGACGAAGCGGACGAAGCTGAAGAAGCAGCTGAGGAAGAAGAAGTCGAAGCGGAAGAAGAAGCGGAAGTTGATGCCGACGAAGAAGCCGAAGTAGATAGTGATGATTCTGCCGAAGAAGATGCGGAAGAATCTGCGGAAGCCGAAGAGGATGCATCAGAAGCTGACTGAATTTTGTAAGCGCAGTCAAAACTTCCAATGGCTTCGAAAAAAAAGATAAGAGCCTTACCGCCACATATAACTACGGCGTAATAAGGCTCTTATTTGTTATTTATTAAGGTTTGCCGGTTAAGCCAACCTTCAGATCTTTGATAAGCAAGTATATGTCGCCGTTCGTTAACTTTTGCTTGTCTGCTATTAGCTTCAATGAAGCATCGGTTAACAGCTTATTCTCTATTAACTTTGCCTGTGCCTCTTTGGATGTAGCAGCCAGTCCCAAAGCTTGTGTTATCGTATATGTGGCCTGCTCAAGCGATAACGGGATTTTATCGGCATTCTCCATCTTCGCAATCGCCTGGGATACATCCCCTTTGAAAGCATCCGGCTTCATTTTCTTCGCGCCGCTCACGAGATTGACCATCCGTTTCGGATTCGCGGGGTCATCCAAGTGAAAATTGTTGTCGTATGCACCGGAAGCCAAGCCAAGCATAAGAGCGGATTTCAGCCCCTCATACGCTTTATGCTCCATAAAAGGCTGCGGCTTGAGCGTTATCGGATGAATCTCCATCCCTTGTTTGTTCAACTGCTCCTGCAGCTTCGCAATGACTTCTTTGGACGCCGACAATTGGCGGAACGTCATCTTCTCCTGCTTCGCGAACATCGCTGCAGCTCCTGCGGCTTCCCCTTCTGCCATGCCTGTAGGCATAACGCGGGCACTTCCATGCGGTAGTGTATCGTAACTGGCCGCTCTACCTACTACAAGCAGTCCATCCACCTTCTGCGGCACTAGGCTGCGGAACGGGATAGCGTACTGCTTCGGTTTACACACAACGTTGCCGTTATCGGTCGGTGAAATCCTCTGGATGTCCACTGGATAAGATCCGAATCCAATACGGTCCCATTGATCATTGTTCGTACAAACGTCAACAATGCTCAACCGGTATTCCCCCTGCATATGACGCGTTTCCCGAACATATAGCTCTGGTGCAGATCCATCTAATTCAAGGCTTGCAAATTCAGGGAAGTTTTTTTGCATATAAGATAAAATATTAGGCAGTTCTTTTTTTCCGATGTCAAAAGCTTCTTGAACAGCTTTCGGATCAAAGGTATCGACCCCGAAAATTTGCAAGGCATTAATAAGGACGGTATTGTCATTTTCCCTACCCATATTAAGCCCTCTCATCTTGGCTCTTTCTTTGTTAAGAGGCGGGTATTTACTCATCTCCCCGTAACCAAATACACTAACATCATTTACTCCTGTATCCGGATTATTATCCCCGTTCAGCCTTGTGGCCATCAGGTTCCAAACTTCCGGTGTTACGTTTTTCAAACGAAACGCAAGCGTCACAGCCATTTTGGAATTCGGATCCCCAATGTCCTCATGACCAATTGTAAACGGCACTCCTGCTGCTGCCGCGAAATCTCCATCCTGCGTCGCATCGATAACCGAAGCCGCCTTCACGACTTGCTTACTGCCATCCTCGAGTGTAATCGTGGCGCCTTGCACAGCCTTTTTATCTTGGGAAAGGAGCGGATCGATTTTCTTCGTTTTGAGCAGCACATCGATTTTAGATTCATTTTTAACCAAATCATAGAACGCATTCGCGGCTGTATTCACATCGAAGGAATCCCCTTCAATTTTGGCATACCACTCGGAGAAAAAGCCTTTATTGAAGACATCATCTTTTCCTAAAAGGTTCTTGTTTGGAGCATAGTTCATATCAATGGAGTTAATCCAGCCCAGTGTCATTAGCCCTCCCAGAATCTCACGATTCCGTCCATCCACCAGAAGGGTAGTTAACCCATTACGCGCAGCCGAAACGGCCGCAGCAACCCCCTCAGGGTCGGTACCAACGACAATGACATCATATGCTTCTTTCGTTTTCTTCACGGATTTCACTTCTTCAATTTCTTGCTTCGCCTTAGTCTGTCCACCGCTTATGTGGTGTTTATATTGATAATACAAAGACGCCGCAGCCCCTAGCACCGCGAGCAGAATCAAGATTCCCATCAACCAAAGCCATCCTTTGGAAGCGGAATTGTTACGATTCGGATTTGCCATTAAAACGAAAGCACCCACCTTGTCCCCTGCTTTTCATACAGCTTACCGGTTAAAGGTTTGATAAGCTTTCTAGAGCAGTCGATTATTTTGTCAGCCAAAAACATCACTAGTTAGTTTACCACATTTTAAAGTCGTAGAGAAATCTTGCCACATCCAACAAATAAAGCCCCGCATTGCTGACGAGGCAGCGCGGGGCTTTACGATTAACGATATGATTTCTTGGGAATGCTTTTCATTTTTTCCTGATCGGATGTGAACTCTGCGCTAATTTCAACGTCGGCTAACGCTGGTGCTTGACTCAGCCGCTCGGCAAGTGTTGTATGCAGCAGTTGCTGCTCTGGCGCCGTCATGGCTTTATGCTTGATCGATTGACGCATCTGGATGCTCCTAACTGCAAGAATATACAGTTTTAGTATATCCAGGCTGTCCGCATCTTATCCTTTACGTAAGAGGGAACCCGACTATTTGCTATCGATGATTAAAGTAACAGGTCCCCAATTCGTAAAGGAAACATCCATCATTTCGCCAAATGCCCCCGTTTCCACTTGCAGGCCCTGAGCACGAAGCAGCTCATTGAATTTATCATACAAAGGCTGTGCAATCTCGGGTCTAGCCGCCGACATGAAGTTGGGCCGTTTCCCTTTGCGGCAATCCCCATACAAAGTAAACTGGGAAACGGATAAAATTTGACCGCCTGTTTCCAGCACGGAAAGATTCATTTTACCGGTCTCATCTTCAAAAATGCGCAGCCCGGCTACTTTGTCCGCTATATATTTGGCATCCTGCTCGGTATCTCCGTGGGTGATGCCGACTAGCAGCATCAGCCCCTGCTCGATCTGTCCGACAGACGCTCCATTAACAGTTACTTCTGCGCGTTTGCACCGCTGAACAACTACTCTCATGGTTTCTCTAAATCTCCTTACGTTCGTTCACAGCCGCAAGCTAGCTTTGCATAATACGCTGAACGGAATAAACGTCTCTTACACGTTTGATCCTCTCGACAACCGACTGCAGATGATCGATATTTTTGATCAAAATGGTCATATGAACCGTTGCCATCTTGTTTTTATCCGATCGGCCCGAAACCGCTGAAATACTCGTTTTGCTTTCTGAAACAGCCTGAAGCACTTCGTTTAAGAAATCTCGGCGATCATGGCCTGTAATCTCAATTTCCACATTGAAATTGGATTCAATGGCTTCACACCAATCAACCTCAATGACCCGTTCCTCTTCCCCCATGCTTGTGGGGATATTCGTACAATCCGCCCGGTGCACGGACACGCCGCGTCCTCTTGTAATGTAGCCGATGATCAAATCACCGGGAACCGGATTACAACAGCGGGCAAAGCGCACAAGCAAGTTGTCCACGCCCTTCACTCGCACGCCGTTGGTAGGTCGGCTTTTCCGTTCGGTTGCGCTTGGTGACTTAACTTCTTTAACTTCCGTAGTGAGCTGAAGCACCTGAGCTTCTTCGGCTTCCTTACGCAGCTTTTCCGTAAGCTTCGTACATATTTGCGCGGCTGTAATACCGCCAAACCCGACAGCAGACAGCATGTCTTCAATGTCGTTAAAATTGAACTTCTTCGCCGCTTCGAGCATTTTCTCATCGCTCATCAGTGTCGGCGGATCAATAGCCAACCGCTTGAGCTCGCGCTCAATCATGGTTTTCCCTTTTTCGACGTTCTCTTCGCGCTTCTCTTTCTTGAACCACTGCTTGATTTTACTGCGGGCGTGGGACGATTGCGCGAGCTTGATCCAATCCTGACTTGGTCCATAGGAATGTTTGGACGTCAAAATTTCAATGATATCCCCTGTTTTCAACTTGTGATCCAAGGGGACGATGCGCGAATTGACTTTGGCGCCAATGGTCCGATTTCCAACCTCCGTATGAATACGGTAAGCAAAATCCAAAGGCACAGAACCGGCCGGAAGCTCGATGACTTCGCCTTTTGGCGTAAACACAAAGACAAGATCAGAGAAGAAGTCCATCTTCATGGATTCCATAAACTCCGAAGCATCATTCGTTTCATGCTGAAGCTCCAAAATTTCACGGAACCAGCTCATCTTATCTTCAAACGTGCC
Source organism: Paenibacillus violae (assembly GCF_032461945.1). Taxonomy (NCBI): domain Bacteria; kingdom Bacillati; phylum Bacillota; class Bacilli; order Caryophanales; family Paenibacillaceae; genus Paenibacillus; species Paenibacillus violae. Next base: position 175,608 of record NZ_JAWCUD010000007.1, read on the forward strand.
TGATGGCACAACGGAGCCACCTTCTTTGTAAGCCCAGTGTGCAGCAATACCGAACTCGGACGTTCTATGCATTTCCCAAGTACGAATCTGAACCTCCAGAGGTTCCCCTTTGGGACCGATCACCGTTGTATGGAGAGACTGATACATATTCGGTTTCGGCATAGCGATATAATCTTTGAAACGTCCAGGCATCGGTTTCCACAATGTATGAATAATACCCAAAGAAGCGTAGCAATCCTTGATGCCATCGACAATTACGCGCAGGGCCATGAGATCATAGATCTCATTGAACTGTTTGCCGCGGGAGCTCATTTTTTTATAAATACTGTAGAGATGTTTGGGTCTTCCGGAAATATCTCCTTGGATTCCCATCTCATCCAGCTTTTCTTTGATACTGTGAATCACGTCTTCAATATATTGCTCACGTTCGGTTCGCTTCTTCTGCATCAGATTCACGATCCGGTAATACTGCTGCGGATTCAAATAACGGAGGGCGATATCCTCCATTTCCCACTTGATGGTGGAAATCCCGAGCCTGTGTGCAATCGGACAGAAAATCTCCAGCGTTTCCTCCGCTATGCGGCGCTGGCTTTCTTCCGATTGGTACTTCAATGTGCGCATGTTGTGCAGTCGATCCGCAAGTTTAATCAAAATAACGCGAATATCCTGCGCCATAGCGACAAACATTTTGCGGTAGTTCTCATTCTGCTGCTCTTCCTTGGACTTGAACTTAATTCGTTCGAGCTTCGTCAAGCCGTCTACAAGCATGGCGCAGGTTTTCCCGAATTTATCTAGAACAGTTTCGAGTGAAACTGTTGTATCTTCAACGACATCATGCAGAAGCGCCGCGATCACGGATGTGACGTCCATCTGCATGTTCACCAGTATATCTGCAACAGCGAGTGGATGCAGAATATAGGGCTCCCCCGATTTGCGCACTTGGCCATGATGGGCTTCATCCGCGAATTCATAGGCCTCCCGTATCCTCTGCAAATCATTCTCTTTCAGATAGGTGGCTGCCTTCTCTAACAGCTGCTCTATACCCATGCATCTACCCATTCCCTTTAGAGGTTGTTTAAAAAGCGAACTTTTCAAACGCTCATCTTTAGTCGATTTTTATTCATTATGCCTGCAAGGCAGGCTCCGCGTCAACTATGCCATGTTAACCTTTCGACAAAAACCATCATTTTGCCTCAAATCCTTTGAAATATTCCCTTCCTTATGGCCTATTTCCATGTACAAAAAAGAATCGAATTTAACATTCGATTCTTCGCTTATTTTAATATTGAACTAAGGAAACGACATCTATACCATTAAACTTATTTCTGCCTTCCAGATAGGAAAGCTCAATCAGGAATGCTGCCCCTACAATATCTCCACCAAGCTGTTGAATCAAATCGATCGAGGATTGAATCGTTCCGCCGGTTGCCAGCAAGTCATCGGCAATCAGAACTTTTTGACCAGGCTTAATGGCATCTTTGTGCATCGCAAGTTTATCTTTGCCGTATTCCAAGGCATAATCCACTTCAATGGTTTCGCCTGGCAGTTTACCGCTTTTGCGAATCGGAATAAAACCTACGCCAAGCGCATAAGCCAGTGGAGCGCCGATGACGAAGCCGCGAGCTTCTGGTCCCGCAATGACATCAATTTCTTTCTCTTTAACCATTTCTTTCAGTTGATCAATGGCTTCTTTGTAGACAGCACCGTTTTGAAGCAGCGTGGTGATATCTTTGAAACGGATTCCCGGTTGCGGGAAGTCTGGGATGACGCGAATGTACTCTTTGAAATTCATATAATTTCCTCCAATATGTGGTTTTCTTTCTTGATATGCTGGGCAATCCACTGCTCTAATTCTTTGGCTGAAGAATACATCACAACAGATTCAACTTCTTGACGATTCATTCTATGCTGATAAATGCGGGATGCCGTAAGATCTTTTTTTGCAGGTGATGCATGCAGTTTAACGAAAGCCCCTTGTCTTTCAATAAACGCTAACTCCTCAAACACGGATAAAATGAATTGAATCATAGCTGGCGACAGTCCCGATCTTTTGCTAAATGAGGCCATTAGACGGACATCTTGCACATTCAACGAACCCTCTTTTTGTAATGTGCCGTACATCATCTTAAACATCTCACGGGAAGGCAATGTGCTTCCGCTGTCAGGACCTAACTCTGCGAAAACTGGATAACAACGCATCATGCCAAGGGCTTGCTGTAAAACGCCTTGTAGGCTGACTAAACTCCTTGGGATCGTGTACAGAATGATATCCTTCATATGAGCAAAATCCAGCTGACTGGCTGTTTCATTGCCTGGCCGTAGAAGGCCGCTATCTTGAAAGACCCAGTAAGGGATCGCTTCGCCAATTTGAAAAGCCGTGGCAGCAAAAGCTTTCACATCTGTTTCGTCGAAGAGCACGATACCAGGCACTTGATTCTTCGCGTTGCTTGTTGCCAGGTTATTTTGAAGCATATTCAGCTTGGCGCTTAATTGCCCCGCTCCACGCCAATCAAAGAGCTGCATATGCGTTATCTTTAAATCCTGCATGACAATTTGCGGCTTGCGGACGCCGTTCCACTCATTAATAGACAGCTCGCCAAGCACATCGACCTTTGCTGCTTGTGTGATGAGTCCAGCCAGACTGCCTTTGCCGAACCCAACGGCTTCCACCGAGCAGCTTACTTCATCTTTGGCCTGAGAGAGCGCGAGCTTCAGATGTTGTTTCTCTTTGCCCATGGTCCGGATGTCATCCAGCGATAAATTGGTGAACATGAACCTTGGCGCGGGATTGCCCATGCCAAATGGCGCAAGCTTTTCCAACCCTTCAATGCTGGCAATCGGAACATCGGGCAAGCTGCATACAGCGTCAGCCTTCAACAGCGGGATATAATCCTGCTCCGTCAATGTCGCAGCTGCAAGCTCGTTCAGCTTTTGCGTGAAAGCCTCCAAATGGTCTCTGCTTAAACTCATCCCAGCTGCCGCTTGATGGCCTCCGTAGTGGTCCAGCCACTCTTCACAGACTGTCAAAGCCTTGTGCAAATCAAAACCGGCAATGGAACGTGCTGAACCTTTGGCAATCCCTGTCTGCGGATCTATGCTGAGTACTAGGGTCGGACGGTAAAATTTATCCACGATTTTGGAGGCTACAATGCCGACAACGCCCACATTCCAGCCTTCCTTCGCCACGACGATCACTTTGTCCAGACCTTTGGCCTGCTGCTCTTCTGCGAGAACAAAAGCTTCTTTCACCATGTCTTCAACGATAAGTTGACGTTCTTTATTCAGCATATCCAATTCAAAAGCAATTTGCTCCGCCTCGGTTTCATTGGACGTCGTCAACAATTTAACCGCGATATCCGCTGCTTCCAATCTTCCGCTGGCATTGATTCTTGGTGCGAGTGAGAAGCCGATGTGACCTGCTGTCACTTCCTTGCGTTCAATGCCTGAGACGCCAATAAGCGAACGGAATCCTGCGTAAGCCGAATCCTGCATGCGCTGCAGACCTTGTTTGACAATTAATCGGTTCTCGCCATTCAGCGGCATTAAATCCGCTACCGTGCCAAGAGCCGCAAATTCCAGCAGTTCCTCTGGCAGCCTATCCAGCAAAGCGTGTGCCAGCTTCAGAGCAACACCAACACCGGCAAGGTGCTTAAAAGGATAAGGACAGCCTGGCTTCTTCGGATTGATCACAGACAAAGCCTGTGGCAGGTGCTCCGGAGGTTCATGGTGATCCGTCACGATGACATCTATGCCTAGCTCTTCACAGTAGGCGATTTCTTGAACGGCACTAATGCCTGTGTCCACGGTAATTAAGAGATCTACGCCTTGCTCTTTGGCTAAATCAATCGCTGAGCGATTCAGACCATAGCCTTCACGAATGCGATGCGGGATATACGTATCGAACCGAGCACCTAAGCCTTTGAGCAAATGATACATTAGCGAAGTGCTGCTAACGCCGTCTGCATCATAGTCCCCATATATGCGAATAAATTCGTTGTTCTGAAGTGCTTTCCGGATACGTTCAACAGCCTGGTGCATGCCATCGAGCAAATAAGGATCATGATAATACTGAACTCCGCCATGCATGAATTGTTCGGCTTCGGGTACCGTCCGAATGTCTCGGAGAACAAGCAGTCGGGCCACAAGCGGGTCGATCTGCAGCTCGCGCACAAAAGTTTCTATGAGCATTTCATCTGCATGGCCAATGCTCCATCTTGCCTTTGGTGCTAGCACTTATGTGTCCTCCTTAGAGTTTTGCTATGCAAAACTGTCTTCGTGCTTATTGCAAAATTAATGAATAACGGATGGAAGCTCGCTGAGCTCTGAATCCGTAGAATGTTTGTAGGGATAGCCGGCATCATAAGGAGCCACGTGCACAACCACATCCGAAACATGATGAAATCTTTTCATCAGCTGCTGTTTGATCCTTTTGGAAACTTCATGCCCTTCCCAAACCGTTACCCTTGGATTCACGCTGATTTTGACCGTAACCACCACATAATGTCCGTGCTCTCTGGCTCTTAAGTCATCTACGGTGATTACACCTTTAATCAACTGCACAACGGCAATCAGATCGTCAGCATCCTCTTGCTGTAGAACATACTCTTGCTTCCTATGTAAAGCTTCCTTGACAAGCGAATACCCCATTTTCAAGATCAAAAGAGAAATGATAATTCCAGTTATCGGATCCAAATAGGAAAGGAATGGGACCTCTAAGACGTTGGCCAATGTTGCGCCGAATACCCCTATTAGAGCCACAATAGTAGAGTATATATCGGAACGGTGCCCTCTGCTATTAGCAATTAATTCCTGCGAGCCTATACGTTTGCCCAACCGGCTTACGTATTGATACATGATTTCTTTGACGACTAACGAAAGTCCAAGCGCAGCGAGCGCGTAATTCTTGTCAGTATGTTCCTCCACAGACCCTAGGGCTTGAATCGCAGAAATCCCCATCTCGATTCCTATAATAAGAACGACGATAGCCAGCAGAATACTTGCGAAAGACCTATTCTTTTCTGGACTTTGGACATCCAACTCCTCTGGAGGCTGCTGATCTGATTTCACACGAATCAGTGCTGCGGAAGAGGTTATGGCTCTTGATGCCGAATGTGCGGCATCAGCTAACAAGGCTGAGCTCTGCGCCATAATCCCAACAATACCTTTCAGACACGCAAGAACTGCATTACCGGCGATGCCGCCCCATACCGCAAGCTCCGTTTTTTGAAAACGCTCGTCTTTCACGCTGACACTCCCCCTGAACGGATACAAAGGCCGCGCAACATTCACGCGGCCAGTTACTATGGTTATTACGCTGCAGCTTTCTTTTTAGAACTCCGTAACGATTTTCTTTTCAAGAGGTACCACAGAGAACAAGCAATAACGATGGAGGAGTAAGCACCGCTCGTTAATCCGACCAGCTTCGCAAGTGCGAACAACTTGATGGACTCGCTTCCGAAAATGTACAAGCAGCCAGCGGCAATTAATACCACGAGAACGGTATTGATATTACGCGCCATCGTCTGCCAAATACTGTCGTTGACCAAAGCAACGAGGTCTTCGTCCGTTTTGAGCTTGGCGAATCTGAGATTTTCACGGATACGGTCAAAAATAACGATTTTATCATTGATGGAATAACCGATGGTCGTCAAAACAGCCGCCAGAAACGGAAGATTGACTTCCAGACGGAAAATCGCAAAAACCGCGATAACCATGAATGCGTCGTGAAGAATGGCAATAATCGCAGCAATCGCAAAACGCCATTCGAAACGGATGCTGACATACACACAAATCAATACGCTGGCAATCGCTACCGCATATACGGCTTTCAACAGCAATTCTTTTGCCAACTGAGGATCTACGGTATTGATCTCTTTGGAAACATCAACGCCATAAGCCGTTGCAAATGCTTTTTGAATTTTATTCACCGCGTCGTCGTTCAGCACGTCATCGAAGCGGATTGAGACACGATCACTGTTGTTCCCCCCGATTGTCGGGTCCGCATGGTGCGATTTCACATCACCGCTCGTTGACAGACCGTTCAGAATCTCATCGACTTTGGCTTTATCCAACTGCTTGCCTACGACAAGATCGATATTCGTTCCTGCTTTGAAATCGACCCCGAAGTTCATCCCTGAGAAAAGCATTACAGCTAATCCTATGATAAGAAGAACAATCGAAATACCAAAGAATTTATTACGAGATCTTACAAAATCAAACTTGTTCTTAGAGTCCACGGATGTCTGCCTCCTTCACACCGAAATAACTTGGCTTTTTCAGCAAGTTGCCTCGTATGATCAGATGGAGCAGCCATCTGGAGAAAAGAACATTCGTTAAGATACTGATGATAATACTTAACATTGTAATAACCGCGAATCCACGGATTGCGCCGTTCCCTACATAGTAAAGAACAATACCGGCAATCAAGTTCGTAACGTTAGCGTCCATGATTGTACGGAAGGAATGCTTGGAGCCTGCTTTCAAAGAAGAAAGGATGCTTTTGCCCGCGCGAATTTCTTCACGGATTCTCTCGTATGTAATAATGTTCGCGTCAACCGCCATACCTGCTCCCAAAACAAGTGCCGCAATACCCGGCAATGTCAAGGTTGCATTCATAAAGTCGAAGACCGCAAGAAGAACCCAAATGTATGTAATTAGCGTGAAAGCCGCAACAAGCCCCGGTGCACGATAGTACAGTACCATGAAGATGAAAATCAGGATCGATGCAATCAGCCCAGCACGCGCTGTTTGGTGCAAGGATGCTTGTCCTAGCGTCGCATCAACACGTTGAATATATTTTTCGGTTAACTTTAGCGGCATAGCCCCCAAGTTAATCATTTTCGCTACTTTAGTTGCTTCCGTTACACTTGTTTGTGTAATGATTGCGGAGTCGCTGTCGATCGGGAAATTAACGGATGCCGTCGATTGCACTTGATCGTCCAGATAGATGGACAATGTGCTGCCCACCAGCTTAGTCGTAACTTCCTTGAATTTCTCTCTGCTTTTCATTTTGATCTCGACAATCGGCTGTTTCGTATTCGGATCGTAGCTTAATTTCGCTGCGTTTTCCACGAAGTCAGTACCATTCATGTACACTGTACCGTCCGGACCTCTGAAGGTAAGAACAGATGGCTTGGACATCAAACTTCTAACTTCTTCCTCATTCTCAACGCCTGCCAGACGCACACGAATCCGATCTGTTCCTTCTGGGTAGACCTCAGGCTCTGCTACACCAAGGGAGTCAGCCCGTTTGGCAAGACTTTCCGCTGCTTGCGTAAGCGTTTCCTTCGTTAAAGGCTGCCCAGCCGTTAGTGGCTCCGCGGTATACAAAATTTCAAATCCGCCTTTTAAATCCAAACCAAGCTTGATTCGTTCTACAAGTCTAGGGCTTGTTGCTCCGATTGCGCCGAGAACAATTACAACCGTTAGAAAAAAGAACGATATTCTTTTCCAATCCAGCATCTCTTGCTTGTCTCCCTTCGATACTCAATATGCCTATTATATACAGGTCTGAAAATCGAGTCAATTTAAGTCGTTACATGAAAAAATAAGCCCTATTCTTAGAATTGGGCCCCTCTATACATGCTTATCGTCAGCCAGTTCATAAACTGGGTCGATTTCAGTGATAAGATGTCATTCACGATTTGATGAAGAGAAGGGACACCCGTTTTACGGTATTTGTCACTCACACAATCCCAGATCTCTTTTCCAGTGACATGTTCATAGCCAAGCAGCACAAACTCCTCCACTTTGCTCAAACAGAGATTCTCGATGAGCTCGCTCAATTCAAAATCGGAAAGTGCAATTTCCGCTTCTTCCTTGTCCGCGTTATGGGGGGCTGACTCACTTTCCTCTATCTGTTCGCTTGCCTTGTCCTCAGGATGATGAGGAACTTGATCATTATCTTCTCCATTCATAGAGAGATCCTCCTAAGGTCAGTTTATCATGGTTAACTTGACATGTTATTCGATATTCACCCTCCAATTTCCTGCTAGCTTTAACCTGTCCATAAAATGTTAGCATGAGCCTGACCAACTCTCGCATATTCATAAGGTAAGACAAGTATCGGAAGAGGGTATGGCATGACCAAGCAGTCATTTATCAGGGGCACGATGATTCTTTTGGCCGCAGGCATTTTGAACCGTATTCTCGGCTTCATCCCCAGAATTACTTTACCGCGTGTCATCGGCGCAGAAGGCATTGGCCTTTATCAAATGGGCTGGCCTTTCCTTTCCGTCATCTTGACGATCATAACGGGAGGCATACCTATTGCCATTGCCAAGCTGATTGCCGAGGCTGAAGCCGAGCATAATGAATCGAGAATTCGCAGCATTCTTCGAATTTCTTTAGTGATCACAATTGGCTTGAGCATCCTATTCACTATTGCTTGCGTAGCAGGAGCCTCTTGGATCACCTCCCATTTGTTAACCGATTCACGCGTTTATTACACCTTCTTGTGCATGAGTCCCATGATCCCGATCATCGGGGTTTCCGCTGTTTACCGCGGATACTTTCAAGGCAGACAGAATATGATTCCCACGGCCACATCACAGATTATGGAAACACTGATTCGCATTGTGATGGTGCTTGTCTGCTCGTATGTTATGATCCCATACGGGATCGAATATGCCGCCGCCGGCGCCATGGTAGGCGTTCTTGCCGGTGAAATTGGCGGTCTAGCCGTTCTGGCCATCCATTTCAGGTACGATAAGAAATCGTCACCGAAACTTCCTGTCGCTCAGATCGGTACCACGAAAACGAATGGCCGGTTGGCTAACTTCCGACGGATTATGCGCATTTCCATTCCGATTACGGGCAGTAAGTTAATTGGGGCAAGCTCTTATTTATTCGAATCTATTCTCATAGCACAAAGTCTAGCAATTGCAGGCATCGCCACTTCGTTGGCAACAGCGCAGTATGGCGCATTGCAAGGCATGGTTATCCCTATCATTCTGCTTCCAAGCGCACTGACAATGTCTTTATCGGTCTCGCTGGTCCCTTCATTAAGTGAAGCCGCGGCTCGCAAAGATATGAAAACAATCCATGCACGCCTGCACCAATCCTTAAAACTGGCTTTAGTCACAGGTGCTCCGTTCGCTGTCATCATGTTCGTCCTGGCCGAACCCATCTGCAGGTATATGTACAATCAACCCGATGTTGGTATCATGCTGAAGATGATGGCTCCAATTGCCATATTCATCTATTTCCAGGCCCCCTTGCAGTCGACTCTGCAAGCTTTGAACAAACCTGGATCCGCTTTGATCAATACCTTGATAGGCTCTACCGTCAAACTGATACTCATTTATTGGTTGGCCAGCAAGCCGGAACTCGGCATTCAAGGAGCTGTTTTTGCGATCAATGTAAACATCGTGCTGGTTACGCTCCTGCATTGGAACAGCGTTGTGCGTTTGCTGAAGTTTCGTATGGAGGGCAGTGATTTCGGCAAAATTGGAGTGGCTATGGCACTTTCAGGCCTATGTTGTTACTTCATCATGTACGTCCCATGGACATCCGTTGAATGGCTTCGTTTTGTAGCTTCATCACTCGTAGGCTTTATTGTCTATATGTTTTCGATTACGGTCTTTCGATTGATTAGCTTGAAGGATCTGACCCGGATTCTGAACATGGGCAAAAAAATTATCCGCTGATCTATCTTTTGCGGTCAAGAAACATTCTACCCCTGTGATCAATAGAGCAGTAAAACACTTCTTTGAAATCGCGCGCTCCCTTGAATTGAAGCTGGTTTTTTAGCCAAAATCTCGTTTTTCCTATTTTCTCCAAATTATCGTCCTGTACTTTGCCGTCCATAATGAGAGGCAGCGGTAGTCCCTCATATCGAATGGTGCCTTTCAGGCCTTGTTCGTCAATCGCTGTCTCTTTCGCTTTCAAGCTTTTCTCCACTACGCTTAACTTCCCCGAGGGCTCAAGAACGGCAAACTCCACGTCTGCGACATTCATGATCTTATTTTGCCTTAGCTGCTGCATTAAGTCATCCAGGTTATAACGGTGTTTCCTCATTTCTTCACGGTCGATCAATCCTTGTTTGATGATCACGCTAGGTTTCCCGTCAAATAGAATCCGGAGATTTCTATTCTTTAATGTGACATAGGCGATGATGATTTGGATCAGCACCAGTGTCGCCATCGGGACAATCCCATCCATGACTGGCTTCTCTACATCTTCAAGCACGAACACGGCAATTTCGGCAATCATAATCGAAATAACCAGATCAAACAGCGATAACTTCCCGATTTCCCGTTTTCCCATAAGACGTAGCATGAGAAAAACGACAAAGTAGATCAGCACGGTACGTAAAAAAATGGTCAGAATATCCATCGATAGCCTCCCTGATCTAAGCTACTTGCTTGTTCTCGGAGTTCACTGGTATTCTGACCGCTCATGCACTTCATCATGCAATTTTTACGTATTCAATTGTTGGGAATTACAACAGAAATAACTTGAAATAGATCGTAGCTACGATGAATAAAACTAAGGAAATCGGCCCTGCAATCATGAAATAATTACGGGGATTCAGCCCTCCCCCTTCTTGCTCAGCGAGTGCCGCCGCATACATGCTCGATATCGAACCGAAGAGCGTAACCCCGCTTCCAATCGCGGTTCCAACGATAATGGACCACCACAGAGGCTGAATGGATGCTTGGGAAAAACTCTTCATTTCTGTTCCTATATGTTCTATTACAGGAATCATAGCCGCGGTATAAGGTACATAATCCACAACCGATGAACCAAACCCCGTTAACCATAACAAAAGCATGGATAAGAATGATATGGAGCCTTGGCTCAATTCCAACCCTCTAACAGCGATAAATCCCGATATCCCGGCATACGTTAATCCGCCAACCATAATAAACAATCCTAGAAAAAACAAACCCTGTGTTTCTAATAGCCCACTCCAGAAGGAACGATAGTCTCTCTTTTTGAAAAGCTGAATGAAGTCCTGATAGTTGAGTGCAATTAGCGCTACTGCCCCACCTGCAGCAATATAGGAAGCTTGCCAACCCAAAATACCTTGCAATAAAAAAGCAAGCAGCGTTACCCCGGCAATGGCGCAGCCACCGATAAATTGGGCGCGATCTTCCGTTAAGTATGTATCGGGCTGTAAACTAAGCACCTCCCGCTTGTACGTTTCAGGAATAATCATTTTCCTTCCATAGAGAAACCAAATGGCTAGATATACGATGGCCAACATGAGAATAACCAGCGGTCCGACTTTTAATAGCATCTCCCCTGTTGTTATATGCTCTGATGCACCTATCAGCCTATTGGACCAATTGCCCATAAGCGTTGCTGCACCACCGAGATTCGCCGATAACAATACGGAAATCAAAAAAGGTACAGGCGACAGTTTCATCATCTTCGTCGTTTTGAGCAGGATCGGAACAATAATAGCGATGGCGAGCAAAGTGTTTAATAAGGCAGAAGTTACAGCGGCCAGTAGCGACAAACCTATTAATATCGTAAAAGGCTGTAACCGAAACACGCGTATGATTTTGCTTGCGGCGAATGCGATAAGTCCTGTTTTCTGAAAAAGGCCGGCAATTACGAATAAACCAACAAGAAATAAAAGAACAGGCCAATTCGCGTATGTTGTAAGCGCCTTTCCAATTGGAACAACGCCCAGCAGAAGCATCAGGATGGCTCCTCCAAGCGCCGTATACGTACGGTCCCACTTTTCAATCAAGATACAAATATAAGCGGCAACAAAAATAATAAGAGCTGCAATAGCCTGCCATAGAGCGGGTCCTTGAGAAAATTCCGTCATAATTATTCACCTTCCCTTTGAACAGTCTGTACTAATTCTATGTGCTTGGCCATACAATGATGATAATGAAAAGAACGAATATAAGAAAGGATTGGTGCCTGTGAACCCCATGAAAACGGTCAGTCAGGTTCGAATAACATCTCCTTTATTTTCCGGACTTGCCTATTCATTAAGCATGATGACAATTGGGACAATAGTAACATCATTATTTTTGCTGCTAACTAGCACACAAGAGAGTTCCTTGCATACGTTAACTACGATAATTCATGCTGCAGCACTGTTTATTGGAGGCTGGGTTTCAGGAAAAAGAGCCGGTAACCGCGGCTGGTACCACGGGGGACTCGTCGGATTCGTCTATTTTATCCTTATTTTCTTGGTTGGTTTTCTAGCTTTTGACGCAGGATTGAATCTTCAATCCCTGCAATTGCTCGGTATTTTATTTGCAGCAGGAGCACTTGGAGGCATCCTTGGCGTTAACACGCAGAAATAAGACGTTTCCGTGAAAATTCACTATCCCCCTTTGATTGTGGTATACTATCATAGTTATATTCGCAATAATTTCCAATATTAGGGGGAAAACACCATGAGCCCGTTTCAGTCTATGACACATGCGACGGTCTATATAGTAATTACTGTCATCGTCTTTCTAATTGCCGCAACACGTAAAAATCCGTTTGTTATCGCAGGAAGTTTCGTTCAAGAAATATTTTCATCCCGCAAGTATTTAATTCACTTCGCAGCACTCATCACAATCCTTTTTTTCAATAAAATTGAGATGTGGGTCGAAAAACGAATTGACTATAAAGCTGATTTTACCAAATCAATCTATAGCATAGAAGGAAACTTTGTTTCTGCGATTCAACATTTCTTCCACAATGATATATTGACCGTGATTAGCAGTTATTTCTACGTCGTGATCTTTCCATCCGTCATGATTGCATCCATTGCCCTTTATACATTTCAGAAAAATTATAAATTATTCTACGCGATTTGTTACGCGCTCATGTTCAACTATATGATAGCCATTCCGTTTTATCTGTTCTTTCCAGTTAATGAAGTCTGGTCATTTCATCCAAATGTTAAGCTGCTTATTCTCGATGTGTTCCCAACCTTCGAGCAGGACTATCGCCCGCTGTCGGGATTGGATAATTGCTTCCCCAGCCTGCATACATCGATCTCCGTATCGATGGCCGTCATTGCTGTGAAGAGCCGCAATACATTTTGGAAAATTTTCGTTCCGATTTCCTCAGCTTTTATCATTTTCACGATTTTCTATCTCGGTATCCACTGGTTATCCGATATGTGTGCCGGTGTCGTGCTAGGTGTAGTAGCAGCAAGATTAGGACTGCGCATTTCCGAAGGACGTCTCATTCTTGGCGAGCAAGCACTGCTTAAACGATCTTTTAAAAATAATGAGCTTTAAAAGCCAAACAAAAAGCGAGAGCCTGATGAAGGTTCTCGCTTTTTTATTTTATTCCTTTGCTGTTGTTTGTGAAACAGCATTGATGGCAGAACGATCAAAAGTCATTTTCGTTGCATCGTTGACACGAAGCACACAAATGTCGTCGGTGATCTCCATAATCGTGCCGTGAAGACCGCCAATCGTAACGACCTTATCTCCTTTTTTCAAAGAGCCGAGCATTTGATTGCGTGTTTTCTGTCTTTTTTGCTGTGGACGAATAAGTAAGAAATAGAGAACTACGAACATGAGCACTAACGGCCCGTATGTATACAAATATCCTACCGCGCCAGTATTCGCAGTTGTAGTTTCAGCCAATAGAAACATAGGTATCCTCCTTTCTTAAAATCCTCTTTCATTATCATTCAGCCCATAGGACGCAAAGAATTCATCACGGAAATCGAGCAAGCGATCTTCCATAATGGCCCCTCTGACATCGCGCATAAGCTGTAGCAGAAAGTGAAGGTTATGAATCGTTGTCAATCTGATTCCAAAGGTTTCATCCGCTTTAATTAAATGACGAATATATGCTCTGCTGTAATTTGTGCAGGTATAACATGAACATTTGGGATCCAGTGGGCCAAAATCCGTCGCATGCTTCGCATTTCGAATCACAAGACGGCCTTCGCTTGTCATGCAAGTCCCATTTCGGGCAATCCTTGTAGGCAATACGCAGTCGAACATGTCGATCCCGCGGATAGCGCCTTCAATTAAAGCATCGGGTGAACCCACCCCCATAAGATAACGTGGTTTGTTAGCCGGCATCAACGGTGCTGTATAATCAAGCACTTCATACATCAAATGCTTAGGCTCTCCAACGCTCAGTCCACCAATAGCATACCCCGGGAAATCCATGGAAGTCAACTGCTCGGCGCTCATTCTGCGCAGGTCCTCATGCATCCCGCCCTGGATAATGGCGAATAAACCTTGGTCTTCCGGTCGGTTGTGACTTTTCAGGCAGCGCTCGGCCCAGCGTGTCGTACGTTCCAATGATTTCTTCACATAATCGTACTCTGCCGGGAACGGAGGGCATTCATCGAAGGCCATCATAATATCGGAACCAAGCGCGTTTTGTATTTCCATGGCTACTTCCGGCGAGAGAAAAAGCTTGTCACCGTTCAAATGGGACTTAAACGTAACGCCCTCTTCGGTAATTTTGCGCATATTGCTCAGGCTAAACACTTGGAACCCACCGCTATCCGTTAAAATAGGGCGATCCCAGTTCATGAATTTGTGCAATCCGCCCGCGGATTTTACGATCTCATGACCAGGACGAATGAATAGATGATACGTATTGCTCAAAATAATTTGAGCATCCATCGTTTTCAACTCTTCCGGACTCATCGTTTTTACCGTAGCCTGCGTGCCTACCGGCATGAAAGCCGGCGTTTCAATGACGCCATGCGGGGTGTGAACCCGGCCCAAGCGGGCACCGGATTGTTTACAAGTTTTGATCGGTTCGTACGTTACTGCTGCTGCCATGACATCCACTTCCTATTCTAAACTTCCTCTAGTCTTTGTTTCTATTAGTAAATAAGCATTGCATCCCCGAAGCTAAAAAAGCGATACTGCTCTCGTACAGCCTCTTCGTAAGCTTGCATGATATGCGTCCTTCCAGCCAGAGCGCTAATCAGCATGAGCAGGGTTGATTTAGGCAAATGGAAATTCGTTAACAGAGCATCCACGACCCCAAAGCTATATCCCGGATAAATAAAGATACTCGTCCATCCCTGCGAAGGCTGGATAACTAATGGCTTCCCAGCTTCAAAGCCTCCTTGCTCACGGCTAAGACCTGCAGCTGTTTCCAGCGTACGGGCAGATGTTGTTCCTACAGCAACAACACGTTTCCCGTTCGCTTTGGTTTCATTGATCGCCGCTGCGGTTTCAGCGGAAAGCACGTAATACTCCGCGTGCATTTGATGCTCCTCAATGGTGTCTACGGACACAGGACGAAATGTGCCTAAACCCACATGCAGAGTGACGAATGCAAGACGAACCCCCTTCGCTTGCAGCTTCTCCAAGTAAGCCTCTGTGAAATGAAGTCCTGCTGTCGGCGCCGCGGCCGAGCCCTCGTGCTTCGCATACACGGTTTGATAGCGTTCCCTCTCCGGCAGCTGTTCTTTAATATAAGGAGGCAGGGGCATCTCCCCTAAGCGATCCAAAATTTCATTAAAAATGCCCTTATAGCTGAATTGAAGTACACGTGCTCCCATATCTCCAACTTCAACGACTTCCGCCGTTAGCAGAGGCTCTTCCTCCTGAGTCCCCTCCTGGTTCATGCCAAAAACGGCCACAGCCCCCAGCTGCATGCGCTTCCCGGGTTTCACCAGGGCCTCCCAACGGTCCTCACCGAGCTGTTTCAGTAGCAGAAGCTCAACCTTGGCACCCGTGTCTTTCTTCATGCCAAAGAGCCGTGCTGGAATAACTCGTGTGTCATTCATCACGAGCAAGTCCCCGGCTTCCAGATAATCAATGAGTTGTTCAAAAGTCTGATGACCAATTGCTCCGGTCTGTTTATTCAGCGTAAGCAGTCTAGACGCCGTGCGATTAAGCAGCGGCGTCTGGGCAATCAATGATTCAGGTAATTCAAAGTCAAATGCTTGTACATCCATGAGTGTGTATTCATTCCTTAGTTATGTTGACTCCAGCATAATATGTCTGAAGTATTTTTTTATAATCATAGCCTTGTTCAGCAAAACCTCTTGCTCCCCATTGGGACATTCCTAAGCCATGGCCATATCCTGTGCCGCGGAATACGAATTGTTTGCCTTGTGTTGGTGTTACCGAAGGTGTGTTTGGGGTTCCTACTGAATCCGTTGGTTTAGCCAACCCATTGGTGCCTAAAGCAGTCAAATCCGATTTCTTGAGCGAGGTCGGCTGGGATTGATTACCGGAAAGCACGTAGACGGAGTCAGCGCTGGTAGTGCCTGTCTCGGCACTTCCGCCCCCCACGATCGCCAGATCCGCTCCTTGCGGGGTACTACCAGTATAACTTCCTGCTCCTTCAATTTCAAACAGGGTGCTGGGCAAGCCTCCAAGCACAGTGCGCAGGGCGTCAGGATATGGCACTTTCACTACAACGCCATTTGCTTTGAGCTCTGTAACCCTTCCTGATGGGCCGCGTGCAGATATCTCTAGAGATGTTAGTTCACCGTTGATCTGTACCCCTGCCGCTGTTAATTTGCTTTTCATCTCACTCGGCGTATAGGGACCTCTCATCCACGAGTAGGCATTAGACTCTTTTTCCTGACCTATAACGAGTACTCTTTCCTTAGCTGCAAGCTGACCAATGGAGGGATTCGCTGCATTGTCCACGTACGGCGCCAAACGAACATTTACATTTTGATCGGTAGACTCATAGTAAGGAGTTCCGTTCTTGTCTTTCTGACCCGTATCTTTCAAATACTCAGCCGAGACATAACCCAGACGGCCATCCGTCAACTGAATGCGGTACCATGTCGCTTTGCCTTTTTCCGCTCCTTGATCAGGACTAGCCACGCTGCGCAAATAACTCACAGGATTTCCCCAAACCTCGGATGGATCTGCGGTCTTCCCCCCGGAATTCGATGAGAACACCGGAGAAATCAATCCGCTTTTATCCGAAATGACTTCATCTTTCGTGGCATCAACCGCTTGATTGCCTGCCGCAAACTCTTTTTGCATGCCGTAATAAGCTTGATCTAACGTCGTGTCCGTCACTTGAGCAATTTCATATTTATTTCCTTGTTTAATGGCAAACGTGCGGGCTGCGACAGCTTGAGCTTTCAATGCCTCTGCTGGCCATCCGGAGCCAAGTTCCGCACCTAACACGCCATATAAGTAGGACTCCATCGGCACTTCATTCACCAATGCTAATTTATTCTGATAAGTACTTATTTCCATGTCGCCACGATATTTGCGGTCTGCTTTTTCTTTCACAGTAATCGCTTCACTTTTGGAGTGAATCAATGTTTTTTGCTGGCCAGCTCCTGCTGCGAAATGCGGGACAGGTGTCGTTCCATTTGCCGATGCAGTTACGTCTGATTTGCGAATGAGATAAGATGCCTTCGTATTGGCAGCTTGCAAAGGAATGGCAGGAACCGCACGCATAGCGGCCTGCTTCACCGTTTCTAACTGAGCAGGACTTGCTTCATTGCCGATCCATACACTATATGCCGGCTTACCTGTTGCATCCTCTTGCAAGGCTAAGTCCGCTTGAATGCCAGCTCCAGCATAAACAGCCGCTTGCTGCAAAGCAGCAGCCTCTGACGCAAACGTACCCGCGCTTAGATGGAGCGGCCCTGTCACTGCAGGAGGGGCTTGCTTCGTGAACGCAGCCACTGTCACATCTTTTAGCGCTTGGGCTGAAGCGCTTTCTGCTGCTTCCATCGTAGGGAAGCTGCCGTAAAATACCTGAAACACCGTTTTCCCTTGTTTCATCCGGCTTAACACGTAACCATCCGCAGACATCGTGGCGAGCTTCGTACTTAATCCCTTAGCAGCAGCGAAATCCGTCGTTTCCAGCATCATGACACTATACTGATCCAATGACATGCGGATGGTGCTGTCTTGGAGAGTAAGCCAGAGCTGTTGGGCGGCACCTGCTGTACTGCGTACACTGATATCCATTCCGCCAGTCGAGCTGAGTGTCGTAACCGGTTCTATTAATTTATATTTGGCAGAATCTATGAATAAGGCAACACGCACTTCATCCAAATGCGATATTCCCGCTGCATGCGCAGGGATCGTCAACACTGGAACTGTTCCAAACGTTAAAGCAGCCGTCGTAATCAAAGCTAGTGTTCTGGGGGCTAACAGCTTTTTTGTTCGTTTCATTCGACAATATTTCCTTTCTTTTGCAGCATTCTACTAAGTTAGACTCTAGCAAAGCGCAGAAGTTTTGCTTTTTAGTAGAATAAAATGGTAAACAACCGATTTGCTGCTCAGTCGTAACGAAACAACAACTCTGACGTCGCCCGTGTAGCCTCAACTCTGTAACGGACCCAGAAGCCGTTATTTGGGCAAATTCAGTTGGATTGAGATGCTAACGGACCGAGGAGCCGCTATTCATGGACTTTATCGCTGTTATGAGCATATTCATGCTCAATAGCGGCCCGTGAGTCCATTAGATGCTAATTTTGCGGCAAAAGTGGCAAATAGGGTCATCTCAGTCCGATAGCCGGCGGCTCGTGCTCGCAAGGGGTAATAGAGAATGAAAATTGGACAAGCGAGCGGTGCAGGCATAGAAACTGGAAGTAAAACGAGTCACTTACTTAGGTGTGCAGGCTGGAAGTAACGAGTTTCTGCCCCAAGTGTAACTCACTGTGTCGAGGACACGGATACAACGGCAACAAGGGACGAAATAAGGGAGCCTCCCGGCTCCCTCTCGTGTTCCTCATGACCGCTGTTCCGGCACCGGCAAGCCCAAATGATGGTAGGCCTGCGGCGTAACGATTCGCCCTCTCGGCGTACGCTGCAAAAATCCAATTTGCAGCAAATACGGCTCGTAGACGTCTTCGATCGTCTGACTCTCTTCACCGATGGTGGCAGCGATCGTCTCCAGCCCTACAGGGCCGCCTTGGAAGCTCTGGATGATCGCCCTCAGCATCTTATGGTCGATCTCATCCAGACCCAGGTCATCGATCTGGATGCGCTTCAGCGCCTCTTTGGCGATGTCCAGCGTGATAATGCCATCGCCCTTCACCTGCGCGAAATCGCGAACCCGCTTCAGCAAGCGGTTCGCGATACGCGGTGTTCCACGCGAGCGCATGCCGATCTCGCGCGCGGCTTCACCGACGATGCCGACCTGCAGGATGTCGGCCGTACGGGAGACGATGTAGGTGAGTTCCTCCACCGTATAAAACTCCAGCCGGCTGACGACTCCGAAACGGTCGCGCAGCGGCGCAGACAACAAACCGACGCGCGTCGTCGCGCCGACCAGCGTAAACGCCGGCAAGTCCAGCCGCACCGAGCGTGCGCTCGGCCCCTTGCCGATGATAATATCAAGGGCAAAATCCTCCATCGCCGGATACAGCACCTCTTCCACCGTACGGTGGAGGCGGTGAATTTCGTCGATGAACAGCACGTCGCCCTCCTGCAGGTTCGTTAGGATGGCAGCCAAATCGCCCGGCCGCTCAATGGCGGGGCCGGAGGTTGTTCGAATGTTCACGCCAAGCTCGTTGGCGATGATATTGGACAGGGTCGTCTTCCCGAGCCCCGGCGGTCCATAAAGCAGCACGTGATCCAACGCTTCCTTGCGCATTTTGGCGGCTTCAATATAAATCTTGAGGTTCTCCTTAGCCTGCTTCTGGCCGATATATTCAGCCAAATAACGGGGACGCAGACTGTACTCTATGACGTTGTCCTCCATCATCAAGTTAGCTGATATAATCCGGTCATTATCCATGGTGATCCTCCTACGAGCTTTCCCTAGGAAAGCTTTCTTCATTGGCTAATACTTGCTACATCGTATACAAGGCTTGCAGCGCAAGCTTCATCAAAACATCTGTAGAATCCGAAGGATTTGCTTTGGGCTTCACTTGCAGCCACGCGCGGTCCACTTCCGCTTCCGTGTAACCAAGCGTCATCAGAGCCTCTTTCGCTTCCGTCCAAACTTGCCCGCCCTCCGTAATTTGGGCTGAGCCGACAACGCTTAAAGCAACAGCAGCTTCTGGACTCGAGAACGTCACTGAACCTAATTTGTCCTTAAGGTCCAAAATAATCCGCTGCGCCGTCTTTTTGCCGATGCCTGGCAGCTTCGTTAGGAATGCCAAATTTTCTTGGCTAATTGCCAAAATAACGGCTTCCGGTCGTCCGCCCGCAGCAAGGATACCTAAAGCTACTTTAGGTCCAATCCCCGTCACATCCAGCAGCAAACGGAATAAAGCCTGCTCATCTCGTGAGACAAATCCGAATAGCAAGTGAGCATCTTCCCTCACGTGATAATGAATGAACATCGTAACTTCTTCATTATCCTTATGCGAAAGTGCATAGGGATTAGGACAAAATACTCGATAACCTACGCCGTTCACATCCAGCACAGCATATTCGCTCTCGCGCAGCGCCACTTTTCCTCGTAAGAAATCTATCATCTTTTTCTGACCTCATTTATTCTAGATTGCAAAGCTGAAGAATGTGCATGGCAAATAGCGATTGCCAGAGCATCCGCTACATCATCAGGCTTAGGCACCTGCGATAGTTTGAGCAATATTTTGACCATTTCCTGGACTTGCTTCTTCTCCGCATTCCCGTAGCCGACAACGGATTGCTTGACTTGAAGAGGCGTATATTCCGCTATTGGCAGACCTGCCTGAACACCCGCTAAAATCATGACACCGCGTGCTTGGCCTACGGTAAATGCCGTCGTTACATTTCGGTTAAAAAAAAGCTTCTCTATGGACATAGCGTCCGGTTTATACTTTTCTATCAATTGCGTTGTAGCGTCGTAGACATCCTTCAGTCTCAGACCCGGATCGGTATGTGCTTCCGTCTGAATTGAACCATATTGCACAGGAACAAGCTTGCTGCCAATTTTATCAATAAAGCCAAAACCTACAATCGCGATCCCCGGATCAATCCCCAGAATACGCACAGCATTTCTCTCCCATCTAAAAAAAGCGAACATATGTAGTCATTTCTCATTATAGCAGATAACAAAA
Organism: Paenibacillus violae; assembly: GCF_032461945.1. NCBI lineage: Bacteria > Bacillati > Bacillota > Bacilli > Caryophanales > Paenibacillaceae > Paenibacillus > Paenibacillus violae. Next base: position 196,486 of record NZ_JAWCUD010000007.1, read on the forward strand.
AAAAGAGATAGACTCGGGATTTCCCCTTATCTACCTCACCTTTTTGCTTCATTATGGTCTAGTCATTGCTTTTTCTGTTTCTTCCACGGCATAATCGCTGAATGTTGATAATACGCTATTATACTCCTCCATATCCGAGATGCGAATGCCCTCGCGCAGCTTTTCCACCGTATCCGGGGGCAGGCTGCTTTCCAAATGCTTGATGTTTAGTTGGAAAAATGTCCGAATGACGTTATCTTTGGCGGGAGTGCCGTTAAACAACGAGAGATTGCTGCTGCCGTCGATGCCGAATACCGCTTTCTCTTTGCATGCCGGAGATAAATCTTCAATGTTCTCGGTAAATGTGACCTCTCCGCTCGGACTGACATTGAGCAGCCAGTTCGGATGTTTCATTTGCATATCAAGCAGCTGCTCTGAGGTTTGCTGACCAAGTGTGCTCTTCTCTTCACCGCAAACGTAAGATTTAATCAAGTAGCTTTCCCTGGTATCTGTAATCCGCTTCAGCGTTGCTTCCGCTTCTTTCAGACGCTCATCGTCTTCCGGCGTTAATTGAGCCATCGTAGCTTGAGTCGGAGAATGGTCTGCACCTGAAAAACCATCTGTTGCGTATCCGATCCAACAAACCGTACCTATAAGGAAGATCATCCCTAATGTCAACCAACTGCGTTTCCAGCGCAGCCTTCTTTTCCAATGCTTCAAAAAACGTTGTACATTCACTGGTATCCCCTTCTATTCTCTTTTTTCGTATTGTTTCCATTTGCATGAGACGCTATACATCATTTACCATAGGGAGAGTAGCATCAAACCAATCAAGACGGACGGTGAAGCTCTATCATGAAAGGTAAAAGACGAATCAAGCGTACAACACTCCTGATTATTGGAGTTCTCCTATTATGGGGAGCCGTTGCTATTTGGAATGAAGTACTCAAAATTGAAAAAGGTGTGCCCACTCCTCGCTCAACTTCAGCCTCATATCCGACCACTGATATGAAAAGTAACCAAACATCCATAAATTCGGGAAATAATGGGAATGTCCTGAGTATAAAATAACTATAAAATTTGACTGTTGCCACAGAAATGATATAGTCAGAAGTAGATGAAATATTCTAATACTTATTCATGAAAAACGATATATATCTGAAAAGGCTGCCAGCCGCTTTTCTATAAGAAAACGCTAAGCCTGATCTTTCGAAGACAGTTTTCTTACGAAAACGCTAAGGAGGGGAAACACCATGAATGTGGCAGAACTTCAATTAATTCAATTATCCAGACGAGGCGATCGCAACGCTTTCGTTGAATTAGTCGAGTTATACCGGAATAAAATACAAAAGCTTGCATTCCGCATGCTTCATAACAGACCTGATTCGGAGGATATCGTTCAGGAGACATTTATTCGCGTTTACTTGAATTTGAATCACTACGATGAGAGCCAGAACTTCTCTACTTGGATTTATCGGATCGGCAAAAATGTCGCCATTGATTTATTGCGCAAAAAGCGGCCTGTTCAATCCCTAGATGCTGAGCTGAGCGATCATGACGATGATTACAGCTATTACAGTAAACTCGCAAGCCAGGATCAATCGCCGGAGCACGCTGTGCTGCAAACAGAAATCCAAGATCACATGCACACTTCCATTAATAAATTGGCCGACAAATACAAAAGCGTCATTACGCTTTATTATCTGGAGGAGCTTTCGCTTCAAGAAATTAGCACCAAGCTTAACTTGCCGATTACAACGGTAAAAACTCGTCTGCACCGCGGGCGGGAGCTGCTCCGCAAGAAATGGGGCATGAATTTCGTCGTTGGCCTTATGGTCTTCTTCACCATCGGAATGATTGCATAATGGTTCCGTCAGCTAAAATAATAAAAAGCCTCCCAATCCACGAACTGTGGACTTAGGAGGCTTCTTTGTTATTCAGAAATTAATCCAAGGAACATTTGGTCTGGTTTCCTGCGACTCTAAGACGGCTCTTTGCTGACGTCTTACGAAGGCATTGAGCGCGTCTGTTCCAGTCAATTTCGCTTTTTTGGAGGAGCCGCCGCTGTTTTTGGATTTCGCCTGCTTGTTAGTGCGAATATCGATTTCTACGACTTCATCTTTGTCGCTCTCTTTCGTAAGTTCATGCGTATGAACTTGCGGCATCATAGGCGACTCGAAAGGCGCTTGATAGTGAGCTCCAGCATAAGGGATTCCATAAGGACCCGGTTGAAAAGCAAACGGATTATGCCCGGACTGCCCCATGTCAAAAGGAGTTCCTTGCGGATATTGGTCAGGCATGTAAGGCATGTTAGGCATAGACGACATAGTCTGCATGTCAGCCATGTTCGGCATAAATGGCATTGTGTTCATGTCAGCCACATTCGGCATTGATGGCATCATGTTCATATCAGCCATGTTCGGCATTGATGGCATTGTGTTCATATCAGCCATGTTCGGCATTGATGGCATGCCATGATGGTAACCATGATGCTGCCCTTCCCATGGATTTCCTAATGGGCCAGTAGCAAATCCTTCTGGTCCTGTCATCCATGGCTGCTCCATGATGGCAGGACCCCCACAGCCGCACCCCTCGTTGCTCACAGGGAACGTGGGCATCTGAGCGTGGTGAGGCGCTTGCTGCCATGGCTGCTGTTGATACGGCATAAATGCTGGATGAGCTGCTGCTTCTTGCTGGTTAGCCTCTGGATAAGCGAATACTTCCGTCGCAGTAATATGAAACTGCTTGAAAGGATGAGTAGCTGGCTGCTCGTATGGTTCCTGCAGCGCAATATCCTCTGGCTCTCCACTTGGCACCTCAGGCATCAAAGTCTGCTCTGGCGCAGGTGCAGAAACAGCAGGCATTGGTTGCATCGGCATTGGCATTGGCATTGGTTGCATGGCCTCTGGCATCGTTTCTTCCGGAACCGGGATATATGGCGGCGGACTCGCATCGCTCGGCGTCATCGGCTGTGCCTCTGGCATATGATCGAAAGGCATCGTCGACACTTTTGAAGGGGTATGATGCGTCATGTCCGCAGCTCCATGTTGCATTTTGGGAACAAATACAACTTCCCCTGTCATAAGTACGTTGGGATTCTTCAGCTGAGGATTAGCCGCAATCATCGCCTGCAGAGGTACATCCCAGGCTTTTCCAAGCTTCCATAAGCTGTCTCCCTGCTGAACAATGTGCTTGTAAACGAACTCTGACGCAGGTGGATCAACCGGCTTCGGTTTGGAAGGAATCTTCACCTTCATGCCGATGTCCAGCACATTGGGGTCTGCAATTTGCGGGTTGATCGCAATGATCTGATCCAATGTACTATGATATTTTTTTGCAAGCTCGTACAGGGTATCTCCCTTTTTGACAATATGGATTTTCAACACCTTACCTCCTTTTTTCGTTAGAAAAAACTGGCTTTGGAAGCTTACTCTCAAGCAATTTTTCATAAACCCTGCTAGCTAAGCCACCTACATATTCACAATGATATTACATCTTATGCACGTTTCTAGGCTTTTGCCCCTCTCGGACAAAAAAAATCCCCCGCGCTAGAGAGCCGGAGGATCTTTGAGTTAATTCTTATAGGGATAGCTAGGATAACAACCTAATATGCGGACCTGACATCCAATCGCTTCAATTTCTTGAATCGCCGACGGGAGCAGAACGGAGTCCAAAGAGCCCGCTATATCAATGTAAAAATAATAAGTGCCTAATTTTTTCTTCGTTGGCTTGGACTCAATTTTGGAAAGATTGATTCTCCGCCATGCGAAGGCTGAGAGCACCTGGTGAAGAGCGCCCGGATAATCTTCCGGCAGCGTGACGAGAATCGTCGTCTTCATGTCTTCCGAGGGTTTCAACTCGGAAGCTTCCTTGCCGACCAGCAAGAAACGCGTCATGTTGTCTTTGTGGTCCTGGATTTCTTTTTGAAGCATAGGCACGCCATAGTTCGTAGAAGCAATGGCCGTTCCTATGGCTGCAACCGAAGGATCCTGAAGAGAAGAAACAATTCGCACTCCTTCTGCCGTAGAACTGACTTGTTCAAATTCCGCTCCGCTTAAATATTGCTTCATAAAACGGCTGCACTGTGCAGGCACAACGTGATGAGACAGCACCTTGCGGATATATCCGAATGGATTCGACTCATCCGCTCTCCCCTCAGGACCAGAGTACCCGATGAGATTCATATCAATGGGAAACACCCATTCCGCCCGAATCGGAAGATCCACTTCGTGAACAAGCCAGTCCACATGCAGATGGACCGAGCCTTCCAGTGTATTTTCGATTGGAATAACGCCCAGATCCGTTTCACCGGACGACGTCGCGTTGAATACTTCGGAAATTAACTTATAAGAAACGTAGGTGAAGTCCTCGCCCAAAAAATGGCGGGTAGCCTCTTCCGAAAAAGTGCTGGGTCCAAGAATCGCGACTCGCTTCATGCATGAACCTCCTTGTCTACGAAGGACTGGAGATCCCCGTCGTTTTCCTGCAGCGCAGTCGTTGTTACCCCTTCACGGCTTGGCATTAGCCACAACGTCTGTGCCTCGATACCTTCTTTAGCCAGCGTCTCTTTCAGAAATCCTTCCAACTCCGCCTTGCGGCCGCTTCGCTGGTCCACTAGTGCAAGCATAGTTGGCCCCGCTCCGCTAAGCGCAACCCCAAGCGCGCCGTGATTCTCGGCTTGCTCTAGCAGCGTCTTCATGCCGGGAATGAGAGGCGCACGGTATGGCTGATGCAGCGCGTCCTTCATGGCATGACGGATCATCCCCAGGTTGCCTGTGATTAGCGCGGCAACAAGCAGCGATGAGTGGCTGAGGTTGAACACCGCATCCTTCATGGCTACCTGCTTCGGCATAACGCCTCTCGCCTTCTCTGTAGCCAGTTGGAAGGCTGGGATTGCCACCAGCACCTCCAAGTTCGGGTCCGGCTCGATCCGAATGGATTCCGCCTTCTCTCCGTCCCAGAACGCAACCACGATGCCGCCAAAAAGGCTTGCTCCTACATTGTCTGGGTGCTTCTCGAGGCGGCTTGCAATTTGGAACAGCTCATATTCTGTGAGCTTATTGCCAATCAATGCATTGGCTCCGGCCAGGGCGCCAACAATCGCTGACGCGCTGCTGCCCAGTCCGCGGGTTAGTGGGATATCGCTGTACATCGAGATGTACAGTTCCGGGTGGGAGACGCCGGCTTCTTGAAACACCATTTGCGCGACTTTATAAATGAGGTTCGTCTTGTCCGTCGGAATCCCGTGCATTTGATCACCGATCAAATCAATCGTGGTTTGCTCCGAGATGGCCATATCAATCCAGGCATATAAATTCAAGGCCATCCCCAGTGAGTCAAAGCCAGGACCTAAGTTTGCCGTACTTGCCGGCACTTTCACTCTTACCTTTTGCACTGCCTTATAACTCATTTCGAAATTGCGCCTCTTTTCAATAGATTAGCCTTCAACGCGGTAGACGCTTTTGATGGCGTGAATAACGTCCATGGATTCAAACTGTTTCAGTACATTTTTCATGCTGGCTTGGTTGGCGTCATGGGTAATGATGATAATTTCAGCTTTCGGGTTGTGCTTATTCGGATGCTGGAAGACGGATTCCAAGCTGACTTCATGCTCAGCAAAAATTTGTGTAATTTGTGCAAGAACACCCGCTTTATCCTCAACGTGCAAAAGAATGAAGTTTTTGCATGCAATTTGCTCATCTGTTTTCAGCTTCTTCTCCTTGTAAGGGGCAAGCACCCTGCGTCCACTCACTCCAAGCTTCAAGTTCTGGACAACGGCAACCAAATCCGCTACAACAGATGTTGCTGTAGGCAGCTCGCCTGCGCCGGCTCCGTAAAACATTGTCTCGCCAACCGCTTCGCCCGTCACGTACACGGCATTGAACACGCCGTTTACGGAAGCAAGCGGGTGGGAGCTCTTCACCATCGTAGGCTGAACGCTCACGGAGATATGCCCGTCATGATTTTCAGCAATACCAAGCAGCTTCACTTCGTACCCTAATTTCTTGCCGTATTGGATGTCTTCTTTTGTTACTTTAGAAATTCCTTTTGCTTCAACATCGCTAAGGCTAACATTGGCATGGAAGCCAAGTGTGGATAGAATCGTCATCTTGCGGGCAGCATCAAGACCTTCAACGTCGGAAGTCGGATCAGCCTCTGCATAACCAAGCGCTTGGGCTTCTTTCAGCACATCAGCGTAAGCAGCGCCTTCTTGGCTCATTTTAGTTAAAATATAGTTCGTTGTTCCGTTAACAATCCCCATGATCTTCGTAATACGGTCAGAGGAGAAGCCCTCTACAAGTGCACGAATAATCGGAATACCGCCGGCAACACTTGCTTCATAGAAAACGTCGCATCCGTGCTCAGCTGCTTTTGCCAAAATTTCAGCGCCATGCATCGCCATGAGATCCTTATTCGCCGTCACAATGTGCTTTCCATTGCCAAGAGCCGTTAGAATATGATCTTTCGTAGCGGAAACGCCGCCCATCACTTCAACAACAACATCAATTTCGCTATCGCTGATGACGTCCCAAACATTCTCCGTCAGCTTGTCCGCGTCTACGGTAATGTTGCGAAGCTTTGATTTATCTTGCACCAAAATTTTGGCAATTTCGATCGCAGAGCCTGTCTGACGGTGTAAATCCTCTTGATGACCTTCAATAATACGTACGACACCTGTTCCAACTGTGCCTAGTCCCAGTAATCCAACCTTGATCGGTTTCATTTCGTTTGTCCTCCCGAATAGTAATATGTTTTATCTTAACTGCCCTGACCGATAATCATGGCACGCTTGACTCCTTCTTGCGATTGCAGCCGATCCAAAATTTGACGAATCTCTTCCCCCATCGTTGAGGTTTCAACCGAAATGACTACATTGGCCATCCCTTGCAGTGGAATCGTCTGATGAATCGTAAGCACATTCCCTTCCAAATTAGCGATAAGCGCAAGAACGCGGGACAAAATCCCTGACCGATGCTCCAAATCCATCGATATCGTTACGATACGCTCTCTTTCCAGCTTATTTAGCGAATGAATGCCATCCTTGTACTTATAAAAAGCGCTTCGGCTGAGCCCAACCTGTTCAACGGCATCATGAATCGTCTTCACTTCACCCCGAGCGAGCAGCTCTTTGGCCTGTACCGTCTTCAGTACACCTTCTGGCAAAATATCTTCCCGGACTAAGTAGTACCTCTCAGGACCGGTGTGCTTGATCGTTTGTAAAAACTCTTTGCTTTCCGGCACGACCTTACCGTCCTCTCTAGAAAGACTATTGTTTACCTATAGAGGACATTATATCGAATCACGAGGTCTGAAGCAATAGGCAAATTACTCTGAAACTAGCTTCTTTGCAGGAGCTAGTTTACTTGTGCTAAGCTGAGTGTACTAGAAAAAGAAAGGGATCGCCACCATGATTACATTGCGTATGATGTCTACCGCTCTCCTATGGAACAGCCGGAATGAATTGCTAATGATGAAACGCTCTTTAACGCGTACACTGTCCCCTGGACTGTGGGCCGCTATCGGGGGCCATTTAGAGCCAGATGAACTGAACAACCCGCGTGCCGCGTGCTTACGTGAAATATGGGAGGAAACTGGCATAGAACACGATGAAATTCAAGGACTTCGCTTGCAGTATATTTTACTGCGTTTGAATGGACAAGAAGTTCGGCAGCAGTTTTTCTACGTCGGCTCCACCGATGTAAATCCCCGTATCACGACCCCTGAAGGTGAGCTGCACTGGGTTCCGAAAGATCTTGTTCTTGAACGTCCTCTTCCATTTATTTTCCGCAATTTGCTGGAGCATTATTTAGATGTTGGACCTACAACAACTCCCTGGATCGGCTCTGCTGGCGTAAACGAACAAAGTCATTTACCAACCATTCATTGGCATCCATTCGTTGATCCTATGGAAGTATAAAAAAAGCAGACTTCGAGTAGAATCGAAGTCTGCTTTTTGACATTTAAAGGGCACTGCCGCCATATAAGAAGCGGTACTCCCAGTGACGATTTTCAAAGGAATCAATGCGAACGCCGCCGCTTTCTTTCGAATATGTCGATAAAATCTGCCCATTACCTAAGTATATGGCCACGTGTGAGATTGTTTGTTTCGATTTATCAATACCACTGTAATTCGACTTGCTTGTCCCTTTGTAATCCATGAAGAACATCAGATCGCCGGGTTTCAAATCATGCCAATCGGTTTTGGCGTTACCAAGCGATTTCACATAACTCCCTTGCCCTCTGGAATCGCCTGGCAGTTTTAAGCCAATGCCGTCCAAGAAAGCTTGACGAACGAAGTCAGAGCAGTCAAACGTATTGGTATTATCACGGCTAGAACCATATTCATAAGGTGTTCCTAAGTATTTTTTACCGGCAGCAATCACTTTTTGCGCTTTTTCACTGACGGAGCCGCCGCTTGTACCACCGTTATTGTTTGAATCGCCCGGCGGTGTTACGCCTGAAGTTTTAATGTATTTGGAATCAGTGCTTACATAACCTTCCTGACCATCGGATGCTCGTACTTTGTACCAATAACTGTTCACTTTGGACAAGATGGTCACTTTCTCGCCTGCCTTCAAGTAACGAATACGTGCTGCATCCGTACTTGCACCTTGGCGGAAACTGACGGAGCTTACGATTTGTCCGGTTGTCGCTGACCCGCTGTTATTGTCGGAATCATCCGGCGTTGTCACGCTAGACGTTTTTATGTATTTGGAATCGGTGCTTACATAACCTTCCTTGCCGTCGGACGCTCTTACTTTGTACCAATAACTATTCACTTTGGACAAGATGGCCACTTTCTCGCCTGCCTTCAAGTAGCGAATACGTGCAGCATCCGTACTTGCACCTTGGCGGAAACTGACGGAGCTTACGATTTGTCCGGTTGTGGTTGTCGTAGCAGCCGAAGCTTCTTTGACCATAGGAACGGTAACTGCGCCGAAAATAAGTGCTGGAACCAGCGCTAGGGTGAGTATTTGTTTTTTCATGATGTATGCCTCCTTAGCGTTCTGCTTTTCACGTTGTGCACCGGCTTTCGTGATCTTGCTTGTGCCAGGTTGTCCGGCACCGAAAGCGTTGCCTCTTATATCATTTCGCAGGGGGAAGCTTGTTTCAGAGGGTAGAAATAAAAAAAAGACCATTTTTGCCGAATTAACCGCATAATGGTCTTTTTATCCAATTTTTGAAGAGGACTCATTGTGAGGAAAATCTTGCAGTGTGAAACGATGACTCTGATCCACCCATTTCTGCATCACCTTCTGAGCTTCTCTCCTTTGCAGCAAAGATTCCGCTAATTGAAAACCTTCCTCATAACTTCCCACCTTATCGAACCATGTCAACCTCAATCCTGCATTAAAAATAACGTGATCACGCTCCCGCTTCAGCTCTTCGGAATTCTCACCGCCAATAATACGGCGCAGCGACGAGAGCTGTTCAGCCTTGTCCATGGGCTGCAGGGGTCCGCTCAGAAAGCCGAATTTCTGCGGTTCCACCACGCGCGACTCGTCTCCCCAAGGGGTAACGATGCGGATCGTGCTGTTTTGGTAAATCGGCAAATCTTCAGAGCCCTCTATACCGTTCACCAGATAAATACTTTGTACGCCCGATCTCATAGAAATAGGAATGAGCGACTCCATCGTTTTCCGCTGATTGACGCCAATAATCATATTCATGGACTGTACAGGATTCATTACTTTCTCAATCATATCGATTACTGTACGCAGCCCGATCTGCTCACGAACCTGTTTCAACTTTCCAAGCGGTGGACAGAGTTGATCGGTATGCAGGAATCCAATGTGCAAGTGAAACAACATGGTTTCCCAAGCCTTGGCCGATAAATCCATAGCAACGCCGAAGCTTTCCAAAATTTCTTGCATGGCTGTTCCCTGTCTTGACGGGAGAGAATCGCCTCCATGCAGCACTTGGGAGAAACCTACTGAGGCAAGCAAGAGACTAACAGGTAGTGTAACGGGAAAAAATTGGCGGCCTTCCGTAGGGCCTGCACAATTAAGCGAATCCGCAAATGGATGATAAGGTTGGGCATAGCTGCGGAAAACGTCAATAAATGCCCTCATTTCTTCATCAGCTTCACCTTTCATGCAAAGCGCCATCAAGAAAGCTGCACATTGCGCGTCTGTAGAATCTCCTCTGGCCATTTCATGCGCTGCTTCCAAAGCTTCTTCGTACGTGAGATCGCGCGTGCTTCCCTGCTGGCCCGAGCCGATCGCTTGAATCCATCTTTTCATCGTTCATCCTCCTTCCTATTAAAGCCTCCGGCCCTTCATTAATGTCATGTTTAATAACATAAACATTATTAATACAAGGAAATCGTAATACTTTCCAATTTATATGTCAAGTATTATGACATTAATTGGGGCTTCTATAACAAAAAAACACCCATCCCAAAGGATGAGTGTTCCCATTAACTCTTTTCATCAAATTCAAAATCAAAATCACCGATCTGAATCGTCTGCCCATGCACAGCGCCCCGGCTGCGCAAATCTTGATCGATCCCCATGTTCCGCAAAATGCGGGCGAATCGAGCGACGCCATCCTGCGTGCTGAAGTTCGTACGTTTGATCAACTTCTCAATCGAAGGGCTTTCGATCACGAAGACATCGTTTACGCGACGAATCGTGTAATCATTCTCTTCTTGTTTCTCGAAGCGATACACCTTACGCTCTTCTTTCTCTGCTACGCCCTCCACTTCAGGAGCTTGCGGAATGCTCTCTACGATGTCAGAAATCTTATACAGAAGCTCCTGCACGCCACCTCGTGTTAAAGCGGAGATTGGATACACCTCGAACTCTTTGCCATCGGCAGCAAGCTGTTCCTTGAACAAGGTAAGATTGTCCTCGGACTCCGGCATGTCCATTTTATTAGCAACAACGATTTGCGGGCGCTGCTCCAATTTAGCGTTATACAGCTTTATTTCCTCATTGATCATCAGGAAATCTTGATAAGGATCGCGTCCATCCGCTGCGGACATGTCCACAACATGCACGATAACTCGCGTCCGTTCTACGTGACGCAGGAACTCATGCCCAAGGCCCACACCTTCGTGCGCGCCTTCGATCAAACCGGGAAGGTCCGCCATGACGAAGCTGCGTCCGTCACCGACATCGACAACCCCAAGATTCGGGGTAAGGGTTGTAAAGTGGTACGCTGCGATTTTGGGCTTCGCCGCAGAAACGACCGACAGCAGCGTAGATTTCCCTACGCTAGGGAAACCGACTAGGCCGACGTCCGCCATCACTTTCATCTCCAGCACAACCCAGCGCTCTACACCTTCCTCGCCGTTCTCGGCAATCTCCGGCGCCGTGATGCGCTGCGTGACGAAACGCGTGTTGCCTCGACCGCCGCGGCCGCCTTTGGCCACAACGACTTCCTGGCCATGGCGCGTCAAGTCTGCGATGATTTCTTGCGTATCATCGTCAATCACGGTTGTGCCCGGCGGGATGCGAACGATCATGTCCTCCGCGTTAGCGCCGTGCATCGATTTATTGCGGCCCTTCTCGCCGCGATCCGCCTTAAAATGCTTCTGATAGCGGAAATCCATTAGCGTACGCAACCCTTCGTCGACGCGAAAAATCACATCGCCGCCATTGCCTCCGTCACCACCGGCTGGACCGCCTTCCGGCACATATTTCTCACGTCGGAACGCAACTAAACCATCGCCGCCGTCGCCGCCTTTTACAAAAACCTTCGCTTTATCTACAAACATTTCTACACCTCAACTAAGATGAGACTTTGGTCAATGAAGTCCAAGGTCCCTCTATTATGTAAGAAACGGCAGTCGTACCGTGATAACCGCTTCTTCCTCTTGCCAATCGCTATTCTCAAGTGAAGATGAATGGGCATGGGAGCGCAACATTTCCTTCACTGCGATTTCCAACTGGTCCCTGCGATAGGGACCTTGATATACGAAATCAAGCAGTAAGCCATCTTCTTGAAGCTCGAATTCCAAGCTTAGTTTGCCGCTCTCATCGTCACTTGTTGCCGCATGCGCCTGCACGCATTCAGCCGTTTGCCTGACTAATCTTTCAATCAGTCCGCTTCGCAAAGGAAGCTGTCCCAAATTTATCTCTTCGTCTAAGGCAACTTCGAGCTCTAAGGACTTTGACTGCACTCGGAACAACAGCAAGTAAGCAATTAAAGAGGGGATACCCAGCTTGGATAGATTGCTTTCCTGCTGCATATTCATTTTTATTTTTTCCATATAAGGCTGTAAATTATCAAACTTCTTCAACTGAATATAACCAAATAAAATCTGGGTATCGTTCATCCAATCATGACGCAATCGGTTGATGACCTGTATCAAATTCCTCTGAGCAAGCTCTTCCTGCTCCCGAAGTTCTTGGTGCCGTTTCTCTTGAACGCTGCTTTCCTGCAATTTAAAAGCCGTGTAACCGCAAATGACGATGATTAGGAGTAATGCCACCCTGACAATCCAGGGTTCTAGAAATAACATTCCCGTTAACCCAATGAGCACAAGTGCCAATAAATAAACCTGTGCGCTGCTCACTCGTTTCATTCCTCGTCCGCTCCGTTCTCCCTGCTTTGTAACCGTTTATCCAGTATAGCATGGCCATCTTGCAAACGTCACCAAACAAATGAGAAAACCTCTGCCCTTGGCCATCCATAATGACTGACCGCGTTTAGAGGTTATCTTCATATTAGGAAAAAATCCCTGACGGGCTTATCGCTCGCCAGGGATTCTCATTACGCTTCTAGAGCTGCAGCCACAGGAGCTACATCAACTGGGTATACACTCACTTTTTTGCGATCGCGTCCAAAACGCTCGAATTTCACTACGCCTTGTACTAGAGCGAAAAGTGTATCATCCGAACCAATGCCCACGTTCGTTCCTGGGTGAATTTTCGTACCGCGTTGGCGATAGAGAATGCTTCCTGCAGTTACCGTTTGACCGTCTGCACGTTTAGCGCCAAGGCGCTTAGAGTGGGAGTCACGTCCGTTCTTTGTGGAACCTACACCCTTCTTGGAAGCGAAAAACTGGAGATCCAATTTCAACATGATGTTATCCTCCTTCGTTATAGATTGTTTCAATCGTTATATAGTCACCGTAATTGTCTGCAATGGTTTCTAGCATGACGACCATCGATTCCAGAATCACTTGGATCTGGTTCCATTTCTCCGGTACTGTCCGAGCGCTGTCTGGTATCGTAATATCCATAAAGCCCCGTTCCATCTCGTGAATAGGAATAACTCCCGTTAAGGATTCAATCGAATTATATGTACCGAACGTTACCGCCGATACTGCAGCACAGACTAAGTCTTTGCCTGGTACGTCAAATTCAGCATGGCCTTCCACTACAAAAGATACAATTTGAGGTGAATCCGGTACTAGACGCTTTATGGTCACGTAGATCATAAGCTCGCCTCTTACGCTTGGATTTTCTCAACTACAACTCTTGTGTATGGTTGACGATGACCTTGCTTTTTGTGGTAGTTCTTTTTCGGTTTGTACTTATACACGATAACTTTCGCGCCTTTGCCGTGTTTCTCCACTTTCGCGGAAACTGCAGCACCGGATACCAATGGAGCACCTACAACTACGCCGCTCTCTTTGGATACCATAAGCACACGATCAAAAGAAACAACTTCACCTTCAGCTGCGTTCAATTTCTCGATGTAAAGAACATCGCCCTCTTGAACTTTGTACTGTTTACCACCTGTTTCAATAATTGCGTACATTTTCATGACCTCCTCATGTCTCAGACTCGCCTTGTCCAGGTGACGGTCCGGATGAATATCCAACCGTACTTCAACCCGTTTCGTGCGGTTACAGCATGCCTAAACAACACACTCCGAGTATTATATCACAGAAACATTTTCATATGCAATGTTTTATTTGCGTTTTCGCGTCATTTCCAGCAAGCCTAGCTTCGTCCAGCCAACGATTATCGTTTTGGAACGATCCTTGCGCACAGCCTGCGTAATGTTCTCCATAACCGCCGCGCGGTTGACTTCCGAAATCATATCAATAAAATCAACGATAATAATGCCTCTAATATTCCGCAGGCGCAGAAGCCTTGGAATCTCACTTGCCGCTTCACGATTAATATCGGTGACTGTCTGTTCCAAGTTAATCGATCCGGTATATCTGCCTGTGTTCACATCAATAACCGTCAGCGCTTCGGTCTGATCGATGATCAAGTAGCCGCCGCTCGGCAGCCAAATCTTCCTTCTAAAACTTACATTCAACTCTTCCGTTACGCCAAAATGATCGAACAGCGGAGTCTTCCGGTCGTAGAAAGCGATTCTCCCCCGCCAACTCGGGTGCTGCTTGCGAAGCAGCTGTCTCATCTCTTCGAACACTTTGGAGTCATTCAGCCAAACTTCATTCACTTCCGAAGTAATAACGTCACGGGCTAAGCGCGGCAAGAGATCCAGATCTTGATAAAGCTGCGCCGGAGCTTCCGCTCCTAATGCTTTGGATTGAATCATCTGCCACAATTCTCGCAAATTTTGCAAATCGTCGCGGATCGCTTCTTCGCTTTGGCCAAGAGAACCTGTCCGAAGGATAACCCCTTCGCCAGGGAGCAAATTGCCTTCTGCCAGCTGCTTGAGGCGCTGCCTTTCGGCTTCTAAGTCAATTTTACGGGAAATTGCGATGTAGTCGGCACCTGGCATGTACACAATCCAGCGGCCAGGAATAGAAACATGTGTCGTTACTCTTGCACCTTTGGTCCCTTGCGGATCTTTGGACACTTGTACCATAAGCAGTTGCCCAACTTCAGCAAGCTCCGTTATTGAGGGTTTAATCTTAGGTTGCTTGTCCAAATGGACAGGGAGGAGATCGTCTATATAAAGAAAGGCATTTTTCGCAAGTCCAATATCGACAAATGCCGCCTGCATGCCGGGAAGTACATTGACGATGCGACCCATGTAGATGCTGCCTGCTCTTTGGGAATCAAGCGGATACTGCGAATCATACTCAACAAGGCGACCTTCTTCCAGCAATGCCGCTTGTGTAAGCTCCGGTGCGCAGTGAATTATAAGTTGCTTCATACACGTTCACCTCACCAGTTATTTTACATGAAAAGATCGGAAACTGCACTCCCCGGTTTTTTTCCATCCAAATAACCGCTCACCAACTGCTGTTCAGGCAATATAGCTTGAATGCGTCCCGCCTCGTTGACAATGTAAATTAAATGGTATTTTTCCCGCATAAAAAGCTTCAACGTATCGGCCATTGTCCGATGTTTCGTTATGACGATCGGCTGCGCCAAAGTGCCGCGGCTCAGCAGCAGGCTTACCCGGCTCCCGCGGCCTATCAAAAAGCGAAAAAAGTGATACGGCAGCTGCCGGTACGCGTACCAATTTGACACTAGCAGAAAAATGCCGATCACTAATATATTCAGCGGCAGCTGCCCGTTAATCAGCTGTAAAATTGCCATGACAATGATGCCAAGACTTAAGAACATGGATATCCAAACCGAATATAAAATCGTATTATGGTACGACAATAAATACCCCAGTAAGGATTGCATCACTTTACCGCCATCCAGCGGCATGACCGGGAGAAGGTTGAACAGACAGATCATGATGTTAGCTTCAATAAAATAATCCCACCAACTCGCGGTCCCAACCTCCAGCCACTTCATAAGAAGCGCCAAAATAATTAGCCATACATGCTGCAGCGGACCCGCTAAAGCAACCACGAGTTCCTCCCATGTCGGTACACTTCCTAGCTCATCCACGACAAGCACACCGCCGAAGGGGAGCAGTTGTACCTCCCGCACCCGCCAGCCAAAGCCGTTTGCAGCTGCCAAATGACCGAGTTCATGAACGAGGACGATGCCGAATAAGGTAATCGCCTCAAGAAAATAACCCGTAAAGGCGGAACCAATTAAAACAAGTGTAAATAAAGGGTGAAACCGATAGGTTGTTCCGGCCAATTTAATCAAAGGAGATCACATCCGTTGGGTTGACAGGGCGGCCATCTCTCGTAAACGCGACATAAAGTGTGCCTTTGGCGGGGTCTTTCTTAGAGGCTTTGCCGACGAGTTCTCCTACCTTCATCCAATCTCCTGCTTCAACGCTAACCTCACTTAACCCCCCGTACAGGGACTGCATCCCTCCTGGATGGCGGATGATAACCGTTGTACCCGTTTCAGCCGAAACCCCGGAGAAAACGACTTGTCCCGTGTCCAGCGCATAGACAGGCGCATATTCCGCCGTATTTAGCGTGACCCCAAGTTGATTGGTCCCATCGAATGGCTTGATGATACTCCCTTTTACAGGTGCATACAGGGTCCGCTTAGTGGTACTTACCTTTACGGCTTCGTCCCCTACACGATTAAAGCTCGGAATAAAGGACGGCGAGCCACCGAATTGATTCGTATACCAAGTCGATAAGGCGTTGAAATCATAAGACTGCGTTAACGAAGCCGCAACGAACTGCTTGCCTTTGTTCGCCCATGGCTGATTCAGCTGAAACATGCCGTACAGAGAGGCAAAAAGCACACAGCTAACCAACAGCTTGACCGCTATTTTGCGTGGGGATGGAGGCGCGAACAGCCCTCTCTCTCCATCATCCGGTGGTCCGCCGCCGCTTAGCGTCTTGTCCATCAATATTTTCTGCTGCCAAGCGTATTCGGGATCTTCCATCCGCCTTTTCCAGTCTGCATCCACATAAAGCGGAAGTTCCACCTGCTGCTGCCGTGGCGGCGGCACAGGCACATGTTCCATCATTCTGGTTGCTCTCGGCGGGCTCCCATTGACGTTCGCATGCTCAGATGATTCGCGCAAATGGCGAAGCCGTTCCAATCGCCTTTGTTTCACTTTATCTTTGACTTCCATGGAAGCCCCTCCCAAACGTTTTCCTTCCGGAAAACAATCTTCATATCGCTGTATTCGCAAATCTTGCATAGTACAGCCTATGAGAAGCAGGACAAGATTATGTGATAATCCGCAGGGAAACGCCTCCGAACGGACAGAAAAAAAGCCCCTGACTGGTCGCCAGGGACTTAATCTTTTTAAAACAATTCCGGTTCACGATCCTGATGGAGCTTAACGCTCATCACCAGGCCAAGCGAAAGCATGTTGATCAAAAGCGAGGTTCCCCCATAACTAACGAATGGAAGGGTAATTCCCGTTAATGGCATTATGCCGATCATCATGCCTACATTTTCAAAAATTTGAAAGACGAACATGGAGACAACGCCAACCACGATATAAGCTCCGCTAAGCTGAGTGCTTTGAATGGAAATCAGAATCATGCGGTAGATCAGCAAGAAATAGATGAGCAGCAGAACTGCAGAACCTCTAAAACCGAATTCTTCCCCCACCACAACAAAGATGGAATCCGAATAAGCAAAAGGAATGAAGTTACTGTGGACAGAAGTTCCCTTAAGAAAGCCTTCGCCTTCAAGACCCCCTGAACCGATAGCTCGAATCGCATTTTTCACTTGATAGCTGTCATCTTCCGTTACATCTTGCGGATATAGGTAGGTGTCGATACGGTCCATCCAGTGGCTGAAGCCGTACCCTTTGAGCGTTTCAAACAAACTTGTATGAAACGTCTTATAAAGGGTGAGCATCAGGAAACCCAGCCCTGCTAGAATCACGACACTCAACAAGACGTGCGAGTATTTGATATTGCCGATCCAAAGCATGCCGAGCAGGATAATGACGAAAATGATCGCATTCCCTAAGTCCGGCTGAATCAAAACGAGGATGAACGGAAGCAGCACTGCCGCACATACAGGGATTAAATCGTTCTTGATTTGTAGCAGCTCACCGCCACGCTTGGCGAGGAGCGCAGTCACGCAAATAATCAGAATAAGCTTCACCAGCTCCGCAGGCTGGAAGGTCAAGCCTCCCGGAAGCTCAAACCAGCCGCGCGCTCCGTGAATTTTTTTACCGAAAAAATAAACTGCCACCAAGGATACGATACCGATACCGTACAAGACTGGGGCAATCCGTATGAGTACACGATAATCAAAAAGGCTGCAGGCTAGAAAGGCAAGTAATCCGACGGCATAGAGAATAAGAATTTTGGATATCGAGATGACAATGGACGGATGATCCACGGACGCACTGTAGACCGTCATTGTGCTGATAACCATGAAGGCGAACAAAATAACAACAATAGGAATGTCGATGTTTTTCAGTTTTGCGAGCACAGCAAGATCATCCTATTCCGATAAACTTTTTCATACGTTTGACCCAGCCAGTCTTGTCTTCGAGCTGCATGAGAGGCACCGTGTCGCCCAAAATCCGGCGAGCTACGTTACGATAAGCAATCGCAGCGCGGGACGATGGGTTCATCACGGTCGGCTCGCCCGCATTGGCCGCCTTAATGACATGCTCGTCATCCGGCACGATGCCGAGCAGATCGATGGCAAGGACCGAGCAAATTTCGTCAATATCCAACATCTCGCCTTTTTTCATCATCATCGGACGAATTCGATTAATGATGAGCTTCGGCGAAGAAATTTTCTCATTCTCCAGCAGTCCGATAATGCGGTCAGCATCCCGTACCGCAGCGTTCTCCGGGGTCGTTACAACGATCGCTTTGTCAGCGCCCGCTACCGCATTTTTGAAGCCTTGTTCAATACCTGCCGGGCAATCTATGATGACGAATTCAAAGTCTTTTTTAAGCTCAAGAATAATATCTTTCACTTGCTCCGGCGATACCGCATGCTTGTCCTTCGTCTGGGCAGCAGGCAGCAGATACAACTCTTCGAAGCGCTTATCTTTGATTAAGGCTTGTGGTAAACGGCAGCGTCCTTCCGCGACATCCACAAGGTCATAAATGATTCGGTTCTCGAGTCCCATGACGACATCCAAATTGCGCAGGCCAATATCGGTGTCCACCATGCATACTTTTTTCCCTAAAAGCGCCAATGCTGTTCCAAGATTTGCTGAAGTCGTTGTTTTGCCAACGCCGCCTTTTCCCGAAGTAACAACGATTGCCTCTCCCATATGTTCTCACCCCACGCGCTATTTTCTATAACGTATATAAGTTTATAATTTCAAATTCGAATCAGGGGAAATCCGATGAAGCTGATGAAGTTTATCGATTTCCATTTTACCATCTTTCACATAAGCAAACTCCATAAAAGCCTCATCAATGCCCCATTCATCCGGAGAACGACTAATAATTCCAGCGATCCGCAATTGGGTCGGGCGCATATGAGAAGCGGCAATAATCGCTTTATCATCGCCGTCAATCCCGGCATGCGCCATTCCGCGAAGCGAGCCCATAATATAAATGTTCCCGGTAGAGGTAATGGTTCCGCCTGGATTAACATCGCCTAAATAAAGTAAATCCCCCTCATGATGGAGGGTTTGTCCCGAACGAATCATACCTCTTAGCGTTGACATTCTTGCAGCAGGTTCTACGACTACTTCCTTACGAGGCTCACTTTCAATCGATTGAATCAGCAGATTGCCCTTTTGCTTAATGACAGATCTGATTTCTTCTTTCTGCTCCTCGGTTGCTTCCCTGCTGCCTAATTTAACGTGCACATGAATAATCGGTCCGGTCAGTATTTGCTGATGGGTTTTCTCCAGCTTATGCTGCAGCTCTTTCAGCAAATCTTGCCAATCGCATGCATCGTTTAGTAAAAAAACAAGGCCATCTTTGACCCCTTTTATCATCACATGGTGCTTAGCTACAGACATAATTGAATGACGACCTCCCAACCTATACATTTCGGCTCTTGTCGTGGATTCTCCTGCTAACCGCCTGGAAAATTAATCTTCGGTATTCGCAGGTACGATCCGCTTTCCTTCGAGCAGCTTGCGAATCGGTACGTAGCAAATCAAGGCGAAAAGCAAATTAAACAGCACGCTTGGGAGCATGTAGTGGGTGAGAGCAAATTTCAACTCAATATCAATGAGCTTAAACAAGTGGTTAATGCCATAATCGATGAACTCAAACAACAGCAGACCGACGCCTATAATGAGCAGATTATAAAAGATGAGGTTAGGCTGCCTGCGCTGCGCCAGTCCCGCCAAGTACCCGGTGAGTCCCATCCCGAAGGAATACACGCCGAGCATGGCCCCATAATAGTTAAAATCATGCAGGAGACCGAACAACAGTCCATAAATCAGTGCCGAATGTCGATGATGGAAAAGTCCGATGAACAAAATAAAGACCAGTGTAAAATGGGGGGTAACATGAACACTGCTTTGCCATGCAGATGGGATGAGCCAAACCACAATGGAGCCTTGCAGGATAAACAAGCCTAATAGAATGAGCCACAGCAAATGTCGAGTCACGTAACGGCTCACCTCATTTCACTTCCGGAACTTCGACGACGAACACTTCGCGAATACGGTTAAACGAAGCTTTGGGCTTCACCATAACTTTGTAGGTGATCCCGAATTCCCCTGGGCCGATGGAGGAGATTGTCCCTACTTCAATTCCCTTAGGAAATACTTGACCCAAGCCTGATGTAATAATCGTATCTCCAACTTTCATGTCGTCCGCATGTTCCACCTTGTTCATCACGAGTTCCCCTGTATTGCTGTCATAAGACTCAATCATGCCGAATGGCTGGCTCGCATTGCCTTTCACAGTGACCGCTATCGCCTTGGAGTTGTTGTCGGAATCCGTGATTTCTTTCAGCAGCTGCACATTGGAATGAAAGCCGAACACTTTACTCACTCTGCCAACTAATCCATCGACTGTCATAACCGCCATATTCTCTTTGATGCCGTCCTTGTCGCCTAAATTAATCGTCACTGTACTGTTGTACGGATCATTATCCACCGTAACAACCTCGGCAATCCGATACGTGTACGCGTTGGCTTGACGCTGACGTTCTGTAAAGCCCAGGGCTTCCATCAGTCGCTTATTTTGCGATTCCAGATCGTTCAATCGCTGCGTATCTCTCGCATACTGTGTAAGGGTCAGCTTCAGCGTCTTATTTTCTTCATAGATGACTCTTAGCTGCCGTATGTCTTCAAAGAAACCCGCTACCTGCGCAGCGGGCTTGTATAAGAGTCCTTGCGTCCACGATACCGAGTCTTTGACAAATTTCTCCGGCCATGTCATCGGTCCCCGGTTTCCCAGCGTTAATCCCATCAATATAAAGAAGCAGACTAAACCGAACATCAGGAAAATCAGCCTCTTGTTTCCCATGAATTTGAACAAAATGAGCACCTTCTAACGAATTCTTGACGAATATTAACGCTTATAGCGTGAACCTGAACCTGATTTATTTTTAAATAAATGAATATTTTCCAAGGCGCGGCCTGTCCCAATCGCTACGCAATCAAGCGGATTCTCTGCAACCAGAACGGGCATGCCGGTTTCTCTAGCAAGCAGGCGATCCAGATTGCGCAACAAACCGCCACCGCCGGTTAATACAATCCCGCGGTCCATAATATCCGCTGACAGTTCGGGCGGACACTTCTCCAACGTCACTTTCACAGCTTCAACGATCGCATTCACCGTATCCGTCAATGATTCTGTGATCTCATCAGAGGTTACGCTCATTGTCTTCGGCAAACCGGAAACAAGGTCACGTCCACGGATTTCCAGTGTTTCCGGCTGCTCCATTGGCAGCGCAGAACCAATCTCCATCTTGAGTGTCTCCGATGTGCGTTCCCCAATCATGAGATTGTATGTACGTTTAATGTATTGAATGATGGCCTCGTCCATTTCATCCCCGGCAATGCGGATGGAACGGCTCGTTACAATGCCCCCAAGCGAGATAACCGCTACTTCTGTGGTTCCCCCTCCGATATCGACAACCATGCTTCCCGTTGGTTCCCATACAGGAAGATCTGCGCCGATCGCTGCCGCAAACGGCTCTTCAATCGTATAGGCTTCACGCGCTCCGGCTTGTTTCGTTGCGTCTTCCACCGCACGTTTCTCTACGGCCGTGATGCCAGAAGGCACACAAACCATCACATTAGGGTGACGTTGGAATAACCAGCGCTGCTTTTGAGCCTGTCTCAAAAAGTAGCGAATCATCGTTGACGTTGTTTCAAAATCAGCAATAACGCCATCTTTCATCGGGCGAATTGCACGAATGTTGCCTGGCGTGCGGCCGATCATTTTTTTGGCTGCGTCTCCAACAGCCTCGATTGTTTTCGTATCCGTACGTAGAGCAACCACCGATGGTTCTCTAACGATTATTCCTCTGCCTTTTACATAAACCAGTGTATTCGCTGTACCTAAATCAATTCCCAGATCTTTCGTAAAGCCTCCAAACATGGCAGTTACTCCTTTCCTATTGCCAACCTATTATATTACATAAAGCCTTCTTCCTTCAAACTTATGAATCTCTGATCACCTATGATAACATGATCCAACACTTCAATACCAATAATAGTTCCTGCTTCCACCAAACGGTGGGTTAGCTGTATATCTTCCGGGCTTGGGGTGGGATCTCCACTAGGATGATTATGTACACAAACAATAGACGCACTGCTTCTTTTTATGGCTGCACGGAAAACTTCGCGAGGGTGGACGATGGACGCGTTCAAGCTGCCCATGGAGAGTGTTTCTTGCGCAAGCACATGATTTTTCGTATTCAAAAACAAACAAACGAAATGTTCCTTCTGTAAATATCGCAGCTCCTCGCTCATTAAATTCGCGATATCCTTCGGTGAACGAATCGTAATTCGCTCAGCGAATGTGCTTTTGGCAATTCGTCGACCGAGCTCGATACCGGCTAGAATTTGCAGCGCTTTGGCATCACCAATGCCTTTGATTTGCGTAAGCTGATCCTTGCTCATGTCCACAAGGCTGCGCAATCCTCCGGACTCGCTTAAGATGCGGCTTGCCAGACGAACCGCTGATTCCGAAACCGTTCCTGTTCGAAGAATAATCGCCAACAGCTCGGCGTGGCTTAACGCCTCAGCTCCATATTGAAGCATTCGCTCTCTTGGTCTTTCTTCTGTCGGTACTTCACGAAGCATTAAACTTGTGACTTCCATCAATTCCCCTCTTTCCATCTGTAGGTTGTGTTACTTATCCGTATCCCATTCATAGCGATAAGGGTCTTAAAACGACACAAAACCCCCGGATTATAAGATCCGAGGGCTTCTAGGATAACTGCTCATTATTCAATTCCGGGCATCCGTACGCTTTGATTCGTTCCAGCATACCGCCGATGGTATATCCATCGAAGTATAATTCCATCTGTTTTTCGGCGTCTGCGAAAACGTTGCCCATCAGCTTATCCATTTTGGATGAAATGATACAATCGTTATTCTTCTCATCACCGGAACACCAGCTTGGTTTCAAAGAACCATGACAAGTTAATCGGTATATTTCACCGAGCGTCACATCATCCGGATTACGGCAGAGAATGAATCCGCCCCCGATGCCTTCTTTGGTTGAAACGTAACCTGCTTTTCGCAGAAAGCCCATAACTTTACGTATACGAGCAGAATGTGTGGATACATTTGTAGCAATTTCTTCACTGGTTGCCATATGGTCAGGCAAATTTGCAAGAAATACGAGACTGTGGACGGCTATTGTAAATTCGCTGTTCATGGCCAATCCTCCCTGAAGTTGCGATGTCATGTCGCTTACTGTCATTGTAACCGTTACAGATTGCACAGTCAATGTGTGAACGATTAGAAAGGAGAGATTACAGGACTTGAATATCGAAGGTTAACAGCAAATCACTAAGCAAGGAAAGCGGTAAGCCAACAACTGTAAAATAGTCCCCTTCAATGGCTTCGACGATGGTTGCGCCAATCCCTTGAATCGCATAGGAGCCGGCTTTGTCCTTAGGCTCACCTGTCGCGATATATCGACGAATCTGCTCGTCTGACATAGCTTTCATCTTCACATTCGTTACGCTGTGCGAGACCACCTGCTTGCCTGTAGCTGCATCGATGCAAGCCACTCCGCTATATACATGGTGCGTTGTGCCTTGCAGACCTTTCAACATCCGGAAAGAATCCTCTTCATCCACGGGCTTGCCAAGAACCTCATTGTGAAGCACAACAACCGTATCAGAACCCACGATAATCCCATGCTTTTCACTGGCCTCCAGCATCTCACGAACCGTTGACGCCTTGCGTACCGATAGAACTTCTACTAGCTCTGAAGGCGTTATTTTTCCTTCTACGGTCTCATCCGCGTCGCTCACCCGAATGATATAGGGTAGTCCAAGTCCTTGAATCAGTTCCTGCCTCCGCGGCGAGGATGAAGCAAGAATTAATCTTTGCTCGTGGTTAGGTGATTTACTCAACAGAAACAACTCCTAGCTTATAATAATGTCCGAATAGGATTCAATGCCGATTATAGCTTGCGATACAGGAGGAAAGCACCCACTAATCCAAGAATACTGCACAAATTTAGTCTCACCAGAAGATGCAGCTCATATTTCACAACTTGCAGATCTGCCTTTGGATCCCAAGTAATCGAGGCCGATTTGGTTAAAAAAGATAGAGCAGGCACAGGAGTCAGCAGCTGGCCGACGATAATCCCGGTTATCAATCCGATGATTAAAAATATGACTAAGGTAAAAGTGCCTTTTTTCATCGCTGTCATCCTCTCTTCTATGTACAAGCCCTATTATACGGGCACACTCTAATTTTTTCCATGAAAATGTAACCGGATGGTGATTCTTACCTGCTTACATCCTTAGCTGTTCCTAGTAAGATAGATTTCGGAGGTACTTCAACTTATGACCTTACTTAAAAGACTTATTTTGCTCACCTTTATACTTACGATAGCGTTTCCTTATCAAGCTTTTGCCTATAAAATCGTTCTCGATGCCGGACATGGCGGGAGCGACCCCGGTGCCTCGGGCGTGAACGGTTTGAAGGAGAAAGATGTCAATCTCGACATCACGCAAAAGCTGCGGGACGAGCTAACGAAGCGAGGTTACGAAGTCGTCCTGACAAGAACCGATGACACGTATTGGTCACTCGCGGAGCGCGTGAATTTTACAGATGCCTTGAAAGCGGATCTATTCGTCTCCGTCCACGCCAATTCGCATCCGAACGGCACAACCAGAGGCAGTATGGTGCTCTACTACGACAATGATTACCCCCAAGAGGATTATCCCGCAAGCGACAAAATGAAACAGTTAACACCCTACAGTAAAGATTTGGCTCAGCATGTTTTGGATTCCTTGGTTTCGGCAGCCGGTACGAAGAACTTAGGTTTAGTTCCAAGCGCGGTTTACGTAGCTAGAATGGGCAGCATTCCAAGTATTCTTGTGGAAACCGCTTTTCTAAACCAACCCGACGATGCAGCATTGCTTGCAAGTGACGCCGCTCGAGCGAAAATGGCCGTTGGGATTGCGAACGGCATTGCAGGCTATGCGCCGCCTGTATTCACAGATTCCCTAGGGCATTGGGCAAGAGAGTCCATTCTGCGTATGAAAAATAAAGGCATTATTGACGGAATAAACAATCAGTATCAACCGGATCGCGCTTTGAAAAGAGCGGAATTCCTCACATTGATGGATCGCGCATTTTCATTCGATAAACTCGCAACCGCTTGTACGCCAAGTGGAACCGTCACCTCAGCGGTATATAGCTGCCAGACGGCTGACCAAACGTACAAAGACCTGCCCGCTTCATACTGGGCAAGCCCCGTTTTCGCCAAAGCGCAACAATTAAATCTGCTTCAAGGATATGCCGATGGAACGATTCGCCCTGAACAACCCATCACCCGTGGCGAAGTCGCTTATCTTTTCGAACGCCTCACCCAACTGTCTACAAAAAGTGGGGGGCAAAGCCCGACCCCTAAAGTAACCTTTGACGATGTGCCTGCAGACTTGTGGAGTGCCAAAGCTATTTATGCTTTGAAACAGAAGGGCATCATTAACGGAATCACAGATACTTCGTTCAAACCGGAGCAAACGATGACACGCGCAGAGATTGCTGCCCTGTTAGATCGTTACTTCGCAAAATAAAAAAGCAGGTGTCTTCCAAAGCTCCAATGAGCTCTGGGGGCACCTGTTTTTTTGATTAAGAAACGCTTATTTTCTTCAGCAGATCTTTTTGTGCCAGAATGTACTGCATCATGGATGTTTGAGCTTGCCAGAGCATCGCCGTGGAAGGGCTTTTCTTGTACTCATCCATCGATTGCACGGCACTGTTCAAGGAGGAAGTCATCTTTTGGACGATTGGTTTGGCGTCATCGCTTAAGCCTTCATTTAGCGCCGTAGACAACGTAGTCAGCGATTGGTGAGAAGTGTGAATCGTTTGCAGCGAACTATCCGAAAGCGCACTCGGCTTCGTTTCAGCCAGATGAATAAGGGCCAATTCATTAATTGTATTCACAAGCTTATTTGCTTCTGTTAGGAAGGCAGGCACGGAATCGGGCTTTTGACCGCTCCAGCGGATTCCTGTCACTGCTGGGATGTCTAGGCTTTTGATATACACTTCTATCGTTTTATCCACGGTTTGGACTTGTTGTCTCAAGGCAGTGGCGTCGTCTTTGTTGTTGGCAAATCCCACAAATACCGTGAGCTTATCCGAACTGTCCAGTGCGGATGCCAGGCCTTTCTTCTTCAGCGTATCCTGGATGGCTTGAGCGCCTTGTATGGAGCTGAACACCCCATTTTGCAGGAATGTATAGGATTTAGCCGGAATTTGAACCGGTGTGACAGCGCCAGCCGTTACAGGCAGGCCAGCTGCTTGATCTGTGCCTGTCTTGGTAGCACCGCCCGGCGCTTTCGAAGGAACAGCCGCTACATTAGCGGAAGGAACAGCGATCGTAGTCTTGCCGGGTGCTGTGTCCGTCGCGGCACGGTCGGTTGGCGAAAACATCGAGAGGACAAAAAATCCGAAAGCGACTCCCGTCACGACTGCTCCTGCTACGGAAGTTGCAATACGTATCCAAGGCGCGCCGTTTGACTTCGCATATCTAGCGCCAACTTCCGGTTCTATATAAGGCCCCTTATGCGTCCAACTCGACCACTCATCGCGATTTCGCTCTGTTACCGGCTCTGGTCTTTCGACAGGCACCTCTGCCCTCACTTGCTGTTCCCGAATGGCCTGAGACTCGCGGATAATTCGCTCGACTCTTTCGCCTTCCGTCTCAATCTGGCTGTTCCAGTTGCCGAAATCCGTAGTGAACGTGTTCAGCGCATGCGGTTCAAATAAGCTTTCTACTTGCTCTCTCTCAGCTTGTTGATAGGATGTTATCTCCTCTGAGTTTTGCGTATCATTGGGAGAATTCGTTACTACCTTATATTCTTCTTGATAGAGTGGGATCACCTTTTCTTCAGGACCGGGCACTCGCGAGGCTTTACGATTCGATTCTGCCGGCTCCTTGGCGTCGAAACGATACGTGATTCTTGCTTTACTCATTCCATTCACTCCTCATAAAATGTATTTGGAAACGGACCCGCCGTCATCTTGTCCAAATCTTCTGTTACTAGATTATGATTGAGAGAATTGAAATATGTTTGGTTAAGCAAAAAAAGACCGCCTCCAGCCAATTGGCTTACAGCGATCTTTCCTCTAACCGTTCGTCTCGTATTTCTTGCGCAGTGACTTCGCTAAACCGTCGGCGGCTTTCCAGATATCCCCCGCACCCATGGTCAGCACCAGATCACCTGGCTGTACATGATCGATTAAATACCCAAGAACATCTTCCCTTGTGGCAATGTGCTGAACATTAGGATTGCTGTTGCTCTTGATCAATTCAACTAGTTTAGCTGAATCTACTCCCTCAATCCGCTTCTCGCCCGCAGGAGAATAAATATCGGTAATAATCACCTCATCCGCCTCATCAAAAGAGCGGCTAAATTGCTCAAATAGATAATAGGTACGCGTATAACGTTGAGGTTGGAAAACTGCAATGATCCGTTTGCCTGTTGCTTTGGCAGCAGAAATCGTTGCTTGAATCTCAGTCGGATGATGCGCATAGTCATCAATGACCAGGATGTTTTCTACTTCCCCGAGCACCTGGAATCTACGCTTCGCACCCCGGAACTCTTGAATAGCCTCCGCAATCTTCTCAAAAGGCAGTCCCGCTTCCAGGCATGTGATCAATGTCGCTAATGCGTTATACACGTTGTGCTTCCCTGGTACAGATAAGCTAACCTGCCCAAGCAGCGCACCTTTGCTGTGAACGTTAAACGTAACCTTACGGTCACCTAACGAAATATCGCTGGCTACATAGTCAGCGTCATTATCTATCCCATACGTGACGACTTCGCTTTGAATGGCCGGAATCATTTCACGTAAAAACATATCATCTTGACAAACAATCGCTTTTCCACCAGGTCTTACTTGGCTGAGAAATTGCTTATAAGCTTGCTTTAAATTCTCGAAATCGCCATTATAGTTCTCTAAATGATCAGCTTCAATGTTATTTACTAGAGCAAGGGTTGGATGATATTGCAGGAACGTACCATCGCTTTCATCGGCTTCCGCTACAACGAATTCACCCTTGCCTGCTTTGGCATTGCTGCCGACATTCATGATTTCGCCGCCGATAATATAAGTCGGATCTATTCCGCAAATTTCCATAACCAAAGCGATCATCGAGGAGGTCGTTGTTTTACCGTGTGCTCCTGCAACCGCAATGCCTTTGCGTTCGTTCATAAGTCTTGCCAGCATCTGTGAGCGGTGAATGACCGGAATGTTTAATTCCTCCGCCGCTTGCATCTCCACATTATCTTTGGATAAGGCTGTCGAATAAACAACCAAATCAGCACCTGATACATTGCGAGCTTCATGCCCTATGAAAACTTGCGCACCCTTCGCTTTTAACTTTTCCGTTAACTCTTGGTGTGCCAGGTCGGAACCGGAAATCCGGTAACCCATTTCAAGCATGACTTTGGCAATAGCACTCATGCCGTATCCGCCGATGCCTATAAAATGTACGTGTTCTGCTTGACTCACGCCGTTCTCACCATCCTTTTTCAGAATCGGTTTGATAGGTAATCCAAGAACGAACATCAGAGATTAAATACAGCGTGCCGGATACGACCGCCAGATCATCCTGCTCAGTTCTGCTTGTAAGGAGTTCTAATGCCCGCTTCCAATCGCGCTCAACCACGATATCCACCTGACGGTCCATATCATGAAGAAGTTCACGTGCTAGCTCCGCGAGCATCTCGGCATCCCCTTTTTTATGAAAATCGGGTTCCGTAATGATAAGTGTATCCACCAATGGTAGTATATGCCTGAGGTAGCCCGTATGATTCTTTGTCGAAAGCATTCCCATCATGAGATTCAGCTTTCGGTAGCTATAGACGGTTTGAAGCGCAGCAGCAAGTGTCGCGGCACCTTCAGGATTATGCGCACCATCGAGCAACACACGAGGCTCGTTCGAAATCATCTCAAGCCGCCCCGGCCAGCGAGTCTCTTTCAGCCCTTTGTACAAATCCTCATCATCCACGATGCAGGCATAGTATTGACGAAGCACTTCCAGCGTCATCACAGCCACTGCGGCATTCTTCAGCTGATGTTCACCATTCAGCGAAATCGGCACGCCCGGGATCGGCCGGAATGGCCCCGTGAAATCAAAGGTCTGAAGGTCCAATTGACTCGTCACATTCGCGTAATTGAATTGATCTCCAAGCGAGTAAAGCGTCGCTTTCTTGGCTTTCGCCGTTTGTTCGATAACGCTCCAGCCTTCATGAGGCTGGGCTGCCGTAATAATAGGAACACCGGCCTTAATGATACCCGCTTTTTCAGCAGCTACTTTTTCGATGGTATCTCCCAGAATGTCCATATGGTCATGACCAACATTGGTAATGACGGTTACGACCGGATTCACGATATTCGTGCTATCCAGCCTTCCCCCCAAGCCTGTTTCCCATACTACATAATCGGGATAAGCCACTTTGCCGAAATACATAATGGCGAGCGCCGTAGAAATTTCAAACATCGACGGAGCGCCAAGTTCAGTTTCGGCAATCTCGTCAATAACAGGCTTCATGTCATTCACCAGTCTAAGCAGATCAGCGTCCGGAATGTCCTCACCGTTCACTTGGATACGGTTCGTATACTTTTCCAAATACGGGGACGTGAACGTCCCCACATCATACCCGCATGCCCGCAAGACAGAAGTTAAATAAGCGCATGTAGAGCCCTTGCCATTCGTACCCGCCACATGAATGAATTTCAATCTGCGTTCAGGGTGACCGAGTTTCTCCATCAACATCTGCATCCGTTGGAGTCCCGGTTTGATACCGAGTTTCTCCATCCGTCCGACAATCCAAGCGATCGCTTCTTGCGCGCTTTGGAAAGCAGCCGGATGGTTGTCTTTGAATTCGTTCATCGATCTCATCCTCATTTACTATATGAATCACCTTGTATTCGTAACTAGGCAATCGTTGGTTTTATTGAAATTATCCCTTTAATTCCGCTAAACGAGCAATCACTTTATCACGCTTATCCGCATAGTCCGCCAGCTTAGCCTTTTCTTCCTCGATCACCTTCGCAGGCGCCTTGGCCACAAAGCCCTCATTGCCCAGCTTTTTCTCGATACGTTCAACTTCCCCATGCAGAGTTTGCAGCTCTTTATCCAAACGCACGAGCTCTTGCGCAATATCAATCAGCCCTGCAAGCGGCAAGAACAACTCTGCTCCTGTGATGATTGCTGTCATCGCTTTCTCCGGTGCGCCCATGTCAGCGTCGATTTGCAGCAGGGATGTGTTGCAGAAACGCTTCAGGTACTCTTCGTTCCTTTGAAGAATACTTAGCGTCTCACTGCTTGCCGGTTTGATCAACAGCTCAACCTTTTTGCTCATCGGAACGTTAACCTCGGCGCGGATGTTACGAACGGAACGGATGGCATCCATCAGCAGCTCCATCTCGCGAACAGCATCCGGCGATTCGAACGCCTGGTTCTCAGTCGGCCAGGAAGCAAGCGTGATCGTTTCACCTGCATGCGGCAAATGCTGCCAAATTTCTTCGGAGATGAACGGCATGAACGGATGAATAAGGCGCTGTGTGCGATCAAGCACGTAGGCTAATACGGATTGCGTCTTCTTCTTCGCAGCTGCATCTGTACCGTATAGGCTCAATTTACTGAACTCAATGTACCAATCACACAGGTCATCCCAAATGAAATTGTACAGCAAGCGGCCGGTTTCACCGAATTCATAGCTGTCGATCAGGCGAGTTACATCGCGAACCGTTTCATTCAAACGATGCAGAATCCAGCGATCGGCTGTGCCAAGTTGGCCTGTCAGATCGATATCTTCAGCCTTAACGCCTTCAAGATTCATAAGCGCAAAGCGCGAGGCATTCCAGATCTTATTGGCAAAATTGCGAGCCTGCTCCACTCGCTCCCAACGGAAGCGGAGGTCCTGTCCCGGCGTGCTGCTCGTAGAAATCATATACCGCATAGCATCTGCGCCATATTTCTCAATCACTTCTAACGGATCTACGCCGTTGCCAAGCGATTTGGACATCTTACGACCTTCGGAGTCGCGTACAAGTCCATGCATCAGCACGTCTTTGAACGGAATTTGGTCCGTAAATTCAAGGGCCGTGAAGATCATGCGAGCTACCCAGAAATAGATAATATCATAACCCGTTACTAGAACATTCGTAGGGTAGTAACGTTTAAGGTCTTCCGTATCGTTCGGCCAGCCCAATGTGGAGAACGGCCATAGAGCTGAACTGAACCATGTATCAAGAACATCATTATCTTGTTTTAGATTCGTGCTTTGGCAGTGTGTGCACGCTGAAGCGTCCTCACGGGATACCGTAATTTGGCCGCAATCTGCGCAATGCCAAGCTGGAATGCGGTGACCCCACCATAGCTGACGGGAAATACACCAATCACGCACATTCTCAATCCAGTTCAAATAAGTTTTCTCAAAGCGATCTGGTACAAAGTTGACCCCTTTGCCTGATTTTTGCGCATCGATCGCTTGATCGGCAAGCGGCTGCATTTTTACGAACCACTGTGTGGACAAGTACGGCTCGATAACGGCACCGCTGCGCTCACTGTGGCCTACTTGGTGAACATGCTCTTCAATTTTGATCAGAACGCCTTGTTCTTTCAGATCAGCCACGATTTGCTTTCGGCATTCGAAACGATCTTTGCCTTGGTAAGGGCCCGCGTTCGCATTCATCGTACCCGTTTCATCCATTACCAGAATTTGCGGCAGATCATGGCGTTTCCCTACTTCGAAATCGTTCGGGTCATGAGCCGGCGTAATTTTCACCGCACCGCTTCCGAACTCTTTCTCAACATACTCATCGGCAATAACCGGAATCTCGCGATTTACAATTGGAAGCAGCAATTTCTTGCCGATCAAATGCTGGTAGCGCTCATCCTTCGGATGTACAGCAACCGCCGTATCTCCAAGCATCGTCTCTGGACGCGTTGTAGCAACAACAATGGAATCCAGGCCGTCTGTCGTTTTGTAAGACAAATGGTAAAGCGCGCCTTGAACCTCTTTATATTCAACTTCGATGTCTGATAACGCCGTGCGTGCCGCAGGATCCCAGTTAATAATATAGTTTCCGCGGTAAATAAGTCCTTTTTCATACAAGCTGACGAAAACTTCACGAACGGCTTGTGACAACCCCTCATCCAGCGTGAAACGCTCACGGGAATAATCCAAAGAAAAGCCCATTTTAGCCCACTGCTCACGAATGGTGTTCGCGTACTGCTCTTTCCATTCCCAAACCTTCTCAAGGAACTTCTCGCGTCCCAGATCATAGCGGGATTGGCCATCCTCGCGGAGCTTTTGTTCCACTTTCGTTTGTGTCGCAATGCCCGCATGGTCGGAACCAGGCAGCCAAAGCGTGTCATAACCTTGCATCCGCTTCGTACGAACCAAAATATCCTGCAGTGTGAAATCAAGCGCATGCCCGATATGCAGCATCCCCGTTACGTTAGGCGGCGGAATCACAATGGTGTAAGTCTCCGCGTCCGGACGGCCGCCCGCTTTGAAAAACTCATTTTTAATCCAGTAATCGTACCACTTTCGCTCCGCTTCTTTGGGGTCGTACGTGGTAGGCATTTGCAATTGCTCTTTCGTTTCATTCGCTTCGGTCATAAGATTACCTCCATTACTGTTATCTCTGTTAAATAGGCTTTTAAAGGCCTGTCATTAAGCTCGTCTGCTAGGTTAGATCAAACAAAAAAAGCCCTCCGCCCGCAAAGGACGA
The DNA here is from genome assembly GCF_032461945.1 of Paenibacillus violae. NCBI lineage: Bacteria > Bacillati > Bacillota > Bacilli > Caryophanales > Paenibacillaceae > Paenibacillus > Paenibacillus violae. The sequence goes on from NZ_JAWCUD010000007.1 coordinate 229,513, forward strand.
AAGGCTTGCTTCCGTGGTACCACCTTTATTCCGCGCAGCTTCAATATGAAGCGCGTGGCTCTCAAACAGATAACGGCTGCGGCCGGCAAATGCTAAGTGAGCTACTCCGCGGATCGCGGGCGCTTCCCGTCACATTCACAACTCCAGGGCGACTTCGTTCGGTTGCTTCCTATGGAACCTTTCAGCGCTGCAGTTCCACTCTCTGAAGGGCATTCCGCCTACTACTCCCTATCAACGTTTCCAATATTACTCAAAAGGATTACATCATATGATATCGAACATTTGAAATAGAGTCAATATATCATTCAAGTATTACCGTTTATGAGTAAAATATGCCGCTTTCAAAAAAGATGTTCCACAACAAATGAAGAGCCCCCAGCCGTGAAAACGGCCAGAGGCTCTTGCCTATGTATCCAGCTTATTATCTAGGGAGATAAATAACCTGCCCTACGGAAATCTCTTGATCGCCGAGCCTGTTCAATAGCTGCAGCTCACGCGGGTTGAGCTGATAGCGCTTGGCAATCGTCTCTAACGTTTCTTCTTTTTGAACGATACACATTTTCAGCTTTCTAAACTCTTGCGAATTCGTTTGGTTTTGAAGAAACAGGCGCTTCCACTCAACGGCGTCTATGCGCGACTCCTCGGCGAGAGCAGCTTGCGCTTCCTCCTCAGCCCGCCTCTTGTCCGTAAGGTACGAGCCCGCTTTCGAGAGAAGCGACTTGAGGCCGTACGGGTTGATATCGACAGCCTCATTGGCCTTCTTCCCGAACGCAACTTTGAGATCCTTTTTCTCCTCCGTAACCACCGTGCTGTCCGAATGGGGGCTCACCTTCAATTCCGTTTGCTCAATATTTACGACTGCCGAGCCGCCGTCCTCACAGTCGTCTTCCTCAATCGACGAAGGCGTTGGCTGCAATGGCGCAGGAACGGGCTCTTCATTTATTGGCATTTGTGTAGGCATTTGTGTAGGCGTTGGCATCTCTTGTTCTATTGGCTCTTGAACTTGGGGAGTCGGCTGCATATAAGGCATTGGAATCGGTTGAATCGACGGATTCTCTTGAATCGGCTGATTCGGATAGTTGGCAGGCGGCGGCTCGTACCGTGGGAAATTAATCTCATGCACGAACGTAACTTCCTCTTCCTCCCGCCAGCTCTCGACCGGAGCCGATACAATTTCGACGCCCTGCAGAGATAACACACCGGTCACATTCAAACTTCTCGCTGATAATAAATCAATGTCAAAATTCTCAATATCCACTTGAATGTCTTCTACACGATGAATGCGATTTAGGGGCAAGGTGATCTCTACCGGAATCAAATGTTCAAGTAGCCGCGGGGCTCCCCCTTCTTCGCTGGCATAGTTGCCTGTAAGCAGCAAGTTTCCTTTAAGGATCGCCTGATTATCCAAAGTAAGCACCTGAATGTGAGGAACCAATTCTACATCATTCAACTCTTGTATCCCCGCCAAATTCTCCTGCAAATGTACACGCTCGTAGATATCGAATCTCAGACCTGGTTGTTGTTCAGACACCGGATTAATCCTCCCTTCCATCAAACCCGGATGCCGAAGGCATTCTCGGATTGCTGGTCCATTTACTTGTTTGTCTTTCTAAGTATATGGGTGGTAAGGGCGAGGCATGACTACATTTTTGATGACGACTCGACTTTGTCCAGCAATTGCCTGAAGTCAAGCGGGAGCGGCGCATGAACCTCAATCAACTTTTGTGTAATAGGATGCTCGAATGTAAGTTTCTCCCCATGCAGGGCCTGACGTTGAAACAAACGGGCGGATCCCCCGTATAAGACGTCGCCAACAAGCGGATGCCCTAAGTGGCTTAAGTGTACTCGGATCTGATGGGTACGCCCTGTTTCCAGTTCCAGTTCCACTAGCGCAGCATGGTTCAATTGGCGAAGCACCCGGTAGTGCGTCAATGCTTGATCGCCGCCTGCTGTCACTCTGCGCTTGCCGGATTGATGGCGGTCTTTGCCGATAGGCGCGTCCACCGTTCCTTGCTTTCTGGTGAAAACTCCTTGTGCCAGAGCAACATAACGACGATCGATCCGCTTATCGCGCATCGCTTCATCAAGCAGAACATGTGCCCATTCATTTTTGGCATATAAAACAGCGCCAGTCGTATCCTGGTCCAAACGATGGATGTGCCGCACGGCGCAGGCTTGACCGGTCGATTCATAATAATAGGCTACGGCAGAAGCCAGTGTACCGCCTTGGCCTGCTTCGGAAGGATGTACCGACATGCCTGCCGGTTTATTAACGACAAGGCAGAAATCGTCCTCAAACAGGACATCAACGTCTTGGCGTTCAGCTCGGAAAGCAGCCTCTTCGTTCGCAAACACATGAAGCCTAACCTGATTGTCTTGCACGCGGATACGCCCTTGGGAAGCTAAGCGCAGGAAGTACTTGCGCGGAACCGGCAGTAACGCAGCGATTTCATCTACAGCACCGGGCTTCAAGGGTTTCCATGTCTCACTCGGAAGAGGAAGTTCCAACCATTCCCCGCTGCGTTTCCAAACGGTCATGAACGTGTCCCTCTATGAAAAGAAATGACGATAGCAAGTAGAATCAGTAGAAACAACAAGGTCAAAGCCATTAAATCTATAGGAAAATCAAAAAAGTAGTAGCGTTTCATGAATCAATAACTCCTTATGGGTATTGGATGACGTACATTTTATTTTAACAATTACCAATATCAATTGCATGCAAAAATATGATAATATAACTCTAGTATTGATTTTTTTCGACATTGAATCATCAAATAGAATACTAGAGCAGGAGAGGAACAACTTGGGCAGTTCAATTTTAGAACATTTTCGCAACTATAGCTGGTTGAAGCGCACTTTACTTGTTATTGCTATATGTACATTCCTTAGTTCAAGCTTTTTGTTTCTGACCCCACCAGGGACATTTATTCGCGAGTATTTAGCCAAAACGGTCATCACCACGCAGCACCGGGATTGGGCCTGGATTTTCGTAGGAGCCCAGCGCAGAGACCAGATGGTTCTTGAAATGCAAAATTTAACAGAAGTGAACTCGGTAGAAAAACAAGACTTGCAAGCTGTTCAATTCAATAAGAACCGTTCCATAGAAAGCCTCGTGAAGGTCGAAGATATTTCCGGTCAATTCTGGAAAGGCAAAAAGATGTATGTTTACGATCCGCGTACGATTCGCGTTGTCGTTCCTGCTAAGCAAGGCGAAGGCGAGAGAATCACCTCGATGGTTCAGCGTACAGGCGCTGTCGCAGGCGTCAACGGCGGCGGATTTAACGATCCGGACGGTTTAGGAAACGGATTTGCCCCAATTGGAGCTATTATGTCCGGCGGTGAAATTCTTTATACCGACCAAGAAGGCAGCATTCCTCAGCATATTGTAGGGTTTACCAAAGAAGGTACGCTCATTATCGGAAAATATACAATTGACGATCTATTGAAGCTAGGCGTTACAGATGCGGTTTCATTCTATCCTCGTGTTATCGCAAACGGCAAACCGCTTATTACAAGCGGAGATGGCGGTTGGGGACGCGCTCCTCGTACGGCTGTAGGCCAAAAAGCCGACGGCACCGTTATTTTCATCGTCATTGATGGCCGTCAAACTCACAGTGTGGGTGCAACCCTGAAAGAAGTACAGGATATTTTCCTGGCAGACGGCGTTATTAATGCAGGCTTCTTGGATGGCGGAGCTTCTTCCGAGATGGTTTACAACGATGAGTTGATCACGAGCCCTTCCAGTCGTTATGGCGAGCGCCGCTTGCCGTCAGCCTTCCTTGTTTTCGATCATCCGGATGAAGTAAAAGTGAAAAACGTTTGGGCGGGACTGACCAACATCGATCCAGGCGGCGCTTACGATCACCCTGATTTCTTGAAAGAACAAGCTGAACTTAAGGCACATCCGCCAAAAGCAACACCGAAACCAACTCCTACACCGTCCCAAAAGCCTGAATCCAGCAGTGATCCAGTCAAGAATGGCGGGACAACGCAGAACCCTTCAGAAACAAATAACGGTTCTGGCAAGCCAAATTCGACGGGGAAACCGCAAACTTCACCGTCGACAACACCTACACCAACGCCGACTCCACCAGCGTCATCGGCAACCCCGACGCCTACACCGGGAACAGGCAGCGGCACAACAGGTTCCGGAGGCTCCTCGACAGGAGCTTCCTCAACACCAAAACCGAGCGCGACACCAACGCCGAGCTCGAACGCTGCGCAAGGCCAGCAGGGTAACAATAACGGTGCGAACCCTTCTCAGCCCGTAACTAGTCCTCCAGTGAAAACAGAATAGGTTTGGGCTACATAAGACCGCCAAAGAGGCTGTATCCGAAGTCATCGATCGTAGATGACTCAGATACAGCCTCTTTTGTCGTTCATCCTGCTTTTACAATCTCTTCAACGCCTCACGATGAGCATCAATCGTCGCCGCGATATCTTCATCCGTATGCGCAGTGGATACGAACATCCCTTCAAACTGCGAAGGTGCAACCGAAACGCCTAAATCAAGCAAATGGCCAAAGTAAGCATTGAATTTCGCTAGATCCGACGTTTTGGCCGTCTCATAATTCGTGACCTTCGTCTCGGTAAAGAACGGACAAATCATCGAACCTACGCGATTAATCGTGCTTGCCACACCGAATTCAGCCGCATTGCGTGTAAATCCGGCTTCCAGCATAGCGGATTTGCGCTCCAACTCCTCGTAGACGTTTGGCTCGCCCAATAGCGACAATGTGGCATACCCTGCTGCCATCGCCAGTGGATTTCCGGACAACGTGCCCGCTTGATAGATTGGACCAGCCGGAGCCATTTGCTCCATAATGTCCAAACGGCCTCCATAAGCGCCTACAGGAAGTCCGCCGCCGATTACTTTACCCAGGCATGTTAAGTCCGGTGTAACGCCGTACAGGCCTTGTGCGCAGTTCTTGTGCACGCGGAAGCCCGTCATCACTTCATCGAAGATAAGCAAAGAACCGTATTGCTTTGTAATTTCACGTAGTCCTTCCAAGAACCCCGGTGCTGGAGGGACTACGCCCATGTTCCCGGCAATCGGTTCCACGATCAGAGCGGCGATTTCTTCACCGAACTTCTCAAACACTAACTGCACAGAAGCCAGATCATTATAAGGCACTGTAATCGTATTGCTTGCAACACTGCTAGGGACACCTGGACTATCAGGCAAGCCCAGCGTAGCTACACCGGAACCCGCTTTGATCAGCAGCGCATCCGCGTGACCATGGTAGCTTCCTTCGAACTTAACGATCTTGTCGCGTTTCGTATAACCGCGAGCCAATCGCAATGCGCTCATCGTCGCTTCTGTACCGGAATTCACCATTCGAACCATATCAATAGACGGCACACGATCGATAACCAGCTGCGCCATTTGCGTCTCCAGAAGCGTCGGAGCACCAAAGCTCGTCCCCTTCTCGGCAGTCGCTTTAATCGCTTCCAGCACGGCAGGATGTGCATGTCCTACGATAAGCGGTCCCCAAGAGCCTACATAATCAATAAACGTATTGCCGTCGATATCCGTAACGCGGGATCCAACACCTTTCTCCATAAACAACGGTGTGAGTCCCACCGATTTAAAAGCGCGAACAGGACTGTTGACGCCACCGGGAATGACCTTCTTGGATTCTTGAAAAGCGGCTGCAGAGCGCGTGTCGATTCTGCTCGAATTTTCCATAATTTAATACCCCCCGTTAAACTTTCTATGCTAAAATGTTGACATTATACCTATAAAAAGGCGGTACCTAACATGCTTGATTATATTAAAAAAGTCCCTTTATTCTCTCGGCTGAACGAAAATCAGCAGAACGCGCTGGAACAGATTTGCATAAGACGCTCTTACAAAGGGAATACCGTCCTTTTTTCTGAAAAAGACATCGGCAACGTTTTTTATATGGTTGTCAGCGGGTCCGTCAAAATCTTCACAACCGGCTGCGCGATACGAATCAGCAGGTCTATGATTTAACCTTTTTAGACGCCAGAACGCGGGTCATCAAAAGCTTAATTACAATGGCTAATAAACATGGCATTCGCTCAGAGAACAAAATCACCATCAAGCTTGTGCTCAATTTCGATGAAATTTCGCAGCTCGCCGGTGTGCAAAAAGGCATCCTCCTGCAAGTGATTCGCGATTTAGAGGAAAAACAAATCTTGGCCATCTCCTCTTCCGATTTCAAGTTGGATCTGGCCAAGCTGCGCTAGACGGAGGCAGATGCAACAGCCTGCTCCTTAGCGGATTGATGTATGATACGATCTGCAAGCTGCCAGGCAGCCTCTTTCCCCTGCCTGATGCAGTCAGGAAGTCCAACCCCATGGAAACCTGCCCCTGTCACCAGAACCTGTGGCATTGCGGTACTCAACTCTTCGCGGAAGCGCGCGATCTGCTCCAGATGACCTACCGGGTATTGGGGCATCGAGTGATTGAGACGTGTTACCTCCGTAAACAGCGGCTCAGCCGTTAAACCGAGCAGGTTACGCAGATCATGACGCGCTTTACTGATCAGCTGCTCATCGGACCACGCGGGCCATTCCTGCTCGCCTGAACGGCCGATGTAGCAGCGGAGCAGCACTTTGCCTTCTGGCGCCGTGTGCAGCCACTTGGCGGAGGTTAACGTGCACGCTGTGATCGTGCTGCCCTCATTTCTCGGAACTAGAAAGCCTGAAGCATCCAGTTCAAACGGAATATCTTTCCGATCAAATGCCATGATGACATTCGCTACGGAAATATAATCAATTTTCTTCAATTCGCTTGCTGCAGGGAAGTGACCCAATATTTGGGCAGCCTGATAAGTCGGCGACGTTACAATCACGCCATCGACGATTTCGCTGCTGCCATCTTCAAATTGAACCTCTGCCTGCTGTCCGACCTGACGAATAGAAGCAACCCCTAACCCCTTTCGCAAGTCCGCTGACTCCAGTGCTGCCACTAGGCCCGAAACAAGCGTTTGGAGCCCTTTCTTGAACGTTACGAAAACCGAATTACGAATCGCTGCAGGCAGGTGTGCCGTTTCTTCCGGAACGTTTTTGCGACTCGCCATCATGCCGAGGATCAAGCTGCGATGCTTCTGCTCCATCGTTCGAAATTGAGGAAATGTTGATTTCAAGCTGAGATTGAACGTATCTCCCGCATAAATCCCCGCTAACAGCGGTTCTACAATTCGCTCCAATACTTCTTTGCCTAATCGGCGTTCCAAAAAATGTCCTAAAGACTCATCGTTCGTTATTTCACGCTTAGGTAAGACCAGATCCAAGGCTGCCCTCACTTTGCCAAGCGGAGAGATAAGGCCTGTTTTCATGAACGGAGTCATTTGTGTGGGAATCCCAAGCACTAAACCCGGAGGCATCCGATGCAGCTTGCCTTGACGTACAATATACGTCTTTTTGGCCTTCGGATTCGTACCGGTAAGCTCCTGCTCAAGTCCGAGATCATACGCCAGATCAATAATAGGCCGCTTCCGGGCAAGAAAGGAGTCAGGCCCCTTTTCAATAACGAAGCCCTCCTTCTCGAGCGTGTGAATTTTCCCACCAAACGCAGCCGATTTTTCCACCACAGAAATACGAAATGGCCTACCTTCCGCTTCCAAACGTTTCTTTAGATAAAAAGCAGCGCTAAGTCCTGTAATCCCCCCGCCAACGATCATGTAGTGAGGTGTAGGGGTACTCATGACTGTTTACTTTCTTCCTGCCATTTGGTGTAAACAACATCGCTTAGTGTTTGCATATATAACGGGTCCGTATTAAGCGATTCCGTTCGTTCCAAATGCAAGCCCAGCTCCTTAGCCAAAGCTTGCGCTTCAATATCAATGTCATAAAGGACTTCCAAATGATCGGATACAAATCCGATTGGGCAGAGCAGGACGTTCTTCACGCCTTCTTCTTTATGAATTTGCTTGAGAACGTCCAAAATGTCAGGTCCAAGCCATGGCATTGCCGTTTGGCCTGCGCTTTGCCAACCGAACTGCCAATTGGTCAACTGTACGCGTTCAGCGATAGCTTTGGAAGTCGCAAGCAATTGATCCGGGTAAGGATCTTTCATCTCGAGAATTTTCTCAGGCAAACTATGTGCCGTAAAGATAACACGGATATCATTCCGCTCCGCATCCGGGAACTTCGTTAGCGCTTTTTCTACCCGAGAGCTCAGAGCATCAATCAATTTCGCATGAAGATGGTAATCCAGCACGAAGCTCATCTTAAGTCCAAGCTCCTCTGCCTTGTCCTTCGCCCTCTTTACATAGCCGCCAACGCTCATCGTCGAGTAGTGAGGCGCCAGAACGACTCCTACAGCCTCTGTGATCCCATCTTTGACCATTTGCTCCACACCGTCTTCTACATACGGCTGAGCGTGCTTCAAGCCTTGATAGCACACAAACTCAACTTCCGGATGCTCGGCGCGCAATGTGTCTTCAAGACCTTTTACCTGCTTATTCGTATTTTCGCGCAGCGGAAAGAACCCGCCTACAATCGCTTCATACCGCGCAGTTAATTCGTGCAGCTGCTCAGGTGTAGGCGGATGCCCGCGTCTAATATGCGTGTAATACGCTTCCACCTGATCAAGACTTTCCGGTGTCCCGTAGGACATGACTAATACACCAACACGACGTTTTGTCATCCTAAACACCACTCTTTTCTGGTTGTTGAGTTAACACGGAATGCGAGTACGCATGAATGAATGCCGTCAAATCTTTGAGCTTTTCCAGCGATGCTTCCGGGAACAACCCATGTCCAAGGTTAAAAATATAACCGGGCTTCTTCATGCCCTCATCCATAATCGCTTTCGCCTGCTGCTCGATGACATGCATAGGAGCCGTCAGGATATAAGGATCCAGGTTACCTTGCACCGCGAAGCGCTCGCCTACCCGCTCACGTCCTACCGGGATCGGAATACGCCAGTCCAAACCGATGACATCCGCTTGCAGATTATGCAAATATGGAAGCAATTCGCCTGAGCTTACGCCCGGGAAATAGATTTTCGGCTCCTTCAAGTGAGACAGCTCCTTGAAAATCCGCTCCATTGTAGGCAGTACATACACTTGGAAATCTGCAGGAGACAGCGCCCCTACCCAGCTATCAAATACTTGAACAGCTTTCGCACCGGCGCCAATATGGGATTTCAAATAAGTAATCACCATGTCACCAAGTTTATCCATCAGCGCAAACCAAACAGCAGGTTCAGAGTACATAAGCTGCTTCGTACGAATATAGCTCTTGGACGGCTTCCCTTCAATCAAGTAGCTGGCAATCGTAAATGGTGCGCCCGCGAATGAAATAAGCGGAACTTCAAGCTCTTTGTCTAAAATGCGGATCGTCTCAATGATATGGGACAAGTCCTTGTCCACATCAATAGGACGCAAACGTTCAACATCCTGCGCCGTCCGAACCGGTGTATGAATAACTGGACCAACATCCTTGACAATATCAAAATCAATTCCTAGCGAAGCAACAGGATTCATAATGTCTGAATATAAAATTGCCGCATCAACACCAAGCTTCTTAATGGGCATCATCGTAACTTCTGCAGCAAGCTCCGGTTGTTTACAAATCTCGAGCAGCGTGTACTTTTCTTTAATTTTCCGATAATCCGGATCGTAACGACCGGCTTGACGCATATACCATACCGGCAGCGTATCCACCTGTTCTTTCCGGCACGCTTTAATAAAATTGTCGTTGTAGCTCATGAGGCACCTTCCTCTGGTTTCCATCTATTCTCATTCATTATGCCCTAATTATACCCCTGTCACAACCGACGTAAGCTTACGTTTTGCGACAAATGTATGACAAAAGAACCACCCGCAACTAGTGTGGCAGCGGTTCAATTTCCTCGGGAAACTGCCTGGCTGTGCCTTCTAGGATGGATGGTTCCAACTTTTTAAAATTAGCTGTTTTTCAAATAACGGGCAATATCTTTGGCAAAGTACGTCAGGATAATATCCGCACCGGCGCGCTTGAAGCTCAGCATGGTTTCCATCACGATCGCCTCTTCATTAACCCATCCTTGCAGGGCAGCGGCCTTAATCATGGAGTATTCAGCACTCACATTATAAGCCACGACCGGCAGGTCGAAATTATCTTTGAGCATGCGGATGACGTCCATGTAAGCAAGAGCCGGCTTCACCATTAAGAAGTCTGCGCCTTCCACAACATCGCTTTCCGCTTCGCGCAGCGCTTCTCTTCCGTTGGCAGGATCCATCTGATACGTTTTGCGATCACCGAATTGTGGTGTGGAGTGAGCCGCATCCCGGAACGGGCCGTAATATGCTGACGCATACTTCACCGAGTATGCCATGATGGGTGTATTTTCATAACCTGCTTCATCCAAACCGGAACGAATCGCATGAACATAGCCGTCCATCATATTCGATGGAGCGATAATATCGGCACCGGCTTTTGCTTGGGAAATCGCCGTTTTAACTAGAAGCTCAAGGGATGCATCATTCGCAACGTCGGCTGCGCCTGTAATCGGATGATGATGAATGACACCGCAATGCCCTGTATCTGTAAACTGACACAGACAAGTATCTGCAATAATGAGCAAGTTCGGGTTCAATTCTTTGATAAAACGCGTTGCTTGCTGCACGATACCTTCATCCATGTAAGCGGATGTGCCTTTTGCGTCCTTGTAGTCGGGAACTCCGAACAAGAGAATGGCTTGGATACCAAGCAATGTAATTTCGTCAATCTCGGCTTTCAGCATGTCTAACGACAGATGATAAACGCCTGGCATAGAAGCAATTTCGGACTTGACGTTCGTGCCATGGGTTACAAAAATAGGCTGTACCAGGTCATTAACGGTCACCTGATTTTCACGAACTAAATTACGAATAGCTGCATTACCACGTAAGCGGCGATTACGAACAATGGGGAAACTCATGAGGATTCTGCCTCCTTATTTAATGCCTTATTTAGGTTGAATCATGCTTTGAACAAGTGAAGCAATAGTGGCCTCTTCAGCCATATACGTAATCGGCAGTCCATATTGACGTACCGTTTCTGCGGTTTTGGGTCCGATACAAGCAATTTCAACACCTTGCAGCAGGGATAAAGGCTCTTCAATTCCAAGCTGTTTCAAGGCTTCAATCAAATTCGTAACGGTGGATGAGCTCGTAAAAGTAATAATATGAATGCTATGATTTTGCAGCAGATGAATGATTTCATCCCCGTCATCCGCTGTGAGCACATTCTCATACACATCAACTTCCGTGACTTGCAAACCAAGCTCGCGCATCTTAACGGGTAAATATTCTCGTGCCAAATCAGCTGTAGGTAACAGGACCTTCTGACCCGCTATCAGATCAGCCTGAATGGCCTCCAGCATGCCTTCACCCTGATATTTACTTGGAAGTACATCGGCAATAATGCCTCGCTCAGCAAGCGCCTCAGCCGTTTTGGGACCAACTGCCGCAATACGGGCATTACCCATTCTGCGAACATCGATCCTCCGCTCGCGCAGCCGGTTGAAGAAAAACTCCACTCCGTTCACACTGGTTAATAAAATCCAATCGTAGGTATGCAGGTCATCTAAAGCCTCATCCAATGCTTGCTGGGCTTCAGGTCGACTTGGCGGCTGCAGCTTGATCACCGGGAACTCGACAGCTTCCCCGCCGAAGTCATCGATCAGATCAACCAGCTCGCTTGCCTGGCTTCTGGCACGTGTCACCAAAATCCGACGGCCAAACAACGGCTTCTTCTCGACCCAAGCCAGCTTCTCGCGCAGCTTCACAACCTCACCGACAATAATGACAGCCGGCGATTTGAATTCAGCTTCTCTCACCTTCTCCGTAATGTCGGAGAGCGTTCCTGTGATGGTTGCCTGGTCTGCCCAAGTGCCCCATCTGACCAATGCTACCGGCGTTTCCGGGGGCTTGCCGCAGCGTATTAATTCACGGCTGATTTGTTCGATATTCGCAACACCCATTAAGAAGACCATCGTACCGATTGCTTTCGCCAGATGCTCCCAGTCCAAGCCGGAGTACGTTTTATTGGGATACTCGTGACCCGTAATAATCGCAAAGGACGACGTGAAATTGCGATGTGTTACTGGAATGCCCGCATAAGCCGGAACGGCTATTGAAGACGTTATGCCCGGAATGATGTCGTAAGTCACATCGTGCTCCGCAAGCAGCTCCGCTTCCTCCCCTACACGTCCGAAAACGCTGGGATCGCCGCCCTTTAGACGCGTAACGACTTTGCCTTGCAAAGCCAAATCTACGAGTAAATGATTGATTTCTTCTTGCTTTAAAATATGTTTGTCCGGAAGCTTGCCGACAAAGATCAGCTCAGCATCCGGTCTGCGATGCTTGAGTAAACGGGGATTCGCCAAACGGTCATAGACAATGACATCTGCTTTCTGAATGGCTTCCAAACCACGAACCGAGATCAGCTTCGGGTCGCCAGGACCCGCGCCAACGAGATAAACTCTTCCCTTGTTCAAGTGGCTCACTCCCTTACCTCAGCTAGGATACGTTCAGCGCCTTGTTCGATCAGCTTGCCTGCAATAAGTTCGCCAAGCGCTTCCGGATCACGCCCGGAAGCCGTTTCCTTCAGCATGGTCGCGCCATCCGGCGTTCCGACCATGCCTGTCAGCGTAAGCAGCGGCGCCTCTAGCCCGCTGCCTTCTTCGCTTACGCTCGCGTAAGCGCCGAGCGGCACCTGGCAGCCTCCGTTGAGTCTGCCAAGGAATGCCCGCTCTGCCCGCACCGCGAGCGCAGTAGGCTCATGCTGGAACTTGCCCAGCAGGTCCAGCACGAAAGCATCGCCGCCCCGGCACTCGATGCAGAGCGCCCCCTGCCCTACGGCAGGGAGGCACTCTTCGGGCGGCAAGTACGCGCTGATGCGATCCTGCCAGCCGATCCGGTGCAAACCGGCTGCGGCCAACATAATCGCATCGAAGTTCTCTTCATCGAGCTTGCGCAGCCTCGAATCAATGTTACCGCGGACCGACTCGATGCGGAGGTCCGGGCGGAGATGCTGCAGCTGGCTGGCACGGCGCAGCGAGCTGGTCCCTACAAGCGCGCCCTGCGGCAGCTCCTGCAGGGAGCCATATCCGCGTGTGATAAGCGCATCGCGCGGATCCTCACGCTTCGGTATCGCTCCAACCACAAGCCCTTCAGGAAGCTCGAAGGGCATATCTTTCATGCTATGGACAGCTATGTCGATCTCGCCGTCCGTAAGCGCCTGTTCGATCTCCTTGACGAACAGCCCTTTGCCGCCTACTTTGGATAGGGTTACGTCCAAAATGCGGTCGCCTTTCGTGACAATTTTCTTAATTTCAAATTGACACTCAATCCCGTGCTCCGCAGCAAGTTGCTTCAAGAGCTCTACCGCCTGTCCCGTTTGCGTTAACGCTAGTGCGCTTTGTCTAGTACCTACAATAATGGTTCTCATCTCTACCCGCCTCCTAAACTCGCTGTCCGAAATCTGTAATCGCTGACCATGAAGGCCGGTCTGTATCCACTTGACCCGCTAATCCATTCGGCCAAGGTCCTCTCTCTATCGCCAAGTAAAGCTTGTCCTTCCAACTGTCGAACGTACCGTCGCGAATTTTGCCCAGCACGTCCCAGTCCAGCATTTCTTTGAACATTCGCTGTCTAGCTTGTTTGTCCGCTATTTTACTTTGAACGAGAAGCCGGACCTCGCTGAGAAAATCAAGATAAATGGCGTATTCCTCACCGTAATTGTTATCCAGTTCCCGAGCGATTTTACGTGCTGCTGAAGGACTTGCTCCCCCGGTGGAAACGGCAATCACCAGCTTCCCTCTTCGCACAACCGAAGGTTGTATATACGAGCTAAGCTCCGGCTGATCAACTACGTTGACCAACTTCCCCTGCGCGGTTGCAATTTCATAGACCTGTGAGTTAACTTCAGCGCTATTGGTTGCCGCAACTACCAGCGTAAAAGGCATTAATTCGCCACTGGTCATCATAGACGGATGAAACGTCTGCCTGTGCAGGACTACTTCCGAATGATTCGCCAGTTCGACTAATCCCTCCGTGAATTCCATGCTGATAAGCGTCACGCGTGCCCCTGCTTCGAGCAAGGAGAAAACCTTACGTTCAGCAACGGGTCCACCGCCGACCACCAAACATTGCCTTCCTGCCAGATTCACCATAATCGGATACGGGTACTTCATGTTCATTAACTCCATATCCAGTCGTGAAAACCGGAAACCAAGTTGGAAACAACAAAGTTAATTACGACAATGAAAAAAGCTGCCAGGTTCCAAGCCGCTAATTTGTAGCCGGAAATCCGCATCGACTTCTGTTGAAATAAATAGAACGCATAGGCCGCCAGCACGAAAAATGAATTAATCACCTTCGGATCATAAAGCAAATTGTGATTCCCCTCCAGGACAACCCAAACCACGCCAAGACTTAACGCCATCAGAAGCAAAGGAGCCCCGATAATGACGGAAAAATACGTATAATGCTCAATTTTCTCAAGCGAAGGCAATCGCATCACGGTTTGAGAAAACTTTTTAGCCTTTAACATATTGTGTAAAAACACATACATGCAAGAGAAGATCGCTGCAATGGAAAATGCCACGTAACTGCCAATCGCCAGGGAAATATGTATAAATAAGAGCTCATCGTTGACGTCCCAACCCGCTTTGATCGGCATGACATTCGGGTTTCCAAATATGTTTAAGGCGAGTATGGCGAAACCAAAAACGTTCACAAAAAACACGAACAATTCGATTCGGAAAAATCGGTTGACCAACAAAGATATGGTTACAATCAACCATGAAAACATAAACAGGACGTCAGTTCCGGCAAATGCCCATTCTGTCAAATGGCTGTATAAATTAATAGCTAAATACACGGTTTGCAGGACCCATACAAATAAAAGGAGCCCCGTCCCCATCCGTTTTGCGCTTCGGTTCGCATTTGCGAAATCCGAAAAGTAAAACAATAGGCTCAGGGCATACATATAAATCATCGCATCAAACAACCAGCTACGAGTTACCATGGCACCTCTCCCAGGCGATTAGCGCCTTTATTCTCAAGATTTTGCCAGAATATCCGCGGTATGTAAGCCGCGTACGGACAGCTTCTCTTCCAGAAGCTGTTTCGCTTCCTGCGCTTTCTGCCCGGCTTCCAGCTCTTGTGCTAATTGATTGGCTTGCTCTTGTTGTTCTAATGTCTCTTCCAGTGCAAATAATTTCGTGAAGAGGTCGAGCGCTTCTTCCCCATGGCGTTCTCCCGCCATTTCCTTAATTCGCAGGATAGGGTCGCGCAGCACTTGGTTCACGATACTTTTGGTTAATTTGCGGATCACTTTGATTTCACGTTCATCGAGATCTGGCAGCTTATTCAGCATGCTTTCCATCGTCTCTTCGTGAATCTGACTGGCTTTCGCCTGAAGAGCGTTAATCACCGGACTTACGCCAAGTGTCTTTGTCCATTGTTCAAACACACCGATTTCCGTTTCGATCATCGTCTCAATCTTGGCGGCTTCTTTCTTTCTCTCCTGCAAATGTTTATCAACGATATGCTCCAGATCATCAATATCATAAAGGAACACATTCGGCAATTCGCTAATTTGCGGATCCAAATCACGAGGCACGGCAATATCCATCATGAACAGTGGGCGCGATTTTCTCTTTTGGACATAAGACTGAATATCGTTTTTGGATAAAACATAACCCGGAGCACCTGTCGAGGAGATAATAATATCCACCTCAGGCAAATACGATGCCATTTTGTCCATGGTGCACGGAATACCGTTGAATTTCTCCGCTAACTCGGCTGCACGTTCAAACGTACGGTTAACGACGATAACTTTGTTAGCCCCGTTCGCATACAAATGCTTAACCGTGAGCTCGCTCATCTTCCCGGCACCTATAATCATAACGGTTTTATTGTTATATGTACCAAAAATTCGCTTACCGAGCTCCACAGCGGCATAAGAAACAGAAACCGGATTATTGCTAATGCCCGTTTCGGAATGCGCCTTTTTGGCTAGTGTAACGGATTGCTTAAACAACGTGTTGAAATAAGAACCCGTCGCTTTCATTTTTTGGGACGATAAAAAAGCTTCTTTGACCTGTCCTAGAATTTGGGTTTCCCCTATCACCATAGAATCTAAACCGCTGGTTACGCGGAATAAATGCTCAATCGCCTTCTCATTTTCATGCATATATAAATGTTTCTGAAACTGAGCCTTGGGAACTTGGAACCACCGCTCAATAAAATGTGTTAAATAATGATTGCACATCTGTGGTCGATCCACAACGGCGTAAATTTCCGTGCGATTGCAGGTGGCGACAATTACACACTCTAGGATGCTTTTTGTTTCTTTCAATTCCGCCAATGCGATCGGCAAATCTTGTTCGGAAAAAGCAAACTTCTCGCGAATTTCAACAGGAGCTGTTCGGTAATTAAGACCAACTGTTACGATATGCAAATGTACCACCTGCCCTTCTTTCATTTTCTATGAACATTATAGCACAGCAAACTATTCAATCCGACAAAATTTTTGAATAAATTATGAATGCTTCGCTATGCTCGTTAGTTTTAACAGCATTCGGCTCGCCTATACCTGAATTGGCAAGAAGCCCATTTATTGAAGCAGCTTTTTGCGGAGAAAAGCCGTTAAATTGCTATCGAGCTCCGCCAGTTTCGTATTTTGGGAAGAGACAATATCCCCATTGGAGGCCATGATTTTCTCATAAACCTCATACATGCTTTTATATTGCAGCCCCGCTTCTTTGAGCGTTTGCAGTTCATCAGGCTTTAGTGCCCGTTCACCGCCGATCTGCAGACGCTGCAAGTACTGCGATAGCTGCATCATACTGGACATGGGAGTGAGGTAGTCCGATCCCCCTGCCGCCAGTACAAGCCGTTCATGCGTGTAGCCCGCAGAGTATAAAGCCTGCTGGCTGGCCGCCAGCTCATCTGTCGTTTTGCTTTGCGCGGCTTCCTCCAGGTAGCTCATTAACAGTTCCATCTGAAATAACGAAACTTGATACAGCAGATGGGATGCGTCATGCTCTTCTTTATGATGGCCAAGCATTTGAGACAGTTGATAGATGGGCCAAATGATGAGAAACAGAACAATACTGTACAGGATTGCTTTTCTCGTTAATTTTCGTCTCACTGTGTTAACTCCCCGCTTCCCTTTTTGGACATGTGCCACGTATGTCGCATGTGCCGCAATAACATTGTATGGGAAGAAGGACAAACAAATAACCACGGATTTCTCCGTGGTCATCGTTATTGTTATGTGCAGAACCCTATTTCACAAGCTCTGCTAGCTTAATTTCAGGAGTTTCTACTTGCAATTCACCCATTCCGCGAACTAATTTCTTCGCATGGAATGTTTCTGGTTTCAATACGGATACCATAAAATCAATTGCTAATTGAGGGTCCACTGTCTCACCGCAAGTATAACAGTCAAGCGCGGCAAAACCTCTCTCAGGATAAGTGTGAATGGAGAGATGACTCTCGGACAACATAACAAGTACAGTTGCTCCTTGTGGTTCAAATTGCTTGGATTGTACAGATAGTACGGTTGCTCCGCATACCTCGGCAGCTTCTACCATCTGAGCCTGCAACCATTCTGCATTGTTCAGAAGTTCGAAATCTACCCCCCAAGTATCTACAGCAACGTGTCTTCCGAAAGTTGAGTATTCAGTTTCCATCTTTCGGTTCCCCCTTCCTAGGAATAAAATGTGTGTAAAAATTTCATCCGCTAGGACCTACGTCATTCACTTCCCGAGGGTATTATCTCTCGCAACATTCAATGTCCTGAGTGAATCCTGGTTCCTATATTGTTTCAACGAGAATAAAAATAACATCTATCGACGAGAAATGCAATAGTTTTTTTTGCCAAAGCCCTTCTCATCTGAACACGCAATAACTAATCTATGTAGAAGGCGTTTAACTTGTTCATTCGACTCAAAAAGTCGTAATTTGGACACAAAAAAGACCCTTAATCGGGTCTTCCATTTGCATGTATATGTGGTTGTTAAGCCTCCAAAATAAACAAACGATGTGTGAGCTCATTGAGGCGAGTGTCGATCTGCTGATGTTCTCCTTGATCCTGCACCATATTGCGCAAGTCGAGAAGATGGTTAATTTGGTCGTAGATCATTTCGATCTCTTGTTCGACTTCTCTCTTTTGGAACATTTCCTGCATGAGGCCAATGGTATCTCGGAACTCATAAATGACCGTTATCAACTGCCCTTTAACTTCTTCAATCTTCACAACCGTGCCGCGTTCATAGTAGTATACCATGGTATAACTGGAATAAATTCGGTTTACCGTTGCGCTTCCTTTAAACTCTGATACAGCTTTTCGCATTAAATTAGCCAGTAAAGTATTACTTAATCTGCAGGATCCTGTACATTCATATAGGCCCGATTTCTTCTCAAATGAAAGGACGATTTCTTGACCTGCACCATCTTGAAAAACAACCTCTTGATTGCCATTTTCCAAAACCTTCACTTGCAAAGTCACTTGATGGTCCACGAACATTTGAAAAAACCTGAACATCTCGGCTTCTGTTAACTGGAGGCAGGTCTTGACATATTCAGTCGCTAACCTTTGTGCCATAAAAATCCCTCGATTCTTTGTTTTCAAGCAATGAACAATTACCTTGTTTATTATTATACTACAAGCGGCATTAATATTCCTGCGTGCATTTCATGATAATCCGCCAAATATTCTGAAAAAACCAAGGAAATACGGAATGCCAGTAAATTTTCCCTAGAAAACCTCACTTTCCTGTGTACTTCTTCTTGATTTCCTCTCTCTTTTGGCATCTTGCTCAACTATACGCAAAAACCGCCCTTAGAATCAGGACGGTTCTCGCTGGCTTGCTTCTTCGTTTGTTTCAATCGTTCCAGCCGAGGCTTCAGCTGCTTCTGCTTCCGGCTCTCCATAAGCAATAGCTTGCTCCAGGATCCCCCACAGCTCGTCCTTCCCGAGCGTGAGCTCTGAAGAGAACATCAGCGGCTGAACGCCTTTATCCATTCCCAATGTTTCTCTCACGATTTTGAGATGTTTGGCCCATTGGCTTTTGGGAATCTTATCTGCCTTCGTTGCAACCACGAGAACAGGCACATCGTTATGTCTTAACCATTCATACATCGCTTGATCATCCTTGGACGGCGGATGTCTTAAATCTACCAACTGCATAACAAGTCGCAACGTTTCACGGTTCAATAAATAATTCTCAATGAACTTTCCCCATTGCTCTCTTTTTGTTTTGGATACTTTCGCGTAGCCGTAACCCGGAAGATCAACAAAATATAAGTCCTGATTCACTTTATAATAGTTCAGTGTTTGGGTTTTGCCCGGTTGGGAGCTGGTCCTGGCCAAGTTCTTGCGGGAGATCAAGCAGTTAATGAGCGAGGATTTCCCGACATTAGAACGCCCTGCCAGAGCAATCTCCGGCAAGGCATCCTCTGGATATTGGCTAGGTCCAACCGCACTGATAACAAACTCAGCTTGATTGACTTTCAAGAATGTTCAACTACTTTCTATGGTTATCCGACGTGAGCTGGCGGTCTATTCTTCACAAGTGCATGTTCGAGCACTTGATCCATATGGCTGACCGGTATAAAGGTCATCTCATCGCGGACACTTTCTGGAATTTCGACGATATCTTTCTCATTATCCTGAGGCAGCAGAATGGTACGAATACCAGCACGATGCGCAGCAAGTGCCTTTTCTTTCAGTCCTCCGATTGGCAGTACGCGGCCGCGAAGTGTAATTTCGCCTGTCATCGCCACTGAGCGGGAAACCGGGATATTCGTCAAAGCCGAGATCAAGGCGGTTGCCATCGTTATCCCCGCGGAAGGGCCATCTTTGGGTATCGCACCCTCCGGGATGTGGATATGGATGTCATTCTTCTCGTGGAAGTCAGGAGCAATCCCAAGCACATCAGCGCGTGTTCGCGTATAGCTGAACGCCGCTTGTGCGGACTCCTTCATGACATCTCCGAGCTTACCTGTCAGCGTCAGCTTGCCTGTACCCTGCATCACGGTCACTTCAATGACCAGCGTATCTCCACCGACTTCCGTCCATGCAAGCCCTGTGACCGCTCCGATCTGATCCTTCTCTTCCGCTACATTGTACCGGAACTTAACAGGACCCAAGTAGTCCTTCAGGTTCTCTTCCGTTACATGCACCGGTGTGGATGGGTCGGACACGATTTTCTTGGCTGCCTTACGGTTCATCCCGGCAACTTGCTGCTCTAAATTACGAACGCCGGCCTCTCGTGTGTAATCACGGACGATTTTCATCAACGCTGCGTCATCAACGACAAGTTGATCTTCCTCTAATCCATGATCTCGCTTTTGCTTCGGCAGCAAATATTTCTTGGCTATCTGCATTTTCTCAATTTCCGTATAGCCTGGGATGTACAGAACCTCCATCCGATCTAATAAAGGACGCGGAATATTGTGAACGGCATTAGCGGTTGTGACGAACATGACGTTGGACAAGTCGAACGGAACTTCAATAAAATGATCACTAAAAGTGCTGTTTTGCTCGGGATCCAGGACTTCCAGCAGCGCCGATGCAGGATCACCGCGGAAATCCATGGCCATTTTATCGATTTCGTCTAATAAGAAAACGGGATTATTGGCTCCGGCATTTTTCATCCCTTGAATGATCCTGCCGGGCATAGCTCCAACATACGTGCGGCGATGGCCGCGGATCTCAGCTTCATCCCTGACACCGCCGAGCGAGATGCGTATAAACTGTCTGCCCATTGATCTTGCGATAGAGCGGGCGATGGACGTTTTACCGACCCCTGGCGGACCGACCAGACAAAGAATAGGACCTTTCAGCTTCTTGACTAGCTTCTGCACAGCTAAGTACTCCAGCACGCGTTCTTTCGGTTTCTCAAGTCCGAAATGATCCTCATTGAGAATGTCTTCGGCGGTGCTCAAATCAAGATCATCTACAGTCGATTTGGACCAAGGCAGTCCGAGCAGCCAATCAATGTAGTTGCGAATGACGCCACCCTCTGCAGAGGTTGCCGGCATTTTCTCCAGACGGTCGATTTCTTTCTCAACCTTCTCGCGCACCTTGTCAGGCAGCTCAGCTTCCGCCAATTGGCTCCGCAGCTCATCAACTTCGCCTGCGCGGCCTTCCTTATCGCCAAGTTCCTTCTGGATCGCTTTCATCTGCTCGCGAAGGTAATATTCCTTCTGCGTTTTTTCCATTTGCTTTTTGACGCGTTGACTGATTTTGCGCTCCAGTTCAAGCACTTCTCGCTCATTATTGAGAATATTCAGCATTTTCTCAAGCCGCTCGCGCACATCCACGGTCTCCAGAATGTCTTGCTTATCCTTGATTTTGAGCGACAAATGACTGCAGATGACATCAGCTAAACGGCCTGGCTCATCGATATCAGATACAGCTGCGAGCGTCTCTGGCGTCACCTTTTTGGATAAATTGATATAATGCTCGAATTGATTCAGGACGGTACGCATCAGCGCATCAATCTCTGGATCCGTTATTTCTTGCTCAGGCAGCTCTCTGGCTGTCACTTCGTAGTATTCATCATTCACGAGGTACTCTACAATCTCAGCACGCAACACGCCTTCTACTAAGACACGAATCGTTCCATTCGGCAGTTTCAGCATTTGCCGCACCTTAGCAATTGTCCCGATGCGATAAATATCTTCTTTGGAAGGCTCTTCAATGTTGATCTCAGATTGAGAGCAGAGGAGTATCATGCTGTCATCCACCATTGCCCGCTCTAATGCTTTAACCGACTTTTCCCGCCCTACATCCAGATGTAGAACCATGCTCGGATAAACCAGCAGTCCCCTTAGAGGCAATAGCGGCAATCTGCGCACCTTGATTTTTCCGGGTCCCATCCTCTGCACCTCCATATATAGGGAGCTCTGAGCCCTGCTCAAAGTCTCTCATTATTGTATTCATCCGTTGCCCTTTACATTTTATCAAAACTGCACAGAAAACACCAATTAGTACCTAACGCGGCATGTAAGGTAATCGCAGCTGAATTTAGGAATCAATCGTATGCTGTGAATTCGCATGCAGAATCGGCAAAGTCGATGAAGCAATTGTTCTTTCTGCGGCAACAGGCATAGGAATGACATTGTCATGAAGCTCAATTCCCAGCGCAGCACTCAAAACTTCCTCAATGGATTCCGCAGCAATGACCTCTACGCCTGGCAAATCGGCAAACATCTCCTGCCAATTTTCCTTCGGGATGATGACTTTGGTTGCTCCAGCTTGGAATGCTGCCTCCACTTTCGCGACTACGCCGCCTACCGGTTTGACTTTCCCATGTATGCTCATTTCACCCGTCATGGCCAGTTTGTTATCGACTGGAATCCTGTGTATCGCAGATGCGATAGCTGTTGCCATTGAAATACCGGCAGAAGGCCCGTCAATCGGCACACCACCGGGAAAATTAATATGCAGATCATAATCGGAGGTGTTAAATCCGAGTTTGCGAAGGACTGTCAGCACGTTTTCTACTGAGCCGCGAGCCATGCTTTTTCGGCGAATCGTCCTTGATCCTCCTCCCATTTCTTCTTCATCCACCACACCTGTGATGTTGAATTTCCCTGTACCTGCGACAGCGATCGGAATAGCTGATACTTCAATCTCAAGCAAGGTACCTAAATTAGGACCATAAACAGCTAACCCGTTAACAAATCCAACTTGCGGTTGAGCAGGTATTTTGCGTTCAGGTCTGGGAGGAATTTGTGATGAATTTACAACCCATTCTATGTCGGAAGCCGTAATTTCATCTCTTTTATCCGACAAAGCAATACCGGCTGCAAGTTGAATAACGTTCACAGCTTCCCTACCGTTCGTTGCATACTTCATGACAACCCCGACGGCAGCTTCACATTTCTTAAAGCCGATCTTATCCAAAGCTTTGCGTGCAATCTCTCCGACTTCTTCCGGTAAAAGAGGGCGGAAAAAAATTTCCAGACACCGTGACCGAATAGCCGGTGGAATTTCGCTTGGCGTACGGGTCGTAGCCCCCACTAAACGGAAATCCGCAGGAAGGCCATTTTGAAATATATCATGGATATAACCTGGAATATTCGTATCTTCCGAGCTGTAATACGCGCTCTCAAGAAATACTTTACGGTCTTCCAGCACCTTTAATAATTTGTTCATTTGCGTTGGGTGCAATTCACCGATTTCATCGATGAACAGAATGCCCCCATGCGCCTTGGTCACAGCGCCTGGCTTTGGCTGCGGAATTCCCGCAACGCCCATTGCACCTGCACCTTGATAAATGGGATCGTGAACAGAACCGATTAAGGGATCGGCGATCCCTCTCTCATCGAAGCGAGCTGTTGTCGCATCAATCTCCGTGAACTTAGAATCCGCGCGGAATGGAGATTCTTGATTTTTCTTCGCTTCCTCCAAAACGACGCGGGCAGCAGCGGTTTTACCAACACCCGGAGGGCCATAAATGAGAACATGCTGTGGGTTAGCACCGCACAGAGCAGCTTTCAAAGCCTTCAAGCCTTCCACTTGGCCAACAATATCCTGCATGGAGGAAGGTCTCGTTTTCTCCGATAACGGCTTTGTCAGTGAAATGGATCTAAGCTTTCTGAGCTTCTCCAATTCTTTTCTGGATTCTCTATCGACAGCAGTACGATTCGTCTGTTGGTTACGCAGTAAATTCCAGAAATACAGCCCGATAACAACCGCAAAAAACACTTGAATTACCATTAAAATAATACTTAGACTCATTTGTTTTACCTCCTTAGAGTTTTGCCTAATGCAAAATAGCATCCATAAGTTCGCCTTTGCTTTTGCTTTAGCAAAACGTTCGTAAACCTTAGCGATAACTTCCATTATTCCCGTGTAAAAGAAGGTTAATCCAATCCATGCAAACTTTTGAATGACGTATGTAAGCTCCCTTTATGAAGAAGGATAAGAGATGACCTTTCATGCAAAAGGATGTGGCATTTTGAAGCGCTTATTGACGATCGTCCTACTTTTTCTTTTCCTCCTCGCAGCAGCAGGCTCTGATGCTTATGCTTTTGCAGGAAATCCTCTGCTCCCTTATGCCGATATCATTATTGATGTAGGCCATGGCGGCGTTGATTCCGGAGCTAGATACGGCAAATACCAAGAAAAAGATATGAATTTAGCAATCTCTAAAAAGACGTACAAACTACTTCAGAAAAAAGGCTACCGTGTCATTATCAACCGAACCGATGATTATGCCTTGAGCCAAGATAATAAATGGTCCTTTGGAGGAAGACACCGCAAAGATTTAGCACAACGATCCGGAATAGCCAACACGATTAAGCCTAAAATGATGCTCAGCATGCATATTAACTGGTCGGGTAAACCAGATCGACGAGGGCCTCTTGTTTTTCACCAAAATCGATCCGAAAGTATCCTGTTTGCCAATCTGCTGCAAAACTCACTTAATCGTGTGTACGGCTCAAAGGAATTGCCTATTCTCGGAAAAAAATATTATGTGCTCCGAAATACCAAATATCCGGCTGTGATCGTGGAGTTCGGCTTTATTTCGAATAAATCCGACCGTAAGTTGCTGAGCAGCTCTCACCATCAAGCCAAACTCTCAGATGCCGTTGCCCGGGCTGTAGATGAATACTTTGGGATGGTTAATAATTCTACTATCTCGCGTTAAGATTCACCGTTTGCGAAAGAGGAACGAAGGTTGCTTCCTTTTGAATAGTTGGAATAGCCTCTTTGATGACTTGAGCTGTTTTCTTGCCTGGAGGGCCTACATGCCCAATTGCAATAACCAGCTCTCTGTCTTTCACAAATTTCTTGAACTTTACCATCTGCTTGCTAATGTGGCTGTAGGTATAGAGGTCGTCAAAAAACAGCTGATTTTCCGAAAATGGAACGCCCTTCTGGCCCGCCAATTTCCCTATCAAGCTATGCGGTGTCGTGCGGCTGTCCAGTAAAATGAGATTTTTCTCTTTGCAGATATCAACAAGAATATTCATGACTCTTTCATCGGCTGTCGCTTTAGAGCCCATATGATTATTGATCCCTATCGCATAAGGGACATCCTCTATTGCCGCTACGATCCGCTTATGAATCTCATCGTTGGATAAGTCCGTTGTAATGGCTCCCGGACCAAGCCAACTCTTCTTACCTCGCACCGGCTCCATAGGCAGGTGCAGGATGACCTCATGGCCTTTGTCATGTGCTAATTGAGCGTCTTGCTTGGTAGAGGGCAGAAAAGGCATCACAGCTACTGTAAAAGGGATGGGCAAATTCAACATTTCGGTTGTGCCTTCCATATTGTTGCCAAAGTCATCAATGACAATGGCCACCTTTTTCGTCTTTGATTCAGCAACAGGCTGATTTGGGTTCAGGCTATCAGCAGCGCCGGAATGTACGGGCAGCAGGAACAGCGAAATCCCCATCGTAACTGCCAAGGAAATTCGACGTGTTGCAGCGTTCTTTTTTAACAAAATCATGGTCATTCTCCTTCATCCATAGTAAAACTTACGCGAATTGAGCAAGCTTTCCAGTTCTCTCATTATGCTTCTCTTGAGCCCCAAATATGCGTGCGCTGAATAACAAAAAGCCGTTAAGATCCCCTAGCAAGGGTTCTTAACGGCTTTACTTATGTTAAATAAAAATTAGTGCTTACGACCAGGAATGACGCCTGTTTCTTCATAGGCTTTGACGATGATATCAATTTCTTTCTTCAACTCATCGAGCAGTTCGGCTTCCGGCACCTTACGGATCATTTCTCCATAGCGGAACAGCATGCCTTCACCACGAGCGCCTGCAATCCCGATGTCCGCCTCACGAGCCTCTCCAGGACCGTTTACGGCACAGCCTAAGACGGATACTTTAATTGGCACCTTAATCTTGGCAATATAGTCCTCCACCTCGTTAGCAATCGAGAACAAGTCAATGTCAAGACGTCCGCAAGTCGGGCAGGATACCAGCGTTGCTGCGTTCGTAATTAACCCGAACGTTTTGAGAAGCTCACGCGCCACCTTAATCTCTTCAACCGGATCCGCGCTAAGCGAAATACGCAGCGTGTTCCCGATGCCCATGTTGAGAAGCGTTCCAATACCCGCGGCGCTTTTCACTGCGCCCGTAAAGAGCGTTCCCGCTTCCGTAATACCAAGATGGAGAGGGTAGTTAAAAGCTTTCGCAGCTAGTGAATAAGCGGCAATCGCCATCGGTACATCCGAAGCTTTGAGGGAGACGATAATATCATGAAAATCTAATTCTTCTAGAATGTTGATATGAAATAAGGCACTTTCCACCATAGCTTCCGGCGTTGGATAACCATACTTCTCCAGAAGATGGTTCTCCAGCGAACCTGCATTTACACCGATTCGGATTGGAATCCCGCGCTCTTTACAAGCCTTAACCACGGCCTCAACCTTCTCGCGGCGACCGATATTGCCCGGGTTAATCCGCACTTTATCGATCCCGTTCTCAATCGCAGCAAGCGCTAGACGATGGTCGAAATGGATATCGGAAACTAGCGGAATATGGATCTGTTTCTTAATTTCTTTAATCGCTTCAGCGGCTTCCTTATTGTTCACGGTTACGCGAACCAATTGGCAGCCTGCTTCTTCCAGACGAAGAATTTCAGCAACAGTGGCTTTTACATCCGCTGTTTTCGTCGTACACATGCTTTGCATGATGACTTCATTGCTGCCGCCGATGGTCAAATCGCCTACTCGCACGGGCCGCGTATCTTTTCTATGGAACATTATGGTTTCTCTCCCCATGACACCAAACATCCTCCGCTCCAATTTCCTGCATAAGGAAACCGGATTGGAGGCTGTGTGTTCGTTAATGAAATTATGGGTTACGCACTTTCTTCTTTTTTCTTGCCTGACGCTTGTGAACCGTCTTTCGTTGTCAGCACAGGCGTAAGCTTGTTCTGAACAGTCTCCTTAGAGACCACACAAGAAGAGACATCGGTTCTTGAAGGGACTTCAAACATCACGTCAAGCATAATGCTTTCGATGATGGCTCTCAGACCGCGCGCTCCGGTATTCCGTTTAATCGCTTCTTTCGCAATGGCGTCAAGCGCCTCTGCGTCGAATTCGAGTGAAACGTTATCCATTTCGAGCATCTTCTGGTATTGCTTCACGAGCGCATTTTTCGGCTCGGAAAGAATACGAACCAGTGCTGCTTCATCCAGCGGCTCTAGGGTAGAGATAACCGGCAGACGGCCTACGAATTCCGGAATCAATCCGAATCTGAGCAGGTCTTCTGGAAGTACCATGGACAGATACTCGCCTGGTTTCAAATCTACTTTAGCTCCGTCTGTGCTGAAGCCGATCACTTTTTTACCGATTCTGCGTTTGATAATTTGCTCTAGGCCATCGAAAGCTCCGCCGCAAATAAACAGAATGTTGGTTGTGTCGATTTGAATAAACTCTTGATGCGGGTGCTTGCGTCCGCCTTGAGGAGGAACCGATGCAACCGTACCCTCGAGAATTTTGAGCAAAGCTTGTTGAACGCCTTCACCAGAAACGTCTCTTGTAATAGACGGGTTCTCGGATTTGCGTGCTACTTTATCAATCTCGTCGATGTAGATAATGCCGCGTTCTGCTTTCTCCACATCGTAATCTGCAGCTTGAATCAGTTTGAGCAAAATGTTCTCAACATCTTCCCCTACATAACCCGCTTCCGTCAATGAAGTTGCATCCGCGATAGCGAAAGGAACATTCAAGATTTTGGCAAGCGTTTGAGCAAGAAGTGTTTTACCGCTTCCTGTTGGTCCTAGAAGAACGATGTTACTTTTTTGAAGCTCAACATCTTCCAGTTTGTTTTGTGAATTGATACGTTTGTAGTGATTATAAACCGCTACCGCAAGTGATTTCTTCGCTTGTTCCTGGCCGATGACGTACTGGTCCAAAATGTTGCGGATTTCCTTCGGTTTCGGAACATCCTTCAGATCCAGTTCTTCCTCGTGACCTAGTTCTTCTTCCACAATCTCCGTGCAAAGCTCTATACATTCATCACAAATGTAAACTCCCGGACCTGCAACAAGCTTGCGAACTTGGTCTTGGGATTTTCCACAAAAGGAACATTTGAGTTGGCCTTTTTCATCGTTAAATTTAAACATGGGATCACTCCTTTATTTCAAGTCGTTTCGAGTGATAACCTCGTCGATTAACCCGTATGCTTTCGCTTCTTCAGCGCTCATAAAGTTATCCCGGTCGGTGTCTCTTTCGATCTTTTCAAGCGGCTGTCCCGTACGATCCACATAAATCTGGTTGAGTTTTTGTTTCGTTTTGATAATCCAATCCGCGTGAATCTTAATATCGGTCGCTTGACCTCTTACACCGCCGAGCGGTTGGTGTATCATAACTTCAGCATTCGGCAGCGCGTATCGCTTGCCTTTGGCGCCTGCTGTTAACAGCAAGGAACCCATACTAGCGGCCATACCTACACAAATCGTAGATACATCCGGTTTAATAAATTGCATGGTATCGAAGATACCCATTCCAGCTGTTACAGATCCACCTGGTGAGTTGATATATAAGTGGATATCCTTTTCGGGATCCTGAGCAGATAAAAAAAGCAGCTGGGCAATGACCAAATTAGCCACATCATCATCAATGGCAGTCCCAATGAAAATAATGCGGTCCTTAAGTAGACGCGAGTAGATGTCGTAAGAACGTTCCCCACGTGCCTCTTGTTCAACAACCATAGGAATAAGACTCATTGTACCAACTCCTTTTGTGGCCAAAGCCATGTTTTCCAAATTGGGATTCAGTAACAGTTTAACATGTTTGAGCAGCAAAGTCATTTTTTCAGAAGACTGCTATGTATTCAATGAATTTCTTATGTTTGTAGGCAGTTTGGGGCTAAAATAGGGTAAAAGAAAGGCACGTTGCTTACGTACGTGCCTTTACTTACCTTATTTATACTGCTGCGGAAACATGCTTGCTATTTTCAAGCAAGAAGTCAACCGTTTTTCTAATCACAAGATCATTGCTCAGACCTTCTAGGCTGCCGTTAGAAGCAAACAGCTCACGAAGTTCTGCCGTTGATTTTTGGTAGGATGGTGCATATTTCTCAAGTTCCGCGTCAACTTCTTCGTCGGAAACTGTGATGTTTTCTGCAGCTGCAATGGCTTCAAGAACAAGGTTGTTACGAACACGCTTTTCAGCATCTTCTCTCATTTGATCTTTCAGCACGCTCTCGTTTTGACCGGAGAACTGGAAGTAAATCTCAAGCGTCATGCCTTGGGAGCGAAGACGTCTTTCGAATTCTTTCACCATTACATCAAGTTCTGCTTCTACCATGGATGCTGGAATTTCAAGATCAGCGTTAGCCGCAGCCTTATCAACAACAGCTGTTTCCAGAGCAGCTTCTGAATCTTTTGTTTTGCGCTCTTGAAGACGGTTTTTCAATTCTTCTTTGTACTCAACAAGCGTGTCGAACTCGCTCACATCTTTAGCGAACTCATCATCAAGTTCCGGCAAGTTTTTGCGTTTGATATCGTGAATTTTCACTTTAAACACAGCCGCTTTGCCTTTCAGATCTTCGGAGTGGTAGTTCTCAGGGAAAGAAACGTTAACATCTTTCTCTTCGCCTTTACCAAGTCCTACAAGCTGCTCTTCGAACCCTGGAATGAAGGAGTTGGAGCCAAGCTCAAGGGAGTACTTCTCTGCTTTTCCACCTTCGAATGCTTCGCCATCAACGAAACCTTCGAAATCAAGAACAACTACATCGCCGTTAGCTGCTTGTCCTTCTTCAAGAACAACCAATTCAGCATGACGTTGTTGCAGACGGGAAAGCTCGCTGTCCAGTTCTTCGTCCGTTACGTTAGCATCTACAGCTTCAACTTCGATGCCTTTGTAATCGCCAAGTGTTACTTCTGGTTTAACAGTAACCTTCGCTTTGAATTTAAGAACTTGTCCTTTGCCGAATTGCTCTACGTCTACTTCCGGACGATCAACAGGCTCGATTTTAACCTCTTCAATCGCTTGTACGTAAACTTCTGGCAAAATGATGTCTAGTGCATCTTGGTATAGGCTTTCTACACCAAATTTAGCTTCAAAGATTGAACGTGGCACTTTCCCTTTACGGAAACCTGGTACATTTACTTTCGCGGATACTTTTTTGAAAGCTTTATCCAATGCATCTGCGACGCGCTCTGCGCCAACTTCCACTTCAAGAACGCCTACGTTCTTCTCTATTTTTTCCCAACTTGCTTTCATTTTATGCTTTCCCCTTCCAAAAATGTACGATGACATATTTTCACGTTACGCTCATTATAACCATTCTATTATAACATATAACAAATTCATTTCAAGGCGACCTTTCGCCCCTAAAACGGATCGGGGTTAAACTGCTTCACAAACGCCTGCAGCACGAGATGCGCCCGCTTCCATTGCAGCGCCATCGATCCTACAATCCCGTAATTATCTAGCAATTCCTCTTTGTTAACAGAACCGAATAATCGTTCTTGCAAAATCGCGTGCAAGGCGGATGCCCATACGTCAACGGCTCCTTCTTCAGCTTTCAGCAAGTCTGAATAGATGGCTGTTCCATAGGCATAGGCCAAAAATTCCTGCCAAGTTTGTTTGGCAAAATAAACAAAATCCGGCTGGCTTATTTCACTAATATCCCCGACTCTGCGAATCATATCACGAATTTGGGATGGAAAATCCTCCGGGCATAGCGGTGTCTCCTCGATCTGGACGGCAATCCTGTTCCCGTTTTTGGGAAACTCAATGAATCCTTGCTCCCCCATTTGCTTAAGCGCCTGCAGCGCCTTGAACTGGATGTGCGGGTGCCGAGGCTTTTCGCTAAGCCATTCCTTGATAGCCGATCCTATTACGGGCTGATCGATAAAACCCAATTGTTCAAGACTGCTTACTTGCTGTTCCAAATTACCTTCTTTGAGTAAGTCCAGCAGCTTCAAGGCATATGCACCATCATCTGACGACTTCTCATGTATGTATTGCCTTAATAAATCCTCTTCTTCCTCTAAATCCTCTTCCGATGGACTCGGCATAGGGAATAACTCTTCTGGAAACATGGTTTGCAACCAAATCCGCAATGCTTCCCACTGCTCGATCTTATCCGATTGGGCAGCTGGAAATTGAAGCAGAAATGTTAGCAGTTGAAGAGCATCACTATACTGTTCGTTTCTTAAAAACTTGGTAAGTTCCTCTTCGTAATATTGCTCTGTTTTCGGAAAAAGAATAACATTATTCATCGACAACTCGGTTATGTGGATCACCTCAGAAATCTTGGTCTGCTGGTGACAGTTTACTTGATTGTTCGGGTGATTGCAAAATAATTTTAAAACAAGTGTTGACTTCTCTCAAAAAGATATGATAATATAACTCTTGCTTCGCCAAACAGCTACACGCTGCTAGGTAAGAAGAGGTCCATGTCTCAGTAGCTCAGCTGGATAGAGCACACGCCTTCTAAGCGTGCGGTCGGGGGTTCGAATCCCTCCTGGGACGTATTGCAAGGAGAGAAGATCGCGAGAATTCGCGATCTTTTTTTGTTTTGAGGTAAGCAAAGCTTACCCCTCATTTATTTGTGCCGAGCACTCACCCTATGAAATTTGCTGCCATCGCTTTGAGTGTCTCTTAACAAACTAAAATACGGAGGAGAAGTTAACTTCTCCAACGGTTCTTTCCTCCCCAATGGAGCTACAGGGCGCTATTTCATCAAAATAGCCACTTTTTCATGCGGAGGGGAACTGTGGGTCCCTATTTGTCCGTTTTCTTCGAGAAAACGGGATTAGATGGTCAAATAAGGCCCTGTAGTTCCGCTAAAAGCGGAAAAGGGCTGAATTTGCTAGAATAGCGGCCTGTTGTTCCTCTAAAATGTATCGTTGAACAACTTAACGTTAGTATGAGATGCCAACTCCGCCAAGTGTCACAGTAACGCTGAATTTTTTAGCGGCGACTAGGTTCTCCACCCCAAAAATTCGCTCCTAAGGGGCTCTAAACAAGCTAAACTGTCTAGGAGAAGTTAACTTCTCCAACGGTTCATTCCTCCCCAACGGAACTACAGGGCGCTATTTAATCGAAATAGCCACTTTTTCGTGCGGAGGGGAACCGTGGGTCGCTATTTGTCCGTTTTCTTCAAGAAAACGGGATTCGGCGCTCACTTAAAGCCCTGTAGTTCCGCTAAAAGCGGAAACGGGCTGACTTTGCTAGAATAGTGCCTGTAGTTCCCATAAGGTGTATCGTTGAACAAAGCATATCTGCATAGAATTACATAGAAAAAGCCGCCAACCTACGGTTGCGGCTTTCTGAATCATTATTTTATCACGCAAAAAAATTCCCGTTCTTACACAGAAGGCCGATTCGGCTGATGATGACCAGGCTCCGTTGAATCCAAATTAGACTGCACGCGTGAAGACTGTTTCGAATGATCGATCGTGCTTTGCGCTTTTTGTTTCATACTTTTTTTGCCCATGATGAATTCCCTCCTAGTAAGGTGAGCCCGTAGAGTGATCTCTACAGGCTCTTGTTAATGCCATTAGACTTTAGTGCTTCTTGTGAGGCAAGTTACTGCCTGGCTGACCGTCACCTTGTGTCCTGAAATTCTTCGCGGCTTTCCTCTGCTTGTCGTGCAGCTTGCTAATGAAATGACTATCCATGAGCATTCGCCTCCTGAAGAAAGAATGGCACTACCCCTTTAGAATGTCACGCAAGGTCAAGATTTAAACGCATGGCTAAATTTAGAAGAGCGCCTCTAGCTTCTGCATCTGTTTTGACTCTTTCATAGAGTTCCTCGAAATTACTCCGATTTGCAATAAATTCAGGCTCTGTTTTAATAGCGACTTGCGTCCAATTAATGAGCAAATTCTCCGCTTGTGTCAGTTCATTATAGGCACGGTGCAGGCCAACACGTTCAATGATATCTTCCAGTTCAGCCTGTCCGACTTCTTGGCCCGCCTCTTTCAAATCGGCAATCCGTTTATCTGCTTGATTACTAATTTGCAAAAAATGCTCCCTGGAGGCTAGATAATCGATTTGTGCTTTGGAATGTTTCTTTTTCATGGCCATCACCTTTACTGTTTAGTAATAATAATTCATTAATAATAACAGGCTTGGATTTAAAACACAAAATCTATCCAATGACATTTCTCGCTATTCTTGGACAGACATTATATATTCCCAATTTGCATACCCTTTATCATCATGCTCTCTTCATAAAGAAAGGAAGGAACGTCTATGTGCGGAATAACGGGTTGGATAGATTGGCGGAAAGACTTGACCGGGTACCCGTCCATTCTAGAAAATATGACGGAAACGCTCCATTTGCGTGGACCGGATGCTTCTGGCACCTGGATCTCACAGCACTGTGCCCTAGGCCATCGACGTCTTAGTGTAATGGATCCGGAAAACGGCGCTCAGCCCATGATCCGGAAACAAGGAGACTACACCTATACGATCGTATATAATGGCGAACTTTACAATGCCCCCGAGCTGAAGAAAGAGCTCGAACTGCGCGGACATCATTTTCGAACAACCTGCGATACCGAGGTGCTGCTTGTTGCCTTCATTGAATGGGGGCGGGCTTGTGTAGACCGTCTGAATGGCATCTTCGCCTTCGCAGCATGGAACGACCAGGAGCAATCCCTCTATTTGGTCAGAGACCGGCTTGGCGTAAAGCCGCTTTTTTATTCTCATCAGAACAGTGTCCTTCTATTCGGTTCTGAGCCAAAAGCGATCCTCGCTCATCCTGACTTTCAAGCGGAAGTTGGCGCGGAAGGGTTGGCCGAAATCTTCGCAGTAGGTCCTGCACGCACACCGGGACATGGCATTTATCGCAATATGTCGGAGCTGAAACCGGGACAATGCGCTATTTTTGACCGCAACGGCTTATCCATCAGAACGTACTGGAAGCTGGAAAGCCACCCTCATCCGGATGATGTGGCAGCAACGGCGCTTCAGGTTCAACAACTGCTGAGCGACACGGCCCAGCGGCAGCTCGTCTCCGACGTACCGATCTGTACGCTGCTATCCGGAGGGCTTGACTCCAGCGCCCTAACTTCACTTGCCGCGGAGCATTACAAAGAAAGCGGAAAAGGCGCTCTGCACACTTTTTCTGTCGATTACAAAGATAATGATAAGCATTTCAAAGCCAATCTCTTTCAACCAAACTCCGATGCACCTTGGATTAAGCGGATGACAGAGCATCTTGGCACTGAGCACCATTATATTGAGTTCGATACGCCTGAACTAGTGGAATCCCTGAAAACAGCCGTTTTTGCCCGGGATACGCCGGGGATGGCTGATGTTGACGGATCCCTTTATTTATTTTGCCGGGAAATCAAAAAGGAAGCTACGGTCGCCATTTCGGGCGAGGCTGCGGATGAAATCTTTGGCGGATATCCTTGGTTCCACAACGAAGAAGCCCTCTCCGCCAATACGTTCCCTTGGTCCCTGAAATTGCCTAACCGGGTCGATCTGCTGGCACCTGACTTAGTTGATTGGATTAAGCCGGTTGAATATGTCAGCAATCGTTATCAGCAGGCCTTAAGCGAAGTACCGCGGTTAGCGGGAGAAACGCAGCAGCAAAACCGGATGCGGGAAATGTCCTACCTCAACATCACACGATTCATGCCGACTCTTCTCGACCGCAAAGACCGCATGAGCATGGCTGTCGGGCTTGAGGTGCGTGTTCCGTTTTGCGATCACCGTCTTGTGGAGTATGTCTGGAATATTCCTTGGGAAATCAAAACATCCGGGGACCGGGAAAAAGGCATTTTACGAAAAGCACTCAAAGGCGTTCTGCCTGATGACGTCTTAACCCGCAAGAAAAGCCCTTATCCAAAGACGCACAACCCAAATTATTTAACCGCTGTTCGCAAATGGGTGCTGGAAATTTTGGATGACCCCGGCTCACCGCTGCTGCCTTTCATTGATGTAAAAAAAATACGGGCACTCGCCAGCTCCGACACGAACGACTTCGATCTCCCATGGTTCGGCCAGTTGATGACGGGACCTCAGCTGTTCGCGTATTTGGCACAAGTGGATATGTGGTTGCGAAACTATAAAATATCTATTCGTTAATATAAAAAGGCCTGCTGTCCACTGTTAATGTGGGAGCAGGTCTTTTCTTTAGGATTCATTTTGATCAGGAAGCCTATCCAGGAATAATCGTAAAGCTTTGGCGCGGTGACTAATTTCATTCTTCTCTTCCACCGTCAGCTCCGCCATCGTTCTTCCCAGAGAAGGAATATAAAACAGTGGATCGTAGCCGAAGCCACTCTCGCCGCGTTGTTCCGCTATAATGTAACCGGGGCAAGAATCCTCGGCCTCAATGGTTTCATTCGCCACTGGATCGATAAGCGCAAGGGCACAAACAAAGGCAGCCTCGCTTAGAAATCTCGGATGTCCCGCTTCCATTGGCAACCCATCAGCCGGCGCGGACTCGCTCAAAGCTTGAAGCAGTTTCTGATTGTTGGCTGCATCCGTTGCGTTTTCACCGGCATATCTAGCCGAATAAACACCGGGATCACCGCCGAGCGCCTTCACGCACAAGCCTGAGTCGTCAGCAAGGACGGGAACATGAAGATGCGCCGAAATTATCTGTGCTTTGATTCGCGCATTCTCCGCAAACGTCTTGCCGCTTTCGACGATTTCCGGAAGATCCGTATAATCGGCCAAACTGCGGACCTTGTACCCTTTTGGGCCAAAAAGACTTTCAAACTCCTTGACTTTCCCCTCATTGCGGGTTGCAATCACAACGATATTACTTCGTAGCCGCATGTTGTACACCCCGAATACGATCCGCTATAGGGCCTAGCACTTTAGACTGCTCTTCAATCATCGTATGAATCCCTGATTCTGCAAGCGCAAGCAGTTCATCCAATTCCTTGCGTGAGAACGGAGAGTCCTCGCCTGTTCCTTGGATTTCTACAAATTGACCTTGCCCTGTCATGACAACGTTCATATCCACTTTAGCCTGCGAATCCTCTTCATAGTTGAGGTCTAGACGCGGTGTTTGTCCGATAACGCCAACAGAAACTGAAGCCAAAAAGTCGTTAATCGGAAACTTCGCCAAGTTTTTATCCGTCGCCAGCTTGTTGATCGCGAACGCCATCGCTACGAATGCACCGGTAATCGAAGTGGTCCGGGTACCTCCATCAGCTTGGATAACATCACAGTCCAGGGTGATGGATCTTTCGCCCAAAGCTTCTAAATTAACGACGGAACGCAGCGCCCTGCCGATCAAACGCTGAATTTCCATCGTCCGCCCACCAAGCTTGCCTTTGGCCGCTTCACGTTGATTTCTAACTTGCGTGGCGCGAGGGAGCATGGAATATTCCGCGGTTACCCAACCTTTGCCTTGTCCTTTCATAAAAGGCGGGACACGCTCTTCAACCGTTGCTGTGCAAATCACTTTTGTATCCCCGACCTCAATGAGCACCGAGCCTTCAGCGTGTTTTATATAATGAGGGGTTATTTTCATAGGGCGCAATTCTTCATTTGTTCTTCCGCCAATTCGCATAAATCGTGTTCTCCTCCTGTCGCTTCCAAGGGAAGCTGAATACTCTCGCCCCATTGTAACAAAGTAGCCGGAGAAAAGCACCCTCAACAAGAACAATGATACCCGGCTGATCAAAAGGATGCGAAAACCTCTATGCAAGATTCCTTGCATAGAGGTCTATGAAGCGACGCAAGCTGATTATGACTTGGTCGGATTAATATGAGCAGGTCTCGCTACTGGCTTCGTATAGTTCTGAGTGCTATCCGAAGATGTAAATTTCACTGCGCCATCTACTTTGATCTGAACTTGCTTAAAGCCTGTATTCTCCGTCAACGAAAGAATAACTGACTTCAGAGCATCTTCAGGCGCTTTCTGGTCAGCACCCAGCAGCTTATTCGAGAAGTCAACCGTGATCAAAGCATCCGCCGGGTTAATGCTCTTCACTTCCGTTGCGGCGTTCAGAACGCTAGCCAGCCCTTTCTTCTGATCAGGTCCTTTGATCAGCTGATCTACAACGGCTTTAGCTATATTATCCGTTCTTTTGACGAGCCTTGTTACAGGTACATAATATTTATAGTTTTGATCGTTTTGATTCAGGAAGTAAAGCGTGACCGGTGTGGATTGCCCGAATTCCGCGTCTTCTGCCTTCTCAAGGTTAATCCCCATTGAACGCGCTAGCGGAGTATCAAGCGGCGTCTTGCCTTTTGGCATCTCTTTGAGATCCTTACCTTCAACACGGAGTTGTACTTTCTCTACCGTTGGGAAATTCGTCAAATTCCAAGTGATCGCTTCTAATATTTTTCTTTCATTTTGCTGATCATACGTGAGAAACTCTTTTGAAAAATCGACAATGGCGCGTTTGTCTGATGTTACATTTAAGGAGATGACTTTCGTTCCTTTTGGCAGCAAGGCCTGGAATCCGGATGGGAGTAAACTGGAGACCGGACCGCCATCCACCATGTACTCAAGCGTCGTCTTCGCAACCGACACCGATTTCGGTAATCCCAGACTAATCGGAGCGACGAAGCCTTTGGCATCCTTCACATACACCGTCATTTGGGATGAATTATCGTCGATCATATCGATCGTGACCGCAGCTGATGTCGTCTGAACGTCTGCTTCCGCACCCGTGGTCGGAGGTGCATCAATGTCAGCTTTTTTCCCAGTGCCCAGGACCGAACATCCTGTGGTCAGCAAGGCAATCACCCCCGCGATAGCGGCTGAACGAATCCAATGTTGATGTTTCATTTGCTTATTTCCTCCTTCGAGTTTTCGCAGAAGCCTCTTCTGAAGCGTCTGCCGCTGATTTCCTTTTCGGCATGGCCTGTACATTGCTTTTTCGTATTATTATGTATACGGGGATTTGTCCGATTTATAACTACTTTTTGTCCACATGCTCAAAAAACTAGTCCCAAAAAGCCTCCATCCTTTTTCTGCTGAATCCATGCCTTTTCGGCATCTTAACGCGATATGCTATACTTGTAAAAATAGACAGATTTGATCTAACTGGAGGCGCACAGATGAGAACATTCCTCAAAGATAAAACGCTCATTTTCAACGAATTCCGGGATGAAGTATTCAGTCACTATCCACAAGCCGTCATCGAAGAGGCTGTTGCCCGCCTGCTCGTGGAAATCAAGGGCATCAAAAAAATCCCTTACGAGACCATCACCACGACTTTATTAGGTGTTTTAAGCAAAACAGAAACTTACAATGTCATGACTACACTCATGGAGCTGCAAAAAAAGGTTAAACATGACTCCGAGCTGTTAGCAAGCATGAAAGACCCTGCCTACAACGTACATCGAACCATTGCCATGTCAATCTGTGGCTTGTATGGCAGCGGTGCAGCCTCCCTTTTCGGCTTCATGGATTGTAAATTCCGCTTTTTCTTTCCGACCAAACGTCCTAAATCGTTTATTTCAAAAGGAATTTGCGCGATTGTCGCTTCAACAGCAAGTGTTATCATTTCGGAGAATGTAAAAGTCGATTATTCGCAGCGCAATCTCGCTCTCCTGGCTGAGAGAGGTGTCCAGCTTGAAGATATGGTGGAAATTTTGGATCAACTTCAACGTCCCTACAATCCTGACATGGAGCGCAGCCTATGCGAAGAACACATTGTCGCTGTACTGCGCAAACAGCAGACCTTCCATGCGCTGCAGTTGGCGATTAAAATAGACACCGCCGTCGAAGCCGGCGAATTCAATCCGCAGTATAATCATATTGTCGGGCAAGACGAAGGGCTTTTCGGAGTAGATGAAAGTATCGCAACCGCTGTGCCGCTGATGTATGGAACGATTGCGCTTACGAATTTCGGCTACTTGGACAAAGAGAAAATCGGGATCATTAAAGATCTGGACAGCGATCATTCCGAGGGGAAATGCAATACGTTTATTGATGATATGGTTTGCGGCATTGTGGCTGCTGCCTGCGGCCGATTAGCGCATAATAATATTCCTACTTACAGTAAACCTTTGAAGTAGGGTGAGGAATGATGGCGGAGAAGATGAAGGCGGGGATGGCCGCGTGATTCAATCTCGCGGGAGATGCCGAGGAGATGAAGGCGGGACCGCCGCGCGATCCGAACTCGCGGAGATGCCGAGAAATTGAAGGCGGAGAGCTGTTTGAACGAGTCAGCAGTAGGTTAAGGGAACTACAGGTCGCTATTTACGGGAAATGAGCGATTTTTGAATGATAGAGGAACTACAGGGGCGTTATTTAGTCTCAAACTGCCGGATTTCAGCCAAAATCCAGAAAAATAGAGGAACGTAGTTCCCTTCAAACCGCGAAGTGACTGTTTCTCTCGTAAATAGCGGACCGTAGTTCCCTCCAACTTGGGATAGGGTCGTCGCCAATGACAAAAAAGCACATCAACATCCGCTCAACATAGGGATGTGATGTGCTTTTATTCATTTAGCGGGTGGCTGCTACGTAGCGCACAAGCTCCGCGGCCGGATCGACCTGCTGAACGCGGCCCTCCGCCTCCAGCAAGATGAGGTGAGCGATCGTCTCCGACAACGCGAACCTCATCTGATGCACGCTAAGCCGGTCGCCGAAGGTCGCGCGGCACACCTCATAAGCGCTAAGCGGCGCGCTTAGCTGACCCTCCATGAGCGCAAGCCGCTCATGATGATGGCGCACCAGCTCCTCGGTGCGTGCGCCAAAGCCGGACCAAGGCTCCCGGTGCCCCGGGTAAGCCATCTTGACCGGCAGCCTGCCGATCTCCTGCAGGCTGCGCAAGTACTCGCCGAGCGGGTTCTCTTCCACCTGCGGGAGGAAGGAAACGTTCGGCGATATTTGCGGCAGGACGTGGTCGCCGCAAAAGATCACCTCCGCCTCAGCGTCGTAGAAGACCAAGTGACCCGCGGCATGGCCGGGGGTCTCCATGGCTTCGTACACGCGGTCCCCGAGGCGCACAGGGCCTTCACGCAGCAGCGTAACCTGCGGCTGCGGGGAAACCAAATCGACGAAGCTCACCATGTGCTTCGTCATCTCCGCCAGCCCGGCTTCCGGGAAGCCGTGCCGGGCAAAAAGATCCAGCAGCCGCGCCGACATCGGTTGCTCCGGCCCCCACAGGAGCTGCACTTGTGCATAACCGGTCTCCGAGAGGAGAACCGGTGCGCCCGTGCGCTCCTGGAACCAACCCGCCATCCCGTAGTGATCGGGATGGTGGTGGGTGAGCACGATCTGCTCGACGTGCTCGAAGCCGATCCCGCGCTCCTGCAGCACCTGCAGCCAGAGCGCTTCCGCATCCGGGGTATGCAGCCCCGGATCCATGACCGTGTACCCTTTGCTGCCGCGAATCAGGTAGGCGTTCACCCATCGGAGTGGAAAAGGCAGCGGCACCTTCACTTGAGTAATTTCATCTGTATGTTCGGTTACGATGTTCATTGGTGAGTCGTCATCCTTCCTTATGCCCTACAAAAATCATCCGGCAAGATACATCAGCCTCATACGGATGACCGTCATAACTGCCGTATACGTGATCAATATGTAAACCTGCTTTTTGCAGCATTGCTTCAAACGCCACTCGGTCGTACAATTTCACCTGTTCCAAATACTTCCGCTCCGGAGAGCCCTCCTGCGATATCACAATTCGCTTACGCACGCAGCCATCTTCAATGGCTCTCGTTTCGAGAATTTGAATGTCTCCCTCCGTGCGCTGCGATTGTGGTACAAGATGAGCTTGAACATAAATCGGATTCAGGAAATCGATAATAAAACGACCGCCCTCTTTTAGAAGACGATGCATCTCGTAAAACACCTTGGCATTCTGTTCTTCCTCATCAAAATATCCAAATGAAGTAAATAAGTTCACAACCGCATCAAACTGACGCCCCAAGGGAACTTCCCGCATATCACCGCGCACCCATGTCACACGCTTCTGCTTATCCAGTTCTGCCGCTTCCGTCAAAAGCACTTCAGACAAGTCAACCCCTGTGATTTCATATCCAAAATCAGCCAGTGCCAAGGAGTGACGTCCCATCCCACAGCACAAATCCAACACTTCGGCCCCTTGCTTTAGGTCAAGCCAATCGATCATTTTTTTCACTTCATGATAAGCGCCTTGCATATCCCGATGCTTATAAACTAATAAATAATCATTTCCAAAGCTTTCCTGATACCAAGCCATTTTATCACCTGCAATTTCTATTTATAAAGTTTTAAAAAGAGTCCAATTTCTGCTGTACCCGGCGCAAGCTTTCTGCGGCTTCTTCCGTACTAAAGTTACCTGCTTCGAGCAACTTTTCTTCGGTATTCAGCAGTGTTTTATAAAAAGCAACACCTTGCCGTAGGAACTCCGATTGGTCCGGATGGTCCTCCATATAATGAAACAGCACGTCCTCTGCCTTCGCGTAGTCGCCTTGTTTTTCATAATGGGCAAAAAGCAACCTCTTCATATCCTCCGGTACTATCCATGCCTTAAGCCGATCCAGACTGGTTTGTATGCGAGCAGCCACTTCTACGTTCTCATCATCCCTAGGACTAACTTCGGGAGAAAGAGACAAGTGCAGCAGTAAATCGAGAGATTTTACATAGGCATGGTAGGCCCCGTCCATTTGTTCGTGCTGCCTCAGCAGATCTCCGTGACCGACGAACATATCCCCAATGACCATCGCCTTCGCCGTATCCAAATTTCCATGATAGGAGAGCAGCTCCAGGATATCCTTGCTTGATAAAGCCTGTAACGAACGAACATTGAGCCCGAGCAAATGCCGGCTGGCTTCGTCCAACAGCTGCTGGGCATCCGCCAGTGGAATATGTTCCTTATTAAAAAGAATGCGATGCAGTACCTGAGTCATCTGCTCAATCTGCCGCATAAAATAATCACGTTTGAACATAAGAAACCCTCCTTTGCCCAAATGATATACCTCGTTTCAGCTTACCACGCCTCGGATAGAAACTCAAAAGCGGATGTCGCCTATTTTTACATATACACCGCACCATTGGCAGCAGCCCTTCATAAACTAATTTTGACTGTATCCCTAAACCTTGTATTTCCCAATACCCGAGCAAGGAGGGGTGACACACATCCATGGCCAGCGACCACAAAAACAAATTTCTACTTACGAACCGCGAACGCGAAGTATTCGAACTATTAGTGCAGGACAAAACGACGAAAGATATCGCACAGCAGCTTTTTATCAGTGAAAAAACTGTGAGAAATCATATCTCCAATGTCATGCAAAAGCTGAACGTAAAGGGTCGTTCACAAGCGGTTGTAGAACTGATCAAGCTTGGGGAATTAAAGATCTGATTCCGTCAGCAAAGGGATCCATGTAAGCCTTCGAGGCCTCCTATTGGAGGATTCGAGGGCTTTTATGTTATTCGCGCGCGCTTTAAAAAGTGAACGTTTTGTTAACCCAACATTTCGACAGTAAATGATCCTTAGCATGTACTATGATAATAACTAACAAGTACATTACACCTTTAGGGGGCTATTTCAATCCATGATCGAAATGATTACCGAGCAAAAAAATGTGTTTTCCTTGTCAGAACTCCTGAATGTGGAACCAGGCATTCTCTTTCGGCTCTGCCAGTATATTGAGTCAAGGGGCCATCATTTCACGAAGTCAGAAGAAGGCGCCTTCCAATTCAATGATAATGATATTGCTGTTATTTTAGCCCATTATTAATGGGCTTTTTTGTTGCCTTGTGGTCGATTGGGCGGTGTGAGGCCTTGAGAACAGGGCTACGGTCTTAGTGGCTTGTGAGAAGGCCTTTTTGACCTCTCGCACGGCATGCTTATTGTTTCTGAGAAAGTAATAGCAGTTGAGCCTACTTTTTGGGAGACATCAGATTTCCTGTTCCATGTATAAGCTGAATGCACAAAAAAACTGACGAACCAGCCTCCGTCAGGTTGTGAAGCTAGCTACTCTACTACCCCACCATCCCATCACGCTACCCACCATATCTGCCAACTTCCACTCAACTGCCAATAACAAATTTAAAAAACCTAGCGGGAAACCTACTGAGGCATTACTCATGAGAACTCGAGTCCTCAATATCAGAGGAAACCGGATCGCTTCGCTTTGCAGCCGGGCTTGGGTAACCGCATAGGTTAAGCTTGTTTTTCAACGCTAACGTGGTCAGTTTGCGTGTCTAGCATACGTTAACGTTGTAAAACAACGTAACAACCTCCATCCAACCAAGAGACTGGCCTCACGCTAGAGTTAAGCTTGTTTTTCAACGCTAAGCGGTCAGTTTGCGCGCCGAGCATACGTTAACGTCGAAAAACAGTGTTACAGTCAGCAATGGCGAGGCTAGTCGCAATCGATGCCATAGTCGCGTCAAAATAAAAAGAAGCCCCATCCAGGGCTCCTTTTTCTCTCTTTTTCTAACCTCTTCCCTATCTCCCTCAATCCACCACTATCACTTTATCGTAATAGAAGTCACTACCTTATTCGCACCCTTCAGCTGAACAAGCCGTCCTTCCTTAAATAACGTCAAGTTGCCTACGATAGTCACACTGGAAGCAACTTGATACACGGTCGTCTGATCCTTGCCATTAATCGATTGCACGATAGAAATCGTGGCGAGCTCGCCTTGCGCATTAAGAGTTGTTCCTTTCAATTTCCCTTGCAGATCAAACGGTAAATTCTCGTCAACCCTTTTCGTTACTTCAATATAGATGACTTTATTGTCAGAGGTGCGGATATCGACCTCGTCGCCTACTTTAAGGTCAATGGCTCTAACCTTCACGCCGCCACGATAGACGATGACATCCGGGTGCAAAGTAAAAGCGGTTGTAACTCCCGATTTCGTCAGCTTCAGCTCGCTATTGTTAACAACA
Source organism: Paenibacillus violae (assembly GCF_032461945.1). Taxonomy (NCBI): domain Bacteria; kingdom Bacillati; phylum Bacillota; class Bacilli; order Caryophanales; family Paenibacillaceae; genus Paenibacillus; species Paenibacillus violae. The sequence continues at coordinate 273,218 of NZ_JAWCUD010000007.1, forward strand.
GCGCTAACGGTGCCGTTGTTCGTGATAGGCTGCACCATTTTGGTCACTTCAATATAAATGACTTTGTTCTCGGAGGTGCGAACGTTGACTTCATCCCCAATTTTCAGCTCGGTTAGAGCCACTTTCAAGCCATTGCGATATACAACGACATCCGGATGCAGCTTTATTTCAAAATTCACATTGTCTTTCTTGAGCTTCAGTACGTTGTTACTCACCGCTGCCGTGATCGTTCCGTTATTCGTAATCGCTTGCGCCGTTTGTGTTACTTCAATAAAAATAACTTTATTGTCCGAGGTCCGAACGTTCACTTCATCGCCGACCTGCAGAGCGGAAGCCGCAACTTTGACGCCATTTCGATAAATAACGATGTCTGGATGCAGCGTATAGTTTGTTGTAACACCAGATTTGGTAAGCTTAAGGATATTGTTGTTCACAACGGTTGTGACCGTACCGCTACTGGATATCGGAACAACCGGTTTGGTTACCTCCATATAAATAATTTGATTGTTAAAAGTCCGCACACTCACTTCGTCTCCAGCCTGCAAAGCCGAAGGACTGATTTTCACTCCGTTTTTGTAAATGTAAACGTCCGGATACAAGGCATAGGTTGATGTCGTACCTGAAGTTGTCAATACTACTGCGTTCCCGTTAACAACACTTTTTACCGTTCCCGTCAGTGTGTTATTTCCTTGATCAGGCAATTGTCCGCCTGTACGGTCAAGCAATGCGGCAAGTTGAGCCCGAGTAACCGGCTGATTCGGCCTGAACGTGTTATCCTCAAAGCCATCTACCAGGCCTTTTTCAATGGCCACAGCAACATAACCTACAGAACCTGCAGGAATCTGCTTCGCATCTTTGAACGGCAGGGCCGTGTTCATTTTGGCTTTCGCCTGAGCGTCCAGCTTCAGTGCTTTGACCAAAAGCGTCGTCGCCCATAGCCGATCGCCTTCTTTTTGAGGCTGAACAGAGTCGTCATTTTCGGAAAACAGGTCATTTTCCAGTGCAACAGCAACGTACCCTACCGCCCATGCCGGAATTTGATTGGCATCTTTGAAATTGAGATGTGTACTCATTTTGGCTGAAGATTCTGCTTGGCTGCGAAGCCCCATAAGCCGGACGGCTGCTGTAATCGCTTCAATGCGTGAAACCGTGTTTTGCGGTTTAAAGGTACCATCCTCATACCCCTCAAATACACGCATGGATGCTAAACTCGCGATATAGCGTATGGCCCATTCCGCGGTTTTCAAATCGTTAAAGGTGAGATGGATTTCGACCTTTCCGTCATCTTTCCGATTGCCGTTACCGTCGCCATTCCCATTGTCTTTAGCTAGAACAGCTGTGCTGCTCCCCATGATTGTTACGAAAGCAAGGCCCGTCGCAATTACTTTTTTGAGCATCAAGCTTGACTCACACTCCTTCGCCATAGATAACCAAATGTATCAGATTAATTCGTTGAATTGGTTATTTTTAGGAGGGTAACCCTATATTTTACTTTCGCAATTTCTCACAACACCCCCCTCACGGGCACATCATTGGCGAAAGCGCCTACATTATGCTATGTTGGAAGAAATTATGAGCAAGGGAGCGAACGAAATGACGGCACATGCAGAGGGACCTCTGTCTCTTTTTCATCCGATTCTGAAGGAGTGGTTTATTTCACGCTTCGGCGAACCCACCGACGTACAGAAGCAGGCGTGGAAAGAGATAACTGCCAGGAAGCATACCCTCATCTCCTCCCCTACGGGTTCAGGTAAAACATTAGCAGCCTTACTGCCTTGTATGGATCGTATTGTGAAAATGAAACAGGCTGGCGGCGAGCCCTACATCCCAGGTGTACGTGTACTGGTCGTTACGCCGCTAAAAGCGCTGAATAATGATATTCATGATCATTTGTTTCATTTTATGGCGGAGATTGAGGAGCTTGCCGCCTCATTTGAAAAGGACACCGCTTGGCACGGACTGCGTGTCGGCGTCCGCACCGGCGATACTACGCAGAGCACGCGAGCTTCGATGTTGAAGCATCCGCCAGATCTGCTCGTGACCACACCGGAATCCCTCTATCTGCTGCTTACCTCACCGCGCGCGAGAGAAATGCTCAAGAGCGTGGAACAAGTCGTCATCGACGAGATTCACGATCTGGCAGCGGACAAGCGCGGCATGCATTTGTCGTTGACGCTGGAAAGGCTGGAAGTGTGGTGCGGGCGATCCGTTCAGCGGATCGGCGTCTCAGCCACACAAAAGCCGATCGAACGCGTCGCACGGTATCTCGGCGGATGGGAAGCCGGCGAGCCGCGCCCTGTCGCGATTATCGAGAGCAAAGCCGAAAAGCACTACGCCCTGCAGGTGGCGATGCCGAAGCCGGCGCGAGCCGGAGCGGATAAAGAGGCCATCTGGACGCCTCTTGTAGAACGTGTGCTGCAGCTAATGGAAGGCTGCCGCACGGTACTCATCTTCGCCAACAGCCGCAGGTTGTGCGAGCGGTTAACCCTGCGTCTCAATGACCATGTCGGTCATGAGATCGCGCGAAGCCATCACGGCAGCGTAGCCCGCGAGATCCGGCTCGAAGTCGAGCGCCAGCTCAAAGCCGGCGAGCTTCGCTGCCTGGTCGCCACGTCGTCGCTGGAGCTCGGCATCGACGTCGGCCATGTCGATCTGGTCATCCAGATCGACTCGCCTTTCACCGCTGCGGCAGGCATCCAGCGGATCGGCCGCGCCGGCCACGCCGTCGGCAGCGTCAGCCGCGGCGTGCTGCTGGCGCGCAGCCGCAGCTTGCTGCCAGAGCTCGCCGTGCTCAGCCGGCGGATCGCCGCGCGCGACATCGAGGCCATCCGCATCCCGCGGGGCAGCCTCGATGTCCTGGCGCAGCAGCTCGTCGCGATGGCGTCGCTTGGCGACGAGCTGGATGTCGCGCTCCTGGCGCGCCTGCTCGCACAGAGCGACTCCTTCCGCGAGATGCCGCGGGAGCGGTGGCTCGCGATGCTGGAGGTGCTCGCAGGTTTATACCCCTTTGCGCGTCCGCTCATCGCATGGGACCGCGAAACCGGCCGCTTGGAACGCGTAGCGGCTTCGCAGATGGCCGCGCTGACAGGCGCGGGCACGATTCCACAGAGCACGGCTTATCCCGTGCACCATAACGAAACCGGCCTTCATCTGGGCGAGCTGGATGAAGAGTTCATTCACGAATCGTCGATCGGCGACGTATTCCAGCTTGGTACGGCTTCATGGCGCATCGTTCGCAAGCGCCCGGAACGCATTTATGTGCAGGAAGCCGAAAACCGGTACAGCGAAATCCCTTTCTGGCGCGGGGAGACTGGCGGGAAATCCTATCAGCTCGGAGTTCAAACGGGATTGCTTTGGCGCGAGCTGCGGGATCGGTTGAACGCGCAGTCTCATACAAAGGGAGATATCGATGTCCAAGAATGGCTCATGGAGCAGTATTTTTTCGATACAGAAGCCAGTCATGCCCTGATTGGACTCATTCGCAATCAAATTGCGGTCAATACAGTACCGACCGATCAAACGGTTGTTATCGAAACTTTTGCCGATGAACAGAACCAAACACATTATGTGCTGCACAGCTTATTTGGACGGAAAGTAAACCGGACTTGGCTTATGGCGCTTGAGAAACATCTGGGCCACAACGGACACCAGGCCATCTATACAAATGCCAAGGACAATGGCATCGAACTGATTTTCCCAAGCTATCAAGAAGCGGTTACGCAGGCTATCATGTCCCTTTCTTTTAATGAAGCTGAACAATTGGTTATCGGAGCTGTCGCGGAGTCCGGCATGTTCGGTGCGGCTTTCCAGCGGCTTGCGGAAACTTCCCTGCTGCTTTCCCGCAGCTTTACACGAATGCCTGCTTGGCTCAAGCGGCTTCGCGGCCAAGAGCTGATGAAAGAAGCGCTGCCCTACAAAGAGCGGTTTCCGCTCTTTCAAGAAGCCATGCGTGAATGCTTGGAAGAGCATGTCGATTTGGAGCATCTGCGGAGTATCCTGGACGGGATGCAAGCAGGGGACATCCACTTTGCGGTTCATCGCAACCACTTCCCTTCACCGCTAGCCGCTCAATTTCAATCTGATTACGTCGCCCAAAAAATCTATGAATCAGACAGCCTATCTCAGGATTTGCAAGTAGAATTACTAGGCTTCAGCCGGCAGATGGCTGCCGATATTTTTGGAGCAGAGACTGTTCGTAACGCGATAAATCCTCAAGTCCTGGAAGACGAAGATACCAAGCTTTCCAGGACGGATGAAGCATGGATGTCAGCTCAGCAAGTCTTTCGTTATTTAAAAGAGCGCGGAGACGCCTCCCTCACCGAACTCGTCAAAGCTGGTTCAGCTTCCGAATCCTCCGTCAAGGCTTGGCTGCATGAATTGCTTGACCAAGGAAAAGCGCAATTAGCCTCCTTCTCCGGCGAGACGCGTTACATATGCCGCGATGAAGTGGCCTTTTATTCTTCGCTCACCGTAGATCCTCTTGCCAGAACGTTTATCTTCCAAAGATATGCGGACGGTCGGCTGTCTTTCACCGCTGAGGAGCTCTCGGATCGCTACGAGTTGAAAACGGAGACGATTGAAAGCTGGATTGGGGAAGCTGTCGCTTCCCGCTTATTGGAGCCTGCACCTTTCGCCGATCCTGAAGTGGAGTCGCTTTGGACAAGCAGCAAGGTCGCTTCCCGCTTAGTACGCCAATCTCTGCAGATTCTCAGACGCGAGAACTCAGCTATTCCTCCGCTCACCTATCTGATGCACATGCCGCTCATGCGCAAACTTATTGGGAGAACGGACGTTCCCGGCATCGAGCAGCTGCGGGAAATCATCACGGATTTGCAGGGCTTCTTCCTGCCTGTATCACTCTGGGAATCCGTTTTCTTCCCGACAAGGCAGTTATCCTACCGGAAACAGGACCTGGATATGTTATGTTCATCAGGTGAAGTTTTCTGGATAGGCCACAAGGAAGAGGGGGAAAAAGAAGGTCGTATCGCTTTCTTTCTAGCAGAAAGTTCCACACTTTTCGAACCCTGCCTTGCCGGGATGCACCATAGACCTGTCTCTTCTCCAGAACTCTTGAGTCTTATGGAAACCAAAGGGGCTGTATTTCTCAGCAAACTTGGCCTTGAAACCGGAAAAGCCCCTTCCTTATTATTAGAAGAGTTGCTCCAGCTTGTCTGGGATGGTCAGGCGGCCAATGATCAGTTCGCACCGCTGCGGCTTCATGCCACGGGCGCTTCCTCTTCGAAGAAAGGGGACAAATTCCAATCAGGACTTGGCCGTTGGTATGCCCTAAGCACACTGCATAATGCAGCCTTCGATAAGCAATCCTCCGCTATGCAGTGGACGCATCATCTGTTAGAGCGTTATGGTCTCATTACCAAAGATCTCGTCTCTGCGCTTTGCCCCTATCCATGGGAGGCGATTCATACCGCCTTGCGTCAATTGGAAGAGTGGGGGCTTGTCGTCCGAGGGCTGTTCATCACCGATTTGCATGCTCTCCAATTTGCGACCAAAGACTTTATTCGACTGCTGCATCAGCCAGTGGCACAAGGAACTAACCATTCCTCTTCTTTCACGCTAGTTAGCGCTGTCGATCCAGCTAATCCTTGTGGGCTGCTTGTCCCTTGGCCTGAAAGACCCGGTATTTCCTTCTCGCGCAAAACCGGCAATTATTTAGCTCTCAAAGGCAGCGAGTGGTTGTATTGGATCGAAAACAACGGGAAGCGCATCTATCAGCTAACTGCACAAAGCCATGATTTGGCGGAGACTGCCCACGAGCTCAAGCTCATGTTCCGGCAATTGCTGAAACAACACCAGCTGCGCAAAATCGTCATTGAGACTTGGAACGGTGTCCGTATTTCCGATGCGCCTGAACAGGAAATTTTGAGACTTCTTGGCGCAGAAAAAGACCGCACCAACTTAGTTCTTTGGCCTAGCCAACTAAGCTGATACGGTCCTCTATGTCCGTTCTACTTGTACAGCACATATTTTGAACTCCGGCATCCGTCTCGTCGGTCGAGTGCTCATACCTCCAATGGAAGGGCACGAACACGATGCGAGGCTGGATGCTCATACCAGAAAACCTATGAAAACAGTGCCATTATGAACTTTCGTCGAATAGGTTTGCACACAACCCGTATCCGGGGCTTGCACGAGCCCCGTCGAAAGTTGAATTTTGCGATCATGCATGGGGCAGAAGACGTGCTCGTCACAGACAATACCTTCCGCAAGCACGCCTGCTTTATGCGGACAACGGTTTTGAATGGCTGTGAGCTTGCCGCTTTTCATCTTGAAAAGGGCTACTTCCTCCCCTTGATACCGAATCGTTTTGCCTGTATTCACCGCTAAATCCTCATAAGTTACGGCCTCAACCCAAATCATCTGCTCTTCTTGTGTCTTCATGGTCTTCTCCTCCTGAGTGATTTCGTTAGGTAAGCTCGACGACTTCATAGAGATCGCGTTGAATTTTTTTGCTATCGATGGCTTGCTTCCATGGGTCCTTCGTAACGGCAAGCGCTTGGTCAATCCGGGTGCACAGTTGTTTGCGCTCTTCGTCGTTTTCAACGACAGCACGAATATGCTCAATTCCCAGACGGTGCACCCATTCGCTTGTACGCTCGCCGTATTTCCCGGTTTCGCGATAATATTGCAGATAAGCTTCGGTATATTCAATAATGTCTTGTTCTGTTTTCACTGTTGTTAAGAGATCGCCGACGCGCACCTTCACACCGCCGTTTCCTCCGGCATACAACTCCCACCCGCCATCGACGGAGACGATGCCCAAATCCTTGATACCGGATTCCGCGCAGTTTCGAGGACATCCTGATACCGCGAGCTTCACTTTGGCCGGTGTATTTAAGCGCTCAAAACGTTTCTCCAGCTCGATGCCCACCGCCATGGAATCCCCTGTACCGAACCGGCAGAACGTGTCGCCGACGCAGGTTTTGACCGTACGCAGTGCTTTACCGTAGGCATAACCGGAAGGCATATCCAGCGCTTCCCACATGGCCGTCAAATCTTCCTTTTTCACGCCAAGCAAATCTAGCCGTTGTCCGCCCGTGAACTTCACAGTCGGAACATTGAATTGCTCCGCTACTTCGGCAATACGCTTCAATTCCGTCGGATTCGTTACGCCGCCATAAATCCGTGGAACAACGGAGTAAGTACCGTCCTTTTGAATATTCGCATGCATACGCTCGTTAACGAAGCGCGAAGTGCTATCGTCCTTATACGTTTCAGGGCTAACCATGCCCAGGTAGTAGTTAAGCGCAGGGCGGCATTTGGAGCAGCCCTCTTCATTTTTCCAACCAAGCACGCTCATGACTTCACGTACATGCGACAATCCTTTTTCGCGGATCGCTTCGACAACCTCATCCCGTGTATGTTCCGTGCAAGAACAAATGGATTCTTTAACGGCATTTTTATCGTAGGAGGAGCCTAATGTATAAGCTAACAAATCGCTGACAAGCGGTTTACATCCGCCGCAGGAACGGGAAGCTGTCGTGCAATTTTTCACCTCTTCCACTGAGGTCAAACCTTGTTCTTTAATCGCAGAACAGATCGTCCCCTTCGTTACCCCGTTACATCCGCAAATAATCGCATCGTCTTTCATCTCGGCAACACCGGAAACCGCTCCGCCGCCGCTCGCTGAATCCGTCAAAATCGCTGTTTTGGCCATCCCGCTGATATCGGTTTCCTCACGAATCATTTGCATGAGCCGCGTGCCGTCTGACGTATCTCCAAAGAGCACGGCACCAACAATTTTGTTGTCCTTAATGACCACTTTTTTGTATACACCAGTGAACTCGTCATGAATTCGAATCGCTTTGGTACCTTCTTCATCCACAAATTTCCCGCCAGAGAAAACGTCAACACCAGACACTTTCAGCTTCGTATAAAGAACCGAGCCTTCATAAGGACCTGTTTCCACGCCTGCCAAATGCTTCGCTAACACAGCACCTTGCTCGTAGAGCGGCGCAACCAGCCCGTAAGCAACGCCACGATGCATCGCACATTCTCCAACCGCATACACATTAGGAACACTTGTTTGCATGTAATCATTTACAATAATACCGGGATTGCATGCTACGCCAGAATTTTTGGCAAGTTCTACATTGGGCCGAATTCCCACCGCCATGACGACCAGATCCGCATCTGTCATTGTGCCGTCTTTGAATTTCAAACCGGTAACCCGTTTATGACCGACGATTTCTGCTGACTGCTTCGCTAGCAAGAAATTAATACCTTGTTCCTCCAGAGCTGCTTGCAGCATTTTGGACGCTGTGCGATCCAGCTGACGATCCATGATTGCGTCTGAGATATGAACGACATCCACTTTCATTCCTAAGTTGAGGAAACCTCTGGCGGCTTCCAATCCGAGCAAACCCCCGCCGATGACAACCGCCTTTTTATACTTTTTCGCGGATTCCATCATGATTTCACAATCACGGATCGTCCGGTAGGCCATGACCCCTTCTTTATCTGCACCAGGCATTGGAATCATAAAAGGATTGGACCCTGTTGCCAAAATCAATTTATCGTAAGGAACCGTTACACCTTTATCGCTCGTGACAGTTTGAGCTGATGTATTGATTGCCGTCACGGTTTGGTTTGTATAGAGCGTTATATGGTTATTTCTGTACCATTCATAAGGATGGATAACAATATCCTCAACATTGGACTCCCCCGAAAGGACATAGGACAGCAAAATCCGATTATAATTCGGATGAGGCTCACTCCCAAAAATAGTTACCTCATATTTATCCGGAGCAAGTTTAAGCAAATGTTCAACGGCATTAACACCGGCCATTCCATTTCCGACTAAAACCAACTTTTCTTTTTGAGTCATGGTCTCATCTTCCTCTCTACTGTCTCTATCTCTATCTCTATGGAGCTTAAGCGTGCACGCTATCAATCGCTGTTGGAGCAACTTTCACTTTGCCGCCGTCGCCAATCCAGCTGCGCTTCCATTGTCCTTGCACAGAGGCAATCAAAATAACGCAGCACACAGCGATTGCACTCAAAATAAGGAAACCTGGCGTGAAAGAACCTGTTGCCAATTTCACATTTCCTAGAATCTTAGGCAGGAAATATCCGCCCAAGCCGCCGGCAGCGCCGACAATTCCCGTGACCACGCCGATCTCCGACTTGAAGCGTTGAGGCACAAGCTGGAAGACCGAACCGTTCCCCATGCCAAACGCCATCATAGCGATGAATAACAAGACCGTTGTAACCGATAGCGCTGGAAGTGTTGAAATCCCTGCCATCATTAATGCGACAACCCCATACAATCCCATCAGCATCCGGATGCCGCCTATTTTATCGGCTAACCAACCTCCTACAGGTCGGAAGAAACTGCCCCCGATTACGCATACGGTTGTAAAATCAGCCGCACGGACCGGTGAAAGACCATATTGTGTATTAAAGAAGATGGTTAAGTACGTGGACATGCCAACGAAACCGCCGAACGTTACGCTATATAAAATACAGAACAACCAAGAATCCTTCTGTTTCAAAACTCTGCCATACTCAGCAACCGTTTTGGGTGCTGGTTTATTCGGGCTGTCTTTAGCCAAAATGCTGAAAACAACCAACGTGATCGCAATCGGAATCATCGCAATACCGAAAACAACATGCCAGTCGCCATAATGCTGAGCAATCCGGTTAGCGAAAAGCGTAGCGAAGATCGTCCCGCTGTTCCCTGCTCCGGCGATCCCCATCGCCAAGCCTTGATATTGCGGTGGATACCAGGAACTGGCTAACGGCAGTGCGGCTGCAAAACTCGCTCCGGCAATACCGAGCATCAACGCTACGAAGTACATATCGCCCATAGTGTCAGCAAACTGCCAGCCCCAGAATAATGGAATTAAGGTTAGCGTTAGTCCGATTTGTCCCGTAAGCTTAGGACCGATCTTATCGGTCAGTACGCCCAACACCAGTCGAAGTACCGCTCCACCTAATGTAGGCAAGGCAACAAGGTTTGCTTTTTCAGCAGCGTTCAAGTGGAAATCATTCGCGAGCACGACCGCCAGCGGCCCTAAAATCACCCATACCATAAAGCTCATGTCAAAATACAAGAATGAACTGAATAAAGAGCCTTTGTGTCCCACTTGCAAAAAACTTTTCCGATCAACCATGATCTTCCCTCTCCTTTTGTGAGGCTTTTCGCCTTCTTCTTTTTTCCCTATCCTGTTTTCTCCCTGTCTGCACACCCATGGACAGAAAAGGCCGACAAACATACCCCTACTCACATCGGGATGTTTGTCGGCCTCTTTGCCACTGCTGCCACATCTTCGTGCACAGCATGTTTCGTCGTATTTTGAAAAGTAAACATAAAAAGCCTATCCGGTTACGTATTTGTAAGGGGATAGGCGCCATTGCCTGCGTTAGGGGCACACCATTGTGCCGATTTCTAACTTGATTATAGTACGGCTTCACACCTATGTCAATAAACGTAACATAAAAATATTTAGACATTCCATTCCACCTATTATATCGACAAAAATCAAATTCATATGCTATAGTAATGCCGTATAAACATTCATACAACGAAGAAACCTCACATAAAGTTACCATGGAATAAAAAGCTTACAACGATGGAGGTATTCAAATGTTGCAATCATTTATACTGATCGACGAGTTGAAGCAAACTCGCTCAGCTACCTCCTCGCCATCCACAAACGAGATGAGCTATTCTAATCGTGCACAAGCATCCCTGCCTGACGAGGTATTGAAGGACTTGGGCTTTCGCGTCTACACAGCATCTACTGGTAAAGAAATTTCCTTCATCATTCCTAAAGTTGATGCTGTTCTATTAAGCGTAAGCCCCGATCAAGTGGAGACTTGGCGCAAACGCGTATTGGCTGAGCGCAGCCTCCCCCTCTTCTGGTGGTGTGATTCGCACACTTTTCCTTCTAATGAATGCAGAATGGATGCAGGTATAGATGGTTTAATCGGTTCAACGATGAGTCCTCTTGAAATTCACTGCGCTCTGCTACTAGGTGTGAATCACTACTTTCATCGAACCGAATGGCAGCAGGAGCGTGAGCAGCTCCTCTCCAAGCTGGAGGAGCGCAAATGGGTCGATCAAGCCAAGCGGATCTTATGCGAGATTAAAGGGATTTCCGAAGCGGAAGCCTACGACTTTTTGCGCAAACAAGCCATGAATGAGCGTAAACGTATGGTAGATGTCGCTACCTCCATCGTCAAGGTGTACCAAATACTACGAGATCAGAATCAAGGAGGCCGCAAACGATGATATCTTTACTAAAAGAAGTAGGACGCGGAAAGCGCGGAGCAAGAGATCTTTCGTATGAAGAGGCTTCCCAAGCAGCAGAACTTATGTTAACCGGTGGTGCTACTCAGGCTCAAATGGGCGCATTTCTTGTAGCTGAGCGTATTAAAATGGAATCACCTGATGAGATTAAAGCCTTCATTCACGCGCTGCGCAAACGTATCTTTTCTTATCCGATACCTGGCAGCATGGACTGTGCAGGACCTTACGACGGCCGCACCCGCACGTTCATTGCGACCTTGCCGACCGCATTTGTGCTTGCAGCTTGCGGTCTCCCGACTACACTGCACGGCAGCCCGAGCATGCCGCCCAAATGGGGCATCACGCTGACTGACGTGCTGGATGCACTTGGCGTACCGGCGCTAACTTCGTCGCGCGAGGCGCTGGTATCCGCAGCGGCGCGAACAGGCTTCCTATTCGCGCCTACTGAAAGCTGGTGCGCACCGCTTGGCGAGCTGCGCGAACTCCGCAAGGAGCTCGGCTTGCGAACTGTGTTTAACACCGCCGAGAAGCTGCTTCGTTTCACGGAAGCCCCGTTCATGGCCGTCGGTGTGTTTCATGGTACGGTTTTCGAGAAAATGACGAATTTGCTCATCGAACTGGGGATCACCAGCGGAATCGTTGTGCAAGGCATGGAAGGCTCGGAAGATCTATCCATCGAAAAACGTACGAGGACCTATGTGATTCAAAATGGCTCCAGTGAATTATTCATTGTAGATCCTGAAATCTATGAATTAATGGTTGAAGTGCCTGAAGTTGAATGGACGGCGCAGCTGCAAGGTGAAACGGCGATGGCCGTTTTGCGCGGAGAAGCTGAACTTCCTTACTTGAACATGGTGCTGCTGAACAGCGCTGTTCGCCTCTGGGTTTCCCAGAAGGCCGGCTCCATCGAAGAAGGAATCTACATGGCCCGTCATGCGATCGAGCAAGGAAAAGCACTTCAGACCTACACCGAGTGGACGGAAGCGATTAAGCCGGTATCTGCAACTTAATAAATGGTTATTTGCCCTCCGCAGAAATTTTCTGCGGAGTTTTTTTGTTAAGCCATGACCGTTAAGGCGCTAAGTTAGCCAGTATGCATGCAACAAAAAGCCCCTGCCCTTCATTCAGGCAGAGGCTGTCAGACCACTATTTATTTTCCAATAAACTGCTGGGTGAACATTTTACCGCACGGTCCTCCGGTAACAATACCGATGCCAATGTGCGTGTAATCTTTGCTTAGAATATTTGCTTTGTGACCAGGCGAATTCATCAGCGCCTCATGCGCGGCTTGCACTGTTTGATTGCATGCGATGTTTTCCCCTGCCGCGTTATAGGTAATACCGAATTTCTCCATCATATCAAAAGGCGAACCATATGTCGGTGAATCGTGAGAGAAATATTTGTTTTCGACCATATCCTGGCTTTTGAGTCTTGCTGTCTTGGTCAGTTCAGGATCGACGACTAGGGCAGCTAATCCCACAGCAGCTCGCTCTTTGTTCACCAAATCCAACATTTGCTGTTCCTCTGCCGTCAGATCCGTACTCGGAGGAGCTTGGGGTGCCGGTGCCGGCGTTGGCTCAGGCTGAGACGGTGGCGGTTCGGAAGGCGGCGGGGTTGGGGTTGGGGTTGGCGGCGTCTGCTTCTTGGGAATTTTTAAATTCCCATAAGCCCATAGGATGGACTGCAGGGTTTGATCATCAACGTTACCGGTAACCGGAAGGCCGTAACGGCTTTGAAACGCTTTAACACCAGATTGTGTTTGATTACCATAGTAGCCTGTGATGGGCCCGCTATAGTAACCCAGAGATTTCAGCATCCCTTGAACCGCATAAACATCCGGCCCCTTGGCCCCTTTTCCATAGGCAAAAGCGGTCGTTGAGGTAGAGCAGAACAAAGCGATACAGATTAGTATGATCCAGACATGCTTTTTCTTGCCATGAAACATGCGTTTACGTTCACTCCCTGTCGTCGTCAGTATCATTCGCCCGACATGGGCGACTGCCCTTAGAGTGACCTATTTTTTGGATTTTATCCGTTTGCATGAATAATTTTAATCAATACCAAAAGGTCGGGTACCTGCGTTTCTTATCCAGATTGTTAATGATCAAAGCAATAATTACGATAAGCACAGATCCGATCAATACCGGTGCAAACAGAAAGGACCAACTGCTGCCGCTTAAAATAACGACCAAAGGATCGGCCCCGGCAGGGGGATGTGTTGTTTTGGTCAGCATCATCAAGCCGATTGCCAGCCCTACCGCAATGGCTATAACCCAAACGCTTCGGCCAAACAGATGGAAAAAGAGGAGACCTACTAAGGTTGAAATCAAATGCCCACCGATGATATTGCGCGGCTGAGACAGTGGTGCATCCCAAAGACCAAAAGCCAAAACGCAGGTTGCGCCAAATGGGGCCATGATCCAGGCATTGGCGGTCAAATCCGTTAGGAGAGCTAAAAGAGCTATGGCGATAAATCCCCCAATCGAGCCGATCAACGCATTCCTTGGAACGACTTTTAGCGGACTTCTGTCTTTGCTTCTCATTTTCAGCCAAAATCCTGACTCGTCAAGGTTATTCATTTTGTTCACCACTTTCTACATTAAAGAACTAGTCAACTAGTTATATAATTTATTTTTCAGTGTGTCAATGGTTTTCTCCCACTCTTACTCCTCATTTTATTGGATTTCAAATGAAAAAGGATTATAATATAACTAGTTAACTATGAAAAGAGGTTATTTGCAGTGGAAGAAGATAAAAAATATATCCTTCAAGTTAATCCTCAATTGACCTTTAACGTAAATACACAAATCAAAGAACAACTGAAATGGTTAATCGGAATTGAACAAATGGAAAACGGCGATATGCTGCCGACGGCCAGTCAATTGGCGGATGAGCTTGGGCTCAATCGAAATACGGTCAACTGGGTATACAACCAATTGCGTGACGAGGGACTTGTTTCCATACAGAAAGGACGCGGTACGCAGGTCACGGGTGGGGTCGAGACCAAGCATCTCTTGGAAGAGCGGAAACCGATGCAGCAGCTTTTGAATGATACGATTCATGAGGCCGCGGCAATGGGATTTGATTTGCCATCTTTTTTCATCGCCGGTCTTGCCTACTCGTTGCTGCAGCCCCCCTCCCTTGCCCGCAAGCTGCGGATTTTACTGGTGGAATGCAGAGGCCATGATTACCCTTTCTATCGCCAGGAAATCGAGCGAGCAACCGATGGTGAAGTAGATACTTTATTTCTCGATGACAGTTCCCTTAATGACGATGTCGTAAGAGAAGCCGTTATGCGTTCGGACGTCGTCGTCACAACCTTGAACCATGCCGAGGAAACCAAAGCACTGTTTGCTCGCTTCGACAGCAAAGTGATTGTGATCGGAGCAACGCTTGAAGCTTCTGAGCTGCTTGAGATCGCCAAGCTTCAGGCTGGCACACATGTCGCCTTTGTTTGCCTGGGAAGAATAGGCGGAGAATGGATGGCCAACCGGATTCGGGAAGCAGGCATTCATCAGCTTCATGTTGAGAGTGTGGGGATGAACGAACCCGACCGTCTGAAGGAAGCTCTTCAGCACTCGCACAAAATCTACGCCTCTGCTGCTGTATTTTCTGAACTGAAGAAGCAGCAACCTGATAAAACGCAGTTATTCCCTATGAGGCTGGAACAAAGCAGTGAGAATTTATTGCATGAAGTTGCAACGCAAAAGAAATAAATCCCCTGAATGGGGATTTATTTCTTTTGTAGGGGGCGCTATTTATGCGATATCAGGATACACATTTATTGTGCTCATGCACCATTGACAGCAACCGTATTTTCAAGTAAAGTTTAATTATACTTAGTACCTGGTACTAATACTTGATAATAAAAAGGAGCGAGCTTCTCATGCCTGTCTCAAATCCCTTGAATGCCCGTATTTCAGCAATAGGCAGTTATGTGCCTTCGCATATTTTAAGCAACGCCGACCTTGAAGCCATGGTGGAAACCAACGATGAGTGGATCGTTCAGCGCACCGGCATGCGGGAACGCAGAATCGCCGCTCCCGAGGAATTCACTAGCCATTTATGTATAGCTGCCGTTCAAAACATGCTTGACCGATATCCGGAATCGCTGAAGGATGTGGAGCTGATCATTGTCACTACGCATACGCCAGACCTGCCATCGACACCGGTAGCTTGTATGATTCAAGCTCATTTCGACCTCCCTGCTGTCGGCGCCTACGACCTTAACGCCACCTGCGCAGGGTTCGCCTATGCGGTCCATACCGCAAGCGGACTAGTCGCTGCAGGTTTACACCGCAAGGTGCTCGTGGTCGGCGGGGACGCAATGTCCAAAATCACCGATTATACGGACCGGTCGACCTGCATTCTGTTCGGCGACGGCGCAGGAGCCGTGGTGGTGGAACGCGAGGAGGAACATCCGGCATTCCTGGCGCATCATGTTGGCTCCGACGGCTCCGGCGGCAAGCATGTTTATCGCACCGGCCTGTCCGAGCAGTGGCAGGACATACCGCTCACTGGCGGCGGAAAGCTAGTCCAAAACGGCCGCGAAGTTTATAAATTTGCGGTATCGACCGTACCGGAAGGGATCGAGCACTTGCTGACCAAAAGCGGGCTGCCGAGTTCCGCGATTGATTGGTTCATCCCGCATAGCGCTAACCTGCGGATTATTCAATCCATTTGTGAAAAGAGCGAAATTCCTTTTGAGAAGGCCATATACAGCCTTGAGTATTACGGCAATACCTCTGCGGCCTCTATTCCGCTGGCGCTTGATCTCGGCGTAAAAGATGGCAGGGTACAGGCAGGCGATACGCTCCTGTTATACGGTTTTGGCGGGGGATTAACGCACGCTGGCATTATTTTACGTTGGGGATAAACGCTCGGTCTAGGTGAAACAAAGGAGGCGGCAGCATCCACGTACCGCTATCAAGCTGCCGCCCCTTGCTTAAGAGGCTGAATAGAGATGGTCAAAGCCTTGTTCAAAACCTTTGTGAAACCCATCCATATACCCTCTATCGTATCCATTGTCAAAGCCCTTATCGAAGCCTCCTCGATGTGTCAGGAGCGCTTTGGCGGGGCGATTTCTTTTTCTCAGGAGAACTTTTTTACCGCGAACCGGCTTCGCTTTCTTGAGAAGCTTACCAGTAGCCTTTCTGCGCACAGATGGCTTCACTTTCATAGATACCTCACTCCTTTAAACATTATTCGCCGCGATGATAGCGGGGGCTATAATTGGTAACGCTGGGGCAAACCGATGAAAGTCATCCCAGCTCATGGGCGTTTGGTGACGCAGATCCAAATTCCAGTAGCGCAGCGGCCAATCATTAATGAATCGCTGCATTTTGCCATTTTTGACTTGATAGACGGCATGATCTTCCGTCCGCGCAAGCGCACCTTCTTGCAAATGCCCATCGACATAAACGCCCTGAGCAAGAGCAGCAAGCTTGTTCTGTACGTCATGTTGCGATAAGGAATGCCCCTTCGGCCAGTTCCGCAGATCGACTTGCGAGACGCGGGTAGCTGACAAGTGATGCGTTTCCCCTTCGATCGGGTGACGGTGACCATTCTCAATCCAATAAAGCTGGGATGTTACCCCTCGCACGACGATATGGCTTGGGTAGAAATCAACCATCGCTGCACTGCCGCCACCGAGCTTTTGGTGAACTTCAAGCAGCAAACTGTGGGTTTCACCCCATTTTCGAGCGTAAAACTCCAAATTTCTGCCATATACTTCTTCAAAACGGCGCTCGCCAAGCGCTTTGATCGAGACGCTTCCGACATGATGAATGAAGGTATCCATAGCAATAACGAGTTCTAATCCCATGATTCGCGTTCGAAAACCGAAATCGTCATCCTCGCAGTTTCCAATCTCAAAACCTTCATCCAAATACCCCAGCCGCTCGAAAACCTCGCGCCGCATAAGGACACAGAAGCCTGTTAATCTCGTGGTCACATGCCATTTGGCAGGGTTCGACTGATTAAAGTTTGCAGCGAAATGATGCATTTCCTCCGTGGAGGTGTAATTCGTCTGCAGCAGCTGTTCGCCGCTAATGTAATTCGTCATCGGGCCGACAAGCCCGAATTTCTCATTACTGTCCAGGCAAGTTAGCATATTTTTCAGCCAATCTTTGGTCACAATGGTGTCATTGTTTAAAAACAGCAGGTTGGAACCACGCGCCATCCTTAGACCTTGATTCGTCCCTCCGGCGAAGCCGAGGTTGGAGGTAAAGATCTTGTAGCGGATTTTCCCCGTTAGGGATTTCAAGTACTCGGCTGTATCGTCCGTTGAGGCATTATCGATGACGATGAGTTCGAAGGGCTCCGGCGTATATTCGTAAATGCTGTCGATACAATTCTGGAGGTGGTGACGCTGATCATTCGTCGTAACGATGATGATGCTCGTTCCCTGAAACTTCGAGGGGGTGACCCCCGCATCCCAGCCAAGCTGGAAGGCGTGATCGTGCGCGCTGTCGTAAGCCATATTAAAACCTTCATTGTAACCACGATTATAGCTTGTTTGGGAGGATGCAACCTTACCTGGCTTGCTTAACTTACCTAGCCTGCCTAGCTGCCCAAGCATACGAAACTTGCGTAATTTGCCCATGGATTTGTGGACCCGTCGCTTCGCCGCTGTTCTCATCGGTAAGGAGCCTCCCCTTTCACGATAGAATCCGCCAAATGCCCGAAATCGATCGCTACTTTCCCCATGCTCGACGCAATCCATTCGGAAATGATAACAGCCGAGATCCCTGCGGAAACCAGGGCGATATCAAAATCGTATCCGGCGATGTTTTCCTTGATGTGCGGGATATCCTTCACACCATGGACCGGCGTAATCTCACCAACGATATTCACGCCGTGCGCGCGAAGCACTTCTGCCAAATGCGGCGCCAAATTGCCGACCAGCAGCACCTTTCTGCCCTGTGTAATCCGCGACAGATACCCCTCGTGATAGATATAATAATTCACCAGCGAGTCCGTCAAAGTAAGTTCATGGTAGTTTATATGTTCAGCTTTAAACACCGCGAACGCGAGCGGTTGGAAATTGCGCACCCGCAGCTTCGGAATACCTACAACGCTAGCTCCGCGAATCGCCTGCACTAGTTCCGCTTTAATCGCCAGATCCGGTACTTCTACACCGGCATAAGGGAGAAACGGGCCGTCTTGCTTAATCTGCTCAATCGGTAAAATAGTCTCCTGCGCTAAGGTAAGCAGTTCCCCGTCACCTAGTCGGACGAGGGAAAATGGCGCTCTGGCGTCAAGCGCTGCGATGATTTGATCTCCTAGATCCCTCGCGGTAAGCAGGTGATAGATATGCGGCCGCAAATGTTCCACGCCGGCGGCAACAATCTGCTCAATCGTTATTTCAGGCAGGATCTGATAGTCCAGCAGCAAGCGATCGACAATCGCATCGCCCCCATCATGTTTTCCATCCCGGTGCCCTTTATTGAAACCTTGGTCATACCCCGCATTATACCCCTGATCGTAGACGGTCACGGTTTCCATCGGCATGAGCCTTTGCAGCGGCAGCGCGGCAAGTCTCCTGCGTTTCTTCTTTTTGCGGAGAGAAGAGAACAACCCTTTGCGCTTGCGAGAAAGCTTGCCTCGCCGGAAGGAGATCACTCTGCCTAGCTTCTTACCGCTTTGTTTCTTTTTTATGGGCAACATACGTTCACCCGCCTTTGTTCGTTATCGTTAACAATTCATTCAATCGTTTGCGATACGTATGATCCTTCAGCGTCCGCGCCAATCCTCGCAATGCGATATGCTGCCGCTCTTCTTCATGTGCTAAATAGTACTCTATTTTCTGGATAAGCTCCTGTGGGGAACTGAAGGTGTCAATCTCTTCCCCGGGTTTATAGAAGGTTGCCAATTCGTCACGGACATCCGTTAACTGCAAAGTGCCCGACGCAGTAATATCAAAAAGCCGTGGGTTAGGCGAGAAAGCGGGGATTTGCCTGCTGTTGCTGTTATGGGATTTGTCATCGGTAGCCCGGTGAAGATTGATCACGATTTTGGCCCCATGGTAATACTTCATCGTATCTTGTGGGCTCAACCATAAGCCTTGAATTTTGGAAGACAGCTTGTCGTACGAACTTAGCCGATCCCACCAATAGCCGTTAATCATGACGTCCTTGTGCTGCAGATAGTCGGCTATTTCATCAATGAACGCGACTCTATTCCAGAAAGCTGTGCCAATGAAACAAATATCTTTGCGAAAATTCGTAGGCACATAGTCCAATTTAACCGAATCCGGATTTATGCCGAACGGCAAATAATGCACATTCTGGCAGCCGAGTGCCTTATAAGGCTCAACACAGCTTTTCTCCAAGGTGAACACATAATCAAAGTGCGGGACGAGCCCGGTCGACTGATCTGAATGATACGGATCATCCGGCAGCCATATCGCCGTGCGAATGCCATGCGCCCGAATGGCTTGCACCACATCTCCCGGCAATGATTGCCCAATGGCATCGAGTACGAGGACAAGGTCCGGTCTTGTCTCCGCCGCAATTTGAACTAGAGGGTCAACCGGATTCACCACGATAACCTCTCTCACCATATCCCGCAGACTAGCCTCTATACCTTCATCCATCGCTGTATAAGGCAATCCGTTAGCCCTAACAAACATTACCTTCAAATCCCAGAGAATGCCCCGCTCCTGCGGAATGTCCCGCATTATGCTTTGGCAGCGTCCCATGTGAAAACCATGCGACCAGCCTTTTCCGTATCCCTGGTCACTCCCCTTTCGCCATTCATCCTGGTAGCGAGACAGGGAAGCCGGCTGCTTCTTCACTTTTACAGCTCTACGCACACGTCTCTTCTGATTTTTCAGCGATCTGATCGGCCATTTCTTCGATTTCACGGCTCTTAAAGCGCTCATTCCATCTCACCTCCATGGATAACGACATATCCTTTGCGCTGCAAATACTGTTCCAAAGCACTTTGCCAGCTTCTCATCGGATAAATACGATTCAATTTGTTGTTGTCCAACACACTATATAACGGTCTGCGCACTTTGGCGGCGTACGCGCTGTTCATAATCGGTATCGTCTCGCAGGTTATGCCGCAAAACGCAAACGTTTGAACCGCCAGCTCATACCAGCTGCAGGCGCCTTCGCCCGAGCAGTGATATACACCATACGCCGTTATCTCTTGTTCGAGGAAAAACTTCACGGTTTCAGCGATATCTTGTGTGTATGTCGGGGACATGATGACATCCTGAACAACCGAAATAGGGTTGCCTTGTTTCGAAAGTCTAATCATTGTCTCTACAAAATTGCCGCCCTTCCCACTGGCCCCAGCTTCGCCGAACAACGAGGATACACGAAAAATAAAATAGTTATCCAAGTAAGCTGCAATAGCTTCCTCTCCTGCTGCTTTGCTGCTGCCGTAAGCATTCAGGGGACTCACCCGATCTTCTTCCGTATATGGCGCTTGCTTGCTGCCGTCGAACACGTAATCGGTGCTGAAATGAATAAAGAGCGTACCATTCTGTTTGCAATAAGTCGCCATACGCAGAACGGCGATGGAGTTAATGCGGAGGGCCTTAAGCGGATCCGCTTCACACTGTTCAGTGTTATGAAACGCCGTGCAGTTAATGAGCACGTCAATGCGGCCAAGCTTTTCAAGAATGGGGATAATCGTTTCTGTATTCTCCACATCCAGCATATTCCTCGTAACCGGGATGACCTCGAACTGGCTGTTTTCCTTCAATACCCGATGAATATCGGAGCCTAGCTGACCTTTGGCGCCTAGCAGCGCGATGCGTTTCATTACTCGCTCGATCCTTGAATATCCAAGATACCGCCATAGAGCGTGGCGTCCTTAATAATCTTGTGCCACTTGATAAGCTCGCTGTACCAATCCAGCGTAATCGTTTGATCCATGCTCGGTACCTCGCCTGCAGCTAGAGCGTTATAGATCTCCAATGCTCCTTGTGCAGCCGTCCATTTGCCCTGCCAACCTAAGGCTTTCTCGATTTTGTCAAAACTGACGCGATAGGAACGGTGATCAGGTGCTCCGTACCATGCAATCGTTACAGGTTTAGGAATGACTTCGGTAATTTCTTGCGCTAGTTGGCCGAGCTGGTAATTGTTGCTGTCCGAACCAACGTTGTAGATTTCTCCGTTTATAACCTTCGGATCAGCTTCCAGCAGCAAACACATGACATCCGTTGTGTCCTGAACATGAACGAACGGTCTCCACTGAGAACCGTCTCTCATTAAGGGAATAACCCCATTCTGATAAGCGCCTAACGCCATGCCATTAATGGCCAAATCGAAGCGAATGCGGGGAGAATAGCCGTAGACGGTGGCCTGCCGAATGACAACGGCGGTGAAGGCCGTATCAGCTAATGGAAGCACGCCGTGTTCCGCCATTTCGTTGGCTTTGGCATAGGTTGTGAGCGGGTTCGTAGGCGAATTTTCATCGACGATGACTTCCGGCGCTTGAAAGCCGTATAAGCTGCAGGAAGACGGGAGAATGTATCGCTTCACGCCAAGTTTCTTCGCTTTATGTGCCGTGCTCACACGGGAAATATGGTTAATTTGGTGCGTTGCTTCCTGAAACAACTCACCGCTCGGGTCGTTGGAGATCGCCACTAAGTCAATGACGGCATACACGTCAGCGAAGGCTTCCTCCTTCAGACGACGGGAGTCCTCCTTGATCGTTACCAGATTCGGATGCTGCGGGAGCTTATCGATACCGAAGAAAAAGCGGTCAACTGCCTTAACGGCATAGCCTTTATCCAGCAGCTTCGGTACCAGCACACTGCCGATGTAACCGCCCGCTCCCGTCACCATAATGGTTTTCATGATAAGTCCCCTCCATAAACAAAGTTATTGTCCGCCAGTGCAAGCGTAGGCTGCTTACGATCCCTATCCGACAAGATCGGATGCGATACAGGCCAATCGATACCAAGGTCAGGATCGTTCCACGCGATGCCTCGGTCATGCTCAGGGGAATAATAATCATCCACTTTGTACAGCAGCTGCGTGTTCGGAACCAAGGTGCATGCGCCATGGGCAAAGCCCTTCGGAACCAGAATTTGCCGTTTGTTTTCCGCGCTTAAGATTACGCCGACCCACTGTCCATAAGTTGGGGAACCTTTGCGGATATCAACGACGACGTCATAAACCGCACCGGACACAACGCGAACCAGTTTCGTTAGCGCTTTGGGCGCCAATTGGTAGTGCAGGCCTCGAAGAACGCCCGATTCTACGGAAAGGGAATGATTATCTTGAATAAAGGCATGATGAATGCCCTCGCCAGCTAACGTTTGTTGGTTGTAACTTTCCATAAAAAAACCGCGATGATCACCATGCGCTTTCGGTTCGAGCACCAAGACCCCCGGCAGCTTGGTCGAAATCACTTTCATGAAAGGGCTCCTCCTCGTTGTTTCATAATCTGATCCACGACATAAGCGGCAAAAGGCATCGAACAAGTAAATGCCGGTGAGACCGCATTGAGTACATGCATCGAGCGTTTGTCGCCTTCGATGACAAAATCTTGAACAAGCTCCAAGGTTTCAACGTTGAGCAGCTGCGCTCGAATACCCGGTCTTAGAAAATGTCCGAAGCCCTTAGGGTCGATTTCTCTGACCATCCCCATCCCTAACCCGATGAAATAGGATTTGATATACTTGCGCATTTCCTGAAAGGCCAAGCGTCGAAAGTGAAACGAATTTGTGATAAACAACTTCAGCTCAAAGCCGACAATTTGCAGGAACTCTTTCAGGTTAAAGCCCTGCAGCCCTTGGTAATTTTCCCGCCAAAAAGCCGGCATTGCCGTAGGCCCAATCTTAATGCTGCCATCCACTGTTTTGGTATAATGAACCCCGAGGAATGGATTTTTCAAGTTGGGAACGGGATAGATGTTCGTGACGACATCCGTTTTGTTTTTCGTATATTTCAAGTAAATGCCTTTGAACGGAATGATCGTATATTTCTGGCCGAATCCGAAATCATGGGCAATGCTGTCAGCGTAAAGACCGGCGCAATTGATCAAATAGCTGTACTTGAAGGTGCCTGAGCTCGTAAAAAGGAGATCTCCCCGGTGCTTGCGATATTTCGTCAAGAAATGGAACTCTACACCATTCTCTACATTTTCACGTTTCAGCGCCCTGCAAACTTCTACGGGATCGACCGACGCCGTTGTTGGTGAGTACAAAGCTTTCCGGTATGTCTTCGCATTCGGATCAATGGAAGCAATCTCTTGCTCATTCATCCAGATGAGCTGCACGCCATTGATGTCAGCGCGCAGCTTCAGCTCTTCCAAGCCGGCTAACTCTGTCTCATCTTTGGCGACGACCAGCTTGCCGCATTCATTCAACTGCAAGCCATTAAGCTTACAGTAAGCTCGCATAGCCTGGTTGCCCTCTTTCGTGAACTTCGCTTTCAAGCTGTTGGCTGAATAATAGAAGCCGGCGTGCAGCACCCCGCTGTTGCGTCCACTTGCATGTGCAGCCACATCGGACTCTTTTTCCACGATGCAAATGGACACTTCCGGTTCTCTTTTCTTCAACTCACGGGCGATCGTTAAGCCAATAATCCCCGCTCCGATGATGATGTAATCGTACTTCCTCACTTGTCATCACCGGCGCCCGACTTGGGTGCTGCAGCCTCAACGTTCGGATATTCGCGCAGCTTATCGGACGCTTCGAACCAAGAAGGAAAGGTGCCGGCGTCGATCCACCACCCTGTCAGCAGGTGATAGCTGAGCTTGCCTTGCATCGCATATAAGTTATTCACATCGGTAATCTCCATCTCGCCACGCGCAGACGGCTCTACCGTCTTAATCAAGTCGAATACCGTAGAATCGTACAAATAAATGCCTGTGACGCAATACGAGGATTGCGGATGCTCGGGCTTCTCTTCAATCCGCTTGATCAAGTCGCCTTCCATGACCGGAACCCCGTATCTTCGGGCGTCCTCCACTTCCTTCAGAAATACTTTGGCTCCTTCCGGCTGAGCTTCAAATTGCTTCACGTACCCAGCCAGCGAATCCTCGAACAGATTATCGCCAAGCAGCACAAGCAGCTTCTCGCCCGGGTGCACGAAGTTGTGGGCAAGCTCCAGCGCATCGGCAATGCCGCCGGCCTCTTCCTGTATTTTGTAGGAAATGTTAACGCCCCACTCCTTCCCGCTCCCCAGGAATTCCGTATAGAGGGAGATGGAGTGTTTACCCGTGATCAGAAGGATATCGGTGATTCCCGCTGCTCTCAGCTTCTCGATCCCATAATAAATCATAGGATATTTACCGACGGGTAGAAGATGTTTGTTAATCATTTTCGTCAAGGGTCGCAGACGTGTGCCAGTTCCCCCGGCTAGAATGACTCCCTTCATAGCAACGACATCCTTTCCTCTTGCTTTCTCATAAAAATGCTTGGGGATCGACGCCCCATTTTTCTATAAAAATCTTGCGCGAACGCTCCACGATAGCTTGCAGTTGGCTTTCGCTTTTCTTGCCGAAGCTGGCGCTGCCATGATGGAAGATAAAGGTGTCCTCGGTCAGCATCAGCTTGTAGCCGGCTTTCCTTGCGCGATAGCAGTAGTCGTCATCCTCGTAATGACCGGGACTGAATTGTTCATCCAGGTAACCGATCTTATCCATCACTTCACGTTTGAATAAAAAGCAAAAGCCAATCAAACGCTGAACCTCCTTGTATTTCCCTTTATTTCCCACATTGTACTTAAGAATCATATCCGGCAGATTCGTATAAGGCTCTTTCATTTGTTGATTACCGCTGGCATAGTTGGTCATTGGACCTACGATGCCAATATCATGTCGAGAATACAGACAAGTAAGCATATGATCCAACCAATTCGGTGTAAGCAGGACGTCATTATTCAGCAAAAGCACGGAACTGCCCCTGGCCAGCTTCATGCCGGCGTTACAGGCTGCAGGAAACCCTTTGTTTTCGGAGAAGGACACGAAGGGAACCTGCTCACGGATCAAAGCATCCAGTGTCCCGTCCGTAGAGGCATTGTCGACCACAATAATTTCATAGGGGATTCGTGTGTGTTCTCTGATGGAGTAGATGCAATCTAGAAGCAACTGTTTTTCATTAAAGCTTGGGATGATGATACTTGTGCTGTTCATATGGCCCCCCCCGCCAGAGCTGTTCGCGTACGAAGAGCATCCTTAAACTCAAGTCTTCTTCCACGTTCATGAAGCAGCATATGGAGTGCCTCCAGATGATCGCCTACAATCAGATTTGAAACGGGATTCGTGCTCCCTGTGTTCAATCGGGTAGGTTTGTTGGCCGTGACCACATCGATGCTTGCCGGTGCACAAATACGCAATCCATAACGGATTGCCTTCGCCTGCGCTTTAGGAGGTACCATTAACGCTGCGCTGCCGATAACCTGGAGCGCTTTGCGGGAAAGCATGTGGGGAATCGCCGTCATGGAGTTGGCACCCAGTTCCGGTCGACCCTGAACCCGGTTTACGAATTGTTTCACCATAGACACGCCGTCACGATGCGTGAAGAGACCGATATAAGGGGAAATGTCGTTTAAAGCAATATCCCATCCCTGGTCGATGGCTCGAATGAAAGGCACCAATTCCTCGGTTTGAATCGGGATATCGCCATCGAGGAACAGCACCATGTCTGCTGTGCTAAGCTTGGCGCCAATCGACCTGCCAACGTCATGACCAACGAGATTCGGATAATGAACGATCGTTGCCTTAGGGCACTGCTTAGCGATATGAACGCTGTTGTCGGTTGAGCCGTTAATGACGACAATGATTTCCTTCATCGGCATTCTTTCCAGCGCGTTCAGCACGCGCGCAATCGTCTTTTCCTCATTAGATACCGTAATGACTGCTCCAATGGATTGCCTTGTCGGAACGAGTACGAGATTCGGGATTGGAATCCCCTGTTTCTCGCTATAACCTTCAAGGAATGCTCGGGAGACAGGAAGATACTGCCCCGACGAAATCGTCCCAATTTCCCCGGATGTATAAAAGGAACACCATAGAGAGTTGATGTACGAGCTCGGGTCCATCCCCTCTATTAACGGGTGGTCCGTAGCATAACGAGCGCCAATTGCGTGTACTCTTCTTTTTAACGCGACAGACAGCGTCGCTGCTGTTCTGGTTGGTCTGGAAGCCCTCCGCAAACGGCGTACAGGGATGGGGGTTCTCAGAGTTCTTACTTTTGGCCTTTGTTTCACACGTTTCTTCACTGGTTTATTCAACAGCTTCACCCCACAAAGGTTCGGTCCCTTGTTAAATCCGTTAGCTGACCACGCTCATTCGTCTGTTCATGCAGCCAATTCAGGGCTTCGAGGTGATCTCCAAGAATAAGATTTTGCAGCGGGTCCACCTTAAATTTTCTTCGTTTTCTAGGATTCGTCCGACCCACATTTACGTTGTACACCTTGTGCAGCGTGAGTCCTTTCACACATGCTATCGTTTGAGCGAGTGGCGGCACGGCTAAATTAGCGGCATGAATCTCGTTTAGCGCTTTACGACTAATAGCGTGCGGGATTGTCGTCATCGAAGCTCCTCGCAAGTCTGGCCGGGAGAGTGCAACGTTAAGCGCGTGTTTGGCTAGCACAACAGGATGCACATCCACCTTCTCTGTTTTGCCAGAGTAGCTGTTTAGCGCGACATCAACCCCACGATCCACCGCCTGCACGAATGGCCGCAAATCTTTGGCTGCAATCACCATATCCGCATCAATGAACAGGATGGTACTCCCTTTCGCATGACTTGCGCCAATGCCTCGGGGGACATCATGCCCTAACGATTCCTTAAATGAAATAACCCGTGCCCCCATCTGGCGGGCGATTCGCTCCGTCTCATCGTAGGAGCCATTGACGACCACAATGACTTCTGTAGCTGGATGAACCAATCGGGCTTGACGAATGACGGACGCGATTGTCTTCCCTTCGTTCATTGCAGGGATGACGACAGATACTTTTGGCGATTGATGATTTGAAATGGGCTTGAAAACAGGCCTCGTTCGCCTCCTGGGTACTAACAACTTTCGCTGCCCACGCTGTTTCATGTCCACACCCTCCCACTGTGATGTGCATTCGTTTTCGTTCCCATTGTATGTTTATCCATCCCGATGGACACGGCATACGTTTAAGCCCGTATTATCTCTAGCTCAAAATAGGACATCTATCACAGATCGCCTTCAAGGCAACTGGATCATGTACGTTCGACCTGCTTTTATAGTATGACTGCCTTGGGACAGATTCATATGCACTTACCTAGCTTGGCTAGAAATTGGCGAATGACTACTGCGGTTTTGATGAAAGCGCTTATAGTCAAAAGGAAATTAGCGTCGTGTATGTAAAAAAGCCCCATCCTCTTCTATGCCTTCGAAGAAGAGGGGGGCTTACGCTTGCCTTGAAGAACGCCGGTATTCGCGTTTAACCACGGTTGTTTTGCTGTTCCTTTTTGTTTCACACGAATACGCAATCCGATGATTTTCTTCGTCAAAATCCGTTGATAACTCACGATAGCTGTCAGATTGTCAGCAATTTGACCGGCCAGCTGCGGCGAACTCTCTACCGAATCAGCAACACTCTCAATGATTCGGGCCAAGGCCCGCTGGCTCCTTGCGAGAGATTCTAGTATATCCAGCTTGATATGTTGCTCTCTTTCATTTATCTTCATTTGGTATAGTCGAGGCCTGAACCTCCGAACAAGTCGCCAAATCCGCCGCCAGCACTGCCGCCAAGGCTGGAATTATCCTCTTCTGCAATGAGCACGCCCAAGTTTTTGGCGAAGGCTACCTCCATCTTGGTAATGCCATCGATCACCTCGATGAGCTTTTCATGGATATCCACCGCTTGTTTCACATGCTCGGCATTGCTTTCATAGGCAGCTGTTGACAGGTGCTGGCATATCCAGTTGCGCGACTTCTCGGCATGCAGCGCCTTAGCCTCCAGAATGAGAGCTACATTATATTGAATTTTGGCGGTAGCATCCAGGTAAGACAAGTAACTATCATTTCTGCTCAATGTCTTCACTCCCTGCCCCTCTTTTATTCATCAGCGGGTTGTTCTTTCATAACCTTCACGATTGGCGAAAGATTGTCCGCGATGGCATCCTCTAAATCGGCAAGACTGTTTAAATAGCTGGTTATCCCTTTGGTAATACTCAAGGAGTGTTCCATTAATGCTTCGATTTCTCCGAAGGAAGGATTATGGTCAGGGATTTCACTAACCATCTTCGCCATATGAGCAATCACCTCGCGTTTGGCTTCCAGGGTACGTGCCAACTCGTGCTGTGACTTCGCCATATGCTCCAGAATCGAAGTAATCTGATCCTGCATGTGTATTTCCCTCCTCATGCGCTTAGGCTATCCCAATTAACATATGCGGTTTGGGTTGAAGTGGGAATACACCCCATTCATCCAATTTTTCAAAATCTAGTTCTTCATCTATCAAGTTGGATTCCTATAAGGATTTCAGACCAGAACCTGACATTCTCCTTTAACATATACATATAGAAATACAAGCTAAGGAGGGGAACCTTTTGCCCGATAAACACATTCAGTGGCAGCCTTCCAACGTTACCAGGAGCGAGAGGCACCACCTGAATTCCCACAAAAGCTGTGTGCTTTGGCTCACAGGGCTTTCCGGCTCAGGCAAATCTACGATTGCTTATGAAATGGAACGACTGCTCTTCACCCAACATATACGATCTTACGTATTGGATGGAGACAATCTTCGGCATGGTTTAAACGGCAACCTTGGTTTTTCTCCGAATGATCGCAGTGAAAATATCCGTAGGACGGCCGAAGCAGCCAAACTGCTCGTGGACGCAGGCATCATTACGATTGTTGCTCTCATTTCACCCTATCGCGCGGATCGGGAGCTGGCGCGATCTTTATACGCCGTTGGGGAATTTATCGAAGTTTTCATCGATTGTCCTCTTGAAATATGCGAGAAACGAGATCCGAAAGGACTCTATGTGAAAGCGCGGGCAGGCGTTATTCCTGACTTTACGGGAATTTCAGCACCTTATGAGCAGCCCAGTAGACCCGAAATCGTGATTTCGTCCAATCAGCACTCCTTACAAGCATCAACCTCTCGAATCTATGATTATCTCATTGTTCATAAAGTGATTGCTCCACAATCGAGTTTCACGCTTTGATTCCGTGTCCTGCTCGGGACAAGTCCCTATGAATAGGCTCAACTATTCTTAGTGCGAGCTTGCCCGCAGCAGAACCACACCCCTGCCATCCGCATAGAATGCAATAAGCCTGCTGATGATCGGAGGAATTATTCGCCTATGCTGGTCTACGTGCTAGGAACGTCCAACAGAGCTCATACCGATGCTACAATAGCCAATCTGTCCCATATCGCTCCGAATTGGCCCGTAATGCTCCTACATGATTACGACGCAGCAGCCTTGAACGATCATCTACTTGCTTATGATCAACCCTTTTTTATGACTCTGCCTGCGGGAGACTTACTGAGCAGCAGCTTTATCACCGAGCTGTCCATGCAGCTTGCAGCGCTGCCAGAGCATTGTGCCGGCATTGTCTATGAACGCGGGGCTGCCAATACCCTGCACCATCTTTCTTCCCCTCCTCTTGTTTGGAGAACAAGCGTAGTGCGATCCAGTGGCCGTCCCTTTTTCCTGGAGAAAGATGAACTGCCCTTTGCCAATTATTTGCTTCACGATCATCTGTTTCACTTTAAGAGAAAATGGTCGTGGCAGACCCTCCATAGCAAATGGTGGCAGCCTCAGGCCAAACATTACCCCAAATGGCAAAAGGCGCAGGAAGAGTGGGACCTGATCAGACCCATTCTGGAAGCAGGGTCAAACACTGCCCTGCCGAAAGCAAAGCCAGCTCCCGCCATTAGTATCGTGGTATGCACCTACAATAATGCCGACTATCTCCTTTGGGCGATTCGAAGCGTTATTGCACAAAGCATGCCTGACTGGGAACTGATTATTATGGATGATGCCTCCAGCGATAACACGCAGATGAAATTGGCATCCTTACCCGCAGATCCGCGTATTCGTACGTATGTAAACAATTCTAATCATGGCAAATCCCATTGTTTGAATATTGCCTTATCGCTAGCTGAAGCCCCTTGGCTACTGGAGCTTGATGCCGATGACTGGCTGCCGCCAGAAGCTATTCGACGCTTACTTAACACGGCCGAGACCGCAACACCGGATACTTCACTCTTGTACGGGGATTATTATGAATGGACGGAAGGAGCACGAAAACAGCTTATTTTCGGAGGGATACGCAAAACACCTGCTGAATTTAACGCTGAGGCTTTTCTTGCCGGAGCTCTTCCGATAGCACCTCGATGCTATCGGGTTGAGACCCTTCACAGCATCCATGGCTGGATGGTGAATGCTCCTTACGAGGGTAGGTTATACGAGGATTTCGAAATTATCATCCGCTTGTCGCACGCTCATCGATTGAAGCATCTGCCAGAGCCTCTCTATCATCGGAGAGTCCGCAAATCCAGCATTACGCATCAACATTCCGAGAAGTATGCCAGCTGGATGAAGTGGATGAAGGAACAAACCGTCCTCCTTTGGGGGGACGGAGGAGACACACAGCCGATGACGTAATCTCCTCCCTTCCGATTACGCTACTACGCGCACATAATCAATCTGATCCGCCACGATGGTCACAATTACTGGTGGATTATAGTAATACGTGTTATTGATTTGTATCGTAAAAATACAATCATCTACGGAAGCTAATGTGCCAATAATAGGCGGATTACTCGTGAAGTACACCTCAACCGTTCTACCGATAAAACTCGCCAGTAACTCTGCGAATGACATAGTTTCTCCTCCTTATATCACGGATTCAATGCTGGAAGCTGGAATAAGGAGAATATCTCCTGACGGCTCAAGAATTTCAATGACATCGGAACCAACAAGGATCAGCGTACCGCTCTCTGTTCCTGCGCCTGTTTGAATAGTAACCTGTGTATTTAAGCGTCCCTCGACTGCTGTTAACGGATTACAGCTTGCGGCTACCTGTTCACGGACCAAGAAATACGTTGTAACGTTACCGTTACCGTCAAAATCTACTAATGTGAATCCAGCTTCCATTAATGCGGCAAGTACAGGTGTTAACTTAGCCCCTACTTCAAGTCCGGGAAAATCTAACGTAGCGTCATAACAGTTAATAACCGCACGCTGCGTAGAGTAACTATTACCGGCTATAATTAATACGATTTCCATTTGATATTGCCTCCTTCTGAGGGGTTGTGATGAACTTAAACCTACCGTTCGTTATGGAGCCTCAACCGGTGTATAAGGTCTGAAACCGATAATGTGACATATCGAATATATAACAATGTGATCCATCGTATTCCCCGTTGTTGGACGAAGGATTAGGGTCGTTTTCCCAATTTTCTCAACCATTCCGATCCGGTTTGGCGGTTCTCCCCCGGAACCTGCTCCGCTTGATGTGAACAGCTCAATCTCCGTATCCCAATATTGCTCCAATAAGTCTCTCAACTCTTCGTTACAACTCTCATCCGGGTAATCAACCTTAACCTTCACTTCTGTTTTCGGTGTCTCTACTTTGACGTGAACATCGGGTTTAGGAGTCTCTACGTTAACGATAGGAGGCGGGGTTGTGATATGGACTTCCGGGGTTGTAACATGGACTTCCGGGGGATTGGTTTGAACGTTGACTTCCGCTGGAGGGGTCGTAACATGGACAATAGGGGCTTTAGGCTGCTTACATATGACTTTGATCGTTCTTCTGCCTGATCTTTTCTTGCATACATGACATTTATTTTTCTTGCCTCTTTTCCTCGTGCTGCAGTCATTTTTCCTAACAACACGAGTGGTTTTCTTAACCACGTTGTCTTCTGTTATACGGGACATAGGGCACCTCCAAAGTTTTTACATATACTAACAAAAATTGGATTCCATCACACTCCTATACTACTCAGCGGAATAGACCCTCGTCCTAGACTGTCACCTAAAAATATAAATCTGGGTATCTATCGCGATGCTCGAATGTCATATAGCACTCTTTCAAAGGCATCTACGCTGCGCTCCCACGTCCATTTCGAAGCCTCAATTTCCCCGGCAGCCGCCAGTCTTCTGCGCAAATCGGCATCCTCAATCAACCGGCCAACATCGGCCGCCAAGCGGTTCTCATAGCGATAAGACATCAAACCGTTTTGTTCATGCCGGCAGTAATCCATATTTCCCCCATTGTAGGTTGTGACCAAAGCCGCCCCGCAGCGCATAGCCTCCAGACCTGGCAGTGAAGCAGAATCATAGGTAGAAGAGTTCACGAATATATCCGTCTCGTTATAATGATAGGCCATAGCACCATCGTGCCCAGGGGTTAAATAGCGAAAAGTCGGATGATTGGCTTTGATAGCCTGTAAGAGGGGAGAGCTATGAAACTCTTCCGGAGGAGTCATCAGGTTGATACGAACCTGGGGGTACTTGGCCTGCACGATTTCCAGTTGGTTGATCAAATAATCCTGTTCTCTGTGCCAGGAATAGCCGCCCTCCGGCCTCCGCATAATCGCCGATATTTGCAGTTGGGTCTGCGTATCGCGAATATGGTGGTTCCTAAAAGCATTCCCGACACCTACCGGCACAATATGCGCCTGATGACCGTGATTCAGTGTAATAAGCTGCTTTTGCCAATTGGAGAGGACGACAGTGTGCTTCGAAATGTGATACGTAGGGAAAGAGATATGATTTTCCGGGAGAAAGGCAGGTTCATAACATAGGCTTAAGCGGACGTGCACGCCTTTCCCGTTCAAGCTTGCTTGATGGGCTCCGGGTACAATCGTATAGAAATTGGATACAATCACATCCGCTTCGGGATAATCTTTCTCCAGAATCATATAATTCTGTTTGGTACGGATGATTTTGGCATTAATCGTATAGTTTATGGCGCCCTCAGGCGGCATCAGAACGCTGACGTCATGACCTTTAGCCGCAAGCCCATTGACCATTTCTGCCAACATTCTCTGCGCTCCGCCGATGCTGAGTGTAATGATAGGAAAAGTGATCGTCAACCTCTCCTTGGCGATCAAGGCATCCAGCTGTTTCCGGTAGATGGCTTGAATCGACTGGATCTCTTTGACAATTGCGCTTTCATGCTTGCGAGATCCCATTTCGGGGTGCACCCGGTAGCGAACAAGACTTTCATTTAAATAAAAGAAGTGAAACCGCTTCATAACTCGCATCCAAAAATCATAATCCTGCGTATATTTGCGAGTCTCATTAAAGTAACCCGTCTTCTGGAAGACATCCATATGCAGCATCACGGTACAACCGTTGATAATACAGCCTTTTTGCATGGTTTTATAGAATTCCATTTTGGTGGAACAACCAATTCCTGAAGGTCCTCCAAAGATGACCCCCTGCCCATCCATATGAACATAGGAGGTATAGCTGACTTTAGCCCCTTGCTCATGCATAAAAGCCAATTGCCTCGCTACTTTGTTTGGCTCAAACATGTCGTCGGAGCTGAGCCATGCAAAATAGTCGCCTGTGGCGCGCCGGATACCGGCGTTCAGCGCGCTCGCCGTACCTCCGTTTTCTTTCTCCACATAAACAATCCGGTCCATATATGGAACAATTTTCTCCATATGCTGGGTTGAGCCATCATTAACGACGATGATTTCAATATTCGGATAGGTTTGGCTCAGCGCACTTTCAATCGCCGTGCGGACATATGCACAGTTATAAAAAGGAATCACAATGGAGACTTTCGAATTTGCATTCACGGTTGAAACACCTACCTTGTTCTTA
The DNA here is from genome assembly GCF_032461945.1 of Paenibacillus violae. Classification (NCBI taxonomy): domain Bacteria; kingdom Bacillati; phylum Bacillota; class Bacilli; order Caryophanales; family Paenibacillaceae; genus Paenibacillus; species Paenibacillus violae. The sequence continues at coordinate 307,233 of NZ_JAWCUD010000007.1, forward strand.
GTTCAGCGAGACACGTTCGTTGTAAATTTCCTCCAATGCGTTCACGATATTGCGTTCAAAATGGGCTTTCGTTAATCGTGCCGCACTAGCTTTGCCACCAAGAGCGAGTTTTTCCGCCAACTGGCGATCGGATAACACGGCACAAATGCCCTGTGCCAGTTGCCTAGGATCTCTTGGCTTGGTGACATACGCGCTCTCCATATGCGAGCAGAAGTCCATGACACCGCCTGAATTCGTCGTCACGACAGGCGTGCCGCAGGCCATTGCCTCCAAGGGAGGCAGCGAGAAGGCTTCAAACCAAGATGATGCGACGAAAACGTCGGCTGTCCGGAAGAGCTTCGCCATCTCAAATTCATTTTTGGGATAAAAGATACGTTCCGGAATACCCAGCGTCACGAGTGAGACTGCGCCATCCGGGCAGATCAGATAAACCATATAATCGCCTGCATACTCGTTTTTGATAATTTCCATACAAGCATAGAAATCATCAAATCCTTTTAGCGCATAGTCTCTCCTGTCCCGTGCGATGTACAGAATCACTTTCGTCGTTTTCTTGCTAGGATGCGGGTGAATGCGAGGACCTTGCGGACGAAAAATGCGAGGGTCAATACCAAGAGATACTATAGTGCTGCGCCGCCCTACGTGATCAAATATTTGTTGATCCAACCAACTGGAAATGGAAAGGATCGGGACCTCTTGTGCATAAGTCCATAAAGCTGCCTCGCGGTTAGGCACCCAAAGCGGTTCAAAGCCAAGGCTTAATCTAACCGTTTGCTCTGGCCACGCCTCGAAAGCCGATTGAAATGTGGTATAGAAATTAGGTAAAATAATATCACCATAAGGAATATAGTCTGCTTCCAGCTTCGGAACAATCGTCAGCTTGCAAGGAATGTTATACTTCACGGTTGCCGTCTTGGGGATGACGACCTCAACCTCATGTCCCTTTTTCGTAAGGGCTCCGGCGATATCGACCAATACCTTACAACCGCCACCAATATGCAAATCAGCCGCAGGTATTACGATTTTCATGGTTAACCTCCATTTCTCCGGTTATGACCAAAGCATATCTTTTTCATAGCCGGTTTGTATCAATACATCACCTGCCACACGTTTGAAGGCTGCTATAACCTCTTCGTCAAATTCATTTCTCCAACCGCCTACAACGCCTTTGCGAAAAGTAAACGAGCTGCCGCTATCCATATTCGCTTCCATGCTGCGAACCAACTTCGCGATCGGCATGGGCGGTACGCTCCCCTTCCACAAAAATTCCGCCATCGCTGTAATCGTTCTCCGCCTTGATGCCTTCGAAATCATCAACTCTTCATACGTCGTGATAAAAATACCCGGCACGGACAACCAGCCCTGAAATACTCCGAACCAGTTTTTAATATTCGGGTAGTCATCCAGCCCATTAATCAGGAGTAAATAACGTTCCTTCTGAGTTGGCAGGGCGACTAGCTCCTTATAAATGGGATAATCCGGGAGCTTCTCGATAATGTAATACGTCAGGGACACAAGCACATCTCGCAAATCCCTGATCATAAAGATGGTTTTAATACCAGGTCGGACAAGGAGTTTGGCCCATTCGGGGGAGTAGTATACATGTCCCATATAAACATCATTCGGGACTGCCTTGTTCAGGATTGAAGCTTGTAATGGCAAATCCTTAACCAGGCCTTCATAAAAGACATAGTCGTTCATTACCGAACCGGGAATGCCTAACAAAAGCTGATTCAGAAGGTTTGTTCCACTTTTGGGAACCGTATTTAAAAAAATAACGGGCCGAAGCTGATAAGCTCTGCGTGCATCCATGATCGGCAGCACCTCCCAATATTTGTTTAATTATTTAGATTTAGCGTATGTGTCACAGCACCAACTTGACCTGTTAATGCGTCTATATCCCTTAACAAAGTTAGAACAGTCAAAGATTTTACCATTAAAATGGAAAACACAAACTCCCATCCAAGCAAATTCTATTAAATTTAATAGAATATAGGAAAGGAGGTGATTTTTATGTCAAACATTGTTAGCATCGGGACAAGCGTTCCCGGATCATCTAGCGGCTCTCTCAATCGTGTTGTCTCCACGACGCCCATCACACTCGCAGAATTCGGATTAGCCATTCCACAAGGACCCAACAGAGTTCTTCTAACAGCTACCGTTGGTGTCTCCTCCACTCTTCTTGCTCCTGTGCTCCTATTTAACGTGTTACGTGGCAACGCCGTCATTTTCTCCGCCCGACAAGAAGCCCTTCTGTCCACTGGGCAAGAACTAACGGTCTCCTTCCAGGCCATCGATTCCAATGTGCCAGCTACTTCGAACCAAGGCTACTCCTTCACTGTACAATTGGAACCAGGATTATTAACTGGGGCAACGGTTACAGGTCCAGTCACACTCTCCGGTATTTCATATACGTATGGCTAACGGAGTTTTTTGAATAAAACAGACTGCCCCAAAAGATCTTCCATGATCCTCTGGGGCGGTCTTTTCGCCATACCCGTTTTTACCTATTTTTTCCTAATCCTCTTTTCGAGTGGGGGATAGTCCACTACATCCATAGACAAAGGGAATAGACTGTAACCATATGTTGGAAGGAGTGATCTCATACATGATGAGAGGGAAGCAAGTGCTGGTAACAGGTGCCGCCGGCTTTATCGGCAGTCATCTCGTACATCAGCTAGTTGCGGAAGGTGCGAAGGTCAGAGCCTTTATTCGATATAACTCCACGAATTCACGCGGTTTTCTCGATCAACTGCCCCGTGACATACAGAAGGAAATTGACGTCGTTAAAGGAGATTTGCGTGATCCTCATGGCGTCTATCGTGCCGTGAAAGGCATGGATACCATTTTTCATTTAGGAGCGCTGATCGCTATTCCTTATTCTTATCAACATCCAACGGATGTTGTGCAAGCAAACGTCATTGGCACCCTAAATATTGCGCAAGCCGCCTTGGATTTAGGGACAGCGAAACTGATTCACACCTCTACCAGCGAAGTGTACGGAAGCGCACGTTATGTGCCTATGGATGAAACGCATCCGCTGCAAGGCCAATCCCCCTACTCCGCAAGTAAGATCGGCGCTGATAAGATCATTGAAAGCTTTTATTGCTCGTATTCGCTGCCTGTCGTAACGGTCAGACCCTTCAATGCCTACGGTCCGCGACAGTCCATGCGAGCAGTCATTCCTACCATTATTAATCAAGCGCTGCATCAACCCGAAATTGTCCTCGGCAATCTCAGTGCGACCCGTGATTTTACTTTTGTAGAAGATACCGCCAGAGCTTTTATATGTGCGGCCAGCCATGATGCCGCGATTGGGCAGACGATAAACGCCGGATCGGGGGCGGAAATCTCCATTGGCGAGCTTGCTCAGACCATCAAGCAAATTATTGGAAAAGATCTGCCTGTCCGTATCGCCAGCGAACGGGTACGGCCGGAAAAAAGTGAAGTGGACCGCCTCTTCTCGGACAGCAGCAAAGCCGCAGCTTTGATGGGATGGAAGCCAACCGTTCCTCTGGTGCAAGGTTTGACTCGGACAATTGAGTGGATGAACGACCATCCCGAGCTGTACCGGCCTAATGAATATGTCGTATAAGGAGTTGGTTTCTGTGGAAGTCGTTATCATGACGGGCGGCAAGGGGATGCGCATGGCGCCTTATACCAAGGTGCTTCCCAAAGGGTTGTTGCCCGTTGGCGAACAACCCATACTGGAGATTATCGTGAAACAGCTCCGTAATTATGGGTTTACCTCCATCACCATGGCATGCGGCTACTTGTCGGGGCTTATACAAACCTATTTTGGAGATGGGAGCTCTCGGGGTGTCTCCATCTCTTATTATGTAGAAAATGAGCCCCTGGGCACTGTGGGACCAATTAAACTCATAAGCCGCAGGCCCGGTCCCTTCTTGTTAATTAATTGTGATGTCTTAACCACCTTAGATTTCTCCCGCTTTAGAGATTTCCATATCCAAGGCGGCAGTATACTTACTATCGCTTCACAGAAAAAAGGGATTCCAATTGAGCTTGGGGTCCTTGAAACACAGGATGAATTCGTTACTGACTTCGTAGAGAAACCTACCCGATCGGCCTATGTCAGCATGGGCATCTATATGATGAATCCGGAAGTAGCCGATTATATCCCTTCCCATCAATATTTCGACATTCCTGATTTGATTCATGCCCTGCTAGCCGCAGATGAGAAAGTCCGCCATTATGAAAACAATGACTTCTGGCTCGATATCGGCCGCCCGGTGGATTATACCTTGGCCAATGAGCAATTCGGCAAACTCAAATCTCTCTTGCTTCCCGGTGAACCGGTATGACGAGCACGACGAGGATGACGAGGATGGCGAATCCTCCACTCGTACTCCTCACGGGGATTAACGGGTTCGTCGGGCAGCACATGGCAGCCTATCTCTTGCGTCAAAACATGAACCTGCTTGGGATTGGACGCAGGTCCAGCTGCCTTATGAAACATCCCAATCTACACTATATTTCAGGTGATATCACGCAGAGCGCTATCCTTACACAGCTCCTTCAGGAGCATCCGATTACACATATCGTCCACTTGGCCGGAGCTAACGATGTTAGTGCATCTTATGCGAATCCCGTTCAAGTCCTGCATACGAACGCGTGGTGTACGTTGCACATGCTAGAAGCTGTAAGAGCTGCGGCAGCAAACAGAATTCTAGGGTTTCTAGCCATAGGAACCGCTTATGAATATGATTTTCAAACAATGCCTGTAAATGAAACCTCGCCTATTCTGCCTGTCAGCCCCTATGCATGGAGCAAGCAGATCATGACTTCATTCATGCAAATGTATGGCAGCGTATATGCGGTTCCAACGTTCATAGCCAGAACTTTCAATTTGATTGGCCCAGGAAACGCGACCGGCGTATGCGCTCTGCTCGCTAAGCAAGTCGCGATGATGGAAAAAGGCCATCTCCCTCCTAAGCTCGTTATGGGCAACACGGCTGTACAGCGCGACTTTCTCGACGTACGCGATGCTGTTATCGCCTACGGCTCACTCATGCAGCTAACCGCAGCACCTTTTGGCCATGTATTTAATGTATGCAGTGGCACAGCCTCACCGATCAGCGCCATCGTTGACCTGCTGCAGCACTATGCGGCCATCCCTTTCGAGGTCGCCGTTGACGAGCGTTTGATTCGCCCTAACGAAGCTCCCCTCGTTCAAGGGGACAACGCCAAGCTTCGCGCAGCAACCGGGTGGGCACCCACCTTTTCACTCGCCCAATCGGTATCCGATACGCTGGATTACTATCGAAGCCTCTTATGAAAAGGAGATTTACGCGATGAAGATCATGACCGTCCTAGGAACACGACCCGAAATTATCCGGTTAAGCTTAGTGATCGCCAAACTGGATCTCCTTGCAGATTCACATCTCCTCGTGCATTCCGGACAAAATTATGACCGCACGCTTAGCGACGTCTTTTTCGAGCAAATGGGCATTCGGCTCCCGGACGTTCATGTTCGGCTCCAAGCGCAAACCGTTGGCGAGCAAATTGCAAAAATGTTCGTCGAAGTTGAGAAAGTGCTGCTGAAGGAGAAACCGGATCGCATGCTCGTGCTTGGCGATACCAACAGCGCGCTCACCGCCCTCATAGGCGAGCGGCACGGCGTTCCCGTCTATCACATGGAAGCTGGAAATCGCTGCTACGATACCCGCGTTCCTGAAGAGATTAATAGAAAAGCAATAGACGCCATCTCTACCTGCAATATGCCTTATACCCCCGGCGCGCGCGAGAACTTGCTGCGGGACGGTGTTCCTTCTCAGCGAATTTGGATGACGGGGAATCCGATTTATGAGGTGATGGAGCATTATAAAGGGCAGGCGGATGCGAGTCGTATTTTAGAGGAACTAGGCCTATCGGATAAAGGATATATCCTCGTTACCGCCCACCGGGCCGAGAACGTCGATAATGAAGCCCGGCTGCGGCAAATTATCGAAGGCCTGCAGCTTGTAGCCGAAGATACACAGCTCCCTATCATCTGCAGTACCCATCCCCGGACGAAGGACCGCCTCGATAAGCTTGGGGTTATGGCTTCACACCCGCTCATTCGCTTTCTTCCGCCCTTTGGATTTTTCGACTTTCTGAAGCTGCAAAAACATGCCGCCTGCGTAATTACGGATAGCGGCACGGTGCAGGAAGAGAGCTGTATCCTGGGCGTACCGGCCGTCACCATTCGCCAAAGCACCGAGCGGCCGGAAACCTTGCTTTGCGGCAGCAATTTACTTTCCGGTCTTGTGCCTGAGCGAATCGCCGCCAGCGTCAAGTTGATGATGCAGCCTCATCATACATGGCAGTGTCCGGATGGCTATCTGGACCCGAATGTATCGAGTAAGGTTGTCAATATTGTACTAGGAGGACAGAGCTATGTTTCATAATCAAACGATCCTCATCACAGGAGGAACCGGATCTTGGGGGCAGGAGCTTACCCGCAGCCTCCTGCAGGAGGGACCTAAGGAAATTCGCATTTTCTCCCGCAACGAATTCTCACAAGTGAAGATGCAGCGTGACTTCGCTTTCCATCCTTCTCTCACTTTTATGATCGGTGATGTCCGGGATCAGGAAGCTGTCGAGGACGCCTGCCGGAACGTCGATTATGTCTTTCACTTGGCTGCTCTCAAACACGTGCCGATCTGTGAAGCCCAACCGGATGAAGCGTTGAAAACGAATGTCAAAGGAACTGAAAATGTCATCCGAGGCAGTATTCGGGGCGGCGTCAAAAAAGTCATCGACGTCTCCACCGATAAAGCCGTGGATCCGATCAATTTTTACGGGATGACCAAAGCTTTGGGAGAGAAGCTCATGGTTCGGGCAAATGATCTCAGCTCTACAACCCAGTTTGTGTGTATTCGAGGCGGCAATGTGCTTGGTACCAACGGCAGCGTCGTTCCTTTCTTTAAAAACCGCATTTTGCAAGGAGAAGCTCTCCCCCTTACGCACAAGGATATGACTCGTTTCTTCCTAACGCTTCCTGAAGCAATTGAACTGCTGTTAAGTGCGGCCAAAGCGGCTGTAGGCGGAGAAACCTTTGTGATGAAAATGAATGCCTGCCTCATTCTTGATTTGGCTGAAGTCCTTATGGAGCAATTGACAGACCAACCACTGTCCTTAATGGATGTCGGTATCCGTCCCGGGGAGAAGCTGCATGAAGTGCTTATTTCCTCTCACGAAATTCCTTTTACCTACCAATACAATGAGAAATACTTTGTCATCCTCCCTGCGAATGCGACGCCCTCCCTATATGACCATTACAGTCATTTACCGAAATCAACCTTCGCCCAGTACGCCTCCAACGATTCGCTCATGACATCCGAAGAGATCTTACAGATGCTGCTTAAAGGAGGATTTCTTCCTTGAAACTACTCATTATCGGCGGTCGGGGCATGGCCGGACACATGTTGAAGAGCTATTTTACCCGTCAGCATAAGGGTGACGTATGGACGACCGTGCGATCCGCCGATCCGGCGGACCCCCGGGCTGTAGCGCTGGACGTCAGAAACGATGAGCACTTGCGGCATCTGCTGAAACAAATCCAACCGGATGCTGTCATCAACGCTGTCGGCTTGCTGAATGAAGAGGCTAGAAGGCGGCAGGCTGAAGCCATTTATGTCAACAGCTTGTTTCCCCACAGGCTGGCTGAATTTGCGGAGCATTATGGCTTCCGCCTGTTTCACATCAGCACGGATTGCGTGTTCTCAGGTTCTCGCGGGGATTACACAGAATCTGATCTCACGGATGCCCTATCGGTTTATGGCAAAAGCAAAAGCCTGGGCGAGGTCATCGGACCCAACGTGTTGACGATCCGCACTTCGATTATCGGGCCTGAGTTAAAACAAAACGGCATTGGGCTCTTTCACTGGTTTATGCAGCAGAAAGGCGACATTCAGGGCTATCGCAAGGTGTTCTGGAACGGCGTTACGACGTTGGAATTGGCCAAAGCAATCGACTGGTGCTTCCAGCATCCTATTGATGGGCTTGTACACCTTGCCGGCCAGCCAAAGCTCTCCAAATATGACTTGCTGAAGCTGATTCAGCAGCAGTTCCATCATGATGCCGTCACCATTCACGCTAACGATGAATTCCTATCCGACAAGAGCTTGATCTCCACAAGAGCTGACTTCAACTATCCGGTTTCTTCTTATCCACAAATGATTGCTGACTTGCATGCATGGATGGAACACGCTGACTAGCTTTTCACACTTTGCCAGCTCCAGAATATGATAAATACAGCGCAGCAGCTAAACAAATCATAAGGTGGTGAGTGCCGCAATGGATATGACCCCTACTCATATAAATGAACTGATCCAAAAAAAATTGGTCATTATCGTAATCGCTCACGAAAACGAACAGGTATTGGCGGCACAGGTCGAAAATATTCATTTTTTCAATCCTGAAGCCGGCATTATTCTCTACAACGGCGGACCCAATCCCGATTTTGGAAAAAACGTGAACATCTGGTCCTTTCCGCACAGCCATCCCTTAAAAGCTGGCATTATCGCGCCGGGTATGTGGGAGATCATGAAATGGCTGGAGGAAATCGGCGCCGGCTATGAATATCTTATGTCGCTGGATCATGATGTTTTATTTGTGAAACACGGCTTCCAGCCCTTCTTGGATGAGGTGATGGCCGAGTCCGACAGCATGGGCTGGAGACTTGAAAACAATCGGGATCACGACTTCTCCCTTCCTGTACAAAACATGATGAACGAATGGCATTTATGGCAGCCGGTCTTCCGGACAGACGGCTTTCTGACCTACTTTAACCCCGGTCAAGTCTACAGGCATGATATCGTCAGACGTATGCTTGCACATGTCGACCATGCCGCCGTAGATCACCTGTTCGGTATAACGGAGGCCGCTGCTTTAGAAGAAGTATTTTTTGTCACACTGGCTATGGCCTGCGGCGGAAGGGTCCGGGAATACCCTGAGGGAGCCAAGTATAATGACATGGTCCGCTGGGGCGAAAACATCACCTATGAAAGTGTGCAGCAGCATCGAGATCATCCTTACTACTATTGGATTCATCCGATAAAAGGGGATAAACTGCTGGAGATGAATCAACTTTTGCTGCCCAAACCGGAACCGATTGCCAGTGCCTTGCCCGCTCCTCGCCCTGCCGTTCTAAGAAGAAAAAGAATCAGACGCAAGAGACTTCTGAAGAGAGCACTTCCTCGAAGACGCATCAAACGGCGTAAGTTCAAGTTCGGACTACGCAGCCGAAAAAGAACGATAAAGAAGCTTGCCAAAAAGCCGCTGCGTCCCCAATCAGCGACGAAGAAAAAAGCGGCCAAAACGAAAAAGAGGACGAAGCTGGGATAATCCCCACTCCGTCCTCTTATCTATTTGTCCACCCATTCAATCCCGATTGTCAATTTATTTGCACCCAAATCGCTCTTATGACTCACTTTAAATTCCATATCAACATTCGGCAAGGTGATTTGTTTACCTCGAATAACGAGATTATCTGCTGTTATTTGATCCGCAATTTTTCTTAGCAGTTCAGCAAACTGCAAGCCCCGGCCGACAAATTCCTCTTCTGACCTCATATTGATCCCCCTTAAAATCCCTTGATGAGTTTCTTAAGAACAGGCAGCTTCTCCATTTCAAATAACACAATCTTGTTCAGCTTTTTCTCGTCTCCTGGTTCGCCTTTTTTGAAAGGCGTTTTGACATAGCCGTAATGCTTATGCGGAAACAGCAAATCAATATAAAGCACCTGCATTTGCTCAGGCGTGAATGGAAGAACAGCTTCATAATAGCTCATGCACCGTTTCAGCTCATCGGCATCCCAGCGTCCCAGCTCTTCCATGCGTTTGGTCAGGAGCTTCCGGATATCACGCAATGGAATGTCATACGTCAGATTATCCAAGTCCAGCACACACACGCCTCGATCCGTTTGGATCGCGTTGCCCTTGCCGTAATCCTGGTGGCACATGTAACCGTGTTTGCCGATGTCAGCCACCCAGTCCGCATAGCAGGACGCTTCCAGCAGCTTGATGGCATGGCTTGCCATCTGAATCATCGCATCGCCAGTCTTCATATAGGACTGATGAAAAAGCGTTTTTCCTTGCTTGGCTTGTTCTTTCCACTGCTTGAGCTCTTCGCACATCCCGCTAAAATGACTCGGCCATACCCCCATCCGGTTATAGACCTCACAGTCATCAGGAGGGATAAATCCTACGGTATCCTTATGGAATTGAGCGAGACCCTTTAACCCCGTATAGAGATGCTCAGGAACCCGATCCATTTCCAAGTCGCTTCCCTCAACCCAAGCATAGAGAACCAACGCATAACCTTCATGGACAAAATAAAGCTGGCCATCCTTCGTTGGAATAATCCCTGCAACATGGGCTCCTTTTTGGTAAAGATACGCCTGAGCTGCTGTCGTGAATTTGACGATCGGAATGGACTTTCGTATCCGCTTCAGGCAAACCGTTCCTACAGATGTCTCCAGCTTCCAAATCGTTTTGATGCCTCCGCTTTGAATAACCTGGATGTTTTTTATGGCTATCTGTGGATAACTTTGTGCCATGAGACGTTTCCCCAAATGGAGTTCTTCCTGACTAGGAATCACGTTTAACCACCTCATCCAGACGTGCGAGGAACGATTTCAGAACCGCATTTTTGCTCAGCTCGGTACTGATCATATCTTTCAAACGGACGATATGTTTGTCAACCGTCCATTGGTCCTCGCGATTTTCATAATATTTGGACACTTGTCCGTAAAATAAATGGGGAAACTGAATATCTGCTGCCAGAATCAGATATTGTTCTTTCGTTAAAGGATTGACTTGCTGGTAAAACTTCATCATTTTGAGCATCATCGGGAGGTTCCAGTTGGCATCTTTCTTCATGACCTTGTTTAATATTTTCCTCATATCGCGAACAGGCAGATCTACCGTCAAGGAATCCATGTCGTAGACATAAAGTTTACCATCTTTGCCTACAACCAAATTACCCGCTGCAAAGTCTTGATGGCACAATGTTTTGGTCCTCTCCGTTTCCTTCACCCACTGTTCGAAATACGGCTGATTCAACGTCGTAAGCGCTGCTTGCGCTTGCTGCAGGAAGGTATCCACATTCGCTAGAAAGACACGGTCAAACTCATTTTTATTTTTAACCTGCTGGCGCTGCTCTTTCCAGGCTTTCAGGCGTTCCATTCTTGTCTGCAAATCCGACTTCCATTTCGTCAACAGGTAGGAAGGGTAGAAACCATTGGGAGATTCGATCCCTCTTGATGCTTTATGAAAGGCTGCCATTCCTTTTAGCATGAGCGCTAAATCACCATCATTGTTATATTCCGGTGAGCGTCCGTATACGGTTTCAAAAACGACGAAATATTCCCCATTTAACTTCACATAACCTTCGCCAGAACTGGTTTTGAGCACACCAGGCGTGTTAACGCCATTATTTTTGAGATAGGCAATGGCATGGAGCATGAAATCAATATGGGTTTCATCGAATGGAACCTTTTTCATAATCCATTCACCCATGTCGGTTTGGATGGACCAGACTGCTTTTTTCCCTTTAAAGGATAAGAGATAAATATTTTTCACTTTCAAAGGATAATGCGTCATAACCTTCTTCACTACATCCGAAAAAGTAGTATCCATGCTGACACCTCCGTAGATGTATGGCCTCAAGCTTTAAGCTCATTTGCTTTTATCTGGGGCGTATAAGTTTTCAAGCCGCTTAGCCGCATGCTCGAAGCCAAAGTTGCTCTCTACAACCGCTCTGCCTGCTTTTCCTAAACGCAGCGCTTCGTCAGGATTAGATAGCAGAAACGTAATCGCCTTTTCGAATGCCCCAGGATTGCTGTAATCTTCGATCACAATACCATTAGCATTGGGTTTGATAATTTCTGCATTCCCTCCGCGATTGGTTGTAATGATCGGAAGTCCCGCGCCCATCGCTTCAAAATGAACTCTCGCCAGAGGCTCCTGCCACTGGGAAGAACAAACGAAAATATCTCCTAGCAAATAGTGGACGGGAATCTCGCTTGGTGGAACAAAACCTGTAAAGATAACACGGTCCCCAAGCGATTTGGCCAGTTGGCGAAGGCTTGCTCCGTATTCATCCAACTGCTCATTATGGAACCATTTACTTCCGATGATAACAAGCACGACATCTTTCCGGATGCTGCTTACCTGCTCAACAGCTTTGATTAGCACGTCGGGACCTTTCGTTTTGCTTAATCGCCCTACGAATAGAATGACCTTTTTATTGTCTACGCCATACTTTTGGCGAAGTTCCTTCCGAAGCTCCTGCGCTTCAGGTGTCCAGATCGGTTTATAATGCTGCAAGTTGATTCCTGAGTATACCGTCTTCACTTTTCCCTTGGCTGAAGGGAAACGGCTGATAATCGTTTGGCCGATATAATTGGAAATCGACATAATTTTATGAACCATTTTGATAACGGAACGACCCACTTCCGGTGTGATCTTTCCTTCTCGGAACATCTCATTATGGCAGCTGACGACAAACCGGGCATTCGGCATGGCTGCTTTATACGCAGGCACATTTTTCGGACGGTTAAACACGTGGATCACATCATACTTTTGGTTGCCGGCGCGCTGCCTGGACAGCTCCTTGGCAACGCCGTTCACATAATCCTCGCGCGGAATCCGTATATATTTGACTCCGTCAACCACTTCCCGATTGGGGAGATCGGGGTCCGTAATGCAGAAAATCGTGAGATCATGCCTACTGCCAATATACGGGGTGACGCCATTGATTAAAATTTGAATGGCGCCCCCCCTAATAGGCGGAACGGTAAGCATTTCAGTGCAAATAAATGCAATCTTCATCTTTACCACTCCAATCAGTGATTCTTCGTGGAGGTTTTAATCCTCATGATTACTCCACATGGTTAGATTTACGCGCCCACCTTCTTGCCAAACTTGCTCCATATGGTCGACTGGGGCTTAGCCCAACCTCCTCCTGGAGCCGAAAGTGTCTTCATGCCTACTTTAGGCTGAATACGCTTCTTCCCACTTTGGGGCTTCTTAGGAATGACTGCCTTCACCGGTTTAATTGTTTTAATTGTTTTAACTGTCTTCACTGTCTTCACTGTCTTCACTGTCTTAACCGCTTTAACCGTCTTCACTCTTTTCTTCAGAAGCGGTTTTTTATGGTTAAGCACTCTCTTTCTCTTGCCCACTGCTTTTTTCAACATCTGCTTTTTCCTTGCAAGCAGCCTTTTCTTCAGCACAACGCGTTTCCTTCGTACCAAAGGACGCCTTACTTGCACATCAGGACTCGGCTCCGGTTGCGGCTGTGGCTGTGGCGGATTCGGATCCACATAAGGAATATCCCCGGCCATTAGCTGATTGTGCAGGTGAAGGAGCCGATCTCCTTTGACAGGATGGATCGTATGATACATGTAATGATGCATGGCGGCGTGCGCCTCATTCTGCTCAATTTCATGCTCATGCCGCATCACATTCAATCGCTGGTCCCGTGGAAACTCACGACATTTCCCACCCAATGAGGCAGCGAATGTGACAAAGAAAAACTCTTCCAAGGCCACAACTTGACTCTCGGAGAGCCACTGATCAACCAACGAGACATCCGCTGCTTTCAGCATCTTCTTCACAATGCCACGCCGGTAAACCTGCGTAGGATTAAAGTAGCGGACGAAGTGATCTGTCTGGAACAAGGAGCCCCAACGCCCCCATTCTTCCCACATCGATTGCTTATTCATGTTGTCTGCATCATGTACGCTGCGACAGGTTTGCATATCCCAGCCCATACAATCGTAGCCTCGCATTGTTTGATCCAGATAAGCCTCGAAGCCAGGCTTCACGAAGAGCATATCATCGTCAAGATTCACCAAATATTCGTAGTTCACCTTATGCTCATCAAGCCATTTCATTACGTCCCATAGAAAAGGCGCCAGATGCCCCCAGGTCAAGTGGCGGCTGTACTCGCAGATGGCAGCATTCATGCCTTTCCCGAATTGGCTGTCTTCGCCTCCGTTATACAGGACAATGCCCGCTTCCGGGTTGAATTTACGAATATTTTCAATTTGTGCGGCAAGAACATGCTCATCTTTGTGAGCCAACAGCGCAAACATGACGCGTTTGCCCTTCGGTTTGCCGCCATAATGGGTCATCCGAAAGTTAATAGCTGCATCATATTCGGCTGTAACTCGATACAAATCGTCCCATTGGGAGCCTGAGATATTTTTATAGAGCTCGCCGCCACCGACACGTCTTGTATGTTTGACAGCGACCTCATCGATAATGGCTAATTTTTGATGCGGATACCCCAGGACCTTAGGCCAAACGAAATCGAGGCCCCAGCCCGACTCACTTTTTTCAAACGTAGGCAAAAGCTTTTGGAAAGTTTCTCTCGTGTAGAGTGGAACCATAGGTTCAATAAACTGGGAATATCGTAAATAGTAATTGCTATTTTGCAGCGTGATTCCATGTCCATAGTAGGAGTCTAGTGTTAAACTCGGCTGTGCCAACTCCAGACCCTGCTCCATGAAAATCTTAAACATGCGATTAATGTCATAAGCATTTGCGCTTATATCATCATCCGGCATCCAGATGGCATCATAGTGATAGATTCCATCTCCAAAGGCTTCAATCGTATCCTTCACCGTAGGCCATTTTAACCCTGGGACTTCATGATAGAAGTCACAATCATTCACATACCTTTGTGGCGTACTTCCGAAATAACTAAGACAAAGATCGAAGTTTTTATACTCCGCAGGCTGCAGCCATTGCTGATGGATAGAGGTATCGCCCACTCTGCCGATTACAAGAAACCTCTTGTCACCTTTGACTTCGAATCGCGTCATTTCGCTCGCTCCTTTTTAACCCAATCGTTATTTCCTTTCGATAAACCTGATATAGTCCAAAATAGGCTGTCTCAAATCTTCCCGCTGCACCGCGATATCAAGAATCGCTTTCACATAACCCAGATGATCGCCAACGTCATGCCAGACGCCGTTAATCTCACAAGCGTGAACCGCCTCTTGCTCATTCAGCTTCGAGATCGCATCGGTCAGCTGTATTTCTTGCCCGACACCCGGCTCCTGCCCCTCCAAGATGTCGAAAATAGCGGGCGTCAAAATATATCGGCCAATCATGGCAAGATTAGACGGAGCCTCCTGAGGCTTCGGCTTCTCCACAAGCTTCGTAATATTATAAAAGCGATCAAACAACAGCTGGGCATCAATGATGCCGTAGCTCGAAACATCCTTGGGATTCACAGGCTGCACACCGATAATCGATGTTTTGTACCTATCGAAATAATCCATCATCTGTTTCAAGCAGGGAACATCGGACTGTACAAATGTATCGCCAAGCAGAACGGCAAACGGCTCATCATTAATAAACTTTCTGGCACACCAGATGGCGTGGCCCAAGCCTTTCGGCTCTTTCTGGCGAATGTAGTGGATATCGATCAGTTGCGCCGGCTCCTGCACCTTTTCCAGCATCCTCAACTTCCCTTTTTGCTGCAAATGGTACTCCAGCTCAAAAGCGTTGTCGAAGTGGTCCTCCAGCGCACGTTTGCCTTTTCCCGTCACAATGATGATATCCTCGATGCCTGAAGCAACCGCTTCCTCCACAATAAATTGAATCGTAGGTTTATCAATGATCGGCAGCAATTCTTTTGGCATCGCTTTGGTTGCCGGCAAGAACCGGGTGCCCAGACCTGCTGCAGGAATTATTGCTTTCCGAACTTTCATAATGATCATCATCCTTCTGTGTGGATTGGGATAGGATGAACGATCACTTCATCCTACCGATGCTTTGATAGACGAATCCTTCTTCTTTCATCATGTAGGGATTAAATAAGTTCCTTCCGTCAAAAAGTACCGGCTGCTTCAGCAAGCTCTTGATACGGCCCAGGTCCGCCGACCGATACTGCTTCCACTCTGTAAATATCAACAGCGCATCCGCATCCATAAGAGCTTGATAGAGCCCTGTGAAATACGTAATATTCTCTTCGCCTAAAGCCTGGTACGCATTCTGCAAGGCAACCGGGTCATGAACTTGAATCTGAACTCCGCGTTTCCTTAACTGTTCGATGGTCTCAATGGACGGCGCTTCCCGAATATCGTCGGTTTCCGGTTTAAAGGATAATCCCCACACGGCCAGTCTAAGTCCCTTCAAATCTTCCCCGAAATGGCCTACAACCATCTCAAACAACTTTTTCTTCTGCTTATGGTTCACTTTATCGACAGCTTCTAAGATATGCGTTGGAATATTCCGCTCCGTAGCGCTTTGGATAATAGCCCGTACATCCTTAGGGAAACAAGAGCCGCCATAACCGACCCCAGCTGATAAAAAGTAACTGCCAATTCGATGATCGAGCTCCATCCCTTGACGAACCCGTTCAATATCGGCACCGACAGCTTCACAGATTCCAGCCATTTCATTCATAAAACTTATCCGTGTGGCCAACATCGCGTTGGAAGCATATTTGGCAAGCTCAGCAGAGGCAATATCCATGTGAACGATAGGAAATCCCTTGCTCGTAAGCGGCAAATAAAGCTTCTCCATATAGGCCAGTGCTCTGGGGTTGCTGCTCCCGACAACAATTCGGTTAGGGTTCAAGAAATCATTGACGGCAGCGCCTTCTCTTAAAAATTCCGGATTCGAAACAATATCGAATTCCAAGTCCGTGAGCCCTCGGTTCTTTAACTGCTTTTCAATGATGCCTCGTATGCGCTCGCTGCTGCCGATAGGAACCGTTGATTTCGTAATAACAATGGCATAATCTCGAATACTTGCACCAATCTGCTCTACGGCCTTCATCACATAAGTAAGATCGGCAGATCCGTCTTCAGCCGGCGGGGTTCCTACAGCGATGAAAATGAATTGGCTTTGTGCCACAGATTCGCTAATATCCAACGAAAAGCTTAACCGACTCTCTAGCACATTTCGTTCAACCAGCCGTTCCAATCCAGGTTCGTAAATGGGCAATTGTCCGTTCAGCAATGCGGATATTTTGGCGGGATTATTATCCACGCAAATCACTTCATGCCCCATTTCCGCCAAACATGCCCCAACCACGAGTCCTACATAACCAGTTCCAATCATGCAAATCTTCATGGCCGCTCTCCCTTGTTGTGTAGAGTTCATTGACGCTAACCGCAAGTGCGGGTAGACATTAATCACTGTCATCTTAAAGTGTATGCGCCTTGTCTTATTACAAACTCGGACGGATAACTAACCCCTTGGAAAAATCAACTATTACCTACTTGAGCAAGCTTTATTCTGCTTTTCGGGACAAACGTACAAACCACCCTTTCCCTCCGGTAATACAAATATCTAGACGGGTAAAAACCAATGTGTACGAAGGAGGATTACGCTTGGAAAGAATCCATATCGTCGTGGCTACCAATGACAAGTACGTGAAGCATTTGGCAGTGATGCTTACTTCCTTATTCGAAAATAAATCAACGAATCGGCCCCTCTCCCTCTACGTGATCGACGGCAAAATATCTAACGAAAACAAGCAGAAGCTTCATAATGCCTTGAAATCCTTCCAAGTGGAGCTTTCTTTTTTAACGGTAGAGGACTCTCTCTTTCAAGATGTCGTCGTTCGTTATCATTTGAGTAAAGAAACCTACTATCGGATTGCGATTCCAGCCCTCTTGCCGAAGGACGTCCGCAAAGCGCTTTATCTGGACTGTGATCTCATTGTGAAAGAGGATATTACCAACCTGTGGGATGTCAACATTGATAAGTATCATCTCGGCGCTGTGCCGATCCCCGGTAAAGTGCTTCGTTTCGAGGAACTTTCCATTCCTGAAAAATATGGATATTTTAACGCAGGCGTGCTGCTCCTGAACTTGAAAAAATGGCGTGATAACCAAACCTCGGAGAAAGTTCTACATTATATGAGAAAAAATCCGGAGAAGCTTAAATTCATGGATCAGGATGCTTTAAACGCCGTTCTGCACGAGAAGTGGCTGAAGCTCGACCCCAAGTGGAACTATCAAGTGCACCGTTCCCATCATCAGCGTTTCAATCCGGCCATCATTCATTACACAACGGATAAAAAACCGTGGAACAGCTGGCATAATCCCAAGTTTAAAGATGAGTATCTCAAATATGCGAAAAAAACCAATTGGAAGCTAGACTAGCGGCACAGCCCAACGTTCAGGAGGTCGAGTAATGAAAACAGATTGGTTAATCATTGGCGCAGGCTTTACAGGCGCAACGCTGGCAGAGCGAATTGCCTCCCAACGGGGAGAGAAGGTCTTGATTGTCGACAAAAGAGATCATATTGGCGGTAACTCCTATGACTGTTATGACGAACACGGCATACTAATTCATAAGTACGGCTCCCATACCTTCCATACGAACTCGAGTATGGTCTGGAATTACCTCTCCATGTTCACCCCGTGGCGTCCTTACTTTCATGAAGTGCGCGTGGTGATTGACGGCAAGAAGGTGCCTGTCCCTTTTAATCTCAACTCCATCTACGCCTTGTTCCCTCCCAAATATGCAGAAAAGCTGGAAGCGCTGCTGATTGACCACTTTGGTTATGGCGTCAAAGTGCCGATCTTGAAGCTTCGCCAAAGCGCAAGCGGAGAATTAAGCGACTTGGCCGATTTTATTTATCAAAACGTATTCTACAAATACACGCTGAAGCACTGGGAGTTAGATCCGGAACAACTTGCACCGTCTGTGACCGCAAGAGTCCCTGTCTACATCTCACGGGATAATCGCTATTTTCAGGACACCTATCAAGGACTCCCCAAACACGGCTATACGCCTATGTTCAACAAAATGCTCAATCATCCTAATATTAAAACCCTCCTGAATACCGACTACAAAGAGCTCATCGGCGAAATAACGTACAAACGAATGATCTATACAGGTCCGATTGATGAGTACTTCAACTATATGCACGGTCAGCTTCCGTACCGCAGCATGCGCTTTGAATTCGACACGTTGGATACCGAGTATCATCAGGAAGTCGGGACGGTCAACTACCCGCATGAATACGACTACACAAGGGTTCTGGAGCAGAAGCATCTCACGGGTCAGCAATCTCCCAAAACAACCATTTCTTACGTGTACCCTGAAACCTATACCATAGGTAAAAATGAGCCTTATTACCCGATTCCGCGCGATGAAAACAAAGACCTCTACAAGCTGTATCAAGCGGAAGCCGACAAAATCAAGGATACCGTGCTGTTTGCGGGAAGATTGGCTGATTACAAATACTACAATATGGATCAGGCCGTAGCTCGTGCGTTAACGCTTTTCCATAATGAGATTCAGAAATAAGCGTATAGGCAGAGGAGGCTGCATTCATGATTTGTATGGCTTTATTAGCTCACGAGAATGAACAAGCATTGCGTAATCAAATTCGAAATATTCGGAAATATAATCCCCAGGATGTCCAAATCATCTTCTACAACGGCGGTCAGGATACGAATTTCGGTAAAAAGGTATGTGAGGACGAAAATGTCCTGTACTGTCCTTACAGCCGTCCTTTAAAGCAGCGTACCAGCGGCCGGTTTTTCTATGATGTCATGAGGTTTCTTGAGGATAAAAAAATAGCCTATGAGTACCTGGTTTATTTGGAGTATGACATCATGTTTGTCAATTCAGGGTTTCGCGAGTACTTGTTAAGTAAAATGGAAGGCTACGACTGCCTGGTTAAAATACTTCGCAAAGAAGTCGATCCGAAGAATGCCTCGTGGCCTCCTGCCAGAGACATGTGGAAGGACTGGGAACGGTGGAAGTCGATATTCGAGTCCGATGCCTTCTACCGCACCTCCTCTCCAATGTCCGTCTTCCGTCATGGCATCATTAAGAAGATGCTTGGAGGGCTGAATAAGAAGCGCCTGGAGCATCTGTTTGATACGTCGAACATTCCTTGTCTGGGTGAAATGTTATACATTACATTAGCCAAAAAATACGGCGGCAAATGCAAAATTTACGGGGATAATACCAAACGGTTTCTAAGATTCCGACCCGCCATTACACGGAAAGAAATTAAAGAGGCCAAAAGCCGGTCTGACGTTATGTTCGTTCATCCCGTGAAAGACGCCGAAGTGCGTGATTGGATTTTTAATCAACCCTAGGAGGCTGGAACATGCTCTGTTTTGCACTGTTAGCGCATGCTGATGAAAACGCCCTCTACAAACAGATCCGTAACATTCGCAGATATAACCCGAATAACGTACACATTGTTTTGTACAACGGCGGACCGGATGCAAATTTCGGCAAAGCCCTTTGCAAAAAAATGAAAGTCATGTACTGCCCGTACAGCAGGCCATTGCAGAAGGGGAAGACGGGACGTTTCTACTATGATGTCATGAGATGGTTAGAGGAGAAGAACGTCAACTACGACTACTTAGTCTACACCGAATATGATGTGATGTTCGTCAATCACGGATTTGAACGCATGGTCGAGAATGAACTTAGGGACCACGACGCTCTTGTGAAATTAATCCGCCACGAGAAAGACCGTAAGCGCAATTGGTGGATTCCCGGCAAAACGATGTGGAAGGAATGGCATCGCTGGAAGCCGTTCTTCCAGACGGACGATTTCTATGGGACTTTTAATCCGATGCAAGTGTATAGGCATTCCATCCTGAAACGGATGTTGGCTATCATCGATACGCCTATGCTGGAAGAGCTTTTTAACGCTACGAATGTATACGCCTTAGGAGAGATGCTCTATATTACGCTAGCCAAAAAATGCGGTGGACGCTTAAAGGCTTACCCTAAACCGAGTGTAGATTACCTCCGCGTGTACCATCGCATTCGTCTGAACGACGCCAAAGAGGCCAGTCAGAAGCCCGAGGTCATGTTCGTCCATCCGGTCAAGGACGCTGAGGTTCGCGATTGGATTTTCAACCTTAAAAAATAAAGGAGGAAGCCGCATGATTTGTTTCGCTCTATTAGCCCACGAGAACGAACCTGCGCTTCGCCAACAAATTAGAAACCTTCGGAAGTATAACCCGAATGCTTTTATCGTGCTTTATAATGGCGGCACCGACAGGAATTTCGGCAAAGAGGTATGCCAGAGCGAACACATCCTCTACTGTCCTTACAGCAGACCCCTGCGCAGAGGACGGACCGGAAGATTCTTCTACGACGTCATGAGATGGCTGGAAGATACCCGAATTCCCTATGAGTATTTGGTGTACACCGAATATGATGTGATGTTCATTCACGGCGGATTTGAGTCGTTCCTGAGCAATCACATGGAGGACTACGATTGTTTAGTAGAGGCCCTCAAAACAGAGACGACGCCTCACAAAAGCAATTGGACAACGGCACTCGGCATGTGGAAGGAGTGGGGTCTTTGGCAGCCGTTTTTCCAAAGCAATCACTTCTACGGCACGTTTAACCCGATGCAGGTTTATCGGCATAGACTTGTGAAGAAGATGCTGGCCAGAGTGAACAAACCGCTATTCGAGCAAATTCTCGCCAAAACGGATGTTTTTGCGTTGGGAGAAATCCTGTACATGACGTTAGCCATGCAGTGCGGAGCCAGGTGCCAAGAATATCCTAGCAAAATCAGGCAGTGCTTCCGCTATCGGCCGAATATATCCTTGCAAGAAATTCAAGCGGCTTCACAGAAATCGGAAATCATGTTTGCTCATCCCGTCAAAGACGATTCTGTCCGCGCTTGGATAAGCGCATTATGATCAAGCAGCCAAGGAGGAAACCATGATGAAACAAAAAATTCTGGTTACCGGGGGGGCGGGATTCATCGGAAGCCACCTGGTGGACTCTCTTCTCTTGGACGATAACTACGAAGTGCTTGTGATCGATAACTTTGACGACTACTATGAGCGCAAAGTGAAAGAGAACAACATTCAAAATCACTTGCGTTCACCTAGATATGAACTAATCGAAGCCGACATACGAGACAGAGCCGGCATGGACCGCATATTCAGTGCTTGGAAACCGGACGCCGTCGTCCATTTGGCCGCCAAAGCCGGGGTCCGGCCATCCCTCGAAATCCCGAGCACCTACGTCGATGTCAATCTTGCGGGCACGGTCAATCTGCTGGATGCTGCCGTCAAATACGGCGTTTCCAAGTTTGTTTTTGGATCGTCCAGTTCGGTGTACGGCTTGAATGACAAGGTGCCGTTCTCGGAGACGGACCCTACCCTGCTCATCGCCTCGCCATACGGCGCCACCAAAGCTTCAGGCGAAGCGCTGTGCCGCAGCTACAGCCATTGTTTCGGCTTGCCGATTGTCGCTCTGCGCTTCTTCACGGTATTCGGTCCCCGTCAGCGACCGGATTTGGCCATTCATCTGTTCGCCAAAAAAATCGCAAAAGGTGAACCCCTTTCCCTGTTCGGAGACGGCACGACCAGTCGCGATTATACGTATGTAGCCGATATCGTTGCGGGGATTCGTAAATCCATCGATTTCGACCATCCCGGTTACGAAGTGTTTAACCTCGGGAACGACCACCCGACCAGTTTGTTGGACCTTGTCACCGCGTTGGAGAATGCGATGAACAAGAAGGCAATCATCCACTGGAAGCCGATGCAGATCGGCGATGTCCCACGAACATGGGCCAACTTTGAGAAAGCGCACACACTATTGGGCTACACGCCATCGACGAGCTTGGAGGTTGGCATTGAGCGCTTCGTGCAGTGGCTGGAAGAGGAGTCGCTGGCTTAAGCGGCTTGATTTGCAGCCGCTGGTGGCGGCGGCGGGGGCGCAGAGCGGTCGGCCAA
The DNA here is from genome assembly GCF_032461945.1 of Paenibacillus violae. Classification (NCBI taxonomy): domain Bacteria; kingdom Bacillati; phylum Bacillota; class Bacilli; order Caryophanales; family Paenibacillaceae; genus Paenibacillus; species Paenibacillus violae. The sequence goes on from NZ_JAWCUD010000007.1 coordinate 329,947, forward strand.
CTATGCACCGCCCACGCCACTCTTCGCTGCCGTCTCGCAGTCGCCCGCAACCGTCTTGAACCCCAAAAAGGCCAACCGCAAAGTTGGCCTTCGTTTACATATGCTACTTGTAAGATAACGCCGATTCCTCCAGCTATTTGCTGCAAATGTTCCACTTTTTCCTATGTAGCTGGATTTTTCGGCGTTAATTTCGCCGAGTATGCCCGATTCTCGACTCCTACCGGCGATTTAGCTAGAGTTTCTACCGTTATTTCGTTCCCTGCCACTGAGCAGCGCAGATTAACGGTAGTTTTTCCATCTCCCTTAGCTGCAGCACATCAGTGGATGCTCACCTTGCAGCATATAAAGGAACCTGAGGGCGCTATTTGTGCCCTCGGGTCTGTTTTTACATTCTTGGGGAACTACGGGGACTTATTTCAACGATTTGGGCGAAAGTCCAGCCCAATCCGTTGAAATAAGGGACCATAGTTCCCCTTCCTTGTGTAAAAGGGCCTATTTCGCAGAAATAGCGCCCTGTAGTTCCCCCGAGCTGGCCGCAATCCCGGCCTCGGGCCCTGCTCCGGCTCTTTCTCTGGCTCCAGCTTCAGCATCGATCACCCGCTCGGTCTCCGCCGGCTCCACACTCCCTAGCCGGTCCCTGCGGCACCTAACAGGCGGCGACTCCCCGCAACCGCTCCCTCATACATACAGCTCCAGCAATCGCTTGGCAACGTGCTGGAACCCATAGTTGCCTTCCACAAATTTGCGGCCAGCACGGCCTAACTCATCCGCTTTCGACGGATTCGTGAAGATGTGGCTGATCGAGTTCGCGAATGCCCATGGATCGGTATAGGCGCTTATGACGATTCCGTTCTTATGATTCGATATGATCTCGGCATTGCCCCCACGATTCGTCGTAATAATCGGGAGGCCCGCCCCCATGGCCTCATAATGCACTCTAGCAAGTGGCTCCTGCCACTGGGAACTGCAGACGAACACATCCCCGAGCAAGTAAATCGAGGGAATCTTGCTTGGAGGCACAAAGTTCGTGAACACAACTCTGTCTTTCCCCAGCGAATCGCCAAGCCTTCGCAAATTCGATATATAATCGTCTACACGGTTATCGCTGAACCATTTGCTTCCGACAATGACCAGCACGGCGTCATCATGTTTTTTGACGACCCGCTGCATGGCCTGCAGCAGAACATCAGCCCCTTTATTGGCGGACAGCCGTCCAACGAATAACACAACTTTTTTATTTTCGACGCCGTATTTTTTGCGCAATGCCTTTCTTTCAGCCTGAGCATCTTCCCGCCATATGGGTTTGTACTGCTCCAGATTGATGCCAGAGTACACCGTCTTCACCTTACTTGCAGCTTCAGGGTAACGATCCACAATTGTTTTTCCAATATAGTTGGAGATGGACATGATGTTGTGGGTTATTTTAACCACTTGACGACCCTTGTCATCCGGCAGTTTCTCTTGGCGAAACATCTCATTATGACAGCTCAAAACAACCCGGCTCTCAGGCATAGCTTGCTTGATGATAGGGACATACATGGGACGGTTAAACACATGAATAACATCAAATGTCCGATTACTACTCCTCATTTTTTTCAACTCGTTGGCAACATTTAGTTGATAATCATTTTTCGCAACCCGGATATAGGTCACACCTTTTACTACCTCCCGGTCACGAAGGTCATTATCTTTTATGCAAAATACCGTTATTTCATGGCTCTCGCTTAAATAGGGAATCACGCCATCGATGAAAATTTGAATAGCTCCTCCCCGGATAGAAGGAACGGTTAGCATTTCCGTACAAACCAAAGCAATCCTCACACTGTTCACTCCAATCGTATACGGTTTCATGTGGTTTGATATAAATTCGATAGTCGTTGCGCATACTTCTCAAAGTTATAACGATCCGTAATCAATTTCCTGTTCTCGCGTCCTATTCGGATGCGTTTCTCTTGGTTGCTTAATAACGTGATGATGGCCTGAGCGTAAGCTCTTGGGTCTGTATAACGATCAATGATATAACCGTTTTTCTCATTTAGAACAAGCTCAGGATTCCCCCCTCGATTCGAGCTGATGATCGGTATGCCGGCTGCCATAGCCTCATACTGAACTCTTGCAAGCGGCTCCTGCCATTGGGATGGGACCACAAGCACATCGCTCATCGTATAGTAGCTGGGAAGCCTGTCTACCGGTATAAAATTGGTAAAATATATATAAGAGGACACAGCCATAGCTCTTTTTCGAAGTTTCGTGACATAAGTGCTAATGGTCCGGTCGCCATACCACTTACTACCAATGATCACTAGCGCTGTTTTGGGATATTTTCTGATGACGAGCTTCATGGCGTTAATTAGATGATGACAGCCTTTTTTGGGCAGCAGCCTGCCAACAAAGAGGACGACATGGAAGCCAGGAGGGATACCCAATTCTCCCTTTAGCTTTTCAGCGATCTTTTTACCTTCTCTGGTAAAATGAGGCGTAAATCGCTTAGGGTCTTCTCCCGTATAAAGCGTGGTGATTTTGCTGCTGACTGCAGGAATGGTTTTGATGATGTCCTGTGCAACGAATTTACTGACCGTAATGAGGTGATCGGCTAACTCAAAAGCGTGAAGTGCAGCCTGATCACGGGTCTCGTGATTGATCAATAAATTGTGAAGCGATAAATAAACGCGGGCAGCCGGAACGGCGCTCTTCATTTCTTCAACCCAATTCGGTCTATTAAATAATTGAACTACGTCAAATAGTTGCTTTTCACAGTAACTCAGCACGTCATTGAAATAAGTGGATTGGTCATAACGAATGAATCTCACACCATTCATCCGTTCATCATTGCTGAGCGAAGGATCCTGTATCGAAAAAATCGTAACCGAATGACCCAATCTGCTTAAATAAGGAGCCATGCGATCAATCAATAACTCAATCGCTCCGCTTTTGATCGGTGGACACGGCAAAGAATCCGGGCAGACTAAGGCAATTTTCATGAAAGTCCTCCTTTCGTAGATGCATGCCATTAAGGTTATTCTATATCCTATTCTTCATGACGCATAAATGTTTGTACATATCCAAAAAAAGCTCCGCGAATCACACACAAAAAAGGATCACGCCCAATAGACGCGATCCTTATCGAGGAAGTCATTATCCTTTTGTTCCTATGGAAATCCAGTTAATGATTCCGTACGCGTCCGGTGAAAAACGGGAACGCACAATGATCATTTGCGCTGAATTCGTTTGTTTTTGTTTGATAACGGCATAACACGAAGGGTGACTGGTTGTCGCTGTGATGACATAGTTAACATCGGCATACGGCTCATCAAAGAGTAACGTGACTTCGACGATTTCGTCCTGCACTTTTAATTCAAAAGGAACCAAACCGAATTGTTGCAGAGCCCCCGGCTTTGCCGCAGGAGTGTGCACGGCATTGAAGCTAAGCTTGCTCTCATCCACACTGCCAGCCGCCAGCTTCGTACCTTCGACTGCGCCCTCAGCCAGATGTTCCCCTTGAACGGCGCCGGCGATTATTTTACTGCTGTCTACACTACCCGGCGACAGATGGAAACTGCTGATCGCGCCAGATACCAGCTTGCTGCCGTCCACACTGCCCGGCGCCAGCTTGCCGCTATCCACGCTGTTCGCAGCCAGTTTGGAACTGTCAACGCAGCCTGCTCCAAGATGGAAAGCGCTAATCGTGCCGGAAACCAACTTGCTGCCATCGATACTGTTCGCTTGAAGCTTAGCGCCATTCAAAGCACCTTCCGCAAGATGTTCACCGCTGACCGCACCAGCTGCCAAAATGCTGCCATCGATGCTGCCTGCCGCCAGCTTCGAGCCACTCAATGCGCCGTCGGCCAAGTGATCTCCCGTCACTGCGCCCAGGGCCAACTTACTGCCGTCCACGCTATTTACGGCCAGTTTGCTGCTGTCGATCGCGCCATCTGCGATATGGCTGCCGTTTACCGCACCGGCTGCAAGTTTGCTGCTATCGATACTGCTTGCTTTGAGCTTGGCGCCGTCTAAAGCACCTTCCGCAAGATGTTCGCTGCTCACCGCACCGGCTGCCAACTTGCTGCCATCCACGCTGCCAGCGGATATATGATAGCTGCTGATCGCGTTGGAGGCTAATTTGCTGCCGTCTATGCTTCCTGCCGCCAGTTTTGCGCCAAACAAGGCTCCGTCAGCCAAATGGTCTCCTGTGACTGCGCCAGCGGACAATTTACTGCTGTCTACGCTGTTCGCAGCCAGCTTGCCGCTGTCAATCGCGCCATCCACGATATGGCTGCCGTTCACTGAGCCAGCGGTCAACTTGCTGCCGTCGACACTGCCAGCCGCCAGCTTCATTGCATCCACTACGCCGTCAGCGAGATGGTAGTTGCTTACTGCACCAGCTACCAGCTTACTGCCGTCCACGCTGCCTGTTGCCAGTTTCGCGCCTGTCACAGAGCTCGCACTAAGATGCTCGCTGCTCACTGCGTTCTCCACAAGTTTGCTGCCGTCCACACTAAGCGCCGCCAGCTTGCTGCCGTTTACTGCGCCTGGTGCGATATGATCGCTGTTCACTGCACCGGACACCAACTTGCTGCTGTCCACGCTGCCGGGTGCCAACTTCGCTCCGTTGATTACTCCGTCAACCAGGTGATCTGTTTTTACAGCCCCAACTGCCAGCTTAGAGCTAACGACACTGCTGTCCGCCAGCTTCGACCCATCAACGATGCCTGCTACCAGATGGCTTCGCAGCACAGCGCCTTCTGCCAGCTTCGTGGAGTCAATGATACTGTCCGCCAAATGCTCCCGTTGAATTGCGCTTGGAACCACTTTGCTGCTGTCCACGCTACCTTTTGCGAGCTTGCTGGCGTCAATCACTCCGTCCACGATGTGCTCATGGTTCACAGCACCTGCGGTCAGCTTGCTGCTGTCCACACTGCCTGTCGCCAATTTCGCGCCATACACCGAGCTATCCGCAAGATGATAATTGCTAATTGCGCCAAGGCTCAATTTGGTGCCATCCACGGAATTTGCCGCAAGATTGTTATTCTCGACCGCAGCGTCTGCCAGATGCTCATGGACGATAATGCCAAGTCCAAGCTTCGCTCCGCTAACGGCGCCATCGGCCAATTTATCGCCGGTCACAGCTCCAGCTGTCAGCTTCGCACTATCCACGCTTTCCTTTGCCAACTTCGCGCCAGTCACCGCGCCTTCCGCGATATGCTCGCTGCCAATCGCCCGTGCAGCCAACTTCGCGCTGCTGATCGCTCCATCGGCCAAATGCCTTGAGCTTAACGCACCGGCTACCAGCTTACTGCCGTGTATGCTCTCATTAGCCAGCTTCGCTGCCGTAATCGCGCCGTCAACAATATGCTCACTGTGCACGGACTTGCTGGAGATTTTGCGACCTGTTACGCTGGAATCAGCCAGTTTAGCTTCAGTAACGGCTTGCTCTCCTAGTTTGCTAGTCGTTACGACTTGCTCCTGCAATGACCGGGTAGAGATCGCTCCGGGTTGCATATGCTGCGAACTAACTGCTCCATTCGCCAGCTTATCTTCGGTGACTGCCCCTTTCGCAAGCGTTTCTCCGGTAATGGATTGTTCCATTAACTTCGTTCCATCCAAGCTCCTGTCAGCAAAAATATTGAGTGTAATCGAGCCTTGCGCCAAGTGCTGGGACGAAATCGCCCCCGGCTTCAGATGGCTGCCATCGATACTATTTTCCTGAAGATGACGAGTTTCAATGCTCATGGAAGCAATTTTTGTACCAGTCACCGCTTCTTCAGCAATTTTACTTGTCGTAATCGTTTGATCCTGCAAATGCTGCGTTGTCACTGCCTCTTCAGCAATATGATCGCGCCCAATCGCCGATTCCACGATTTGTTCAGCGCCAATCTCGCCATTCCCGATATGCTCTGAACGTATAGCGCCTAAGCCCAGCTTCTCACTCGTAATGATTCCATCCAGCAGGTGAGTCGTTCCAATCGTCTCTGGTGAAAGATGGATACCAAGAATTGCCCCTTCGGCCAAATGCTCGCTCGCCACGATCCCTTGGTGCAAATGCTCGGCTGTGATTGAACTTGCCGCAAGCTTATCAGAGGTCACACTGTGCGGTTTCAGCTTCGACGTATCCACGCTGCCTGCTGCCAATAGATCTGTCGTCACAGCTCCCTCTTCCAGTTTGGAGGAAGAAATGATGCCGTCTGCCAAATGAAGCTGCGTGATTGCCCCTTCGCTTATGTGCTTTTCCTCAATGAGATTCTCCGTTAAATGGCTTGAAGTAATGGATTGATTTTGTAATTTCGAGCTGGAGATGATGCCGTCTGCCAGATGCCAGTTTTGAATCACTTGCTGCCGGATATGTTTGCCTTCAACCGTGCCTTCAACCAGCTTGGATGACGTGATCGACTCATCTTGCAGCTTTGCATTGGATATGCTGTTATTGGCTAGGTGTCCGCTCTGAATCGCCTGCTGTTGGATATGTTTGGCTTCAATCGAGCTTTCTACCAGCTTCGAAGAGGTAATCGATTCATCCTGCAGCTTCGCATTAGAAATGATATTGTCAGCGAGATGTCCGATTTGAATGGCCTTCGGGAAAATATGTTTATCCTCTACTGCATTTGCAGCCAGTTTGTCTGCTGTAATGGAGCCATCCTGGATCAGTTTGGCGTGTACCGCACCTTCTGCCAGATGTTCGGATTGAATCACGCCGGAAGCAAGATGTGAGGTTTGGATAGAGCCGTCTGCCAGGTGCTCCGTGCGGATCGAAGACTTCACGATGTGCTTAGCTTCAATCGACAACGGGGCGATCTTTTGATTCGTAACAGCTTGATTCGCCAGCTTCTCCTCAGTGACCGATAAAGGAGCGAGTTTATCTTCTGTAATTATCTGACTTTCCAGATGGTAACTGTCGATTGCCCCGTCAGCGATGTGCTCGGCTTCAATTTGACCTGGCGCAATACTTCGGCTCTGGACGCTTCCATCGGCCAAATGTTCGTTGAAAATAACCTTGGACTGGATATGAACGGAGCAAATGCTTTCATTCGCAATTTTTTCTTCCGTAACGGCTTGATCTCTTAACTTATCGGTTGTAATCGCTGCATCCATCAGCTTGGCGGTGTCGATGCTGTAATTGGAAATATGTTTGGCTTGCACAGCGCCGCTGCGTATTTTGTCAGCTGTAATCGACTGGTCGTCGATCAGCTCATTCGTAATTACCAACTCAGATAAATGCTGCGACAAAATGGAGCCGTCCGCCAGCTTAATCGAATCAATCGTTTGATCGGCGAGCTTATCCGCTGTGATGCTGTTATCCAGCAGTTTGCTTCCGGGGATCGATTGATCCTGGATTTTATCACCGGAGATGCTGTGCGGAGCGATATGTTCATCATAAATGCTGTGCCCGGCGATTTTATCTCGCGTCACGCTGGCTGACGCTAACTTTGACTGATCGATTGCAAAATCCTTAATAACTTTAGTCCCGATGCTTTGCGGCTTGATTTTACTTTCGTCAACCGAACGATTCGCGATTTTCTCCCATGTTATCGCTTCTTCCACGATATCATCCGTGTAGACAACAGGGTTTACAAATTTGCCTGTTTTACGCTCAGAAAGCAGCAGCAGCGGAGGTGCTGGTACGGAAGTCTGAGATACATTTACCACCGTTGCGGGTTTATTCACTTTGGCCGGCTCAACAATCGCCGTTTTCGCTACCGGCGTTTTGGACGTCGGCGTTTTGGGAGAAATACTTGTTTCAACGACGGGTGCAACCTTTGGACTTGTTTCCGCTTTCTCCTGCTTAACCGGAGCAGGTGAAGGCTGTTCGCTTTCATCTAGCCATTTCAACTCATTTGTTCGGGAGTTCACTTTTTGCACATAAGGCCTTTCCCTGTTGCTGCTGCTCTTACGCTTACTCATAGACTCCTCTCCATTCCACATAAATTGGTCATTTGTAACATATTCAAGCTCAATCCGAGATGTACGTTAGCCCTGAAAAATGTGCGGACACCCAGATAAATAGTTACCTCCCCAATTTATGCTTGTATAAGTCATACCTCATTTCTGCCGCCTTATCCCACGTGAACAATTGATCGACTCTTTGAATACCTTGCTCCCCCATGGCTCGTCTTAGCTCTTCATCTGCCAAAAGACGCAATAAATAAAGAGGCAGGTCCGTCTCGATCTTGCCCAAATCAACTAAATACCCGACCGTCCCATTCTTAATCACTTCGCCGATCCCGCCCGAATTTGTCGCTACGACGGGAACTCCAGAAGCCATAGCCTCAATATTTACGAGTCCAAAAGCTTCTCCTTCCTCGGAAGGCACGGCAACAACGTCCGCAAGATGAAACCATTTCGGGATGTCGGCGTGCGATGTGTAGGGGACAAATTTCACATTCTGAGGCATCTTGCTTCCTTCCCGGTACAACCTTTTCACGTAAGCCGTCAATCTCCTGGAGCCATAGAAGGCACCGCCGACTAGAATTAAGACCGCATCCGGCTCCGTCTGAATCACCGTTTTCATCGCTTTGAGCAGATGGTGCACCCCTTTTCTCGGGATAAGCCTACCTACGAAAAGAATGATTTTCCGGTTCTCATAGCCGAGCTTTTTCAGCATTTGAGTGCGGGATTCATTCCCCTCGGAAGACCACCTTGACGTAAATTTGGTAACGTCCACGCCCAAATGCTGCGTCACAATTTTATGTGCGGCAGACGGCACTTTCGCGAGCACTGCCTGCTTGAGATAGTCGCTGTTGACGATAACGACATCCGCCGCGGCTAGGCATGCCTTCAAATATTTCTGCGAGATATAAGGCAAAGAAATAAATATTTTTGAGTGCAGCACCAGACTAATGAAGCATCTTGGAAAACGTTTGCGCAGATAGAGCACGAAATGCGGCCGATTCTCAACCTGAATGACGCCGGGTTTTCGTATCGCGATTTGGCGAGACACGGCGGAAATATAGGAACGAGAGCCCCCGTAAGGAACCCTTATATACGTACATCCTTCCCGCATTTCACTTCTTGGTTGATACTTCGTTCTTCTCCCCAGAACACAAACGGGCATAAATGTAACGAGCTTTTCAGCCGTTTTTTGGACAACCTGTTCGACCGAAGAGCTTTTTCCTGAGGGAATGGGAAAAGAACCTGGCGTAACAATGACAACACGCATAGGTCTCTGGCTCACACGTAACTCCCCCTTCCTTCTTCTATACATATGCGGATATACAGGCAAAGTTTGGGCAGCTGTCCGCTACTTACGCAAAAGTATCAGCATCCGTACAAACAAGCTGCACTGCTTTTCCATAAGCTGTAGAGGAGCCTCTATCTTGTCGCGTGACGAAAAACTCTAAGCCTATGCTTTCGACGCCAGTTTTTCTGGCGAAAAACTCTAAGGAGTGAAGTAGATGGTCAATCCCTATGTGGGTATATTAGTGAACGATTCCTTATACGAAGGCATTCCCCTAGGGAACACAAAATATGAAGCCATCCATTTTTACAGTGACGCCGGCAAACAATTTGGCATTACCCCTTGCTACTTCCGCATGCAGGATGTTCACATCCATACGATGAGAGTTCATGCCTATGTGGAAAGAGGAACTTCTCGATATGTGCGTGAATGGATAGCCATGCCGAAAATTATTCATAACCGGGCCATTTACTTGGACGCTAGTTCCGATCAGGAGCTGGAAAGTTGGACACAGCAAGGTATTCACGTTTTTAACCGATGGAATCGGTACAGTAAGCTGCAAATTCACCAAATATTGCTGTTGGATGATGCCATCAGACCCCATTTGCCCGGCACCTTCCCCGCTACCCTCAAAAATATGAAAGTCATGATGAGTGCCTACGACTCTATCATTATCAAACCAACGAACTCCAGCATCGGGCGCGGTGTTATGAAAATGGATCGAACCCCCACGGGCTGGCAGCTTGTTTATCCCGCGACACTCAAAATCAGCAATAAAGTCTGGCGGCAGGTCAACTTTCGCAAACAACTGCCGTTAGCCCTGCGGCGCAAAATCCAAAGCCGCGCCTACCTCGTGCAGCAGCGCTTGCCTTTGGCTACCTATGACAAACGTCCCTTCGACATGCGTGTATCTGTGCAGCGCGGAGCCTGCGGCGATTGGGGCGTGACGGGAATCGTCGCCAAAGTCGCTTCACGCAAGCTGTTCTTGACCAATGTGGCGCAAGGAGGCCAAGTGAAGACGTTGACGGAAATTTTGGCAACTGACTATCCGACTCTGAATTCCCGCGCGGTGTGTGAGCAAATTTCGGAGTTTGCCCTTCAGGTAGCGAAGTTTCTAAGCATGCATTTGCCGCATTTGGCCGATCTCGGACTTGATATCGGGATCACCACGGATGGTTATCCTCTATTTATTGAATGCAACGGCAAGGATCAGCGTTATAGTTTCCGAGAAGCAAACATGCTGGAAGAATGGAAAGCCACCTACTATAACCCCATGGCTTACGCCAAATATTTGTTGGATGGCGGTACCCCGGTTTATTAGCCCCTACCGAGCTACAGACAATGGGAACTACGTTCCCCTATTTTGGCGAAACACAGCTAGTGGGGAATTCTAAGGGAACCAGGATCCGCTAATCCCCCAGTTTCAGGCTATTTGACGGCAAATTCGAGCAAATAGACCCTCTAGTTCCCCTAAAACAGCCAATTTAGCCCATTTACCACAAATAACGCCCTGTAGTTCCCCTCCCTCTTCCGCCAGCTCCCCATCGCTCAACATGACACCACACAGGTCCCGCTTCTTCCCCAAAAATCAAAAAGAGTGCCCAAGGGTCATCATATGACTGAGGGGCACTCTTTTTAATTGTGTTATTTCGAACTTAGCACTTTCTTTACTGCTTGATTGAGGGCGGATACGTCAACCGAACCGACGCTTTCATCCTTCAGCTTGTACTTTTGCTTCAGCTTCTGAATTCTTTCCACACTCTGATCGATTGTTTCCATCGGAATCCGCTTATCCTGAACGGCTTGTCGCAGCGCCTCGATCACCTTTACAACTTTATTGTAGTCATGCCCGACCATGATCACATTAGCTCCCGCCAAAACGGATTTTACGGCGGAAGCGCCTATATCGTAGTTTTGTTCGATGGCTCCCATCGTCATGTCATCCGTCATGATTACACCTTGGAAGCCCATCTCCTTGCGCAGCAAGTCCGTCATGATTTTCTTCGACATTGACGCCGGGTTCTGTCCGTCCACTTTGGGCAGCAAAATATGGGCAACCATCACAGCATCCGCCTGTTGTTTGAAAGCTTCCGCGAAGGGGATTAATTCAAGCTTGCGCAATCTGTCCAAATCGTTCTGCACTACGGGCAGCCCTACATGCGAATCAACTGATGTATCCCCATGGCCCGGGAAATGCTTAACGACTGACGTGATCTGCTGATCTCGCAGCCCCTTCATTTCTTGAATGCCCATAGCGTTGACTACAGCAGCGTTCGCTCCAAAAGAACGGTCGCCGATCACCGGATTTTTCGGATTGCTGTTAATATCCAGCACAGGAGCGAAATCAACGTTCAATCCATACGCACGAAGCTCTGAACCGATCAAATTGCCGATGTTATAGGCATACGTCTTGTTATTCGTTTTGCCGATCTCCTGATTCGTTGGCGTTTTCTGAAGCTCCTCCGGCAACCGTGTTACCCTTCCGCCCTCCTCGTCCACACCGATCCAGAGCGGCAGCTTATTTTTTGCATTCTTTTGCTTCAGTTCATTCACCAGCGAAACTAATTGGCTTGAATCTTTTACATTTGGCTTATATAAAATAATGCCGCCCACGTGGTACGTTGAAATCAACGCTTGGGTATTTGCATTTACGCTGTATCCGTCGATGCCGGCCAAGATCATCTGTCCCAGCTTTTCGTCCAGAGACAGGCCCGCCGTCGGGTTTGCAGGCGTTGGGCTTGGAGTCGGTGCTGCAGCAGTGGGGTTTGGCGTTGAGATTGGCGTAGCTGCCGGAGCAGAAGCAGATGGCGTTGGGGACAAAGGCGCGGCTGAAGACGTGTTATCTTTTGGAGAAGATGCGCACCCCGCTAAAAAGAGAGATAACGCAGCCGCACACATCATACTCTTGGTATATCTAGGAATTACAAAATTCACTCTAACACCTGCCTTCATGATAAGTCATGCCTATTAGACGATGTGCCAGTTGAAATAGTTACAAATGAAATGGATATAAATAACACAGAACTACTCCTTTCTGATCTCTATTAACAGGCGTTTCCACATTAAGTAGATCCCGTAACATCCCAAATAGGCTCCGCTTAAAAGGAATAACTGGTTGTTGAAAACTCCATGAATATTCGTCATAAACACCGTATCATCCCGTAATATGTCATTAACCGCCAATGCGGAAATAATACCAAAGACATATGCACTGACCATTGCCAGAATATGAAACCAAATACGGCAGCTTATGAACATCCATGAGCCAACTAGCATGCAGGCTGGAATTAAAAACAGAATCAATATAATCATAATGGACATTGTACCCGTTCACCTCATTAACAGCATTGACAAGCATATTTCACCTCAAACAGCCTTCAGACTATTTTTTTAGCCACCTACCTTGCCGTTTCTTCTTCATTCGACAATTGATTCTTTTACCTTTCTGTGGCAAGATTAGCGAAGAACCATAAATAGGCATCTTTGAAGAAACTTGAACGTTGGTCAAAAGCCCGCCTAACCACGAATGAACAGGAGTTAATCTATGTCAAAACCGTTCTTCAAATTGCTAACCGAGCTCTCCTCACGTAAATGGGTATCCCAAGTGACAGGAGCTTTTGCCAGGTCCAGAGCAAGCCGGATGTTCATTCCCCGTTTTGCCCAAACTTATGGTATACGTATTGAAGATGCTGAGAAGCATGTAAAAGATTACAAATCCCTAAATGATTTCTTTACCCGCCGCTTAAAGCCGGGTTTACGCCCGATTCACGAAGATGAGACGCGTGTCGTAAGTCCGGTTGATGCCATGATTACAGGGATCGGGGACATTAAAGACGGCTTGATCGTCAACGTCAAAGGTCAAGACTACACCATTGAGGAGCTGCTTAACCGGTCGCCCCGCACAGTTAATTACAAAAACGGCTTCTACTTCGTCCTGTACTTAAGCCCAACCGATTATCACCGCATTCATTCTCCGATTACGGGGGACATCCTTGAAAAAGAGCACGTGCTCGGTAAAGTGTATCCGGTGAATGAATTCGGTCTTCGCCATATGAAGCGAGTCCTTAGTCGCAATGAGCGATTAATTACTTTCATCCAGCATCATACAGGCGAAGTTGCCGTCGTAAAGGTCGGAGCGCTGAACGTGAGCTCGATTCAGTACGTCAAGCCGCTTCCCAAAACATTGGAGCGCGGTCAAGAGCTGGCTTATTTCGAGTTCGGCTCAACCGTTGTTCTGCTTTTTGAAGACGATATGTTTGAACCTCGCCCGGACCTTAAGCTTGGTTCCAAAGTGAAAATGGGAGAAGACCTCGGCCGTTTCCTAGATAAATAGCGAGAGGAGCGCATCATGGCTGCCATAACAACACCATCTCCCGAATCCAGAAGCTTGCAGGGTGCTGGAGATATTAAACCAACTGTTTACCGGATATTGTTTGCCATCGGCCTTGTCCATTTGCTGAATGACTCTATACAATCTGTCATTCCCGCCATCTTCCCCATTTTGAAAAGCGAAATGGGATTAAGTTATACCCAGGTAGGTTGGGTACAGTTCGCCATCAACTTCACGGCTTCCATCATGCAGCCCGTAGTTGGCTTATACTCGGACCGTAAGCCATCGCCCTATATGCTGCCGATTGGCATGGCATCGACCCTTACCGGGATGCTGCTGTTAGCCTTCGCTCACTCGTATTGGGTCGTGCTGCTGTCTGTATGCTTTGTGGGGCTTGGCTCCGCTGCGTTCCATCCGGAAGGCTCACGGGTGTCGCATATGGCTGCCGGAGGACGCAAAGGTTTGGCACAGTCCATCTTCCAGGTTGGCGGTAACTTCGGCCAATCCTTGGCGCCGGTCATGACCAAATGGATTTTCATTCCGCTCGGACTCTTCGGCTCCATATGGTTCACAGGCGTTGCTGCGATTGCGATAGCCGTTCAGATGTTTATTGCCCGCTGGTACAAGGCCGAGCTCGCAACAACCCCGGTTAGAGCCAAGTCAGCTGTGAAGCGGACCGTCAATCCCGCGCATCGCAAACGTGTGTTTTTCGCCATCTACGTATTGATTTTCCTTGTATTCGTCCGGTCATGGTACGGGGCTGCAATGAGCGGTTACTTCGCTTTCTTCTTGCATGATACATACGGCTTATCCATCAACCGCGCGCAGGACTTCATCTTCCTGTTCCTTGCCGCCGGTGCTGTAGGTACTTTTTTTGGCGGTCCGATCGCAGACCGGTTCGGTAAGCGCAATGTTATTTTCTTCTCCATGTTAGGCTCAGCGCCATTCGCATTGCTGCTGCCGCATGTTGGGATTACCTGGTCTTATATCTTACTTGTCGTCATCGGCGTTATTCAATTATCCAGCTTCTCCGTTACCGTTGTTTATGCCCAAAGCCTGTTCCCTGGCAAAGTAGGAACCGTATCCGGCCTAATTACCGGGCTAGCCTTCGGACTTGGCGGTATCGGCAGTGTCGTCCTTGGAAATCTCTGTGATGCGATCGGTACGACACGTGTGATGGAATTATGCGCGTTCCTGCCGCTTCTCGGCATTCTGACCTTCCTTCTCCCTTCTGACCGTAAGTTAAAAGAATGGACGGAGGAACAGAATTAAAACAAAAAACCTTGCTCAGCGAGCTGGAAACAGCTGCTGGAGCAAGGTTTTTTCGGCTTTAAGGACTGATTTTTATTCGTGATGGGACTCTTGTGTTTCACGTTGGCTGCGGCGACGAGCCACACCGGATTCAAACGCTGCTTCCATAACCGCCTCGCGCACTTTCTCAACGACAGCATGATTGAATACGCTCGGAATAATGTAATATTCACTCAGCTCATCTTCATTCACTACCGCGGCAATCGCTTTGGCTGCTGCAAGCTTCATTTCTTGCGTGATTCGGGAAGCGCGGCAGTCCAGCACCCCGCGGAAAATACCTGGGAAACAAAGCACATTATTGATCTGATTCGGATAGTCCGAACGGCCTGTCGCCATAACGCGTACGTAAGGCTCTGCTTCTTCCGGCGTGATTTCCGGTGTCGGGTTCGCCATCGCGAATACGATTGGATCCGTAGCCATTTTCTTCACATCTTCTACCTTCAGAACGCCTGGACCGGATAGGCCGATGAAAATATCAGCGTCTGCAATGACATCGGACAAAGTCCCTTTTAGCTCGAAAGGATTCGTGTTATTCGCATACCAATCCCACATGGAATTTGTATAGCTTTCACCGCGTACGATTGCGCCATGACGGTCTACACCGATGACGTTCGTGACACCTGCAGCAAGCAGCATTTTCGTGCAGGCAATTCCTGCCGCTCCGATGCCCGTGATGACAACCTTACAAGACTCCAGCTGTTTGCCCACCACTTTAACTGCGTTAAGCAAACCAGCAAGAATTACAACCGCAGTTCCGTGCTGATCGTCATGGAAGACCGGAATGTCCAATTCATTGATCAAACGTTCTTCAATTTCAAAACAACGCGGCGACGAAATATCCTCTAAGTTAATACCGCCGAACGCAGGTGCGATGGCTTTGACAGTACGAATGATTTCCTCTGTATCTTGTGTGTCCAGGCAAATCGGGAAAGCATCAACGCCTGCCATTTGCTTGAAGAGCATAGCTTTACCTTCCATAACCGGCATAGCCGCTTCTGGCCCGATATTACCGAGTCCGAGGACGGCTGTTCCGTCAGAAACGACGGCAACTGTATTACGTTTGATTGTTAATGAGTGCGCTTTGGATGAATCCTCATGAATCGCCATACAGACACGAGCGACTCCCGGCGTATATACACGGGACAGATCGTCCCGATTTTTAATCGGAATCTTCGGAGTGACTTCAATTTTTCCGCCCAAATGCATAAGGAACGTCTGGTCGGATACGTTAATTAACTTAACACCTGGAATACTTTTCAGTACTTTAACAATGACTTCGGTATGATCCGGATCGCTAACTTGAACGGTAATATCCCGTGTTGTTGTTGTTTTACTGGCTCGCGTCACGTCAACCGCGACGATATCGCCACCGGCATCGCCTATGGCTGTAGCAATTTTCCCAAACGTGACCTGTTCTTTATGTATTTCCAAACGCACAATCACGCTTGTGCCTCCACCATTTAATCCTGCCATTCAGGGATCACTCCTACAATAAAATGATTAATTGACCACATGTTAGATCATAGCATACTCTGTCAACCATGCCAAAATCATATTGTTGATTTTATGACAATTTCTGAAACTTGTCGAAGAGCGGCAACGCCTCGGCGTATGTCCTGCTCCGTGAGATGCGCAAAACCGAAGCATGCCCCGGCCTTCCCCGGGGGGAGGCCGTAGGAACCGGCGTCGCTCCAGGTGACGCCGATCTTACGGCACTCGGCTGCATAAGCGGCATAGGTGCGGGCGTCTCCCCGCCACCAGCCGAACAGATGCAGCCCCGCGTCACTCTCCACCCAGTCGAAGAGGGTGGAGAGCTGCTCCTGCAGCAACGCTTGCAGGAGCAAGAACTTGCTCGCGTACACCCGCCGCATGCGGCGCAGGTGTCGCTCGTAGCCGCCGCTCGCCATGAAGGCGGCGAGCGAACGCTGTTCGAGCAGCCCCGAAGGGTGCGGCTCGTATAGCCGCTTCGCGGCTACAAAGGCGTCGTGCAGCGCCTCCGGCAGCACGACATATCCGATGCGCAGGTCCTGCAGCATCGTTTTGGAAAAGGTGCCGATGTAGACCACTCGGCCCTCTTGGTCCAGCACCTTGAGCGGCTCGATCGGCCGCCCGCGGTGCCTGAACTCGCTGTCATAGTCGTCTTCGACGATGACAGCGCCTTGCTCCGCCGCCCAGCGCAACAGCTGCTGGCGGCGCTCTAGACCCAGCACCGCCCCCGTAGGGAACTGGCGGCTGGGTGTCACGAACAGCAGCCGTGCGTTCCACGGCTGCGGGATAAGCCCTTGCCCATCCACAGCCGCGTGGATGGGCACTCCGCCGGCCGCCAGCACCGCGCGGCTAGCGCCTTGGTAGCCCGGGCGCTCCAGGATGACGGGATCGCCTTCGTTCACGAGCATCTGGGTCAGCAGCGCGATCGCTTGCATCGACCCGTTAACGATGACGATGCGCTCCGGCGGCGCCTCGATGCCGCGTATTCGCCTCAGGTGCTGTGCGATCGCTTCGCGAAGCGCATAATGCCCCTCGGCGACGTACGCCTCTTCCTGCGGCGACTCCGTCATCCGCCGCACTTGCTCGTACATCCCGCGGTTCCATAGCTCCCGCGGGAATTCATCCAAATGAGGCCGACCCATCACAAACGCAATTTTTTTCCCTTGATCTTGATCTTTGCCCCGCCTCTGCCCACGTCCATCCCGATCCGCCTCACAAACCCGCGCCCCCCAGTCCGAAAGCCGAATATCCTTCCCTTCGAACGGCATCTGCTTCTCCTGTACCCCGTTATATACAATATAAGTCCCTCTGCCCACATCGGCTTGCAAATAACCCTCAGCAATCAGCATATCGTACACTTGATTAACGGTCCCCCGCGATAGCCCATAGAGTGCAGCTAATTCACGGCTTGATGGCAGCTTCGTATCGCGCAGCAGCTTATTCGCCAAAATGTTGTCATGCAGGGCATGATACAAAGCCGCATATTTACTCCCATATTTCGCCTGGTAGGTATAGTACGGTATATGAAAATCCATACTCGCTCCCCTTTGCCTTTCTAAATTGGTCCATAAAAACACAGTTGAATTGGATCTTTTTATTAAACCATTTTTCCATTATGCTTACTAAAATCTCATAAATCCAACTTTTTGACAAGGAGTATACGCCCATGAATTTCCAACCAATCATACTAGAAGGTACCCAAGTTATTCTACTGCCGATGCAGGAATCTCACATTAGCGCTCTAGTAGAGGCGGCGGCTGATCCTGCCATCTTTGCCTACATGACTCCGCTGCTTCACCCTTCAGCCGTTGAACAATTTGTCCGCCAAGCGCTGGATGAGCAAAAAGCCGGCTTGGGCATTCCCTTCAGCGTATATGACAAACACTCCGACAGCTTTGTCGGCAGCACGCGCCTTTTCGACTACTCTGCTGCAAATCGGCACGTCGAGATCGGTCATACATGGTACAATCCACGTGTTTGGCGAACCAGAATCAATACGGAGTGTAAGTACTTGCTGCTGCGGCACTGCTTTGAAACCTTAGACCTCCTGCGTGTGCAGCTTAAAACAGACCTAAGAAACGAGCGCTCCCAAGCGGCAATTACTCGTATAGGCGCCCAGAAAGAAGGCACGCTTCGGCAACATCGTGTGCTGCATGACGGCTATGTGCGGGACACGGTGATGTTCAGTATCATTGCCCGCGAATGGGCAGATGTGAAGCTGCGTCTAGAAGGATTTTTAAATCGAGTAAACGTTTAGATCCTAATAAAAATCTATCCAAAAAAATTTATTTCTCGCAGTGACGTTCTCCAGGGAAAGTGGTATAATAACTGCAAAAAATGAATAGCACATTGGAAGGAATGACCCATGCTTATGAATCCTCTGGCACGACAGTTAAACGAGACCCTGGAACGTGAAAATTCTCACGTATTTGACATGCTTTCTGCATTAGGTAAATCGATTTACTTCCCGAAAGAAGGCATTCTTAGCCAATCTGCTGAAGCCAAGGCAAAGGCCAAAAAATACAATGCTACGATTGGCATTGCAATCGAAAACGGTCAGCCGATGCACTTGAAGGTCATTCAAGATACTCTCTCTACCTACGCACCCAAAGATATATATGAATACGCGCCGCCAGCCGGGAAGCCCGAGCTCCGCAGCGCATGGCGCAAAAAAATGCTCGAAGAAAACCCTGAGATCGGCAGCAAACTGATCGGTAACCCGATCGTAACGAATGCGTTGACGCATGGTCTTAGTATTGCAGCCGACCTTTTTGCTGATGTTGGTGACTCCGTTATTATTCCAGACAAAAACTGGGAGAATTACGAGCTCACTTTCGAAATCCGCCGCGGCGCGAAAATTGTGAACTATCCGCTCTACAACGAGGAGCTGAAGTTTAATGCCGCTGGCCTGCGCGAAGCGCTCCTGGCTCAACAATCCAAAGGCAAAGCCATTGTTGTCTTGAACTTCCCAAACAACCCGACAGGCTACACGCCAGGGGCTGAAGAAGGAAATGAAATTGCTGCCGCGATCAAAGATGCAGCTGAAGCTGGAATCAATGTTGTTGTATTGACCGACGATGCCTATTTCGGACTTTTCTTCGAAGGGTCCCTGCATGAGTCCTTGTTCGGTAAATTAGCAGACATTCACCCGCGCGTGCTCGCTGTCAAAATTGACGGTGCTACCAAAGAAGAATACGTCTGGGGCTTCCGCGTTGGTTTTGTCACTTATGCCGGCCAAAGCGAAGCGCTGCTTAGCGCACTAGAACAAAAAACAATGGGAATCATCCGTGCAACGATTTCCAGCGGCCCTCACCCATCGCAAACTTTCGTGCTTCATGCGCTTAACTCCCCGGAGTTTAATCAACAGAAGCAAGAGAAATATGAGATCATGAAAGGCCGTGCTAACCGTACGAAGTCCATTTTGGACTCCGGCAAGTTCGACGATGCATGGGGCTACTACCCATTCAACTCTGGTTACTTCATGTGCCTGAAGCTCAAAACAGTTGATGCCGAGGCTTTGCGCGTCCACTTGCTGGATCAGCATGGTGTGGGTACTATCGCTCTTGGAGCGACTGATCTTCGCGTCGCTTTCTCCTGTATTGAAGAAGGCAGCCTGGAAGAGCTGTTCAACCTCATCTACCAAAGCGTGAAAGAAATCGAAACCGTCTCCGCTAGCAAATAGCCGAAACGAAACAAAGAGGCTGTCTTATAGGGTCTACACCGACCTATGAGCAGCCTCTTTTCTATGCGATTATTATGAAAAATTTTCCACTCAAAACTACTATAGTCCGCTATTTCCTGCGAAAACGGCTTTTCAACCACTCAATGGGAACTAACTTTTCCTATCAACCGACCTGTTTCACCAGCTCACCATACTGCTCGTACCATTTCTTCCACTCATCCATCGGAAATTCGATCGCTTGCCCATCCAGCAGCGCAGACATCATGTCCAGACAAACATGCCAGCCGGCTAAGTCCTTTGGCGTATGGTCCGTCAACGTGCCAATGAATTCTTTTAAAACAAGCAAAGAACCTTTTGATCTTGCCGAAACTTCAAACCGGACACGATCCTTCCCCCACGTGAATTCCAACACGGAAAGCGGCTCATAATCGGTAATCTCCATATCAATCAAAGTACCCGAGCCATCCTTCATATCAAATTTCATATGGCCACCTTTGCGCAGATCATCGGCTTGAAGATTGGTCATCCATTTAACTAGAAGCTCATTATCGGTAAGGGCTGCCCAAACCTCGCTGACAGCATGCCCAAGCGGACGATCGTACTGTGCGATAAACCCGTTATCCTTTTTATTAATCGAAGCAATCATGTGCATGTCCTCCTTATTTTTTAAGCCAATTTTAAAGGATGCGTGCCGTAAACATCGATCTGGCCACCCTGGCTCCATTCGCCGTGATTTCCATATCAATTTTACAGAATCGGCGTGTCATTTCCACAATTGTCGGCACAATTTCAAAGACCTCGTCCATTTGCAGCGGAATCAGAAAATAACAGGATGAGCTATCCAGAATAAGATCGCCCTTCTTATGCTCCTTCACCGTGCGATAAGCTGCACGAATCATAATCGTGGTGAGCACCCCTTCCGATACCAAACCTTCGAAGTTCGTCATTTGAGGCGTAATCGTCCCTCTGAAAGACAACTTGCCTTCGGCATCGCGTACTTCGTCGATCCCTGCATAGATCTGCACCTCGAAAGTCTCTGCGTTCTGGGGCTGCTGCTGCATATGCTGCATTGCTTTCATGACATCTTTGCGGCTAATGACGCCGATCATTTTCCGCTCGTTATCAATAACAGGCAGTAGTTCAATCCCTTCCCATACCATCATGTGCCCTGCTGAAGCGACCGATGTTTTCAAATTAATCATGAGCGGATTCGGCGTCATTAAGCTGCTGATGAGTTGGTTCGGCTTTGCACCCACAATATCCTTGGTAGTAATTATCCCAATGGGCACCTTTTTGCCGTCGATAACCGGGTATCGCGTGTGCATGGTTTTCTCCGCAAGCTTTTGCATATCTTTGACGGTGTCCGTTCCTTCCAGGGAGTAAATCGTGCTGTCTTTGCGCATGATGTCACCGACCATCAGTATCTTCTTCTTAATCAGCCTATCTTCCATCGCGCGATTAATCATCGTAGCCACCGTGAACGTATCAAAAGAACTTCCGATAATCGGCAGATGAAGTTCATCGGCCAGCTCTTTGACTTCAGGCGTCGTATCGAACCCGCCCGTAATCAGCACCCCGGCCCCTTGGCCAAGTGCGCACATATGGGCCTGCACACGATTACCGACAATTAGCAAGTTGCCCGCTTCAATGTATTTCAGCATCGCTTCCAGCTGCATAGCGCCTATTACGAATTTGTTCAGTGACTTATGTATGCCGGTCGATCCTCCAAGCACAACGCCTTCTACTACATTCACGATTTCTGCGAACGTTAGCTTATCGATGACTGGCTCCTCTTTTTTCTCCATACGTATCGTACCAATCCGACGTTTGGTGCTGACTAGTCCGATATTTTCCGCCTCTTTAATGGCCCGATAAGCCGTTCCTTCGCTCACATCCAAATCTTGAGCAATTTGCCGAACAGACAGCTTGGTGCCGACAGGCAAAGATTCAATATATTTCGTAATTTGTTCATGCTTCGTATGCAGCTCCGAATGGCCTGTGCTCATCGTTCACACCTCGCTGAACTGTGCTATAACATTAAAATAAGTATAGTCCATTCAACTGGAAAAAGTAAGCAGATCACCTGATTCTTAAAAAGTCTCCATCAGCCGCAGCACAATATAAAAACCTGCCGATTAACCGGCAGGCTCTGTGTCATAATCAAATCCATAATAAAATGCCAAAGCTACTGGTGACAAGGGATAAAAAGCTGTTTCTCCACATTCCTCGTGTTCTCTTCGTTCCTGCCGATTCGCCATAACTCTCTGGAAGTCATAGGTGCGGTGGCGTGAAACCTTTTTACTCTCGAACTCCATCGAAGATGCCAAGCTGCTCATAACGTTCTCCCCCTTCATCATACCCATCAATGTATTACTACATTAAAGTTATTTACAATATATTATATAAATAATGAAATTATATGTGAAACAATACCAAAAATTTAATTTATTTTATAACAATTCGCCGTCTAATCCCTTTAATAAAATATTTAATCCAATTTGATTCCTCGTGCCTTGTATTTCGTTGTATATAACATACAATAAGTGTGAAGTAAAAATTGGGAGGGGATTCGCTGAATGGCTAAGACTTTTTTGAAAATTGCTGCGATTTACATCACGCTCGCTGTTCTACTCGGAATGTTGATGGGCATTATTCAAGATTTTAGACTGGCCTCGGTCCATGCGCACTTGAATTTGCTAGGTTGGGTATCGATGGCGATCTTCGGTCTCATCTATCACTTCTACCCGCATGCAGCAGAAACGCGCCTTGCAAAGCTTCACTTCTGGTTGCATAATATTGGCTTGCCTCTCATGCAGGGTGGACTCGCGATTGAGATTATCTCCGGCAATTCCGCCATGCTCCCGCTTGTCATTGTCAGCTCCTTGCTTGTCGTTATTGGCATTATCCTCTTTACGATAAACTTGTTCCTGCAGCTTGGAAATACAGCTGTGAAACAAGCGAATAAGAAGGATTTGCCGGGATAATCCCATGAATAAACAAAACCTCGACCTTCCTTCGCGGAGTGTCGAGGTTTTGTTGCGGGAGATACGTTCAGTTGAGTCACATCATTTGGCACTACAGAGGCAGCGACAACCACAATATCGTCGTACACCTTTACAAGTCCACCACACACCATTTTGCTCGTCTGCCATAACCATCACATACTCATTGAACAGAATAGCATTATAGAACTCAGCGTGGAATTACAGGAAGGTAACGACAATTTAGAACATAAGAAAAACCGTCAGGGATTCTACATCCTCCTGACGGTCCTTTAAGCGAACATCAACATATACAAGGGAACTAGAGTCCCTTATTTGGAGCAAAAAGAGCTGTTTCCTTTCTACGCGGAACTACAGGCTCTTATTTGTCCCCCAGGCCTATTTTTCAGATGATATTGATAAAATAGAGGATCGTAGTTCCCCTACTTCATGAGAAATGTTCCATTTCATCAAAATAAGGGACCATAGTTCCCTCCCTACGACGCACCATCTCAAAAAGGCTTCTTCCCCTCATTTTCAATCAGATGCTCACGTTCGCCCTCATCCATAATATTGCGCGTTGAATTGCGGAACTCCCGAAGCGTATCGCCAAATGCTCTTCCAAGCTGCGGCAATTTGGACGGGCCGAAGACAATTAAAGCAATGGCCAAAATCAAGATTAAACCTGATACACCAATATTGTTAAACATGTGTTTCCTCCTTTTATAAAAACTTTGCTATTTATCAGACTGGTTTGTTTCATCCTCAACTATTGGTCGGACTGCTTTGCCTCATCGCTCTCCACTGCCAGTTGGAAGCCAACGCACTGATCTCAAACAGCAGCAGCAAGGGAACGGTAACCGACAGATGTGAAACCATATCTGGCGGCGAAATGCAGGAACCCGTAATCGTTAAAGCGATGTACGCGTATTTCCTGGACATTTTCAAGCGCTCCGGCGTCAAAAGTCCTATTTTGGTCAGAAATAGAAGAATCACAGGCAGTTCAAACGCGATCGCCATCGGGAAGACGATTTGGAACAGAAACCCAAAATACCGGTCAATGCCATACGTTTCCACCGCACCAATCGTTTGATTCATTCGCATCATAAAGCGAACCATCATGGGGAAGACGACCCAGTAGCTGAACGCTACCCCGATGATGAAAAGCGCAAAAGCCACAGGGATGTAGGGAAGAGCGCTCTTAGACTCCGCTTCTGTCAGCCCTGGCCTGACGAATGCCCACAATTGGTAGAGCATCACCGGCACTGTAAACAATAAAGCGAAGAGAAAAGCGCACTTCATATAAATCATCAGCCCATCTGTAAACGAGAACACATTCCACTTAATCTCACCGATCATAGGCTGCGTTTTCAAATACAGCAAGATGTCACTGGAAAGATACAGCCCTGCGCAGAGCATAACTAGAAACCAAGCAAGAACAATAATCAACCGCTTGCGAACCTCAGTGAGATGCAAAATCAAATCTTCTTGCCCCATCTGATCCCTCCGATCTATAGGGTCCTATCGGCAGCATGTTTAAACGACCATTCCGCCTTGTTTCAAATATTTCGCGATCCCTTCAACGGCTCTATACGCAAGGGCCCCAACGGTACCTGTCGGGTTATACCCGCTGTTATGAGCGAATGCCGATGCTCCGACAACGAATACATTTTCTGCATCCCACATTTGCAAATAGGAATTAACAGCTGAAGTTGAAGGATCCGAGCCCATGATCACACCGCCTGTGTTATGCGTGGACTGGTAAGGCACGATATTATAAGGCCCGAGCTGATCCGATGAACCAATGCTCGTTGGATTCATTTCCTTCATAATTTCAGCGGCTTTACCGCTCACGAATTTGATCATCTGCCGATCCTGTTCTTCAAAATCAAACGTAATTCGCGGCAGCGGGAGCCCATAGGCATCTTTATAAGTAGGATCGAGATCTACATAGTGATGCTTCCAAGGCAAACTTGATCCTTGCGGGGATACAGCCAAAACACTGTTCGCATATTTGAGCGATTTCTGTTTAAAATCTTTCCCCCAAGCAGGCGTGCCTTTCGGAACGGAGTTGGTAGCAATTGGCCGTTGTCCGGTTTGCGATATTCGAATACCGGCTCCATGAAGGAAATTAAGACTACTGTGGTCAAAATTATCTCCATTAAAGTCCGGAATCTCCATCCCAAGCGACCCTGCACCGGCAAATAGATTAAATTCTTTGTCATCAAAAAATCCGGTTGCCGAACCGCCGTTCGTTTGGTAGCAATAATTTTTACCGATTACTCCTTTACCGGAGGCTGGATCATATGGTTTACCCAATTTGGACGTCAGCAGGAGCTTAATGTTGTTGAACACATAGCTGGCCATGATCACCACATCAGCAGGCTGCTCGAACTGTTCTCCTGTAACCGTGTTGACGTACACAACGCCGCTAGCTTTTTTGCCGTCATTTAACACTTGAATCACATTCGAGTAAGAGCGCAATTCAAAGTTACCCGACTTCAGAGCAACAGGCAGCACTGTGACTACAGCATCCGCTTTGGCTCCATACTCACAGCCGAAACGCTCGCAATATCCGCAATACTGGCATGCTGCTCTGGTGATCCCGTCCGGATTCGTATATTGTTCAGACAGATTCGCAGACGGCATCATATAGGGGTGATAACCCAATTTTTTCGTCGCATCCTCGAACAATTTCAGAATCGGCGTTTTCACCATGGCCTTGGTTGGAAAAGGATTCGAACGCTTGCCCACCATCGGATTCTGATCCGGGTCCCCGGAGATGCCAGCCAGCTTTTCAAATTTATCGAAATAAGGTTCTAATTGGTCATATGTAATGCCCCAGTCCTGGATGGTCATTCCCTCTGGTATTTTCTGCTTCCCGTACCTCTCGACCGTTTTGCTATAGATTTCAAAATCGTACGGAAGAAACCGGTACGTTTGTCCATTCCAGTGAATGCTCGACCCGCCAAGCCCTTCACCCAGCAAAAAGGAGCCATATTCTCGCATAGGGACTGCCGCTACTTTATCCGTATTACGGAACGTCACCGTTTCTTTGGATAGATCCTGCATCAGATCGTATCTGGAGGCGTATCGCAGCTCGTCATGTACCATGTAGTAATCCTTGGTGTCTCTTGGCTTTCCGCGCTCCAAACCAACCACCTTGACTCCTTGCTTGGACAGCTCGGCAGCAATGATGCCCCCGACCCATCCCATTCCAACAATAACTACCGGAACTTTTGGCATTTTAGTAGCCATGTGCTTTATTCCCTTCCCTCATTGGATTTCACACTTAATGAACAAAATGATCATGCAAGCTCCGCGGTTCCATAACAGCGAATTGATCCTTGTCCATGATATTGGTATAGCTCATTTGGTTGCCTGGATATTTCCGCATCTTCCAACCCTGCATATCCTTATTCCCCCCATATAGCGGGTCTGAATACACGCCCTCCATCACGAGCACACGGAATTGGTTGAAAAAGGTTTTACCCGTTACGCCATTTACCACATTAATTTCGCCTTTTTCCATCGAAGTCAGGATCGCATCCTGTTCCTCAGGAGCCAGCTCCACGAAGGATTTGGTATATTTCGACTTGCTCGTTTCCTCCATGCTCTGCAGGCCCATCGTAATCAACTCGTGGCGTTGAATACTTAAGTAGTCGCCTTGCGTTGCTTCCCCTTTAACAAAGGGACCCGTCCGATACGTGCGGGCATTCACTCCCCATGGGCTTGCCAACTGATGATCGATGTAAAAGGCAACCCCTAACTCCGTCGCCCCCGGACCACTTTCATCTTTGGGGAAAATGCGTTCAGCCGCAGCTTCCGTTATTTGCAGCTGAGCCTGATTGAAAAACATAGGCGCTCTATTGTAGTCCATTCCGGCTTGAGCTTGCGGGGATGCCGATGGAGATGGCGAAGGGGTTGGCGTCGTGGACTTTTTGGTAAATCCACCGGAAATCGCACTGCCAATCACTCCTCCGACCACCACTCCACCAATGGCGGTGCCGGTATATTTCAGGAAACTGCGTCGCGACTGGTCAGGAGAATTTTCCACATTTTTCTCAGCCATTTGATTGCCTCCTTGGAATTTTATGAACAATAGGTTAGTTATGGTAGTTATGGATATCATGAGCTCAGATCCGTTATCTTATTCATTTTTGAATGAAAAATTGGCAATTCGGGAATTGTAAATTTACAGTCATTATGCAGATTTTGCATGCAACAAGTGGCTGTCTTGCACTTGAACCTATGTATATGAGGAGAAGTTCACATGAAGAAAACGTTATTAGTCCTCTCTCTACTGCTCGCCAGTTCTTTAGCTGCTTGCGGTAAGAGCGAAACAAAACCAAGCCCTGCCGCCTCTGCAAGCCCATCTGTGTCAGCTAGCCCATCTGTGTCAGCTAGCCCGTCCGCGAGCACAGGGACTACAACGAAGGTTGAAGCATCCGCTGTGTTCAAAGCCAACTGTGTTAGCTGCCATGGCGTCAACTTGGAAGGTGCCGTAGGACCTAATCTTCAAAAAGTAGGCAGCAAACTGTCTAAGGATCAAGTTGCTTCCACAGTAACAAACGGGAAAGGCGCAATGCCTAGCTTCAAAGGCAAGTTATCTGATGATGAAATTTCATCTCTCGCTACTTGGCTTGCCGACAAGAAATAAACACAAAAAATCCCGCCTCATTATGAGTGCGGGATTTTATATTAAGTAGAGACGATTAATGGGACAACTTTACCGCTGTTCACGTCGATTAGACCATGGTCGGTAATCTTCAAAGCAGGACTTACAGGTAGAGAATGCGTGCTGATCGACATAATAGGATTATAATGACAGTAGCCTAACGATTCCATCGCTTTACGCAGCTGTTCTACTTCCTTAGCTACTTGCTCAAGTGGGGCTTCCGTTAAAATACCGCCGACAGGCAGCTTAAGAGAAGCGATGACCTTACCGTCTTCTACGACGCTAAAGCCCCCCTGGTTGTGAATCACTTCATTCGCCGCGATGATCATATCCTGAGGATTGTGACCGACAACAAGTAAGTTATGATTGTCGTGGGAGTACGTCGTCGCCACAGCTCCTCGTTTAATCGTATCGCCGCCAATTAAACCATAAGCGCGATTTCCGTTTTTACCATAGCGTTCAAAAGTAGCAATAAGTCCTTTACCGCTATCCTGCCACATGAGTTCACCAGAACTAACTTGAACCTCAGTATGATGCTCCTCTGTAAAGGTAGATCCGTTTTTCACCATCATGACACGGCAGTCATAAGAACCGTCTTCTACGTCTACGTTGACTGAGAAATCCGCTTCTGCTAACGGCGACATCTGGACGCTTCGATAATAATGCGGCGGAAAAGCAGGTGCGTTCGTAACTGACGTATAAGCCTCTCGAACATCATAAACCTTGCGTCCGTGCTTGAACACTTGGTCAATTGTCAGAAGCTCCAGATCAGAAATCAACTGAAAATCGCCGACTTTGCCCGGTGCAATAACACCGCGATCATACATCCGCATTCTTTTAGCTGGAGAAAGGGTACTGGCATAAATCGCATGCTCAGGCTTCATGCCCATCTCGATCGCTTTACGCACAATGTGATTCAAGTGACCGCGCCGCTCGAAGGAGTCCGCCATGACATCGTCGGTAACAAAGCAAAAGTGCTCCGACACTTCATGCTCGATCAAATAATCCATCACTTCAGGTGTCATTGATTTCTCTTGAATTTCAATGAACATGCCCGCAGCGATCCTGGCTTCCATCCCCTCAATCGTCTGATGCGTGTGATCGGAATCGACTCCGCTGTATATCATCTTATGCAAGTCCAAATCCAGCAGTTTCGGCACATGCCCCTCAATAATAAGGTGAGGATAGTGTTTGCGAATATGATTGATAATCTGATTTGTTTTACAGTCCGGATCGGTTATGACATCCACGAAATTCATAATTTCACCTAAGCAGATAATCCGCTCCGTCCGCAGCAGTTCATCCATATCCTCGATTTCAATCGAACCGCCGGACGTTTCCATCGATGTGGCAGGAACCGAACTTGGAAGGGCATAGAACATGTCCGCTACACAATTCTGGCTCGCTTTGATGAATTCTTTGACCCCGTCAAGTCCGAAAACATTAGCAATTTCATGCGGCTCCGGAACAATCGTCGTCACACCGTTGCGAATAAGGCCGTAGGAGAACGTCTCCGGTGTAACCATTGTGCTTTCGATGTGCAGATGGATGTCGATGAGCCCTGGAATCATGTAGCGCCCTTGCCCGTCCAGACGTTCGGCAGCAGCAAAGCTTTCCGTACCTTTATTACCGATATATAGAAACTTGCCATTCAGAATGGCTGCATTACCTTCAATGAATGTTTTAAAATAGCTATTATAAATCTTTACATTTTCGATCAGTAAATCAACCTGCATATGCCTTTACCTCCAAGTACACTACTCTACTAGAACCAATTTCTCGCTTGGAAAATGAAGCCGAACCTCTTGACCGCTCGGATACGGGAATTCCATTTCTTTATTGACCGTAATGTCTCCGAGCATCGTCTGAACGACGTATTGATAGCTTCTACCTAAGAAGGTGCTCACTTTCACACGTCCTGTCACTACATTGGGACCTTCCTCGATCTCTCCCGGCATACCTAGAAGGACATCATCTGGACGAATAGCGCCTTGCATCCCGACCTGCTCTCCCTTACTGGCATGTTTGGTTACAGTGAACATATGATCTTTCACTTTCAGAGCAATCACTTCATTTTCATCATATCTGGTGTCAAAGGTGATAAAATTCGTGAAACCAATAAAACGAGCTACGAACTCCGTTTTGGGATATTTGAAAATAGTTGCCGGAGCGCCCAGCTGCTCAATAATGCCTTTATTCATAATGGCCACCTGATCTGAAATAGAGAAGCACTCTTCCTGATCATGGGATACATAGACGGTAGTAATACCAAGCTCCTGTTGAATACGGCGAATCTCCACACGCATATTGATGCGCAGATTAGCGTCCAGATTGCTTAGGGGCTCGTCGAAAAGCAGCAGCTCAGGTTCGATGACTAACGCCCGGGCAATGGCCACCCGCTGTCTTTGACCGCCTGAAAGTTCTTTCGGATAACGCTTCTCGAAGCCGGACAAGCTGACCGTTTCCAGAATTTTGCGAACACGCCGATCAAGCTCCGCTCCGCTTACCTTCCGAAGACGAAGACCGAAGGCCACATTATCGTAAATGGACAAGTGAGGGAACAGCGCATAACTCTGGAAAACGAAGCCGAAGTTACGCTTGCTGACGGGAATGCGCGTATAGTCCTTCCCATTTAAAGCGAATTTGCCTGATTTAGCTTCCAGAAAGCCGGCGATAAGCCGCAAGGTCGTCGTTTTCCCGCATCCGCTTGGACCGAGAAGCGATATTAAATTTCCTTTTTCTACACTTAAATTGAAGTCCTTCAAAATATATTGCTGGTCGTAGGCAACCGAAATATTTTCCAAAGTAAGCAATGCCATGGATGAAAGCCTCCGTTATCGTTTGGTGAAGTAGGATAAACCCATCAACCGTTCAATGATGAACATAAGTACCGCAGTTAAAATCATTAGTAAAACAGAAATAGCAGCAATCGTAGGGTCAAAATGGTTCTCCACGTACGTCAGCATCTGAATAGGCAGCGTGCTGATGCCAGGACCCGTCATAAAGACCGAGATGTCGACATTATTAAAAGATTCCAAAAACGCGATCAGAACAGCTGCAATAATACCTGATTTAATGTTAGGCAATACCACTTTAAAGAAAGTTTTCAGCCGTCCGGCGCCAAGACTTAAAGCAGCTTCCTCTACCGCGAAATCGAAGTTCGATAAGCTTGATGCAACGACGCGGATAATGAAAGGAAGCATGATCACCGTATGCCCAATCAGCAGAGCTGCATAGATCGGAAGGTTATACGTGACGATAAGATACCTCAGCATCGTAAAACCAAGGACGATACCGGGAATCAGTACAGGGGAAATAAAAACGGCATTCAGCGCCTCTTTCCCTTTAAACATAAACCGGCTCAACGCGTACGCCGCTGGAATTCCAAGCAGCAAAGCAAACAAATTACCGATCAGAGATACAATAATAGAGGTGCCCGCGGTCGTCATGAACATCTTAACTTCCCAAATGTTGCGGTACCATTTCAACGAAAATCCTGTCGGTGGGAATTTCAGTACACTCCCTGGCTCAAATGAAGCAAATGCTATAATAACGAGCGGCCCGAGCAAGAAAATATAGACAAGAAGGGTGAAAAACGCCAGCCCTCGATTCTTTTCCCGCATACTTCTACCCCTTCGGATTTAATTTAGTCGCCAGTTTATTCATAAGCGCGATGACGACGAAGGTGATCACGATCATAATCACGGCTATGACGGAGGCTAGATGCCAG
Organism: Paenibacillus violae; assembly: GCF_032461945.1. Lineage (NCBI taxonomy): Bacteria > Bacillati > Bacillota > Bacilli > Caryophanales > Paenibacillaceae > Paenibacillus > Paenibacillus violae. The sequence continues at coordinate 361,316 of NZ_JAWCUD010000007.1, forward strand.
TCGTTAAGCGTAATCGCATTCTGATAAAGGAAAGTGGAGATAACCCGCTGTTTGCCACCGAGCAAAGCAGGCGTTGTATATGCCGTCAAACTGCCGACAAAAACAAGAATACTTCCTATGATTAATCCGGGAACGCTGAGTGGGACAATGACCTTCACGAAGGCTTTAAATCGGTTAGCTCCCAAGCTCTCCGCTGCTTTGATCAGATCCGGATCTATATTCTCAAGAACACCGACCAACGTAATAAGGATGAGCGGTAAAAACAAATGGATGAGACCGATCATCATGGCCGCCGGCGTGTACAAAATATCCAGTGGTTCCTTAATGAGACCGATCGCGATAAGGGCGTTGTTGAGTAAACCTTTTTTACCTAAAATAATCATCCAGCTGAACGACCTAACGACAGAGCTTGTCAGCAGTGGAAAAATGGCCAGTGCAAGCAAAATTGCCTTCTGTCTCGGTCCTTGTTTGGATATAAAGTAGGCTACCGGGAACCCCAGGATGATACAGAGAATCGTGGTTACCAAGCTGACACGCAGCGTCGTCCACACAATTTTGAGAAAGTAGGGGTCTTTGAAAAAATTTAAATACCCTGCAAAGGTAAATGTTCCTTTATCGAAAAAGGTCGAACCTATCGTAAGAAGGATCGGAACTACCATGAAAACCGTCAGGAATAATACGCCTGGCAGCAATAGTAATAATAAGTACGTTTTTTTCATGCAGCTATACTCCTGTTCCTTGGTTCGCTATGCACGTAGCGTGCGGATAAAAAGTTCGAGAAATTCGTCAGCCGCAACCTCGGTGCATACGTGCACGTTGGCCGCTTTGGACAAGCGATTCTGGAAATCGCATACCGTTTGCCCATCGCATAGCTCACTTTTGGTTTCTACATCGACGTAGTACTCGCGGGTAGTGACCAGCTGTTTATTTAGAGCTACTCCGACAGCAAGAGGATCATGTAGCGCACAAGCTCTAACACCATTTCGTTCATAGTAACGCTCCATATATTCCGCAGTGCTCTCCTTCACATATCGGGCTATCGGCGAGTCTCCGAGTGCACGGATATGGTCATCTGTCAGCAGCGCTTTCCTTGTTACGTCCAACCCGACAAGCGTCAGGTTTGGAAAACCTGCCTGGAATACAATTTTAGCCGCTTCTGGATCGACGTACATGTTGAACTCCGCTGTAGGCGTCACATTGCCGAACCCTTGGACAACACCGCCCATCACAACCACTTCTTTCACCTGATGAACCAGCTCAGGATACTTCATAACCGCCAAAGCTAGATTCGTCAGTGGAGCCGTCATGACCAAAGTGACCTCTCCCGCATGCTGTTTCACTTGATCCACGATGAAATCAACTGCATGCCCGTCCGCAGCCTCTACATGAAGCGGCATGTCAAGTAATGCCCCGCCAAGCCCATCCTTACCATGGACGCGGTGCTCAAAAAAAGTTGGGCGCATCAAAGGTTTATTCGCGCCTTGAACGACACGAATCTCATGCTCTTTCTCCAGTAATTGGAGAATTTTGCATGTATTCTTGGTCGCTTGCTCCAGCGATACGTTTCCATTCACCGTAGTGATGCCTAGTACGTCCATTTCTCCGCTTCGTACAGCAAGCAGGATGCCTAACGCATCATCGATCCCTGTATCCACGTCGAGGATGACTTTCTTTTTCATAACCAAGCCCCCTTTCAGGTCCTTTTAAGAAAACAAAGGTATACACACAAGCATATACCCTTGTCCAATTTTATATTATTGAGCAACTTCCTTGTTCCAACGGTCAATCCACGATTTAAGATGCTCATTCACGAATTTCATATCCATTTTAATCAGTTTGTTTACAACATCTGCGCCATACGTAATCCCCTGCGCTTCATCAGCTGAGAGTTGCAACGTCGTGTTTACTGGTGAATCCACTTTTGCTTTTGCAGATTTCTCTTGTACTTCTTTGCTCAAATGCCAGTTGATGAAATCTTCCGCTAGCTGCTTATTTTTGCTTCCTTTAATAACGTTGACCGTGTTCATTACGGCATATGCCCCTTCTTTCGGGGAAATGAACTTCGTATCCGGTACAGCAGCTTTCAAATCCTTCACATACATCTCCATGATCGGACCTGCAGCAATTTCTCCTTGCGCGAACATATTAACGAATTCAGAAGTTTGTCCATAGTACTTGACGACTCCTTTATTCAACTCCTTCACCTTGGTGAAAGCTTGATCCTCGTTGAATTTTGCATTACCGGAAACCAGTGACGCTGCATCCAGCACCATTGGACCTGTCGTAGACGTAATGTTTGGCAGCGTCAGCTTCTTGGAGAGCTCAGGGCTCCACAGATCGCTCCACGACGTGATCTCTTTACCGACTGCTTTCGGATTATAGGCAATTCCGAATCGGCCAACGGTATAGGCAGGACCGTAATCTTCACCAAGCGGTGCTTTCGCAATATCGTAGATATCTTTTAAATTCGGAATACGGCTGCGGTCGATTTTTTCAAAAAGTCCTGCATCAATTCCTTGCTGTGCATAGTAGTCGGATAAATAGATAAGATCCACTTTTGAACTGCCTTGTTTCACTTTGTTTAAACGCTCGGAGTTATTGCCGATTTCCAAAACAATCTTCACATTATGCTCTTTCTCAAAAGGCGCATAGACTTCTTTCTTAAAGAAATCATCGGAAAAGCCCCAAGTGGAAATAACCAATTGTGTAGGTTCCCCTGACGCTCCAGCAGGTGAAGCTGTTGCGGCCCCCGTATTCCCCTGATCTTTCGCAGGCGCGGTACCGCATCCCGTCAAAGCCAGTCCTACTACCGATAAAGAAATCAAACCTCGAAGCATTTTTTGTTTCATCGTTAACATCCTCCCAATATCATATATATAATTTGTAGCGCAAATCCCTTTGTTAAATTTTTACTAGTATTCTACACGGGCTCACAAATATATGCCGCGCTCTTGCTAAGACCTAAAAAAAATAGAAAAGTGCCCTTGATAGAAGATAACTTCTAACAAGAGCACTTTTCATCGTAAACAATGGAAAGAGACATCAAGTGATATACAAGCGGGTATGCCCTTAAGATAGATCAAAAGAGATACACCGTGGTCTAGACTATTTAGTTGGTTTAAGAATAATGTTCGTGATGGCCCATTGCGTCGGTGGATCATAGTCTCTTAACACCGCATCCATGGACAACCCTAGTTCTTGCTCCAGCTTTTCCCGGATTCTCTTCTTGTAAATGGAGGACATGTAAAAATCGACCTCGTGTTTAAGTGTAGGAGCCTCTCCTTCTAAAGCCGTTGAACGGGGCGACCGACGATGCTTGGCATGAAACGTAATGATATTCTGATCCAAGGAAACCTTCAGCAAGGTTGTACCAAAACCGAATAATTCTTTGGATATCTCGTTATACAGGTGACACAGCTTCTTCTTGTATTCATTCGAATCATCCGGTACGGACATTAAATCACCTTCAAGAGGAATAATTGATCTGTATTTTTTCGAGCTATACTAATAATACATAGGATTCCTTAATTAATCAAGGTTATTGTTCGTGATTTTATATGGAATTTAACGTAATTCGACCTAATCACTTGTAAAATATCCGTTTTTCCGAATGTCGTCCCTTAAAGTGATAGTCTCAATTAGCAGCAATTGGATATAGGAGGTTTCTTGTTATTTGGTGACTCTGTTATAAAACAAAAAAACCTTACATTTGTAAGGTTTTCTCGTAAAACTGGGATGCGGTCGGAGGGATTTGAACCCTCACGCCTTGTGAGCGCCACCCCCTCAAGATGGTGTGTCTGCCGTTCCACCACGACCGCTTAAAGGAAGATACACTGGGGATCTAGGATTCGAACCTAGGCATGACGGAGTCAAAGTCCGTTGCCTTACCGCTTGGCTAATCCCCAACAAGATAAGGGAAAAGGGCGACCGATGGGACTTGAACCCACGAATGCTGGATCCACAAACCAGTGCGTTAACCCCTTCGCCACGATCGCCACAGTAGGGATTTATTCCCTGAAGACTAGATACGAAACTTGCGTAAAGTTGAATGCTTAGGTTTTGCCCTAGATATTAGATCTTTTGGGCCCCGTTAAAGTACTTGAGTCCACTTCGGAGCTCTTCATCACTTTAATGGGAATAGGTTAAGCCCTCGACCGATTAGTATTCGTCAGCTGCATACGTTGCCGCACTTCCACCTCGAACCTATCAACCTCGTCGTCTACAAGGGGTCTTACATACTGGGAAATCTCATCTTGAGGGGGG
>NZ_JAWCUD010000008.1:0-359361 GCF_032461945.1 Paenibacillus violae
TGCTTGTTTCTTAAAATCTTCATTATATCGTTGGCGTTGCTCTCCCATGGGCGGACCCCTCCTATTCGTTAAGTCTATTATTGGGGTCACTTAACGATGTGTCCACTTCTAATTCTAGCCCCACCCAGTCCGTTAGTTCCAAATAGGACGCCGAATTTCTAACGGCTTCTGAGTCCGAATCGTCTACTGAAACCGCCGAATAGCCGGCACACAAAGCACACTGGCGACAATGGCCAGGCCGATCGAAGCAAATATCGTGATGGTGATCACGCCTCCAATTTGATCAGCAATCCAGCCGACAAGGAAATAGCTCAGCGGCAGTAAGGCGAAAGAGCCTAACAAATCCAAACTGACCACCCGCCCGAAAGCTTCGGGTGGCACTAGCTCCTGAAGGCTGGTCTCCCAGATGAGACCGAAGATCATCAGCCCGAAGCCTTCGACGGCCATGAGCAGCGAGAGCGCAATAGGTGACGTTATGAAAGTCATCGTCAGCAGTGCAACGCCACTTAAGATCACTGCGCCATAGGCGATTATGCCCCGGTGATGCCACTGCCTTTTAGACCCAAAGAGAAGTGCTGCTGCAATAGCTCCAACTCCGGAGCATGTGATGCCTATCCCATACGCGAGTGGATCGAGCCCAAGATGAACCTTGAACAACCATGGGATGAGAATGACAATGATGCCCGTATAGCAAATATTAATGAAACAAAAGGCGAGGATCGTGATCCAGAGCCAGGGATGACCTTTGAGGATGGTGATACCTTCAAGGAATTCGCGCTTCCAAGTGAAGGTAGAATTGCTTGTTGAAGTTTCCGGCTTATTTTGATGCGAAATTAGCGATTTTTTTACTAATACCAGCAGACACAGATAGGAAATTAGGTAGGTCAGCGCGTCCAGGCCGAACCCGTAACTGGCGGACATGGAGGAAACGATAAGCCCGCCTAGGACAGGTCCAATGAGTCTGACCCCTTGATTGCTCACTTGTGTCAGCGCATTGGCGGCATTGCGAATGTCTGGCGTGAAGACGGTCGCGCGTACGGCGGAATATGCAGGTTGAAAAAGCCCTTCCATAAGGCCATAAAGGCTTACCAAGCCAAAAAGCATAGGGACGGAAGACGTCTGAGAAAATAAGTACGGCTATAGCCAACATGACGATGAAGCGGACGATATCGGAAAGCATCATAATTCTCACGCGATCATAACGGTCGACAATCCATCCCGAAAGGGGGAGCATGAGGACATAAGGCAGCATGTAGGCGCTCATGACCAAGCCCATCATCGTCGTTGACCCCGTGAGCGAATAAACGACCATCGGTAAAATAACGGTTGTAACGGAACCGCCAAGCATAGAAATGAGTTGACTTAGCCATAAAAATAAGGAAAGGAACGCGATTGGATAAAAGGAAGTAGGAAGGAGTCCAGAACGCGTGGTTTCTTTTTGAGTGGTGCATCAATGTGCATAGGAACATGCCCCTTCTGTTAATTTCTTAGGTTGAGTAGATTGCAGACAATCAAAAAGGTGAACAATTCGTGAGCATCATGTACAATAGAGGGGACAGGTTAACGTCGGACGAGCACGGACGCCTAGAATCGAACCGGAATTGGAGGAAGCACATGAAGAAAGAGGATCTCATAAAGGCGGCAGAACTTTATGCGCTTCTGGCCGAGAATGGCGAGGGCACTCTCGATTTTGATGCGGATGAACCTATAGGAACGCAGCATGTAATTGCTCTTCAAAAAGCAGTCTTGCTGCTCTCCCGGCAGGTTGCCGATCTTCAATCTCAGCTTCATGAGCACCTTGAGCTCCATAACAAGCAGCAGGAACAGCTGCTTCGGCAAATGAATCACCAGATGGAGCATAAGCTCTATGAGCAGATCATTCACCGGGTTGCCGGAAGACAGGACGCCCCGGTGGATGGGGAACGGACAGAGCTGCAGAACATTGAAGCAACGCCGTCAACGGCATTGGCTCTATTTTCGGAAGAGCAGCCACCGGTGGAGCAGCAGCCTACTTATTCTCGTGTGAAAAGTTACCGGAAAATCCGCAAGAGAAAAAAGGGATTTCTGGAGAGGCTGTTTGAATAGTGAAAAGCGGTTTGTGGACCGCTTATGAATCAGTCGGTTGCGGTGCTCGCGGTTAGCTCGAACGACGAATCTCAGCAACCGGTCCCGCTGGTCCCGCTCCAAACAAACACAACAGCGATACAAGATCTACTCTTGTATCGCTGTTGTTCGCTTTTAAGCAGCCTAAATCATACCTTCCTCATGCGCCTTTTTAGAAGCCTGCACGCGATCTCGCACGTCCATTTTGGAGTAGATGCTGGAAATGTAATTTTTCACTGTACCTTCGGACAGGAAAAGCTTCTCGGCAATCTCCCGGTTGTTCAGCCCGTCAGCGATGCAGTGCAGCACCTGCACTTCGCGCTCGCTCAGTCCGTAAGCGTCAGTGCGAGCCGGCTCCTCTCTGGCCGGTCTTGAAACCTCCGTATCACGAACGGTTGGCTCGGCAGCGCCTTTGGCTTGCTGGACGAGCATTCTCGCGATATCCTGCGGGATGAGGGTGCCGCCTTGATGCACCCATTTGATGCCGGCGGCCAAATCCTTCGGATGAATGGCCTTGAGCAGATAGCCTTCAGCTCCCGCTCCCAAGGCGTCAACGACATAGGAGATCTCCTGGAAGGTGGTCAGGATAATGACACGGATTTGCGGCCATGTCTCCTTAATTTTGCGTGTCGCTTCAACTCCATCCATGACGGGCATATGAATATCCATCAGGACAACATCAGGCTGATGCTCTTCGCACTGCTGGATGGCGATATGGCCATTCTCGGCTAAGCCTACGACTTCAATGTCCGGGTCCATGCCCAGCACAATGTGAAGGCTTTCTCGTATTAAATCCTGGTCGTCGACCAGGAGCAGTTTCAGTGGGGCAGGGTTCATACGGGACTCCTCCTAGCTTAACTTGCTTGTGTGTTGTTAGGCATATTGTATCATTCACGGCTAGCAGCTTGGAAGAAAGCTTTTAAAAAGAAGACAAACGCTTAGCAGGAATGAAACATTCGACAACGGTTCCTTGACCGACGGTTGAACTTACCTGTAACGTTCCTTGCAGCGCAAAGATCCGTTCCTGCATGGCATTAATCCCGAAACCGACTTTGAGCTGCTCGGTGCCGACGCCATCATCTTCAATGCGGATACCGACCCCATCATCCACATAGTTGAGCTTGATTTCGACCGTAGTTGCGCGGCCATGCCGTTTGGCATTGGTTAAGGACTCCTGCAAGCAGCGAATGAGCGAGAGCTTGGTTTGTTTCGGAATCTCAAATTCCTCCCCGATAGTCGTGAACCGGATCTGGGTGCCGGTATGGAGGGCAAACTCGTTAGCCAGCCTCGTTAATTGCTGCGAGAGCAGCATATCGCCTTCTTTGGGCACCATTTGATGAATGCTGCGCCGCACTTCTTCCAATCCGTTGCGGGTTACGCCCCGCAGGACGTCCAGCTTTTCTTTGGCTTTATCAGGCGCTGCCTCTATTAAATAGGAAACAGCGTCCATGCCCATGATGACGGAAGTAAAGGTGTGCCCGACGGTATCGTGCAGCTCCCGAGCCATCCGATTGCGCTCCTCCAGCAGGGTCAACTGCTCGATTTGGTTGGCGTACTGCTCTAAGGCATTATTTTGCTCATGAATAAGATAGTATTGTCGTTGATTTTCCGCTAAAAGCTTTTCCGTTTTTTCGTTAGAAGTTACAACTCTTTGCAAGCTAAGGCCGATCGCGAAAAACAACACCGCATTCAGGATGATGCTGAACAGCTCGCTAACACCCATACCCATATCCCGATGAAGGATCAGGAAATAGGCAACAGGCATCGCGACAAGCGAGATTGGAGCGGCCCACCAAGCGTTTTTTCGATCGGTAAGGAATCCAATGACCATTAATGGGCAATTAATAGTAAGGTAGGCATCTTCTTGCATCCATGATAGATAGATTTGTAGAGGAATACCTGTGAGGATTACGGAAATCGGGTACAGTGTTGTGTTAATGTAGGTAGGCCTCCAAAATAAAAAAGGAATACCATAGGATAGAAGCAGGGCAAATATGGTTAAAAAGATATTACCGTGCTCGTTTTCGTTCATATGGAGCAGCGCGTAAAGCAGGCCTAGCAGTACAGAGCCGGTCAAAACGATAAATAAGGACCACTCCACGCCATGCCACTGTCTTCTTTGAATCATAGAGGAACTCCTTCTAGGTAAAATCGTATAAGATCATTGTACATAATTGTTGGAAAAATCCATAGTGAGCGCAGTCATATTGTCAGCAGTAATCAGGTATGACTCTTATGACTTATAGCGGTAGGGAGCGATAAAACATGGCAGCAGCAGTGCAAGATCAGTCACCGATTGTACAAATTGAGCGGATAACCAAACGAATCGGTACGAAGACGATTATTGATCAATTAACGTTCGACGTCCCACGGGGGGAAGTTTTTGGATTTCTAGGCCCGAATGGGGCCGGTAAAACAACAACGATACGAATGATGGTTGGACTCATGTCGATCACGGAAGGAGATATCCGGATTGGCGGTTATTCGATTCGGACCCATTTCGAACAAGCGATTCGCCATGTCGGCGCGATTGTTGAAAATCCGGAAATGTATAAGTTTCTGAGTGGCTACCACAATTTGGTCCATTACGCCAGAATGTTTCCGGGAATAGGAGAGGACCGCATTGAAGAGGTCATTGAGCTTGTAGGCATGGAAAACCGGATTCATGATAAGGTGAAAACCTACTCTTTGGGCATGCGCCAAAGACTCGGTATTGCGCAAGCCTTGCTGCATAAGCCGGATGTGCTGATTCTGGACGAGCCTACGAACGGCCTGGATCCAGCCGGTATTCGTGAGCTGCGCGATCATTTGCGCAAGTTGACGCGCGAGGATGGCATCTCGGTTATTGTATCCAGTCACCTGCTGGCCGAGATGGAACTCATGTGCGACCGGGTTGCCATTATACAGAATGGGAAGTTAGTCGATGTTAGATTGATCAAAGAGTACGCTAGGACGGACGGCAAGCTCCATGTGGCTTTTGAAGTGTCGACGCCGGATAAGGCATTGGCTTTGGCTGCTTCACATTCTGTGAAGGCTGAGGCGGAGGGCGATGAACTGATCCTGATGCTGGATAAGGAAGAAACGGCCCTATGGAACAAACGTTTTGTAGAGGCAGGCATTGCGGTTTACGGAATCCGTACGGCAACGAAGTCGCTGGAGGATCAATTCTTAGAGATGACAGGGAGTGATCCGATTGCTTAATTTAATCCAGAATGAACAGATGAAAATTTATCGCAGGCTGCGTACTTGGATACTGGCCCTGCTGCTGATCGCTATTGTCGTCTTGGCTGGTCTCGTTTCTCATCCGGGTACGGATGAAGACGCAAGCGATAAATGGAAGGTTAGCGCTGCAGAAACGATTGAGCATAATAAGAAAGAGCTGGAAAACAACGATCTTCCGGACAAATTCAAACAGCAGATGAAGGAAGAAATCGCGCTTCAACAATACATGTTGGACCATAATTATCCTCCTACGGATAACACGCTCTGGGGCGGAGCCATTAGGGCCTCTGGCATAATCATCGTAGTGACGCTGTTTACCGTCATTATTGCCGGGGACATGGTGGCTGGCGAATTCACTTGGGGAACGATCAAGCTGCTGCTTATTCGTCCAGCGAGCCGGGCCAAAATTCTTCTGTCCAAATATCTAACGACGCTCCTGTTTGCTGTGACCCTGTTGATTGTGTTGTTTGTTACGGCTCTCATTGTGAATGGGTTCCTGTACGGCTTCCAGAACCTTGGACTTCCTCAACTGAAAGTGGATGCAGAAGGGCAAGTGCATGAAGGGAGCATGCTGGTGTTTACGCTAGCTACTTATGGGTTGAAGTTGATTGAGCTCGTGATGATTGTAACGTTGGCATTTATGATATCGACCGTATTCCGCAGTTCCTCTTTGGCCATCGGTCTCAGTATCTTCATCATGTTCGCCGGACAGATCATTACCATGCTGCTCCTGAGATACAGCTGGGGCAAATACTTCTTATTTGCCAATACGGATCTTACGCCCTACTTAAAGGGGCAGCCGCCGCTTGCGGAAGGCATGACACTTGGATTTTCCATTGTCGTTCTGGTTGTCTACTTCCTGCTGTTCATTCTGCTTTCCTGGGAAATATTTCGGAGACGCGATGTGGCGGCGTAAACAAGTAAGGTTCCCCTAAAAAATAAGGCTGCCCCTTGGTCAATTCATGACTTGGGGACAGCCTTTTTTACGTTAGCGTCTTATTTATTTCTTGATATACGACTGAATAGTGGTTGGAACTTCTTGCAAGGAACCGAGCTGGTAGAACGCTCCTTGAGGCTTGATATCGATCGTACCTGTGTTGTAAGCCCAGTCCTGTTCAACAGGAATGTGAATGGAGTGGATCCCTGCATGGAGGGCAGGCAGCACATCCGTTTTGACGGAGTTGCCAATCATCCACGTATGTTTGCGATCAAAACCTTGCTCATGCATGATCGTTTCCATGAATTCCTTGGTCTTATGCACGGTTACGAAGATTCGGTCATGAAAATAGGTGTCCAGACTTAGGTCCTTGACCTTTTTCATTTGAATCGATGCATCGCCGCCTGTGTACAGGAAGAGACGATGGCCATCCTGCTGCAGTTGATCGAGTGTTTCGTTCATGAGCGGATAAGGTTCGACCGTGTATTCATACACGGTATGACCTAATTGCATCAGCCATGATTCTTCTTTAGCGCTCATTTTCCGGTTGAAGTGCCTGTTAAACCATTGATACGTTTCAACAAATGACTTGGGAAAACGCTCGGGCATGAAGCCATGGACATGAATGCCGGCGAGATCAATTTGGAGCTGTTTTTGTTTAATGTCCTGCGCGTTAAGCCCATGTCCGGAAAACCAGGTCAGCATGAGATCAACGAACTGGTCAATGACGACGTCAAAATATTTATTACAATGGACTAATGTATCATCAAGATCAAAAAGTATCGTTTGTTCTTTCATAGGCGCTGTCTCCTGCAGTTAGAAATGAATTTCCAACCATTATACCATGCTCTTATCGCATCTCCTAGGGGCAGCGTTGATGCTCCATTTACTTACATCGCAATGGTATTTCCTTTGTAGGTGCCATTTGTAGTGGATGCAGGAGGATTCATATGGCTATCCGGCTCGTTTTTTGGCTGAGGTTGAGGTGCTGCTGCAGCGGATGTTGTTTCCATCTTGCTGTTTCCTTGGAATTGCCCACCTTCTTCAATAATAAAAGAAGCAGCGCTAATGTTGCCATGCAACGATCCTGTTGACGTTATGGTCAGTTTGCCTTTGGTGATAATGTTGCCATGGACATTCCCTGCAAGAATGACATCTCTGGCTGAAACATTGGACTTCACGACGCCGCGCTCCCCGATGATGACATCCCCGGCACATTCGATATCCCCTGTGATGCCGCCTTCGATGCGAATGCTGGCTTCCGATTTAATTCGTCCTTCAAAGGTGGTCCCTTCGCCAATCAACGTATCTGTCGTATTTGGATTCATAAGGTTTTTCTTGGATTTAAACATGATGTCTAGTCATCCTTTCGATTCGCTTTGAGATATGGTTTAGGATCAATGCTTTCTCCATTTTTGAGCACTTCATAATGAAGATGGGGGGCAGTGCTGCGTCCTGTGGAACCAACTAGGCCTATAGTACTACCTTTGGTGACGTTGTCTCCATTGTTGACAAGAATTTTATTTAAATGCATATACCAAGTGCGTAGGCCCTTGGAATGCTCGATGACAATGTTATTGCCGTGGTAAATATCCTTTCCGGTGCTGACGACTTTTCCATCAGCGGTGGCGTAGACGGCATCATTCTCCCTGGCCCCGAAGTCAATGCCGGAGTGAAAGCTCGGGCTATGTGTGAAGGGGTCGGTTCTATAGCCAAACGTCGACGTGACGATCCTCACATTCGTCGGATACAGCGTAGGCGTTATAGCGAGTTGGTGTTGTTTATCGGCAACCTTTTGTTTCGTTTCGGTTAAACTGGTTTGCAGTTCTTTCACTTCGCTGTTTAGCGCTGTAAAAGAAGCGGATGTCTGCTCGCCTAGCTGCATAATAGCTTCCTGAGAAGCTGGATTAGGACTTCCGCCTATTCCGCTCGTGGCAACAGGGGGAGTCTGTTCCTCCGTAGATTTGTTTTCATTAGCTGCTGTCGCGCTGGCGACCGCTTTGCCGGTTACGTTGGCATCGAGACCCGCGATGGATTTGAGATCATTCTCGAATTTTTTCATTTCTTCGACTTGCGATTTCATCTGCTCCGCTTGCTGGGACAGTTGAATGACTTCATTTTGCAACTGTTCAATTGCTTTGTCTTTCGAGGTTAAAGTCGCGTTCCATTGCTGGCTCGCTCCGCTAAGTTTAGCCTGCAGCGCGTTGGCTTTTTTCGTGGTTTGCGCGTGCAGGGCATACGTAATGAGGGTTATAAGGAGCAGCAGTGAAAAGCAGGCCGCTGCGATATAAGCGAATAAATGGGGTACTCGAAACCTGACGACCGATTGATTGGCATCCGGTATGATCACCAGCGTCAGTTTTTTGGGCTTCCATTTGAGCTTCATAAAGGCTAATTTGTCTCCTTATCGTGGTTGAATTTGGTAAAGTCTATCTAACAACATCATTCGTCATGATCCGATAAAAACCTTCCTTATACCTACTGGTCCTAGTCAAAATGAGTCGAAAGTAGGAAGGAATAGTGTCGGATATAATCGAATGTTCTTAACAATTACAGGAAAGACAGTAGATTTGGAGTGGAGGCACGCATGATTAAGCTTGCAGGTATTGATATTGGTAACGACAGCATTAAGCTGGTGCTCGATGGGTCCAAGGATCCTTTAGTCATCCCGAACATTATTGCGCCGGGTTACGAAAGGCACATTTTACAGGAAGAGGATTCCCCTTGGAAAGCGCTAGACGTCATGATTTACAGTCCCTCTCTCTCTCAAAGAAATCAGCGTTATTTCGTCGGTCAGCTTGCGCTGGAACACGAAGACAACCTGGAGCTGGAAGACACCGATAATAAAGCGGTTTCGGATCAATCCCTTATTGTCGCGCTTACTGCGTTGGCCTACCAAGGTCTCGCCACTCAAGCCTTCAACAGCGGTTACGGCGCCGTGGATGAAGTGGAGTACACGCTGGGAACGGGGTTGCCCGTTCGTGCATTTGCGAAGTACAGTCAACAATTCGAACAGAGGTTACTTGGCGAGCATGAAGTTACGTTCCTATCCACGCCGCAATTCCATAACCGCAAAATTAAAGTATCCATTCGCAAAGTCGCTGTTTCAATTGAAGGAGCCGCAGCTATTTTTCATCTGGCCACCCACGACAGTTTAATGGTGAAGGACGAAGAAATTTACAACGGTTGTATCGGCGTTTGTGAAATTGGCGCATTGACGACGGATTTCCCTGTTATTAAACGGATGGCGATTGATAATCATTTCAGCCATGGCGAGCAAATTGGCATCGCTACGTATCTGGATGCGATCATTCGCGATGTGGAAGATGCTTACAGCTACGTGTTTCCAAGCCGAGCCAAGCTCGTGCAGCGTATTAAGCAACGTGATTTCACGATTCAATTGCTTGGCGAAGGTCAAGTTGACATCCGCCCGATCGTGGATCAGCACTTCCGGCGCGCAGCTTTGCGCATGATCGAGATGATCAAGAAACGCTGGCGCAAATATCCTGACATTCAATGCTTCTATGTCATTGGCGGTGGCGCTTCAGCCTTGAGACCCTACATCCAAGAGGCGGCAGGTTCACTTAAATTACGTTTCGCGAACGATAGCGAATTCCTCAATATGCATGGCTACCTGAAGGTGGCCAAAAGTCGGTTAAACCAGGCAGCTCCTGTCTAAACCGAGCAAGCACCTGTGAATCGGGTGCTTTTTTTTATGCCCGCTATCATTTGCCGGCTTCCAATTGTTTCAGTTGGCTCACCTCCATATAAGTCGTCAACGAGGCCAGCAGCATGCAGATGGCGAAAATGATGGCGCAGACGCTCCCGATGGCCGAATGGTATTTACTGAACATAAGTCCTACCATCAAGCATAGAGCCGCAAGGATCATCAAGGCATTGCCTCCCCAAAGCCAGTGCTTGTAGGATACACGTTGACTAAGTTTTCCAATTTTTTGAGACGCTTGCACGCTGGAATTCTGACTGCTTGGCGAGCTGTCTTTCATATAGGCTGGATTGCCCGACTTGCGTTTTTTCCGAGCGATGGCTACGACGAGAATAGCCATCACCAGAGGCTGATAGGTCAGCGCGAAAACTGGAGCGCTGTAGTTAGAGAACGCTAATAGATCTGTTGTGTTTCTGAAGGACAATAACGTGGTCATCACAATGCACAGTGCAACAGGTTTGTTAATCGTCGGGTAGTTGCGTTTATCCAGGATGGCAGAGATACCTAGCAGAAGCGCCATATAGATCGTAATCATTTTACAAGTCACCGTTGGATACCAGATCATCAAGATGATGAGATCAACACGATCGAGAAAGTCCGTGACATGAATCGTTTGAACCAAATTGTATATGGGATACAAGAAATTTCCGGGCATCTTGGGTCCAAGAACAACCAAGATCAGGAAAACCGCCATGGTGAGCAGGAAAATGCCAAGCAGGGAGCCATGTCGGATGGAAGACCTGACTTGGTTGGAATTGCTCATCATATGAAGAAAAGCCCCGAGAATGAAGATATCTCCTGCATTGCCGATCGTGAGTATAGAGCCTGCGGCAACATGCTGCAGCGGCATGGTCATGGCAGGAGTAATAAGCTGAAGATATAACTCGTTCGACAACAAGAGCGGCATACTCAGCACGGTTACGACAAAGAGAGGGTAGAATAAATCATTCACCCGGGCGATCACTTCCACGCTGCTTTTGCCGAAATAAATCAGCAGCAGGCAAGGCAACAGCGTTAGTATTTCAAGTGGTGTATTGTGAAGCAGCAGCGTAGTACTAAACCTGGATACGGAAGAAATATCGCGCATCACAATTTGCCAGAAATGAAATATCATAATTAGATTAACGATGGTACCGCCAACACGGCCCAGCAATTCTTGTGTAATTTCAAAAATATGTTTTTGCGGATAATGTTTCGTGATGTAGCCAAAGAAGCTGGCCACCCCAAAAACATAGAACACAGAAGGTAAATAGCTGTACCAAGCATCCATCTGTGAGATACGGATCAGCACATTTTGCAAGGTGAGAATCCCTCCGCTTGTGATGACAGAAGACGCTAACCAGGAGAGTTGCCGCTGATTGATCACTTGTTTTCGATCCATGGTGAATCCCACCCTTTTCCCTTAATGCTTATCCCTTAGATGCCCAGTATTCTTGCAAACCAAGGGGAAACGGTATGAATAAAGAAACGCGAAGGCATAGGGACTTTCCAGTGCAAGTACTTGCTGAAGAAGAGGCCTAGGGTGAGAAAAGTAAAAAAACCATAGGTGATCTTGATCGAGCCCTTCTCTTGCCTTAGCATCCTGCGATCGATGAGAAGCGAACCTGCCATAGTAATCAGAAAACATATCATGAATATGCGATCCAATAGGTTACATCCCCTCTTTGATAACATTTTTGTTGATCAGACCGGTTTCTTCAATGGTAGCACTGACGTGAATGCGGAACTCCGCATCCTTGAAATAAGCTTCCCATTTCGCTTCTATACCATTGTTCCACTCATACGGATGGCTTCGCCAAAGAGTCAAACCAAGATGAGCAGAGTCCGTTCCTTCTTTTTGCATCTGCTTAACCGCCGCCTGAATAGACTTGATAATTTGTTCCGCAAGTTGCTTCTCAACTCTCCGCATCACTTTGGCCTTGTTCAGATCCAGATTCGATAGATCTTCTTTCACAGAGCCGTTCGCGTCGATGAGGATATCAAAGATGACCTTGTCTTGTTGAAGCCTAGGTTTAATTTGCGTCTGCCCTTTCGTCACTGTAATGGAAATCTCGTTGGCGTTTCCCTCCTCTGGCGGGAAGGAAACGAGATATTCTTTCACATGATTCCTCAGCCACATGAGCCCTTCTGCTTCGTGGTTCTTGTAAATGCCAACCAAGCGGTCGCCTTTAAATTGTCCATACCCAATCATTTGAATTTCATGGGAAGGTTCCTTGGAGGCTTGCGATTGCTTTGGTTCCAAATAAGTCAGGATTGGATCGCTGTTGAAGCTCAACGTAATGCCAATATCCTTGGTGGAAGTACCCAAGGACTGCCTGGATTTCGTCAGCTCCCGAATGACTTCAGCCGGGAATCGTTCGAATTTCGGCTCGGTGTTCAGCAGGTCATAGCCCTTGCCTTTGGTTATGACGAGGAAGGATGTCATCCGGCTTTCAGGTGAGCGTGGAACGGTGTCAAAGATGACACCGATGCCCTTCTTGGCCAACTTCTCTCCAATCACGATCGTCCTCCGATGGGAGAGAAACAAACGGCGCGACATGCGCATCTGGAGCCTTGTGTTGGCTTCGTGAAACGTATTGCCTACATCGGAGTCGATGTAGTAGCTCTTGCCGCCAGCGGTGCCTCCGCCTCCGCCGCTTGCACCGCCCATGGAACCGGGGAGAGGCAGCATGTAGGAGACACGAAATTTGCCGTCATCCTCCAAGTCGACGGCAGACGTGAGAACAAACGCGATGTCGTTGGTTTCAGTTCGATCCCAGCAGCCTGTCAGGCAGACAATCAGGAGGGGGAGCGGTAAGAGCTGGCATAGCCGTCTAGGATGAACCATTCTGATTGCCCTCCTCACTGGAGTGATGCTTATGCTGGATCGAGCTACCGTCTAGGCCTCCGTCCTGCATGATCTGTTGACTGAGTTTGTCATCCATTCGGTGAGCATCTTGAACGGGCATGAATTCCGGACGTTTGTTAAGATCCCACCAAGGGGCACGAACGAATACATCCTTGATATCGCCCGAGGATAGAGGTCCGATAGGTGACAAGTAAGGCACGCCAAAAGAGCGGAGGTTCGCCATATGTCCGATTAAAATCATCAACGAGAAGAAGATGCCATAGAAGCCGAAGACCGCTCCCGCCAAAAGGATGGGGAAACGCAGCATACGAATGGCGATGGCGCCGTTAAAGCGCGGGATTGTGAAAGAAGCAATCCCGGTAATGGAAACAACGATAACCATTGGCGCAGAGACAATCCCTGCTTGCACGGCTGCCTGACCTACGACCAGCGCCCCCAAGATGGAAACCGCAGAACCAACCGCTTTGGGGAGTCGGATGCCGGCTTCGCGCAGCGCCTCGAACGTTATCTCCATGATGAAGGCCTCTACGGCCGCGGGAAACGGTATGGCTTCTCTGGATGCCGCAACGCTTAGCATTAATGTCGTTGGTAGTAGTTCTTGATGGAACGTCGTTATCGCGACATACAAAGCGGGCGTCGTCAGCGATAAAAAGACGAAAACATAACGAAGCATCCTTAGGAGAGAGCCGATTTGGAACCGCTCATAGTAATCCTCGGACGTCTGCATCGTTTGGATGAAAACAAAAGGCACGATGAGCGCAAACGGCGTGCCGTCCGTGAGAATGGCCACCCGTCCCTGCATCAAGGCCCCGGCCACAACATCAGGCCGCTCCGTATACTGCATCTGCGGAAAGGGGGAGTATGCATTGTCTTGAATCAGCTCTTCAATCATGCCGGACTCCAGAATCGCGTCGATCTTGATGAGCTCCAGCCGTTTGACCACTTCTTCGACAAGGGAGGGCATCGCCAAGTCATCCATGTAACAGATGACGAGATTGGTGTTGCTCTCTTTGCCGACGCACATGGACTTCATTTTCAGCCTGGGCGTCTTCAGCTTGCGGCGGATCATCGAGGTGTTCGTGCGAATGCTCTCCACGAACCCCTCCTTCGGTCCGCGCACGACGGTCTCCGTCTCCGGCTCTGCAACGGAGCGCTTTTCTGTTCCGCGGATGCCGAGCAGGATCGCCTTCGCGTTTCCTTCAACGAGCAGGGCGGCGTCCCCGCCCAGCACGGAAACGAGCAGGTCTCCGTAATTATCGGAGATCTGTGTTTGGGAGACGGGGAGAATGGCGTCTGCGATGCGCTGGACGGACGTTTCTCCGCCGCCAATCAGCATGAGCGATTTCATCGTGTCATTCAGCAGTTGGGTGTTCGTGAGCCCGTCAACGAATAACAGAAGTGCGGGAATGTTCGGCTCAATGTCGAATTGGCGAACGACGACATCGGAGCAGTCCTGGAAAATGGCTTTAATGAAGGCGTGATTATCATCCAATAGCAAAGAGAGTGGTGTTTTCTTCAACTCTTCGATGAATTGATAGTCCAGCGAATCATGTAGTTCTTTTTGCTCGCCACTAGAATCCTCCTGCTTGTTTGATGTGCGCTTGCGCAGGATACTTTTCATCAATGGATTGGATGTTTTGACCATGCGAATGGCACCTCCCGCCAGAATGATCATAGGAATGCGTTTATTATTCTCTGCGAAATGAAGGATTTTATTACGAAAGTTGGAAAATTTTATTGTTTCCATGACTTAAAGGCAGATCAGTATAGAGGGAAAGCCCTTGGCAAAAGCTAACGTGACAAGGAATTAGAAGGAAGTTTTTCGCGCTACGAAGAGGGGTGAAGCTCGTGATTTGGATGGTTGGTGTACTGCTTCTTTTCATTTTTCAGACAGCTACGATATTGATTGGTGAGTACAAAAGGCCCGCCAAGACGGTGGCATGGCTGTTCGTTTTATTTATTCTCCCGATCATCGGCTTCCTCATGTACTATTTCTTAGCCAAGGAATACACCCAGCGCAAAACGGTTCGACGTAAAGGGCGCCGTAGAAGTTCCGAAGCCAGACACCAGTGGCTGGGCAGGGGAAGCCACAACCAGGAGAGAATCGAAGAGCAGCACTATCAACTCTTCGAGGATTCACGGCTATGCGGGCTGCTTCACAACATTCCGGGCTCGGCCATTTCGCCGAACAACCGAGTGGAAGTGCTGACCAATGCGGATGTCACATATGAGGCGATGCTGGAAGCCATCGAGAAGGCCGAGAAGCATATTCATTTTGAATTTTATACGATTCGGCATGATGCCATAGGTACCAGATTTCAAGAAGCCCTCATTCGCAAAGCGTTGCAGGGGGTGAAGGTTCGCGTCATTTATGACGGAATCGGTTCCTACTCGCTTTCGTCAGCTTATATCGATAGATTTAAACAGGCGGGGATTGAGGTTTATCCCTTTTTGAGACCACTTATTGCGTTTTTCGATAAACGAATGAATTACCGTAATCATCGCAAAATCATCGTCATCGATGGGTTGGTTGGTTTTGTCGGGGGTATTAACATCGGAGACGAATATCTGGGGGGTGACCCCAAGCTTGGCTTTTGGCGCGATACGCATCTTATGCTGAACGGGGACTCAGTGTATTACTTGCAGACGACTTTTATGACGGATTGGCTGTTCGTAAGCGGGGAGCGTTTGGCTGATGATTCCATGTATCCGGAGCATCACGAATCGGAGACTTCCTTGGTTCAAGTGATTTCAAGCGGCCCGGACGCTTACTGGGATGCGATACAGGAGATGTTTTTTGCAGGAATTGTTGCGGCCAAGAAGCGGGTGTATATGACGACACCCTACTTTATTCCGGATGCAAGCATAACGATGGCGCTCAAAACGGCCGTTCTCAGCGGTGTGGATGTCCGCATTATCCTTCCTTACAAAGCAGATTCCCGTATTGTTCAATATGCCTCCCGCTCCTATTTATTAGAACTCATGCAGGCCGGGGTTCAGTTCTACCTCTATCGGAAAGGATTCATGCATGCCAAGGTCATGATCATCGATCATATGATGGCAACCGTAGGAACCGCCAATGTGGATATGCGCAGCTTCTTTAGCAATTTTGAATTGAATGCGGTTATGTTTAATCAGGACGTGATTGATCGTCTGGAAGATGACTTTTGGATGGATTTAAAAGATAGCGATGAATTGAAATTAGCCGAATTTGAGCAAAGATCGCGATTGGAGAAGGGGAAAGAAGTGATTGCCCGACTGCTGTCACCTTTGTTTTAAAGGAGTTCTATACAGAACTACTACTAGCTGAGTCGGGCTAAAATCGCGTCCAGGTTTTGGAGAGGAACCCCTTCAATCAAGTCGCCGTATTTCTTTAACCGGTCGAGGACCGTATGTAAATTGAATTCACGAGGGCTAGGACGCAGTTCAACCTCTTTCCATAACAGGGGAGTGGAGACGGATGCGTCTTTTTTGGCGCGCGGCGTATAGGGGGCAGAGAGTGTTTTCCCGTACCAATGCTGAAGGTAGTCGATATAGATTTTATCCCCGCGGTTCTTCTTGAACCGTTCGATCGTAAATAGATTCGGGTAAATCTTGACGACATACGAGGCGATAAAATAGCCGATTTTCCGCAGCTGCTCGAACGTGTAGCCAGGCTGAATTGGAATATAAATTTGAACACCTGTGGCGCCGGAGGTTTTGGCAATGGACTGAATGCGCAGAGAGTCCAGCACCTCACCGATGATATGCGCGGCTTCCATAATGCGCGGCTCTTCCTCCAAAGTTGGGTCGATATCAATCACCCACTCTGCCGGCAGCGTGTCCCCGATATGGTGAAAAGAGGGATGGAACTCCAAACAAGCCAGATTTCCCAGCCAAAGAAGCGTAGATAAGGAGTCCAAGTTAACGTACTGAATGCCATCGAGCGGAGCCAGCTTCACGAAGTTAGGTACCGGATCGGGGGCATTTTTTTGGTAAAAGGACTTTTGATCATACCCGTTTGGGAAGCGGATGGTCGTTAAGTGCCGGTTGCGGCAGTAACGCAGCAGGTAGGGTGACAGCTCGGATAATTTGGAGAGATAATCTCCTTTCGTTATGCCTGCTTCAGGCCATAGAAGCTTATTGGGGTTGGTGATGGTCAGCTCATGACCTTCCACGAGCAGTGTTCCTTTGGTTGTGACCGCCATGGGAATATCCCTCCTGCACTTTGTTTAGTTCTGATTATTCCCTCCTGGACGAGTTCTCAAACTTTCGAGGAGATTTCCGTGTTCAAAGTGGTTGACAAAATTCGAAGAATAAATCATAATAATAAAAGTAAATAACAAATAGTAAGTAACATATGAAGTAGAAGAAGATGCTGTTTTGTTATTAAATTTATTTTATATATTACACTAAATCACATGTGATGGAGGAGATTTTATATGAGTAACAATGCGGTAGAGAAAAGCAATGCTTTCCTGAAAGCTGTTAAAGAAAGACGTACGTACTATGGACTAAGCAAAGGAACTGTTATTTCTAACGAACGCATTCAAGAGATTGTGAACGAGGCTGTGAAATACACGCCATCCGCTTTTAACTCACAAAGTGCCAGAGTTGTTGTCTTGTTCGGCGATCAATCCGATAAATTATGGAGCATCACCAAAGAAACGTTGAGAAAAGTCGTGCCTGCAGGCAGCTTCGCGCCAACAGAAGAAAGAATTAACGGCTTCAGCAACGGTTCCGGTACTGTTCTTTTCTTCGAAGATCAAACTGTTGTGGAAGGACTTCAAGCTCAGTTCGCCTCTTATGCCGATAACTTCCCGATTTGGTCCAACCAATCTTCAGGCATGCTGCAGCTCGTTATTTGGACGGCGCTTGAGCAAGAAGGTCTTGGTGCATCCTTGCAGCACTATAACCCGCTGATTAATGATGAAGTTGCTCAAACATGGAATATTCCAAGCGAGTGGAAGCTGATTGCCCAAATGCCTTTCGGTAAACCAACTTTTGTTCCTGGCGACAAAGAGTTTCAACCGCTTGAAGATCGCGTAAGATTCATCTAATCGAATTGAGAGAATGCCCCTTTCATTGTCAGACGACAGTGAAGGGGGTTTTTTATTTATTTTTTAAAATAAGCAAACCGCCTATGCCTAAGCTTCGTTACCTTAAGTAGCAAAAATAAGGAGGAGTCATCGCG
Organism: Paenibacillus violae; assembly: GCF_032461945.1. Lineage (NCBI taxonomy): Bacteria > Bacillati > Bacillota > Bacilli > Caryophanales > Paenibacillaceae > Paenibacillus > Paenibacillus violae. The sequence goes on from NZ_JAWCUD010000008.1 coordinate 18,008, forward strand.
CATGGTTAATGTGAAAAAAGTAATCGTATCTTCCCTCGTATTATTAGGGTTAGCAGCAGGCGCTACGGCTTTATCAGCCGCGGCGGCGGAACCGCTGAACGTGAAATCCGAAACGGATATTGCGGGAGACTTGGGTATTCTGCAAGGAGACGGCAGCGGCTTGACCGCGGAATATTTGAACAAATCGACGACAAGGCTGCAAGCGGCGGTTATGTCTTTGAGGTTAAAAGGTTTGGAATCCGAGGCGCTGGCTTATAAGGGGACTGAGAACTTTAAGGATGCAAGCGGCGTTTCCAAGGAGAATCAAGCGATTCTTGGCTATTTGAAAGCGAATCCTGCTCTTGGTTGGCAAGGAACGGGTTCCGATACTTTCGAACCTATGGCTGGTATTACTGCGCAGCAGTATTACAAAGTTTTGCTGGAATCCCTTGGCTATGGGCAAGGAACTGATTTCCAGTACGACGATGTCATTACGTTTGCAGCCAAAAATGGTTTGTCCAAGATTGCTGGTGTGAAATCATTCAAGAACCTACATATCGCGACTGCTACGCTCGAGGCGTTAAAAGCGCCAATCAAAGGGTCATCCAAGACACTGGCGGTAGACTTAAGCCAAAAGGGCAAAATTAGTGCGAGTAAACTTAGTGTGCTCGAAACTCCGGCGCTTGGCTTGAAGATGAGCGATGCTTTGGGAAGTTATTTAACAGATGCCAAAGGGATGACTTTATACTATTTTACTAAAGATGTAGCGAATGTTAATTCTTGCGTAGACGCTTGTTTGGCGAACTGGCCGATTTACAATGCCAATAATTTTACGGTTCCCGCTGAATTCAGCGCGGCAGACTTCGGAGTTTTCACGCGTGCTGACGGCAAGGATCAGATCACTTACAAAGGGTGGCCGCTGTATTACTTCGCGAAGGATCAGAAACCGGGAGACACGGTTGGCGATAACGTAGGCAAGGTCTGGTTCGTTATTAAGCCTTCGAATGGCGGAATCGCAATGGGCACGAAACCCGATCTTGGCAATTATCTGACCGATGCTCGCGGCATGGCGTTGTATTACTATGATAAAGACACGAAAGGCGTTAGCAACTGCTCGGGCAAATGTTTGGAGAAATGGCCAGTATTCTACTCAAGTGCAATATCCGCGCCTACGGGAGTGAACTCGGCTGATTTCGGCACCTTGGTCCGCGCAGATGGCAGCCTGCAAACGACGTACCAAGGATTTCCGTTATATTACTGGGTGGATGACAAGAAAATGGGAGACACAACGGGACAGGACGTTGGCCATGTTTGGTACGTGATTGATCCTGTGAAGTTCAGTGGAACAAAAGCTGTAAATTCCTCTGTAAAAACAAGTAAATCCGATGCGCTAGGTACCTATTTAGTTGATCAAAACGGCATGGCCCTGTACTTGTTTACCAAAGATAAGGCTGATCCTAATTCCTGTGTAGGTCCTTGTTTGGTAAATTGGCCGATCTTCTACGACGAGAACCTGACGGTTTCCACGGATCTTGCGGCAAGTGATTTCGGTGTGCTGACGCGAGCTGACGGTAAAAAGCAAAGCACTTACAAAGGCTGGCCGCTTTACTACTGGGTGAAAGATCATCTCCCTGGTGAAACGACGGGACAAAATGTAGGCAAAGTCTGGTTCGTTCTCGATCCGGCCAAGACAGAAGCGAGATAAACAAGACAGCTTTCAAACGCTCCGGCATGCTGGCAAGCTCAGCGATGCCGGGGTTTTCTTTTTCTATAAATCTATTGCCAAGACAACATGCGGGGAGATAAGGTAGTAGTATTAACTTTATTTCCACTCGGAGTGTGCCGAATATGCGAAATCGAACGGATGCCGAACTCATGAAGTTGGTCTTGGGTAAGCACCATCCTGCACTGGAAGAGCTTTACGATCGTTATGCGAAGCTTGTGTATTCCTTTGCCCTGAAGTCTTTGAAGGAGGAACAGGCCGCCAGAGAAATTGTTCAGCTTGTTTTTACACGGCTCTGGACGACGGAGAAGGGCTATGACGCAAGCAAAGGCGGCTTTGTAAATTGGATTATTACCGTTACGAGGAATATAACGATTGATTATTTAAGGAAGAAACGAAGACTTGAGCAAGTGGTCCGTTTTGAACCTAGAGAATGGGAACATTCCCTTGTGTCTGACGCTCCGGATCCGGAGTCCGTGATCTCACGCAAATGGATCGGGGAGCAAATTCACGAGGCGTACGTACATTTGTCAGAGAGCCAGATTCAATTGATCGATATGATGTATTGGCAAGGTTATTCCTTAAGTGAGATAGCCTCTCAAACCAACGAACCGGTGGGCACGATCAAAAGCCGCTTGCATCAATGTTTAAAAATACTTCGTAAGCATCTGACATCACTGAGGGAGGGATGACGTCATGAAAGAACATGAAACTGTGGATTGCAATGATTTGGTCAACTATTTGACCGGCGATTGCACAGAGCTAGAACGCGCGGCTTTCGAGCGGCATCTGCGAACTTGTGCCAGCTGCCGCGAAGAATTAAGAGACCTGCAGGATGTTTGGCAGGCTTTGCCTTTTGAAATGGAAGAAGTGGAGCTGCCGCCGGACTTAAAGCAGCAGGTCATGCAGTCCATCCTGCCACCAGCTAAGATCGAGGCGATAATAAGCAAGAAAAATCGGTCATACAAATGGATTTACGGGTTGTCCGCTGCGATTATCTTAGGATTGGCAGTAGGTATTTGGTGGAGCAGCCAACCGAAGAATTCAGCCCTATCCGCGAATCCGGGTTTAAGTGAACCGGCAGAAATCATGCATACGTTCCAATTAAAGTCCGTTGAAAGCACAATGCCAACAGCTTCAGGAACGGCATGGGTGCTTCAGAACGGCGATGTTCACAATGTGGTTATTAATTTGCAAGGCCTCCAAGAGACAAAGGGAGATACGGCGTACCAAGTTTGGTTCAATCGGAACGGAAAGCGGTATAACTGCGGAACGCTCCGCGTTGATGAGAAAGGCACAGGGGTGTTGACTTACAGTATTCCGGTGAAAGGCAAGGATTTTCAGATTGACTCCTTCGGCGTTACGCTTGAGCCCGATCCTAACGGGCTGCAGCCGCGCGGGAAGAAGATATTGGGCACCTCCTAGAACGCTGCCTATGAGAATGAACAAGCCGCTTTATGAACGATTGGGTTCATAAAGCAGCTTGTTTGCTTTGCTCTAACTTGGCAAACTCGCTCGTCCTAGAAGCACGACGAAATCATTTATCTTGGTGAATGCGTCCCTGGGGGCGAAAGGAGTGGGAACCATGGGGCGTTATTTCACGGGAAATAACCGTATGAGCCTGCGAAGGGGAACTGTGGTCTCTTATTTCGTAATTTAGGCGCGATTTGAGCTTATTTCGCTGAAATAAGAGCCTACAGTTCCCTCCAGATGCGAAAAACCGCGCTTTTTAGCTAAATAGCGCCCTGTAGTTCCTTACATGAGGATTGTCTCCGTCCAATGCACGGCACCTGTTGTTGTTGGTCTGCCCCGGCGATACCGGGAATGAGTAGAAAATCAGGATTCCTTGACAAGACAGGGCAAATTTCAGATGATGGCTTCAAATGCCAAGGTGTGATTTGGCGGAATCTTTATCAGTGAGGAGAATGAGATTGTGTTGTTATCCATATTGATCTTTGTTGTCGCAGGGCTAGCGGAAATCGGCGGGGGTTATCTGGTTTGGCTATGGCTGCGGGAGTCCAAGCCTTTGTGGTACGGCATCATGGGAAGTATCATCCTCATCTTATATGGGATTATTCCAACCTTGCAGAGCTTCCCCTCATTTGGTCGGGTGTACGCAGCTTATGGCGGAGTCTTTATCATACTAGCCGTATTATGGGGATGGGTCATCGACAAAAAAACACCGGACCTTTACGACTGGACCGGAGCGGTTGTCTGTGTCATCGGTGTTTCAATTATGTTATGGGCGCCCCGGGGATAGGGGAGACTTATTTTCAACGGGCGAGCTTTGTTTCTCCGTGTTTGCGTTTCCAACCCAGCAACATCATCGCAATAAGCGCTCCGATTAGACCGAGTCCCATATCTTTTTCCGAGTCAAAGACATCTCCTTGCATACCGACATACTCCTGGCCAGCTTGACCTGCCACATAAGCAGCACCCATTTCTATGATTTCGAAGAAGGAGCTGAAACCGAAAACGACCGCCACGGGCATCGCATAAGACCAGAAGCCTCGCATGCCGCCGGCGCGGGTCAGCCATTCTCGGGCAGGATATGCCCAAAGCAGCCCGAACAGGAGATGCACAACCCGATCATAATAGCTGCGATGGGTATGGAAGGCTTCTTTTAGCCAAACGTCGAAAGGGGTACCTTGATAAGTATAATGAGCTCCATAGGTATGAAAGCACAAGAAGATAAAGATGAACAAATAGGACAATTGAGAGAACCGAAATCTTTTATAAGTGAAAAGAAGGACAAGAACGACAGAGACAAGCAGTATATTTTCCATCAGCCACTGCATGCGATCCGTTGGTGAAATCGCCATGAATACCCAGTACGCCGCAAAAACGGTGATCATCACGTACAAAGGCCATTGCTTTTTACCCATCCCCATCAAGCCCACCTTCTCTAGATGACTATTTTGAATAACAAATCTGCTTATTCTTATAGTGTGGACATAAATACAAACGTCATGCAGCCCCTAGGTAATAACCTTCAACCACAGATATAGACCAAGTAAAGTGATGAGCAGCGTAGGGATAGTAAGCACGACGCCGATTCTAAAATAAGTCCCCCAGGTGATCGTTACCCCTTTTTTCGAAAGAACGTGGAGCCAGAGCAGTGTCGCCAGTGACCCGATCGGTGTCATTTTAGGCCCCAAATCCGACCCGATCACATTGGCATAAATGAGAGCTTCTCGAATCACGCCGTCAGTCCCCGTGCCATTCACCGCCAGTGCGCCAATCAGTATGGTCGGTAAATTATTCATAATCGAAGAGAGAATAGCTGACAGGAACCCCATGCCGACAGAGGCAGCCAACAAACCATACCCCGAAATAACTTCAATTACTTTTCCTAATGCATCGGTTAAGCCGGCATTTTTTAAGCCATATACGACGACATACATGCCAATTGAAAAAATAACGATAGCCCATGGAGCGTCTTTGACGATCTGCTTCGTTTGGATGGCCTTGCTGCTGCGGGCAAGCAGGATGAAGACGAGCGTAGCGATTCCTACAATGAAGGAAACAGGGATTTTAACGAATCCGCTGGCCAAATATGCCGCTAGCAGGACACCTAGAATGACCCAGGACAGTCGAAAAAGCCGAGGATCTCGAATGGCGGCAGATGGATCTTTGAGATGAGTCCCGTCATAATCCGCAGGAATATCTTTCCTGAAGTATAGATACAGCACCAGTAGACTTGCTCCTAATGAAAAAAGGCTGGTGACGAACATCCGGCTGGCATAGGTCGTAAAATCAATATTGAAAAAGTCGGCCGAAACAATATTCACCAAATTGCTGACAACGAACGGGATGGAAGTTGTATCCGCGATAAACCCGCTGGCCATGATGAAGGGGAGAATCATTTTATCCGGAAATTTTAAAGCCCGAACCATGGCGAGCACAATAGGCGTCAAGATGAGCGCAGCACCGTCATTGGCGAAGAAGGCCGAAACTGCGGCTCCCAGCAGGATGACGTAGATGAACATGCGTTTGCCATTGCCCTTTGCCATACGCGCCATATGCAGGGCTGCCCACTCGAAGAAACCTATATTATCGAGGATGAGGGAGATCAGAATAATGCCGACAAAAGCCAAGGTCGCATTCCAAACGATCCCTGTTACGGTGGCGACGTCCTGCAGTGAAACAACTTGAAAAATCAGTGCCAATAAGGCGCCTGCCGAAGCGGAGTAGCCGATATTAAGTCCCCGTGGCTGCCAGATGACGAATGTAATGGTAAGTAAAAAAATAAAGACAGCCAAATAAATCATGTATTCCTCCCGACTCGGATTTCTTCAACATTTTCATAGTTCCTCTATCATTTGTCAATGCTTAAATCAAAGATTTGATAAAGGGGGTCAAACCGTACCTTTAAATCGAAGTAGTGTGTTAAAATGATGTATCTTATTTTCGAGGTGCAGATATGTCCAAAGAACGATTACCCAAAGCGGTCTACGAGCAGCTAGCTTTATTTCGATATCAGATCCGAAAGTTTATACATTTCAGTGAGTCAGCGGCGAGAGCGCATGGGCTCACCCCGCAGAATCATCAGCTGATGCTGGCGATCATGGGGTTTCCGGGGCGGGATTATGCAACGCCAAAAGAGCTTGCCGAGCGCTTGCAAGTTACACCGCACGCCTGTGTGGAATTAATTAACCGTTGTGAACAGCTACAATTGGTGTATCGTATGCCTAATCCGGATGACGGGCGGAGCATATTCATCCGTTTGTCGGAGTCCGGCATGCGCCTATTGGAGGACCTTTCGGAAATTCATATGAATGAATTGAAAAATATCGGGCTTTTGGAATTCCCGGAAGAGGATTAATGTTATAAAACTTAACGTATATAATGTGATAATCAAAACAATATCTAAAAATTAGGTGTTTTAATGTTATATAAATTAACATAACCCCTTGATTTTTATCGCAGTACGATATATATTTTGTTGTAAGTAAGTATAATTCGTTTGCGAAGATGTCGCTTTTCTTACATTTATACAAAAATTAATCACGTGCATCTTGCACGTTAGCGCTGGTGAATCAACATGACAACAAACAAAGTGAAAAGCGTCTGTCCCTATTGCGGTGTTGGATGCGGAATTGTGCTTGAGGTATCAGGAAACCGCGTGCTCAAAGTGACGGGTGATAAAGAGCATCCGACTAATTTTGGCCGTCTGTGCACCAAGGGCAACACCTGTGCGCAAGCTATCGCAGAGTCTGGGCGGATGGAATACGCATATAAACGTCTAGCGCGTAAGAAAGAACCTGTCAAAACCGGGATGGCCGATGCCATCAGGGAGACGGCGAAGCGGTTGCGTTCTATCGTTGACAAGTACGGGCCGGATGCCATGTCTTTCTATGTGTCGGGTCAAATGTCGCTGGAGGCGCAATATCTGGTTAATAAGCTGGCGAAAGGCTTCATCCGAACCAATAACATTGAATCCAACTCCCGCTTATGTATGGCTAGCGCAGGCAGTGGCTACAAGCTGTCGCTTGGGGCGGATGGTCCGCCGGGCTCGTATCAGGACATGGACCGCACGGATTTATTTTTCGTCATTGGAGCCAATATGGCGGATTGCCATCCCATTCTCTTCCTGCGAATGATGGATCGGGTGAAAGCGGGAGCTAAGCTGATTGTGGTGGACCCCCGCCGTAACGCGACTGCAGACAAAGCAGGGCTTTACATGCAAATTAAGCCTGGGACTGATCTTGCGCTTCTGAATGGCCTGCTGCACTTGCTTGTGAAGAATGGCCATACGGACCCGGCTTTTATAGCGGAGTTCACGTCAGGATGGGAAGGTATGCCGGCATTCCTGGAAGACTACACGCCGGATAAAGTTTCTGAACTAACCGGCATCCCCGAAGCCGACATTCGTCAAGCGGCATTATGGATTGGCGAGTCGCCGGAATGGATGACGTGCTGGACGATGGGGCTGAACCAGAGCACTCACGGAACTTGGCATACCAATGCCATCTGCAACCTGCATCTGGCAACAGGCGCCATCTGCCGACCTGGAAGCGGGCCCTTCTCCCTTACGGGCCAACCCAATGCCATGGGGGGCCGGGAGATGGGGTACATGGGCCCTGGCTTGCCAGGGCAGCGATCCGTGCTGGCGCCGGCTGACAGGGATTTTATTGAAGACATGTGGGACGTACCGCGGGGAACGTTGAAAACCGAAGTAGGCACAGGAACGGTGTCGATGTTCGAAAGCATGCAGGCCGGAGATATCAAAGCCTGCTGGATTATTTGTACGAATCCGGTCGCGACGGTGCCTAACCGCAAGAATGTGATGGCAGGTCTTGAGGCCGCTGAGCTCGTTATCACGCAGGATGCTTTCTATGAGACAGAGACGAATGCGTATGCGGACATCCTGCTTCCCGGCGCCTTATGGGCGGAGGCCGAAGGCGTTATGATCAACTCCGAGCGGAATTTGACGCTAATGGAGAAAGCGGTCGAGCCGCCCGGCGAAGCGATGCCGGATTGGCAAATCATCGCCAAGGTGGCTTGCGAGATGGGGTATTCCGACGCGTTCACTTACACGTCCTCGGCGGAAGTGTATCTGGAGATTCAGCGGGCGTGGAATCCTAAGACCGGCTACGATATTCGGGGAGCCTCCTATGAAAGGCTGCGCGAAACATCGATGCAGTGGCCAGTTGCGCCAGACAGCCGGAATGATCGCAATCCGATTCGTTACTTGAATGATGGGGTCAGCCAGCATTTGAAGGAACTTGCGGACGGAAAACGTCCGCGCATCGTTTTTGCGACGGAGAGTGGGAAAGGAATATTTTTGGCCCGGCCATATTTGCCGCCGGCGGAGATGCCGGACTCCGATTTCAACTTTGTGTTGAATACAGGCCGGTTGCAGCATCAATGGCATACCATGACGAAGACGGGGAAAATACCGACGCTGAACAAGCTGAACCCCGGTCCCTTTCTCGAAATTCACCCGGAGGATGCCGAGTCGCTTGGCGTCAAGGAGCAGGACAAAATAGAAATTCGTTCGCGTCGCGGACTTGCAATCCTGCCTGCGGTCATAACCGATCGCGTGAGGCCGGGGAACTGCTTCGCTCCTTTTCATTGGAATGATGTGTTCGGAGAGAAGCTGGCCATTAACGAGGTGACAAGTGATGCGGTTGATGGTATCTCCTTTCAACCGGAACTCAAGTATTGTGCGGTTTCACTAGCTAAACAGAAGGAGGAAGTGAAGATGGCTACGATGGCACCTATAGATACGCTTGCAACGATGTTGGGCATTCAATCCGCACCGCCAATGACGCTGGATAATCATGAGAAGATGTATCTTTCCGGATTTTTGACAAGTCTCCGAGCGGAAGATTCCCGTCAGGTGCCAGGTATTCCTGTTCTGCCTCCTACAGCGCCTTTGGAGGCATCCAAACGGTATTGGCTGGACGGTATGCTGGCTGGTATGTTCTCTCGCACTTACCTTCCGGAAGCCATAACGCTGCCTGTGATAACGCCGGAGACCCAGCCAGAAGTGAAAGCAGCAGTAACAACGCAGTCTGATAAAGCATCGGTGACGATACTGTGGGCCTCACAAACTGGGAATGCAGAAGGGGCAGCGATCCAAAGTGCGCAGAAATTGCAAGAAGCGGGCTACAACGTGCGTCTCATGAATATGAACGCCTATGCAATGGCAGATTTAAGCGCGGAACGTTACGTTTTCTTCTTGGTTAGCACGTTCGGTGCTGGAGATCCGCCCGATAACGGTGAGAGCTTCTGGAACGCGCTAAAAGGAGAAGCAATGACGCGTTTGCCTGAGCTGAATTACTCTGTTCTGGCTTTCGGGGATTCCAACTATGATTTGTTTTGCGGCTTTGGGCGCAATTTGGATGCGCGTTTGGAGCAGTTGGGGGCTAAACGCATTAACGGGCGGGTCGACTGTGACACGGATTATGAGGAACAAGCCGCAGCGTGGATGAAAGCCGTTGTGATGAAGTTAAGTGAACCGACTGCTGCAGTTACAACCGAAGCCCAAGTCACCTATGACCGCAATCATCCATTAACTACACGAGTTGTAAAGAGTAGGCTTTTAAACGGAGAAGGTTCCGAAAAAGAAACCCGTCACTATGTTTTCGATCTGGCGGGCAGTGGGATGTCTTACGAGGCCGGGGATACGCTTGGCGTATGGCCAACCAATGATCCGAAGATGGTCTCGGACATATTGGAAACCGTTAAAGTAGATCCATCGACACAGGTGACGGTAAAAGACAAAGGTCAAATGACCGTCACCGAGGCGCTTCGCCGTCACTTCGAACTTGCCAGGGTCACACCGGGGATTTTGGAGTTCATCCAGGAGCGTGTCCACAGCGAAATGCTAGGTAACTTATTGAAAAATAAAGCGGAATTGAAAAAGTGGCTTTGGGGCCGCCAATTGGTTGATGTGCTGCAAGCTTACCCGATGAGTAAAGCTGTCTCTGCGGAGGAACTTCTACAAGTGTTAAAACCGCTGCAGCCTCGCCTGTATTCCATTTCCTCTAGTCCCAAAGCGGAAGCTGATGAAGTCCACATTACCGTATCAACCGTTCGTTATGAAATCGAGGGCAAACCGCGGACCGGTGTTTGTTCCGGATTCCTGGCAGATCGCGTCCAAGGCGAGGGCGAGGTGGGACTCTTTATCCAAAAGACCGCTCACTTCAGACCTCCGGCCAATCCGGACGCTGGCATGATCATGATCGGACCGGGTACCGGAATCGGGCCTTTCCGGGGCTTTCTTCAAGAGCGTCAGGCGACTCGCGCCAAAGGGAAGAACTGGCTCATTTTCGGGGAACAGCGTGCAGCATGTGATTTCTACTTCAAAGAGGAGCTGGAGACCATGCTGCAAGAGGGGACGCTGCACCGTCTGGATACCGCTTTTTCCCGTGACCAAGAGGAAAAAATCTACGTTCAGCACCGCATGCTGGAGCATGGGGCAGAGCTGTGGGCATGGCTGAAGGCTGGCGCTCACTTCTATATTTGCGGAGACGCCAGTTCAATGGCCAAAGAGGTAGATGCCACGCTGAAACAAATTATTCAGCAGCATAGCGGCATGAGTGCAAGTGAAACGGAGAGTTATGTGAAAGAAATGTCGCGTACCAAACGATATGCGAAAGATGTCTATTAAGTTTCAAAGAGAACGCGCCCTGTTTGGGATAGATTATATCCTTGAATAGGGCGTATTTCATTATGGAAAACCTCCGATTGCAGCACTTCTTTTACCCGCTCGATCCATGACAGATTCTCTGGTTTCTTCAGCATAACAAGATCAACGCGCTCTTGAATGAGCGGAATGAAATCGACGCCACCGACCATAGAAGCCGCTTTTTCGATCCCTACACCGAAATCTCCTTCCCCAAGAGCCACTTTGCCTGCCACGCCCATATGATTCGATTCCTCACGTTCATAGCCGATAAGATCCCGATAGGAAATGCCATGCAGACGGAGCTGCTCATCGAGCAAAACGCGGGCGCCGGAGCCCTTTTCGCGGTTAATCAGCCGAAGGCCTTTCTGCTTGAGATCAGCCCAGCCCTGAATCTTTTTGGGATTTCCTTGCTGGACATAGAGACCTGCCGATCTTGAGACAAGATTGATGACAACATAAGAGGAGCCGATCAGTATTTTGCGTACATAAGGAATGTTGTATTCTCCGGTGTCACCGTCCAAGAGGTGTGTGCTGACGATGTCGGTTTCCCCTCTGTACATGGCGATTAGGCTGTCCAAACTTCCGACATAAGACCGTAGGGGCCATCTGTCAGGGACTTTTTTCTCGATATGCTTGGCCAAAATGTCCAAGCTAACATCCTGTCCGGTGATGACAAGCGTGTTTTTGGGGACTGATGACAAGCCGGATGAAGTGGCTAACGATGTATTTGACGGCGGCGCTAATTCCGCAGAGTTCACTTTGAGCGTAGTAGGCATATCACCTTTGGCGCGCGTTTTATAAGCCTCCAAGTCCGAGGCGTCTACACGCATTTGCTTACCTACCCGATAGGCGGGTAAATCCCCCTTTTTAATGAGGTCATAGACCGTTAGTTTGGAGATTTTTAAAAGCTTCGCGATCTCTTCCGTGGTATAGGATATATCGGCTGTCATGGTCACCCTCCGTGGCGCTCTGGTTATTCGTTATCCTCTATCATAAGCGGATCTATGGTGTAAGACAATCTCAATCAGTTCTAGAAAAAAGAATGATTATATAATAGAATGAAAATAAACCATGCTATTTATAATTAAATAGATACAATAATAATGATGGAGGGGTTGTTTTGTTTAAAAAAGGACTATTTAGTTATGTTTTATTACTTCTAGTTATTACTTCAATGGTATTTACAGGGTGCGCTAGTACGAAAGAGCCATCGGCCACTGCTCCAGCAGCGACTGCGCAAACGACGCAAGCTACACCATCGCCAGCACCGGCCGCAACAGCGTCAACACCGGCGGAGAAAGTGGAATTGACCATTTCTGCTGCTGCCAGCTTAACGGATGCCTTGAAAGAAATTCAAACGAGCTACGAAGCTAAAAATAAACAAATTAAGCTGAACTATAACTTTGGCGCTTCTGGAGCGCTTGGGCAGCAAATTGAGCAAGGAGCTCCAGCCGACGTATTTTTATCGGCAGCGACCAAAAATATGAAAGCACTCGTTGACAAGCAGTTGATTGATGCCGCACAGCAAAAGAACCTGCTGATCAACGAATTGGTGCTTGTTGTGCCGGCAGATGGCAAAGTAGCTGTTCAGAAAGTGGAAGATCTAACGTCGGATGGAGTTAAACACGTTGCGATTGGCGAGCCGCAAACCGTTCCGGCAGGAAGTTATGCCAAAGAAGCGCTGACACAAACAAAGCTTTGGGATGGGCTGCAAGCCAAAATCGTACAGGGGAAAGACGTTCGTCAGGTACTGACTTATGTAGAATCAGGAAACGCTGAAGCTGGTTTCGTCTATAAAACCGATGCGCTGACTTCGCAAAAAGTGAAAGTTGCGTTAAGTGTCGACTCCAAAACCTACACGCCGATCGAATATCCGGCAGGTATTGTCAAAGCAACAAAACATAGCAAAGAAGCTGCGGATTTCTATGCGTACCTTCAAACGAAAGAAGCGCAGGATGTCTTTGTGAAATACGGTTTCACAATTCCGAAATGATGGAACAAATCGCTTGGCGTGAATTCTTTGATCCCATTCTGCTTTCGCTGAAAGTAGCGGCGATATCCAGTGTATTCGTTCTTGTCCTTGGCGGCTTGGCGGCCTGGGGAATGTCGCGGCGAAGCTTCCGGGGGAAGTCCTTCGTCGAAACGGCGATCTTGCTGCCTTTGGTGCTGCCGCCGACCGTTGTTGGCTTCATCCTGCTGGTGGTTCTCGGCAAAAAGAGCTGGATCGGTGCAGGGATGGAGATGTTATTCAATCAGTCTATTATTTTTACATGGGGTGCTGCCGTCATCGCTTCGATTGTGGTAGCTTTTCCCCTAGTCTATCAAACGATGAAAACAGGCTTTGCCTCCGTTAGCAGAGATGTGGAGGATGCAGGAAGATCATCGGGAGCCAAGGAGTGGCAGGTGCTGCGTTACATCACGCTGCCACTTGCGTGGCACTCGATAACGGCCGCTTACATCCTTGGGTTTGCCCGGGGGTTGGGTGAATTCGGTGCAACGCTCATGATTGCGGGCAACATACCGCATAAGACGCAGACGCTGCCTACAGCGATCTATATCGCAGTAGAGTCGGGGAACCAGACCCTCGCGTGGTGCTGGGCAGGAACGATTATTGTGATCTCATTTGCTTTGGTGTTGTTCGTTAATCGCAAAAGTGCCAATTAAAGAAACGAAAGCGTGTTTAGCTCGTCAATTTTGACGAAATAGCACGCTCTAGTTTCTTTTTTTATATGCTGGCGGCGTTAATTTTCCAAGGATGGCAATAATAAAGAATACCGATTAAACAAGTGGAGGAATGTATGGAACTAACGCCTGTAATTCCTTTCGAGCCGATTAGCACAGAGGCACTGCCCGAGTCTGGCGATTGGGTGGCGCAAATCAAATGGGATGGCGTCCGAATGCTCACGTATTTCGATGGCAACGAAGTCCGTCTCATCAACCGAAGATTAAACGATCGAACGATGCAATACCCGGAGATAGCTAATATTTCAACCTACTGCAAAGCCAAATCCGTTATTTTAGACGGGGAAATTATTGCACTCAAAGACGGGAAGCCATCCTTTCATGAAATCATGCGAAGAGACGGTGTAAGAAACTCGAAGAACATTCCACAGCTCCTAAAAACAGTCCCCGTCGTTTATATGATTTTTGACATCCTGTTTCATGATGGACAATGGGTGGTTGAGCAACCACTGCAACAGCGGCAGCAACTTTTATCTAAAGTGGTCTCGACGAGTGAAATGATCCAGGTTGTTCCTAACCATTCTGATCCTGCCTCGCTATATGCCGTGATGGAGCAGCATGACATGGAAGGGATTGTGCTCAAAGACTTAAACAGCAAATACCAACTTAATGGCAAAGATAAGCGATGGATGAAAAAGAAAATCATTCATGATCTTGTCGCTGTCGTAGGCGGGGTAACGAAGAGAGGGAAGTTAGTAAATGCTGTTATGCTGGGGCTTTATGACGATGCCGGGCAGCTTTGGTACATAGGCCATGCAGGAACCGGAAAGCTGACGCAAAGTGATTGGAGATCGTTAACGGAAGTCACGGATAAAATGGTTTTGGACAAAAAGCCGTTTTTTAACACGCCCGAAAGGTCCAAAGAAGCCATCTGGATTCAGCCTCTCATTACGGTCAAAATCAATTATATGGCCTGGACGCGAGAACGAAATTTACGCCAGCCCAGTATTCAAGCTATTGTTTCCGTATCGCCTGAGGAATGCAATTTCAGCCAACTTTAGCTGCCAGCTCAACAAACAAAAGCGCTCATCCTTAATCCAAGGATCAGCGCTTATTTATTTTACGTAACAGGTTCCTTCGCTTTTTTGGCGCGCGGCTTAGCTTTTGGTTTCTTTTCCTCCGTAACGGTCGCATCAGACTCCAAAGTCACTTTGCCGTCATCGGAGGATTTGGTAGCATCAAGGCTCGCTTGCAGAGCAGCCATAAGATCGATAACGCTCGTTTTTTGCAGAGCAGGCGCGGCTTGTACTTCTTCCCCTGCAATTTTGTGCTCGATAGCTTCCAGCAATCGTCCCCGATATTCATCTTTATATTTTTCCGGTTCAAAAGGAGAAGATAACTGGCTGATCAGCATTTTGGCCATATCCAGCTCACGTTCGTTCACGGTAACCTTCTCCGGCAAGTTAGGAACTTGCGAGATGGGACGAATTTCGTCGGGGTAGAAAATAGTCTCGAGCGCCAAGCAGTTCTCAATGACACGAATCGCGGCCAAAGAGCTCTTGGAGCGGATAGAAACTTTGGCGATGCCGATTTTGCCGGTTTGGCGCATCGAATCGAGCAGCAAATTATAGGCGCCAGCACCCGTATCCCCAGGCCCTAAATAATACGTTTTTTGAAAATATACAGGGTCGATATCCGTCAAGTTGACGAAGTCCAAAATTTTGATCTCTTTATTTGCTTCTCCTGAGATCGTTTCCAACTCTTCCTTTTCAAAAAGGACGAATCGCCCTGGTTCATATTCATAACCTTTCGTAATTTCATCCCACTCTACTTCTTTGTCGCAAGTCTGGCATTTGCGTACATAAGCAAGCGGGGTTATGCAGGTTTTATGTATATATCGCATGGAGATGTCCTTATCTTCCGTAGCCGAAAACATTTTCACAGGCACATGTACAAGTCCGAAAGAGATAGCGCCTTTCCAAACCGTATGCATCGCTTGATTCCTCCCCAAATGAGCTTCATTGTACTAGTATTCTCTTGATTTCTTTCCTTTATACGGATGCAATTTGAGAGAATGGTTTGCTACCTGAGTGGGTACGTTAATGATGCAAGTTTAATGCTAACTAGCTTGTCATAGGCAAAGCTAATGCTAAGGAGGGATTCACGGATGGCACAAGATTCAAATGCATCCCAAGATACAAGTAATCAGGGTCAAGAAGATCATTTTATGGATATTGACCGTATGATTAATGAGGGCTTGGGAGGCGGCAACGTCACCATGCATAACGGATTAATCGAGTCCACGTCAACGGATACGATGGATCATCCAGAATCCGTATTGGATGAGCCATGAACCTTCATCGCGCTCAGGAAATTTTAGCCGCTGATGAAAAGATTACGGTTGAACTTAACGGCGTTCCCGTCTGGATCGACAGTGTCGACTCCAACAAAGCGCTCGCTAAGGTTCATGCCGAGGAAAACCCGGCCGATTCCCGATTAGTGACCGTTCAAGAACTTGAAGAGGTTCACTGAGGAAATGGCAAGCCGGCCCCGATGTAATTCGGGGCCGGCTTTTTTTCATTTCAGGTTGCTGTGGCCTACTGGCGAAGTCTATAATAGGAGCAGCAAGCGCAATCGGAAGAAAGGGATGAGATCACTGGCTCAATCCACATTTACGTACTACTCCCAACATGAGGATGACACGGATCTACTTGGGAAATTGCTGGCAGCTTATTTGATCCCCGGCTCCGTCCTAACGTTAGACGGTGATTTGGGAGCAGGCAAGACGAGATTTTCGCAAGGTTTTGCAAGGGCGATAGGCATTCAAGAACACGTTAATTCCCCCACATTTACAATTATAAAAGAATATGAGGGAGCTAGGCTTCCTTTCTACCATATGGATATGTACCGCATTTCCCAAGAGGAGGCGGACGAGCTGGGGTTGGAGGATTACTTCTATGGAACCGGCGTGACCTTGATTGAATGGTCAAGCTTGATTGAAGATCTTCTGCCGCAGGAGCGACTTGCCATTACGATATCCCTTCAGGGGGATCAAACCAGAGTGTTTCACCTGACTCCGCACGGAGATCCGTATGTGAGTTGGTGTGTGCAGATGAAGGAGAACGGACATTTACAATGACAGACCGGACCAATTATTCAGGACGATGCTTAGCCATCGATACCTCATCTTCAGCGATGACAGTTGCGATTCTAGAAAACGGAAAGATGCTGGGCGAGGTAAGTTCGCATGCTGAGCGGAATCACTCTATCGGATTGCTTCCCCATATTCAAGATTTGCTGGCTGCGCTGCAGCTGAAACCGAAAGACCTGCAATCTGTTGCAGTGGGACAAGGCCCGGGCTCGTACACTGGGGTGCGTATTGCTGTTTCCGTTGCCAAGACATTTGCCTGGTCGCTGGGACTTGATCTTATCGGGGTATCCAGCTTGGAAGCCATGGCGCTTGGTGGAGCGATGAAGCAGGAGGACAAAAGCAATAAGAGGCTCACGTGGGTCGTGCCGCTTTTGGATGGAAGGCGCAAGCAGGCGTTTACTGCCGTTTACGCGTATTCGGGTGTTTCGCCGATGTCAGATCAAGTGGCGCTAACTGCAGATTGGCATGAAGTGCTGCCGGATGGTATTCGAGTCATTGGAGCCTGGTTGACGCAGCTGCTCGAGCAGGCGGCAAGTACAGAGCCTGAACAAGTGCCGCATAAGATCCTTTTTGTAGGCGAAACGGAGGGCTTCAGCGAAGAACTTGCACAATTTGCGCAAGATTGGAAAGGGAGCTCTGAGCAGCTTTCCTACGGGATCGAAGCCCAGTATATTGGCGCGCTTGCCTACCCTCGATTAGCGAAGGGTGAGAAGGCGGATGTGCATACATTTGTGCCAAATTACACAAGACTGCCGGAAGCAGAAGCGAATTTGCTGGCCGGCATCCAAGTGAAGAAGGGAGGGAATTGATTGTGGAACAACATCAACCGCAGACAACGGAAGAAACGTTGGTTTTTCGCTCCATGCAGATGGATGATATTCCCTTTATTTGTGAAATTGAGCAGGAGGCCTTTACGACACCTTGGACCAAAGGCGCTTTTGAAAATGAATTAACGAACAATCAGTTCGCTCATTATATGATCATGGATATTGGCGGCGACGTCGCTGGATACGGCGGCATGTGGCTCATTATGGAAGAGGCGCATGTAACGAATATTGCTGTCCGAGACTCTTACAGAGGCCGTAAGCTCGGAGAGCGTCTTATGCGTGAGTTGATGAAAACAGCCGCTTTTCTCGGGGCGATTCGTATGACGCTTGAGGTGCGGGCATCGAACTACGTGGCGCAAAATTTGTATGAAAAAGTCGGCTTCCGCTCCGTTGGTGTACGCAGAGGTTACTATACCGATAATCGTGAAGATGCGGTCATTATGTGGGCGGATTTGCCTAAGAGAAGAAAGGATAGTCTCGGGGATTGAGGCTTTCGGCAGGTGAAGAATGTGAGTAAATTGGATCAACAACAACGAGAAGTTGCGGAAGCAAGTACAGATAAATCTAGTAAACCCGTCTATATTTTGGCTATCGAAACAAGCTGTGATGAAACCTCTGTCGCCATTGTCGAAAATGGTAAAATCATACGCTCGAATGTGATTTCGAGCCAGATTGAGACGCATCAACGTTTTGGTGGCGTCGTGCCTGAGGTGGCTTCCCGGAAGCACGTGGAGTCGATCACGTGGATGCTGGAGGAAGCCGTTGAAAAAGCCGGGGTATCGCTTCAAGAGCTGTCAGCGATTGCCGTCACAGAGGGTCCCGGTCTGATCGGGGCTTTGCTGGTTGGCGTCGTTGCAGGCAAAGCGCTGGCCTGCGCACTGGATCTGCCGCTTATCGGTGTCCACCATATCGCGGGACATATTTATGCGAATCAGCTCGTGCATGAGCTGGAATATCCGCTGATTTCCCTCGTCGTGTCCGGCGGGCATACCGAGCTTGTGCTGCTCGAGGCGCCGGGCAAATTCCGCATCATCGGGCGAACACGCGATGATGCAGCTGGCGAAGCCTACGACAAAATCGCCAGAGCCATGGGGCTGCCATACCCTGGCGGCCCTCACGTGGATCGGCTTGCACAGGAAGCCGAATCCGAGATCAAGCTGCCGCGCTCGTGGCTTGAGGCAGATTCTTACGACTTCAGCTTCAGCGGATTGAAATCCGCTGTGCTGAACGTCGTCAACCAAAGCAAAATGCGCGGCGAAGCCGTCCAAACCGCGCAAATCGCCAAAGGCTTCCAAGCATCCGTCATCGACGTGCTTGTCGAAAAAGCGGCGCGCGCCGTCCGCGAATACGGCGCCAAACAGCTCCTGCTCGCGGGCGGAGTCGCCGCGAACAAAGGGCTGCGCAGCGCGCTGGCTGAGCGCTGCGGCGAGTTGGACGTGCCGCTGCTGGTGCCTCCGCACGCCCTATGTACGGACAACGCTGCGATGATAGGCGCAGCCGCTTTCCTGAAGTGGGACAAGCAGGAGTTCGACTCCATGGAGCTCAAAGCGGAGCCGCAGCTTAAGCTGGAAGAATGGTAGTCTGAAAAAAATAAATGTTCAGATAACGGTATTGACTTTGCCAAATGTGCATATTATAATCACAATCAATACTTTAAAACGCATCGAACGGGATTAGTACGGAACCTCAGTTTCGCTCAGAGAGCTGTGCGCTTGGTGAAAGCACAGACGAAACGTGACCAGAACTCGCCCGGGAGCGGTAAGGCTGATATGGATGCCAAGGATCCAGCACCCAAGTAGGTCTTGACGGTTGACCCCCGTGATCGGGTACATGAGTGGTTTCGAGTGTAACAGCTCGGATCAATTAGAGTGGTACCGCGGAAGGTTCAGACCTGTCGTCTCTTATTATAGAGATGGCAGGTCTTTTTGGTTTTCGAATATAGAACAAACGCAATGAACAAGAGTAGTAAGGGCTCACTTCTACGGTACAGAAAGCTGCGGGTTGATGCGACGCAGACCGTGAACGCCCCGAACTCGCTTGGAAGCGGTCATCCTGATCGGCAGTTTCACCTGCTGTTAGGGATGAACGGATGACCTCCGTGATCAGGTGACATAGCAGCCGCTATGTCTGAGGTGGGCTTCGTCATGCGGAGCCAACAAGAGTGGTACCGCGCTGGGTGAAGACCCGTCGTCTCTTATGTGGAGATGACGGGTCTTTTTGTCGTCTCCGTCTCCCGGACGGGAGCTCTGCCTCGATCGGCGGCGGAAAGGGAATTCCAGGGCGCTATTTCGTCGAAAAAGCCTTTAAAAGTTTTGGGAGGGGAACTATGGTCCGCTATTTCAGCGTATTTGGTGAAAATATGGTCCGCGGAGAGAGAATAAGGCCCTGTAGTTCCGCTTCGTGAGTGGAACTTCATCATTCCGTATGAATAGAGGAATGAGGTTCCCTTAAAACACTCACCACCAACACAAACAACTAATCTTCCAGCCGACAACTGGCAAGTATCAAGCATCACCACCAACAAACCACAGTCAACAAAGATTGGCTCTAATTCAAGGAGGAATTGAACCATGGAAAATAACACAAACCGCCGCATTCGCATTTTTGATACGACACTTAGAGACGGAGAGCAAGCGCCAGGCGCTTCACTTTACCCGGAAGAAAAAATTCGCATCGCAAGACAGCTAGCCAAAATGGGCGTTGATACAATCGAGCCCGGCTTCCCTATATCGAGCCCTGGTGACTTTCATGCGGTGCAGCAAATTTCGCGCGAACTGCAAGGTGTGGAAATTTGCGGATTTGCCCGTGCGATGAAGGCCGATATTGATTCGGCAATCAAAGCTACTCAAGACGCGGCTTCGCGCCGTATCCACATGTTCTTGTCCTCCTCGGACATCCACCTGGATTTCCAGCTTCGAAAATCCCGTCAGCAGGTCGTCGAGATGGCTCGATCCATGGTCGCATACGCGAAGCAGTTCGTGAACAACATTGAATTCTCGCCGATGGATGCTACACGGACCGGGGACGAATTCCTGTTTGAAGTGCTCGAGGCGGTCATTGCAGAGGGCGCTACGATTCTCAATATTCCGGACACAGTCGGCTATGCGCTGCCGGAAGAATACGGGGCAATGTTCCGCAGAGTGCGCCAAAGTGTAAGAGGCGGCGATACGGTCGAGTACAGTGCGCATTGCCACAACGATCTTGGGCTTGCTGTAGCAAATAGCCTTGCGGCAATTGCAGCTGGGGTCACACACGTTGAGGTAACGGTGAACGGGGTAGGAGAGCGCGCAGGAAACTGTTCCCTCGAAGAACTCGTGATGGCGATAGAGACGCGCAAGCAAACGATGGGTGTGGAAACTGGGATTGTGTCCAGCGAGATTTTCAACACATCCAAAATGGTCAGCCGCATCATGGGCTTCCCGATTGCTTACAACAAGCCGATTGTTGGAAGAAATGCCTTCCAGCACGAAGCGGGCATTCATCAGGACGGTTTGCTGAAAAACCGCAATACTTACGAAATTATGGACCCGGAAAAGCTGGGCATTCCACGCTCCATGATCATTCTTGGCAAGCATTCCGGAAGACACGCGCTGAAGCATCGCGTAGGCCAATTTGGCATTGAACTTTCAGGAGAAGAACTGGATACACTGTACACCAAGTTCAAAGAAAAAGCCGATGAACAGAAAATGGTAACCGACGATCAGCTTCTGGAGCTTGTTGGTTCAACGGTCGATGGACAAATGGAGCCATTCACACTGACGCATATGCAGGTTGTTTCCAGCAGTGATCGCAATCGTGTGGCTTCCGTCTCGGTTCGAGACAATCAGACAGGTGTTGAAAGTGTCTACTCAGGCACTGGCGAAGGTCCAATCGAAGCAATCGTGCAAAGCCTGCGACAAGCGATTCCGATGGATGTGGACTTCTCCGATCTGGAGCTGCATTCCTTGTCCACAGGTGAAAAAGCAACCGGAGAAGCGGAGGTCACGATCACGGTAGAAGGTCAAACCTATAAGAATACAGGTATCGACCAGGATGTGCTGGTAGCTGTGGCAAAAGCATTTATTTCCGCGTGTAACCAAGCGATTCGCATGCAAGGTCATCCTGCGGCAGATTCCACGGAAGTGACGACAGCTTCTTAATGGGTTCCGGCTACTCGAATTGTGAGAAAACTTAGTTATATACACGACTTGTGAACAAAGTTATGCACATGGCTTGTGGATAATGTGTATAACTTCAAAATTTCCCCATAGATCAAGGATGATAAAGGCGGAATTTGTCGAATAACTTTTTAACAAGTTTTTGTGGATAATGTGGATAAGATTGTGGAAAACAGTAGAAAACCTTTAGGAGGGGCGGATTTCGCCCTTCTTTTTTTTGTGGATAACGCTGTGTATGCAGAAAATAGACGTTTTGAGCCTCATTTTAAATTTTCGGAACAATCAAGCAGTGGATACTTTCGCCTATGGATGAAAATGCTAAATGCTAAAACAGCAGGAGAATCTCCATGGAATTTAGAAAAATGGTCCGAATTGTGGGTATCTTAGGTTTTGTTTTGCAGTTGTCCACAATTTTGGGGACGGTAGAGGCTCGTGAAGACACAACCATCCACAATAGTGCTGACCGAAATGAAAGGGCCGACAGAGCAGAAAGAGCTAAACAAGTGACCGTGGTTTCGATACCGGGCCTTTCTTTTCAGGAGCTTCAACCCGACCAGCTGTCGGACTTGCCTTATTTTAAGAAAATGACAGAGTTAGGCTCAGTAGGCGCTATGAATATTCGCACGGCAAATCGCTCAATGCGGGATGTGTATACCTCTTTGGGAGCAGGTGAACCCGCTGCAGGCCATGTGGAGGCGCTCGCTTTTGAAGCGAAAGAGTCCAGACATGGTGTTCGTGTATCAGACCTTATGAACCGGTATACAGGTCAATTGGAAGGTAATCAAGCCAGTCTTCTAAAGGAAGACTCCCTGATCGTTCCTGAGCTGGCCACGCTCAAGCGGCTTAACAAGGAGCAAGCCTTTGGCGTAGGCGCATTGGGAGATTTGCTGAAATCGTATGGTGTTCAACGTTCTGTACTAGGAAGCAGTGATTTGGGAAGAGGGTTGCACCTGGGACAAAAGCAATTACGTCGTTTTGCTCCTCTTATGCTTATGGATTCTAATGGAATTGTGGATAAGGGGACACTTAGTGAGGATGCGGCGATAGCTTCTGTGGATAGAGCAAGCGGTGTGAGTACCAATTATGCACATCTGTTTTCGTTGTGGAAAAATAGGCAGCAGCCAAGCATTACGCTAATTGAATTAGGTGATTTGTACAGATTGTATAATGAGAAAACGCATTACGATCAGGATCGGTTTAATGAGCTCAAAAAATGGGTGCTGCGTGACATGGACCAATGGTTGGGGCAATTGATGGAGGCGATGCAGCCTGGCATAGACAGCCTATGGTTGTTCTCGCCAGAGGTTAATGCGGAAGCAGCCAAAAGTAAACTGTACTTATCTCCAATTCTTCAATACACAACAGACGGTGTAGCAGGGATGTTTATTTCGGAATCTACCCGTAGGCAGGGGGTTGTTACTTCACAGGATTTCACAAGTACGCTGCTGAGCGAGTTCAAAATCCCGGTTCCTATTGGGTTAATGGGGATCCCTTTGGCTTCCACTGGCGTGAGCCATGCACTAGATCAGCTTGTGAAGGATCAAAGCAGCATGCAGATGGTTTATCGCAGCAGACCCTCGCTGCTGTATCCTTTTGCGACTTTTGAGATGATTGTCCTCTTGATCAGTTTGATCTATATTGTGTGGATAAAAAGGGGAGGAAGAAAAGAGGCCGTTCCTGCTCATGACGTTCTGCGGACGGTGCTGCTGTCACTTTTGACTGCGCCTGCCGTTATGTTGTTACTGGGATGGATCGCTGTGCCAGCTGTAACGCAACTCGGGATCGATGGAGCAATCGTCGTCCTTGTTATTAGCTTTATCGTGGGGAGTTTGTTACTGGCCATGATTCTGTCAGCATACAGCGAAATAACAACGATGATTTGGCTAGGTGTAGGAACCGCGTCACTCATCGTGCTGGACGCCTGTACAGGGGCGCACGCGATGAAATATTCCGTGCTCGGCTATGATCCGATGATCGGCGCACGTTACTACGGCATCGGCAACGAGTACATGGGCGTCCTGATCGGCGCCCTCGTTCTCGGCGTAACGGCGGCCTTGCAGCGCCGTTATGCCGCTCGCGGCACGCGAGCTTCGCGCGCGGCGGCGCTCGCCGCATGCGCTGCGTTCTTGCTCGTGACGGTGTGCCTGACGGCACCGTCACTTGGCGCGAACGCGGGCGGCGCCCTGAGCGCCGCGGTCGCCTTCGGCGTAGCCGGCGCGCAGTGCTTCGCCGGCGAACGCTGGCGCGAGCTGCGCCTAGGCAGGGCTTCGGCCCTGCTGGCAGCGCTGCTCGCGCTGGGGGTTGGGGCGCTGTGGCTGCTCAACAGCGCCGATTCTCCCGCGGCGTTCGCGCGGGAGAGCCATGTCGGGCGCGCGTTTCACGCGCTGCGCACCGGGCAGTTCGATCAGATCGGACATCTGATCGTGCGGAAGCTGCGGATGAACGTGCATTTGCTTCGTGCATCCGTCTGGAGCAAAGTGCTCATCACGAGCCTTTTCGTGATGGCTGTGTTGGTGCTTCGCCCTCGCGGCCGCCTGCGCGTGTGGCAGCACAAAAACCCGTACTGGATGTACGGGTTTTCGGCCAATATGATCGGAGCCATCGCAGCGCTGCTGCTGAATGACTCCGGCATTGTTGCTGCCGCGACGATGATCGTTTTCGTCGCCGTTCCTTTGCTGCTGCTGCGCCTGCGGGAGCTTGCGGCTCAGCCGGACGCTTAACGTGCAGCGGATGTCATCCAGCAACAATTAAGCGAGCAAAGTCTCCCACTCTTCATAACAAGCCGCAAGCGCGCTCTTCCGCTTGTCCACCTCAGCCGTCTTCTCCTGAACGAGGACGTAGTTGTTGTACACGTCCGGATCGGCGAGCTCCGCCTCCAAGGCCGAGACTTCGTCCTCCAAGCGCGCGATGTCGAGCTCAAGCTGCTCCAGCTTACGCTGGCGGCTGCGTTCTTCGCGTTTAGCCAGCTTGTCCGCTTCATACCCGCCGCCGCTGACGGCGGGTTCATTTTTACCTACGCTGCTAGCGGATTTCTTCTCTGCTTCTTTGGCAATTCGCTTCGCTTCCATTTCGGCGAGCTCCGCTTTTTTCTCCAAATAATCGTCATAGTTGCCAAGGTAAGTGGTGAGCCCGTCCTTTTGCAGATCGAGCATGCTCTCGGCCATTTTATTCAGGAAGTAGCGGTCGTGAGAGATGAAAAGGAGGGTGCCCTCATAATCCATCAACGCGGATTCCAGCACTTCTTTACTGTATAGATCCAAATGGTTGGTAGGCTCATCGAGGATGAGCACATTCGCTTTTTGCAGCATAAGCTTGGCCAAAGCTACACGGGCTTTTTCGCCGCCGCTTAAGGCAGAGACTTTCTTGAAGACTTCTTCTCCGCTGAACAAGAAATTGCCGAGCACGGTGCGAATCCGGGCTTCCTCCAGATGCGGATAGGTGTTCCACACTTCCTCGAGCACGCTGTTGGAAGGAGTTAGGCCTGTCTGCTCTTGATCGTAATAGCCAATTGTGACGCCTGTTCCCCATTTGAAGGTGCCGGCGTCTTGTTTGTGCTGACCGATTAATGTCTTGAGCAGCGTCGATTTGCCGACCCCGTTGGGGCCGATGAGAGCAGCCGTTTCCGAGCGGCGCAGCTGGAAGGAGACACCATCGAGCAGACGGTTTTTCCCGTCATAGGAAAGCGCCAAACGATCGACCTGAAGGACTTCTTTACCGGATGTCTGCTCGATTTCAAATGAAAACGAAGCGCGCTTCAAATCGCCCAAAGGCTTATCCAGACGATCCATTTTCTCGAGCTGCTTGCGGCGGCTTTGCGCTCTTTTGGTCGTAGAAGCACGCACGATGTTACGCTGTACAAAGTCCTCCAGCTTAGCAATCTCCTCCTGCTGCTTTTCAAATTGCTTCATTTCAATTTCGTAGTTGGCTTCTTTGATCTCGATAAAACGGGAATAGTTGCCCGTGTATCGCTTGGAAGCATGGCGTTCAATTTCATAAATGGACGTGGCTAAAGCATCCAGGAAAAAGCGGTCATGGGATACGACCAGAATCGCACCCGGATAACCCCGCAGATATCCTTCCAGCCAAGTGAGCGTCTGAATATCCAAATGGTTCGTAGGCTCATCGAGCATGAGCAGATCGGGCTCTTCGAGCAGCATTTTCGCCAATGCCAATCTAGTTTTCTGGCCGCCGCTTAGCGTTTGAACAAGGGTGTCGGGAGAAAACTGGCCGAAGCCCATCCCGTGAAGGATCCCGCGAATTTTGGCCTCGATTTCGTATCCGCCTTGCTCACGAAAATATTCGGAACGCCCCGCGTAACGATTCATCGTCGTTTCGTACTTTTTCTCATCCTCAATGAGGGAGGGGTCAGCCATCTGGGCTTCCAGCTCGCGCAGCTCTCTCTCTGTTTCCAGCAAGGAGCTGAAAACGCTGAGCAGCTCATTCCAAATGGACTTGTCCGTTTGCAAACCGCTGTTTTGTTTTAAATAACCGATTTTCGTTTCTTTCGCTTTGAAAAGATCGCCGCTGTCATAGGACATTTCGCCGGCAATAATCTGGAGCAGGGTTGACTTCCCGGCACCGTTCACACCAACTAGACCAATCCGTTCCTTGTCCTCGATTTGAAGCGTTATATTGGAGAGTACAGAACGTACCCCGTAGCTTTTGGAAATGTTAGAAACCTGTAATAACATCTTCTGCTGCCTCCTGCTTATTAATGAAAGAATCTGTGCAAGTCGTGAACCAAACTGCCTATAATCCCATCAATTCACTAGTATACACCATGCGTGAGTACGTCGTATGCTTAATTTTGCATAGAGGCTGAAGGGGGATAGAGGGATGGCGTACGTGTCTTTGCGGCTTGCTAGATATATAGGTTTTTTTGCGCTGCTTGTTGTTGTGCTTGCGTCGCCAATCCAGAGCTGGGATAAAGGCTTATTATCCAATATTCCCGTTATGCCTGCAGCTAGTATCGAAACGCCTGCTTCCTTCACTGTTATGTCTTTTAATATGCATCACGGAGAAGGCATGGATGGTAAAGTGGATATCATTCGGATTGCCGATCTTCTGCGGCATGGAAATGCCGATATTATCGCTCTTCAAGAAGTAGACCGTTACCGCGTGCGCAGCGGATTCGTGGACCAGGCCCGAGAGCTTTCCGAAATGCTCGGCATGCATATGGTTTATAGTCCTAGTCTAACCTATAAGGTAGGTCAATATGGCATTGCCCTTTTGAGTCGCTATCCGATTGTCGACAGCAGTTGGGCGCTTCTTCCTGGAAATTTGGAAACGAGAAGCCTGCTAATGGCCACTGTACAGATTGGCTCCGAGCCCGTCCATGTTGCCACGACCCATTTGGGACTTTCCGGGGAGGACCGAAGGCTTCAGCTTACACGTATATCGGAGCTTTTGGCAGATAAACAAGAACAGCTTGTCGTTGCCGGCGATTTTAATATGGAAGAGGATGCATTTCCAGTCAAAATGAACAGGATGTCGCTCTTGGACGTCCCATTAAGCAAAAACTCTCAGAGCACTTTTGCAGGTGGCCAAAGGATCGATTATGTTTTCGCGAATGTGAAAAATACCGGTTCAGCATGGACGGTTCCGACGATATTTTCGGACCATTTACCTGTTATAGCACGGTTTAGAGTGGGCTCTGCAGCACGAGTATAGTTTTTTTCTTTGTTTATGTTAAAATGGGGGAAACCACTCCTTGTTAGGAAGGGCTGAGCCAGTATGAACATTCGTGAACGGAAAATTGAACTACGTAAGGATATGGAAGAACTACGCTCATCCATTACAGCGGAAGAACGAGAAGAGAAGCAGCAGCGCATTCATGAGCGAATGACGAAGCTTTGTTCAGATAGACTTCTTGGTGCTGGGCAGCAGGAGGCGTCCGTTCCCCCTACGATAATGACTTATATGCCATTCCGGTCGGAGCTGGATGTTGCTCCACTAATGGAATGGTGTTGGCAGCAGGGAATTCGTGTGCTGGTGCCGAAAGTTGTAGCAGATACGAAAACAATGAATTTGCATATCATACACGCCTACGACGATCTGGAGAGCGGCGCCTGGGGCATTAGAGAGCCTCATAGCAATGTGCCGATCGAGCAAGATTTATCCACCATTTCGATGATCCTGGTGCCAGGGCTTGCCTTTGACATGGATTTCGGAAGGCTGGGGTATGGCGGAGGTTTTTATGACAGATTCATGCAGCTATTTGCTGCGCGAGGTCTGAAGAGACCTTTTGCGGTTGCTGCTGCTTTTGATAAGCAGTTGATTCCTGCAGTGCCCTCCTCCTGGCATGATTTCCGGGTAGATGGCATTGTCACCGAAAGCAAAATGGTCTTTAAAACAGAAACCTAAAAGGGAGGTAAGTAATTTGCCCGATTCCTCTCCATTAACCCATTTTAACGAACAGGGACGAGCTCGCATGGTTGATATTTCGGACAAACCGGAGACGA
This sequence comes from Paenibacillus violae, assembly GCF_032461945.1. Classification (NCBI taxonomy): domain Bacteria; kingdom Bacillati; phylum Bacillota; class Bacilli; order Caryophanales; family Paenibacillaceae; genus Paenibacillus; species Paenibacillus violae. The sequence continues at coordinate 46,127 of NZ_JAWCUD010000008.1, forward strand.
AGCGAACCGCGACAGCCCGTTCGACTTTGCTTATGAAAAGCGAGACACTTTCCTTAATTAAACAGGGTAAAATGAAAAAAGGCGACGTCCTCGCTGTCGCACAGGTGGCTGGCATCATGGCCGCGAAAAAAACGTCAGATTGGATTCCTATGTGCCACCCGATTGCTTTATCCGGCATAGATATTCAATTTGCCGATAATGGCAGCAACGAACTCTACATAGAAGCAACTGTTCGGACGACGGGACCGACAGGCGTGGAGATGGAGGCTTTAACAGCCGTATCCGCCGCCGCGTTAACCGTCTATGACATGTGCAAAGCCGCAGAGAAAGATATGATTATTAGCTCCACGATGCTAGTCACGAAAACGGGCGGTAAAAATGGGGATTTTCACAGACAAGATAGTTGATTGAGACGCGACTTAGACCACTAGGGTTTGCGCATAGATGAAGTCGACGATCATTCCGTAGTAGGGGTTATCTCATTCAGTTAACAAGGGAGAGGTGACGAAGGATGCACTGGAAAGTTGCGATTTTGACAGCCAGTGACCGCGGTTACCGAGGAGAACGAGAAGACACCAGCGCTCAGGTAATCCGCGAGCTCATTGAAGAGGAAATTCAAGGTGAGATCATCGAGTACCGTGTTGTACCGGACGAGATGGACGAAATTATGGCTTCATTAATAGAAATGACGGACTATTATCAGGCTGATCTGATTTTAACGACAGGCGGAACGGGGCTGGCGCCTCGCGATGTGACGCCGGAAGCAACGCTGAATGTCATTGACCGGGTTGCTCCGGGCTTTGCTGAAGCTATGCGGATGATTTCCATGCAGAAAACGAGGAAAGCGATGCTTTCCAGAGCGGTATCGGGTATTCGCGGCCGCACGTTGATTATTAATTTGCCAGGCAGTCCCAAAGGCGTGCAGGAGAATCTGATGGCGATCATCGATCAACTGCCGCATGCGTTGGGGATTCTGACAGGCAAAGAAGGTGATCACGGATGAGCAGACAGGAGTCCATGCTGCGCGAAGTGAAGGTGGAGGATGCCGTTGGGATGATCCTGCCCCATGATCTAACGCAGATTTTGCCGGGCGAGTTCAAAGGTCGCCTGTTCCGCAAAGGCCACCAAGTGACGGAGTCCGACATTCCTGCACTGCTCAGCATTGGCAAAGAGCATATTTACGTGATGGAGCTGCAGCCGGGCTATCTGCATGAGGATGAAGCCGCGCAGCGGATGGCGAGAGCGATAGCCGGCGACGAGCTCATTCTCACGGAGCCGCATGAGGGCAAAGTGAATGTGAAATCGCCGATTCGCGGCTTGGTCCGAATCGATAAAGCTTTCGTCGACAGCGTGAACGCGATTGACGAGGTTGTGATGTCGACCATCCGCAGCGGCGTGGTCGTGGAGGCAGGCGCTTCGTTGGTCGGCACGCGGGTGATCCCGCTGATTGTGGACGAAGCGAAGGTCGTGGAGGTCGAGCGGATTGCCGCCGCTCGCCGTGCGGAGGGCTTCACCTTGCTTGAGGTGAAGCCGTTTCGTAAGCTGCGCGTTGGCGTCGTGACGACGGGCAGCGAGGTGTTCAAGGGCCGAATCCAGGATAAATTCGGCCCGGTGGTGAAAGAGAAAGTCGCGCAGCTTGGCTCCGAGGTGGTAGACCAACGCTTCGCGCTCGACGATAGCGAAGCGATTGTTGGTGAGATCCACGCGCTGCTTGCGCAGAACGTGGATCTGGTTTTGGTCACGGGCGGCATGTCCGTGGACCCGGACGACCGCACGCCGGGCGCGATCAAGCAAGCCGGCGCCCGCGTGGTCAGCTACGGCACGCCGATGCTGCCGGGCTCGATGCTGATGATCGCCTATTTGGGCGATGTGCCGATCATGGGCTTGCCGGGTTGCGTCATGCATGACCCGTATACGTCCTTTGATGTGCTGCTGCCGCGTATTTGCGCGGGCGAGACGATTGTGCGCAGCGACATTACGGAGATGGGATATGGCGGGTTTTATCAGTGTTAGATGTGTTTGCTGGTTGACGGTCAATTAACTGGAATTATTCCTGCTAATTGAAGCCTCTAGTCACGATTAATGCGAGTTAGAGGGAAAAGCTACAGTTAATTTATATGATATGGACTACTTTCGCATAATTGTCCGAAAATAACTGGAGAAAATTGCAGTTAATAGCGTTAATCTGGTATTTGAGAACAAAATAACGGGATATTTTCCGTTTAAATGTCGTGTCGTTTTCAGCTGAGCACTTTTGTTCGTAAAGCAATACATGATGGAGATGAAAGACATGTTTCAAAACATCGGTTTTACCGAGTTATTATTGATAGCGGTCGTTGCGTTAGTGTTGTTCGGACCTAACAAACTGCCCGAGATTGGCCGTGTGCTGGGACGTACGCTCAGGGATTTCAAGAAGGGTGCCTACGAGCTCATGAACGATGAGCCGAAAGCGGCTCCACCTGCACCTGCGGCGGTTCAGCCGGCTCCGGAGGCTAGCGCTACTGCCGAGGAGCAAGCGCCAGCTGCGGTCGCTTTCGCGACAAGCGCTCCAGCCTTAGATAAGGCTGTCGCACTGCCTTCAGTCCAGGCGGCGCCTTCAGCCGTACAGCCTGCTGAGAAAGCGGCTGTGGCGTTTATCTCGAGCGCGCCCGGATCTGAGTTGACTGACTTGGTGGAGGATTCCGACGCACCGCGTGCCACATCTACGCCAGCAGCACCTGCAACACCGGCGGCTGTTCAACCAAGTCATCCGCGCCGCTTACCGGACTAGTCCATTTTTCTTTTTAGCATAACAAGTGGTTCAGTCTTTCAGGCTCGATTCACTAGATCAGGTTGGTGAAATATGTCAACGAACGAAGAAATGTCACTCGTGGAGCACCTTGGTGAGCTGCGTAAACGGATCATGTGGATATTGCTTGTGTTGGTCATTGGGATGGTGGCCGGTTTAATTTCCGCCAAGCCCATCATTCGATACCTCAAAAATATTCCACCGGCCGATTCGATTAGCTGGAATGTTTTTTCTCCATGGGATGCTTTGCGATTATATATGAATTTTGGCTTAGCCGTGGGTATCCTTATTACCTTGCCGGTTACGCTTTATCATATATGGGCCTTTGTTAAGCCGGGGCTGCGCGAGACGGAGCAGAAAGCTTCGATCATTTATATTCCTTATGCATTTGTGCTTTTTTTAGCAGGTCTTTCGTTCGGTTATTGGGTTGTTTTTCCGATGGCTTTTTACTTTACTTCTTCCATTAGCAAAAGTCTCGATATTACCGAGATGTATGGTGCGGCCGAATATTTTACATTTATGTTCAATATCATTCTGCCATTGGCGCTTGTGTTTGAGATGCCGATAGTCGTCATGTTTTTGACGAAAATCAGGCTTCTTAACCCGAAACGGTTGCATAAATTCAGACGGTATGCCTATATGCTGCTCGTTATTTTAGCTACAGTCATTACGCCTCCTGATGCTATTTCGGCTATTCTGGTGGCATTGCCGCTTATTGTTTTATATGAGTTCAGCGTATTTATGTCAGGTTTTATTTACCGCAAACAGCTTGTGAAAGATGCAGAATGGGAACGGGAATTCGGTCCTAAATAAGAAAACAGTCTGTCACTTTTGTGCAGGCTGTTTTTCTTTTCGATAGGGAATATTTGTTTTTCATTTGGGTAGAATGAGGGGGGTGTTCGAAAGTACGAAAAATGTGTAAAAGGACTTGCAAATTACTCCCAGAATGAGTATCATAAGAGTTGTTGTTAGCACTAAACACATTCGAGTGCTAATAACCTTGAAACACACCATTACCAATTTTCTAAAGGAGGCTATTTTTCCATGATCAGACCGTTAGGTGATCGAGTTATCATTGAAGCCGTTGCGAAAGAGGAGACTACAGCAAGTGGTATCGTGCTGCCAGATACAGCGAAAGAAAAACCACAAGAAGGTAAAGTTGTAGCCGTAGGCGCAGGCGCGTTGAAAGATGGCGTTCGTGTTCCGCTTGAAGTAAGCGAAGGCGACCGTATCATTTTCTCCAAATACGCAGGAACTGAAGTGAAATACGAAGGCCGCGAACTGTTGATCTTGCGCGAAAGCGACATTCTCGCTGTATTAGCCTAATTTAGCAGGATATAGATCGGCATTACGTTTTACTTAGGTTTTCCGTTTTATTACTTACTATGTATCGTTTAAATAAGAGGAGGTTTCCTATTCATGGCAAAAGATATTAAGTTCAGTGAAGACGCACGCCGCGCGATGCTTCGCGGGGTAGATGCTTTGGCTAACGCTGTAAAAGTAACCCTAGGTCCAAAAGGCCGTAACGTTGTACTTGAGAAAAAATTCGGTAGCCCGTTGATCACGAATGACGGTGTAACGATCGCGAAAGAAATCGAGCTTGAAGATGCTTTCGAAAACATGGGAGCTCAACTTGTTAAAGAAGTTGCTACCAAAACAAACGATGTTGCCGGTGACGGTACAACAACAGCAACGGTTCTTGCTCAAGCTATGATCCGTGAAGGTCTGAAAAACGTTACTGCAGGCGCTAACCCAATGGTTATCCGCAAAGGTATCGAGAAAGCTGTTAAAGCGGCTGTGGAAGAGCTTCAATCCATCGCTAAGCCTATCGAAGGCAAACAATCCATCGCACAAGTTGCGGCAATCTCTGCTGCTGACGAAGAAGTAGGCGAGCTGATCGCTGAAGCTATGGAAAAAGTAGGTAAAGATGGCGTTATCACCGTTGAAGAATCCAAAGGTTTCTTGACGGAGCTTGAAGTTGTAGAAGGTATGCAATTCGACCGTGGCTACACTTCCCCTTACATGATCACTGATACGGATAAAATGGAAGCTGTCCTTGACAACCCATATATCCTGATCACGGACAAAAAAATCTCGAACATCCAAGAGATCTTGCCTGTTCTTGAAAAAGTGGTTCAATCCGGTAAACAACTTCTGATCATCGCTGAAGATGTTGAAGGTGAAGCACAAGCAACGCTTGTTGTGAACAGACTTCGTGGAACATTCACTTGCGTAGCTGTTAAAGCTCCTGGCTTCGGTGACCGTCGTAAAGCTATGCTTGGCGATATCGCTGCTTTGACTGGTGGACAAGTGATTACAGAAGAGCTTGGTTTGGATCTGAAATCCACACGTCCTGAGCAATTGGGTAGCGCGCGTCAAATCCGCGTAACCAAAGAAAACACAATCATCGTTGACGGTGCCGGCGACGCAAAAGACATCGCAGCACGCGTAACGCAAATTCGTTCCCAACTGGAAGAAACAACTTCCGATTTCGATAAAGAAAAACTGCAAGAGCGTTTGGCTAAGCTTTCCGGCGGTGTAGCAGTAATCAAAGTTGGCGCAGCGACTGAAACAGAACTGAAAGAGCGCAAACTTCGCATTGAAGATGCTCTGAACGCGACTCGCGCAGCTGTTGAAGAAGGTATCGTTTCCGGTGGTGGTACAGCTCTCGTGAACGTATACAACGCAGTAGCGAAAGTAGTAGCTTCCGGCGACGAGCAAACAGGTGTTAACATCATCCTGCGCTCCCTGGAAGAACCAGTTCGCACAATCGCAGCTAACGCTGGTCAAGAAGGCTCCGTTATCGTTGAGCGCTTGAAAAACGAAAAAGTAGGCATCGGCTACAACGCAGCATCCGGACAATGGGTAAACATGTTCGAAGCTGGTATCGTTGACCCTGCGAAAGTAACGCGTTCCGCACTTCAAAACGCAGCTTCCGTAGCAGCTATGTTCTTGACAACTGAAGCGGTTATCGCTGATAAACCAGAAAAAGACAAACCAGGCATGCCTGATATGGGCGGCATGGGTGGAATGGGCGGCATGATGTAAGAAGGGCGAAGCCCTTCTGCATCAAAGCTAGCTCGAAGAGGCTCCTCAGATGAATCTGAGGAGCCTCTTTTTTTATGATCGGCACTCATTTGCAGTGTCGATCATTTTTTAACGGACACAGTGGCCGCAATTTGTGCATTTTGGGCTGTTTTTCAGGAGTTAACGGACAGGAGAGACGTTATTCGCTGATGATTGGAGCGAAAACGGGCATCACATGCCCGATAGCGGCAGCTGAGTCCGTTAAATGCTAAATTGAGCCAAAAAGTGGCGAATAGCGGCATCTCAGTCCGTTAGCCTCACCGTATCAAGCCGTGCTGCACAACATCGCACCGCTCCGTCCTGCATCGTTCCGCGCGGTACCGCAGTCCCTGCATTGTGCTCTCGCACTGCAATCCCCACACCGCTCCACTTCTTCCTGCACCGACCCGCGTGGTACCGCAATCCCTGCCTTACAATCACCGCACCACAGCTCACCACCCGCTCACAACTCCCAAGCCGCAATCACCTTGTTCTTCCCCGTCCGCTTCGCCGTAATCTCAGCGGTATCCGCCTGCTCAATAAGCTGCTCGATAGAGCTAGGTTGGCACAGCTCCAAGGAAGAGACACCGACACTGACGGTGATCGTGTACGGACGCCCGTAGGCGAACTCTTTCTCAATTTCGCCACGCAGCTGATGGGCAATTTTGAGGGCTTCTTTGCCGTCCGTTTTCGGTAAAATAAGAATAAGCTCCTCGCCGCCATATCGGCCGGCAATGTCGCTTTTCCTTAAATTGAACCGGAAAATATCAGCGATCTCCCGCAGCACTCGGTCCCCTTCCGGATGACCGAATTCGTTGACTCTCCGGAAATTATCGACATCGATCATGATCACGGAGAGATCCAGCTGATAACGGCTGGCAAGCTCAAACTCTTCTCGCAGCTTCTCCATGAAATAACCTCGCAAGTAAAAGCCGGTCAAGTTATCAATGACCATTTCGCGATGCAGAAGCACGTTAATGATGTGCGGTTTGATGAAGGACAGGAAGTGTTCCATGTGCTGCTGTTTGGTTTTGGTCATGCCATCGACATGAACTTGCAAGGTGATAGCCTGATCGCCACGCTGAAACAGGGTGAAGACGAGCACGCAGTGATCTTCGCTTCGCGTTTGGTAGGCGATCAATTCGTCGTGATCACGCAATCCCGAGGCAGTGACGAAAACCTTTTGCTTATAATGCAGCAGCTTGTACGTAATTGAAAGTTGAATGACCGGGAAATAGTCGAATAAGGCCTTTGTCAGTCTCTGCATGGTTGTGGACAGATCCAGCGTTTCCGTTACTTGCTCGCTCAGTTCAATAATAATTTGCAAATCCAATGAAAGAAGCAGCCATTGTTCGCGGTCGGCCATCATTTTCTGCACATAATCATCCTGCAAAATAGCCGGAGATGCTGGTGCATATGAAGGGGCAATCGCTTGCTCCATGCAGGCTGTCAGATACGGGCGCCACGTTTCCTTTTGAATCATCTGATAGCCGTTTAATGCGCGCCGCAAATACAGCATGGCGGGTTGAATGTCGCCCTCGGCCATAGACCTCTCCGCTGAAAGCCTGTAATAATCAGGCCAAAAGACATCATAGGCGTATCGTTTCAAGTAGGTTTCAAATTGGTCAAACCAGTGGTCCACTCTTTCCGAATGCAGTTTGAGCAGAAGCGTAATCATTTCCCGATAAGCCCAGCCGGCGTAAAGGCCAGCGTTGTTTTTAGAGATAAACTGCTCAAAAAGCTGGCAAGCACTCAAGGTGTTACCCAATCCTGTTTGATGCAGTGCTTCAAGGAAAACGGAGTGATTCTCATTCTCAAGAGAGTCGGGAACGTGAACCGGTAGATGCTGACGAAAGGCGGCGTAGCCCTGATAAACGGCCAGCAGGGACTGGCCCCAATCGGTAATTTGCTGCTCAATGAGGCTTGTCTCCAACTGATGGAATAACGCCCATTCTTCCCACTCCAGAGCGAATAAAAGTTGATTGGTCAAATAATTTTCGGCCAAATCCTTGCGACGCAGCTTGTCGACCTGCAGAACACGTTCCTTATGGTACAAATAACTGGCGATATCGCCTTGATTCAAAGAAAGCTCCATCGCATTCAGATGGCCAACTTGCTCCTTAATCGTGTATCCTGAGCGCTTGGCGCCTTCAATTCCGCGATAGACATACGTATTGATAATCTTATTGTTGCTTTGATACGAATAAAGATCATAAAGACGCAGCATCAAATCCGTATGCGGTGAGGAATCCAGTAACGGTTCAAGCTTGGCTGCAATCGATAAGGCCCATTCTTCCGTTTCTGGAAAATGGATCAACATATTAATCGTATAGTAATTCGTAATCTCCGCAAAATGCCTCAGGGCAAGCAGATGACGTTGTGGATAAACAACTTCAGTATAGAATTTATGCAAGGTATGCATTTCTTCATCCTGCAGCGGAAAGCAAAGATTACTCGTATTGAGCAAAAATGCTGCCCGTACCCGATCCGTAAGCGGCTGTTTCTCATCGAAAATGAAAGGGAAGAGCTCCTCGCGCAGCTGATAAACGTCCACATTATTTTGAATGATGCGAATAGACAACCAACCAAAGCGATCGGATATAGTTCCTGTTCGTTCATAGACGGTTAAAGCCAACTGTTCGGATAGCGCGAACTGGTTGAGCAGATGATACATGCGGCTGAGCAATCGATCCAGGAAAACAAGGTAAGGCCTTTCCAGTTTTTCATATAAATATTTGATACGCTCTAAGATTTCGACCTTTTGGCTGTAAGAGAGCAAGGTGCGAATCTGTCTGTAATATTTTAAAAGCAAATAATATTCGACCTTGTATTCTCCTGCTTGACATGACAGCGTGATCAACTGAGGCAATGCGAATGGCCGGTACCTGTATAGATATTTCAGTGCTGTTTGGTAATAGGACGCAAGCTTGTCCTCAGGTAGCTGTTGCAGGACCAGCCCGATAATATCATTCGAAATAAAAAGACTGTCATTGCGGCTAACATGCATAAGTCCGAGCTCTGCAAGCCTGGTCACCGAAAGTAGAATATTGCCTGCATCCAGTCGATTTGCGGTAAAGAGGGAAGCAGCATGGACCGGCATAGGCAGACAGCATAGCAGCCTCATAAGCTCTAAGTCCTTCTGATCCAGAACAGCGATACGCTTCGCAATAAGGCGGAGAGGATTCAATTGCTCATAATCCAAATGAAATCGGGTCGTTGGTTTCCAACCGTTTCGAGTGATCTGAATGCTGTGAGACTGCGCAAGCTCTTCCAAAATAATGCGGCAGTGGCTTGCGTTTATTCTATATTCGTATAGCCAGTTTTTTAGCTGGTTGACTAAAGTTTCATCTGCACGTCCAAACTGCGAAGCGAGCAACTGCTCATAGATGGCAGGGTCCGAAAGATGGATGTTAAGGACTTGGAAAGGCACTTCTGTAAACTGGGCAGGAACACGGCTACCGCTGAAAATGAAGTTCAGGCAATTCATCTCATGGCCATGCTCTCTCCAGAAGTTCAGAAGAATAAGCTGGGAATCTTCATCAAAGTGCTCGCAGTTTTCAAAGGTGAACACAAAGTTTTGAATGGGAAATAGCGGAATAACCGACATGAAAAATTGATGCAGCCACTCTGTCAGCAGATAAAGGATGTCGTCGCCTTCATAGTGTTTTTTGAGCAGTTGGTCAAATTTCCGCGCCAAGTTTCGCAGCATCGTAATGGACTCCGGCAGAATATCGTAAGCTCTGTGCAGCGTTCTGGAAACCACTTCACGCAAGGTGGAATAGGGAAGCTCTTGCGAAACGATTTTGAAATAATATCCCTTTTCAATGACTTCATTAATGTGATGGGCGTACAAATCGAAACGAATAGCCTCATCTTCGCAGATGAGACCTAGCAGTCGATCCTCATTTGATTTCAAAAAATCACGAAAACGCTCCTGCTGGTCAAGTGTGATGGGAGAAGCGGCTGGATGCAGCAATTTTGAGCTGATTTGGATAGTTGTATCAGGTTGCGGCTCTGCTGGAAGCTGTAAATAATCAAGCAAGGCTGCAGCAATCTCATCAGCGAATAGAAAGGATTCAGGCTTAGTATGAAGCCGTTCAGAAAGAGGTTGCAAAGCTGCAGGTACAAGGCCGTTGTACATCGACTCCAGCAGCAGATGGATAGATTCAAAATCAGCAACGCGTGATAAAAGAAACCTTCTCGCATAACGTGGAAACAATCTGTAAGGATAGTCCGTCAGCAAGTGATTGATAAACTCAATGGCGGAGGGGAATGGTTGGACATCAACTAGAATGGTTAGTGTTTTTGGGTGAAAAAATAGCATGTCCTGCGAGAGAAAGCCCATATAAAACTGTTTATTGTGTAAAATTGAAAGCGCTCTACAAAGGGGGATAAGAAGTTTCGCTTTGGATTCATCGCTTAGCTGCTCATGCTCCAATTGCGAAAAAGGCACAAAGCCATCCGGTAAAGAAGGCAACTGTACAATCAGATCTCCGCCCGTGAGCTTCCAACTTGTGGGTTGACGGAAATATTCTCCTTGAGCTGCTTCCGCCCAGGAGAGTAGGCGGCTCTCAATTTGTTTATAAGGGAAGTAAGACCATAGCTTATGATTAAAATTCATTTCTGAATAGTCAAAGGTGTGAGAGTAAGTTAGATGTCGAGTTTCCGAGAAATTTCTAAAAGTTGTAGTATTCATCTTACTCCCTCTCCTTCTAAAGTATAGGATTCCTGTATGCACGGGATGGGGATGTTTCCATCGAATAGGACTGATTTCTTAATTGTAACAAAAATAAGCGCCAAATGGGAGAAGGAAATGGTGAAAACGGCAGAGAGCCTGTCATTTTTCGTTCTGATTGGACATCTACCTGCTTGGCCTGCAGAAAATGAGCCTAATTATTGAAAAACTAGGCATTGGTACATTCTTTGGACTAGGCATGGACGTATACTATCTCAAACCTAAAGAGGAGTTGACTTAATCAATGGCGTATCAACCGAATCAAACTAGCCAAGGAAAACAATTTCAGTGTCCCCCAGCTGACCCTATAATGACAAGTCCAGAAAGAATCGTTAGAGATTTCTATCACCCGCAAAAAGTTCAAGTTATTCACCCGATTCAAATCGTAAATAGACATCATTGTGTACCTGTTTATGAGCATGTGTGTACGTATGAAGAGACAGATGAGTATTGCGGTACTCACCCGCATCCGCACCAAGGCATGTTGCGCGACAAATAGTGGTGACTCCCTAGTAGGAATCTGAGAAGATTCCAGCTAGGGTTTTTTTATCGATGGCCCCTTTTCCTGTATAATGAATAGATAGCTTTTTTGAGCGAGGGAGGGTCGGGCATGCAAGAATTAGATGCTAAACCACAATTTGATTTAACGGCCCGGGGTCCGGTAAGCACTCCGAAGGAGACAGGAACGTGCGCGGAATGGATCCTTTACTTCGATAAGCAATATGCGAATGCCAAAGTATATAACGCTTTTAGCGTCGAGGAATTATATATGCGAGCGTGGGGTCAGCTCAATCAGTTTGCGGACGATTGGGAGTTAACGATCAGGGGTATCTATGATATTCAAGTTGTACTGTACTTAACTCAGCTCTGTGATGCTTTGGCGGATGCGAAGTCAGGCATGTATGATTTCTTTTATAATGCAGGTTACTTTTTTTCTAAAATTACGAAGCACAGTCAGGGACAACTGACAACTGTTTTGCGTAATATTGATATGGAGCATGCCCAGGAAAGGTATCCAGAGCATTTGAAGGAGCTTGCGGCCTACGTGGCTGCACAAGTTTCCAAGGAATCAGGGGAATCCAGAGGGAAATGGTTTGAGATCAGTAAACAGCTGTGGTCTGGTTTATTGTATGAAAAAGAGCTTGTAACGGACGAGCTTATAAGATTGCGGAAGCTTGCAGGCGATAGAGGAAGAAGTCAAGCGGAGCGTGAAACTGCGGTTATCGCTTTAGCACATTTCGATATGTTGTCTGGTGAGGACGAAAATGCTTGGGATCGCGTCCTGACGGGAACTGATGTGATCGAGCCAGGGGATTGGTTTGGTTATCTGAGAACTTTTATTAAGGAGGGACAGCGAGATCGATTATTAAAGTGGCTCAGATGGCTAGGTCCAGCAATTCGCAAGGAAGTGACGTATGAGGCGGCTGAGTATTTTGATTTGTGGGAAGAGGCGGCAGCGGGCACTGGCATAGATGAAGAGTACAGGAGAGCCATGGTAGGGCAGCTTCCTGGCAGTTATCGGCATTACGCTCGCTTTTTACTGGGAAAAGAGGAGTATCGGGCATGGGCAGATTTGATGCTTTGGTTAAGCGTATCTCCCCTTGATATTGATGCTAATCATCTGAAAATAGTTGAGAAAGCTGATGTTCGCGCGCTGCTGCCGCTGTATCATTATGCAATTGATGAAATCCTCCAGGTTAAAAATCGCGAATCGTATAAACAAGGGGTCAAGCTCCTCAAAAAGCTGGCCGCTGCCTACAAAAAGCTGAACCAAACGCCTAGATTTGAAGCATATTTGCTGCAGCTTATTAAACAGTATTCGCGGTACCGCGCATTTCAAGAGGAGTTAAGGAAAGGGAAGCTACTGCTATGATCAGCTTGTCACAGATACATATTCGCGTGCAAAAGCTCCCTACAGGGAGTTTTGCCTTCTATGGAGAGACAGAACAGGCCAACGAAGTTCCTGGCTATGCGCTGCGAAAGCTGCTATTTGCTTGGCATGAAGGTTCTTTTTACGGCACGCAGCTTGAAAGCATTCGAACGGGGTACGGCGAGGCCTTGGTCTTGACACCTTATATGGCATTGGACTATTTGGCTAATCCGGGTACATTATTGCATGGGAAATTATCCTGGGATGCAGATGTGCTTTTGATGAAAAAAGGGGCTGCTCTATTTAAAGAGGCGCTAGATGAGGGGTGGTACATGCCGTCTTTCCGGCATTGGCTTCAGGGCGGCATGGGGTGGAAGCCGAAGTTGCCAGGGGTGAAGCTGGGAGAGCTTGAGCAGCTATACAAAGGGTGGCAGGATGAGGGCTTCTGGCTCGATTGGTTCCATGCGGCAGCCTTGGAAATGATGAAAGAAGCGCCTGATTCGGAGATCGGTACGGCATGGAGGCGCCTGTCGGAAGGGAATCCTCTATTGCGAGAGGGTCCATCTTCCGAAGTAGGCTGGATGCAAGAGAATGATTGGCTGCTGGCCATCGGTTGGAAGCAGGACGGTAAACCTTATCGAATCTGTGTACAGCTCGTAGAGCCATATGCGGAAACGTACGTAGATGGGACAACGACTGCCAGAGATAACGGAGCGGACTGGCGTCTAAGGTTCATCGCGCAGGATCGTAAGGATGCTAATCATTTCGTGGAATTCAGCACGACGGGGACTATTTTGGTGGGGAGAGTACCTGAGGCATGGCAGGATGGCATGGATGCCAGCATCCAGGATCAAACGAATCGGGTGCTGCGTATTTTGCCACAGCTTGAAAGTGAGTTTCAGAAGGGGAAAATCGTAGAGCAGTTATCGGACGATCAGGCATGGGAGTTTCTTACGGAATCAAGCTTGCTGCTTGCTGCTGCCGGAATTTCGGTTTTCCTGCCTTCATGGTGGGGGGAGCTCAGCCGTGCGCGGCCTCAGCTGCGAGCGAAAGTGCGCAGCTCTGTTGGTACTTCGCGCAGGCCGATGTTTGGCATGGACCACATCATCCAGTTCGACTGGCGAGTGGCTTTAGGAAGTATCGATCTATCTGAGGAAGAATTCCACCAGATTGCCGAGCAGAAAAAAAGGCTGATCTATATTCGCGGCAGATGGGTGCAGCTGAATCCTGCCGACTTAGAGCAGATGAAAGCGGCTATGCGGCAGAGAGAGAAGCGCAAAGGGTTCTCCCTTCTGGATGTTTTGGAGATGCAGCTTACGGACGAACCTACGCAGCTTGCCCCTTCCACCAGTGAGCGGAAGGAAGAGTTCAAAATTAATATTGAACTTAACGGCTCTTTACGAAGCTTGCTGAGGAAGCTTAATCAGCGAGAATCACTGCCTTTTGTTCAGATTGACGGCTTGGAAGCTGATCTGAGGCCTTATCAGGAGGAAGGGGTGTCGTGGCTCCTTTTTCTGCGGGGAATTGGTCTGGGAGGGTGCCTGGCGGATGATATGGGACTTGGGAAGACGGTGCAGTTTATTGCTTATTTGCTGGCTGTGAAGGGTGAGTTACAACCTATTTCGAATACGGCTCCGTCCCTGCTGATTTGTCCAACCTCCGTGCTCGGCAATTGGCAAAAGGAACTTGAGCGTTTCGCGCCGTCTCTCAACATTCATCTCCACTACGGTGCGCAGCGCGCAAAGGGTGAGGCGTTCGAAGCTTCTGTGGCAGGCGCCGACCTTGTTATAACCTCTTACAATATCGCTCTGTTGGATGAAGAGGAATTAGCGAGCATGACTTGGAACACGCTTTGTTTGGACGAAGCACAAAATATCAAAAACGCTTATACCAAGCAATCTCAAGCCATTCGGGGTCTGGATGCCAGCCACCGAATCGCGTTGACAGGTACACCGCTTGAGAATCGGTTGACCGAGCTTTGGTCGATTTTTGATTTTATTAATCCAGGGTATCTCGGTACATTACGCCATTTCAATCATCATTACGTGGGACCTATTGAAAAAAGCACCGACGGAGCGCCGGGGCTGACTTCACGCGTTCAGCGCTTGATCCGCCCGTTCATACTAAGGCGAGTCAAAAAGGACCCGGCCATTCAGTTGAGTTTGCCCGAGAAAGTGGAGTCCAAAGCTTATGTGGCTTTGACTCCCGAGCAGGGTGCACTCTACGAGAATGTCGTGCAAACATTGATGGAGAGAATCGATAGTCTCTCCGTAATGGAAAAGAAAGGGCTTATTCTGGCTTCATTGACGAAGCTGAAGCAGATTTGCGATCATCCTTCTTTGTTTTTGAAGGAAGGAGATCGTGCGGGGGCCGGGGTAGCCCCCGGGAGAGGTGTGCGCTCAGCGAAGCTGGAGCGCCTGCTTGAAATGATCGACGAACTAAGAAGCGAAGGAGGCGGCTGCCTCATCTTCACCCAGTTCGTCGAGATGGGCCACCTCCTGCAGCGCGTGATCGCGCAGGAGCGGGGGGAACCCGTGCAGTTTTTGCACGGGGCCGTGGCGAAGGCGAAGCGCGATGAGATGATCGCGCGCTTCCAGGACGACGCGCTCCCGGAGGCGGAGCGCTGCAGGATCTTCATCCTCTCGCTGAAAGCAGGAGGAACCGGTTTAAACCTCACCGCGGCGAACCATGTTTTCCACTACGACCGCTGGTGGAATCCCGCCGTGGAAAACCAGGCCACGGACCGCGCCTTTCGCATCGGCCAGAGCCGCGATGTGCAGGTGCACAAGTTCATCACGCTGGGCACGCTCGAGGAGCGTATTGATGAGATGATCGAACGCAAAAGAGGCCTCAGCGATCAAATCGTCGGCACCGGCGAGAGCTGGGTCACCGAGATGTCGACGAGTGAGCTGCGGGAGCTGTTTGCGCTTCGCCGGGAGTGGGTGGAGAAATAACGGATACAAAAAAGGCTATCTCTCAGATCTATTAGACCTTTGAGACAGCCTTTTTACTATTTTGGAAAGCTTGCAGTAACAATCGCTTCAATGTTTTGCTTCTCAGCAGGATCTTTTGCAATTAATTTATCCTGAAGGGCTTGATCGTTCTTGCCTTGTTTCTGTAAAGCAGCCAAATACCATCGGATCAGAGTACGGTTCGGTTGGTCATCGAGATTATCTGTTATATAAGGTTGAATCGTTGAAGATGAACCAACGTAATCTCCACGCATATAGCTGATCTGACCGACATTCAATGCCATATTTGGTGTTACGGCAAAAGGACGACCTTGTGCCTGCTCTTTAGGCAGGTTTTTCAGGGAATCAACACGAGCTAGAACTTCTTTGTAAGTAGCAAGAGCATCATCAAGTCTTTTATTGTATTCCTGCGTATTGTTTTTTTCACTTGCTTGATTCGCAAGATCGATATTTAGCGATATGCTTTTTTCGTACATCTCCGTGTACCAAGGGTAATTTATAATCTGAGAATTCGACCAGTTTAGCGCCTCTTCGTGCTTGCCTTTTATTAGAAGCATATTAAGCTGCTGCATGGCCACCGCGCGGTTATGCGGCTCTTTTTTCAACAGCTGATTCATTAGATCTTGGGCTTGATTGAAAAAAGGCTCCGCTTTTGTTGGATCTTCTTTCTGCACTTGATTATAGACCTGAAGCAGAATTCCGATTCTGCTGACTTGGCCCGTTAGCAAATAATCCGGATGCGCAGGGTGTAGAGAGATTGCTTTGTCTAATGGTTGAATAATTTGATTGTAATCTTGACTAGTTTTGATAACCGCAAGCGTTTCTTTATAAGAACCATTTGCCGAGAGGAGCTGAACCGAGATGTAGAACATCACAAGCGACAAGATAGCCAGCAGCGCCGGGAATGATTTGTGAATCACTGCAGAATCGTTTTTAAAACGAAGTGGTGCAGAAGACGTGTTACTAAGCAGTCCGCCAAGAGCAATGAACAGAATAGCGCCCAAGTACACATAACTCAAATCGAAGTCAATCATACTGTGGACCAAGAGTGAAATCGTTACAATGAAAAACAGGAAGTGGAGATCTCGTTTCTCCTGTGAACTTTTGATGTAGCTTCGTATGTAGAACACCATGACTGCTATTACGAAACCTACGAATGCAAGGAATCCGAGCGCTCCGGTCTCGACTAGATATTGAAGAGCGAAGTTATGAGCCTGTCGGCTTGTGTATGGATTGTTTTGATACTTCTCATATAAAGAAGCCCAAGCTCCACCGCCGGCACCAATGATCGGATAATCCGTCCAAAGTTTGATTGCGTCTTTGTAGAACGTTCCACGTTCTAGAACGCTGTGTTGTTGGAAGTTAATATTTTCAATCCGAGTTTTTACATTGTCAGGAAGAATGTTTTTGAAGCCAGTATCACTTAGGATTAGAATGGCACCTAGAACACCAACAATGATAGCCGCTACCGGAAGAATGAAAGTAGCATATTTTTTTGCGTCAAAACGAGCGGTAATCCGCTCTAACCATGGAGCTACGAAGAGCTGTATAACGATAGCAACCATAGTGAAAACTACAGAAGCAATGAGCAGAATTGACCAGCCGTGCCATGATTCAGAAGCATTAGGCTGCTTTTGTAAGCCGATTCCGATATCCGTTACTTTTTGAAGAATCAAGATAGACGTTAGGAAAGCTAGTCCGAACTGAAGGAGAGCAAGAATCTGTCTGCTGATCGAAAAGAAGAACAACATAATCAAGAAAACAACCGGAATAACCACAATCGCACCGCGGGACAGCGTCAACCAGAAAGAAACAAGGATCGGCACCAGCAAGAATGCATGCGGGAGAACCGTTTGCCATTTGCGAGACTTCACTATGAAGAACAACGCTCCAAGTGACAAAGTAATTAAAAAAGCCGCGTATGTATTCGCGTATTGGAAAACGGAAGTTAGACGCAAACCGTTCGAGTCTGTCATGATCGCATCGCGGTATAAATTAGATCCTGAATCCATAAATGCGAACCAGCCAACCAGGTGCCCTGCAAAGCTTCCATTGCCGAGCCAGTACAAAAGTCCGAATAAAACAATGAAATATCCCGATATCATCAATAAACTTGCAACTATCGACACACCAAGCTTGTTTTTTGTCAGAAATACACCTAAAATGAAGAAGGTTGCATACAGCATTTGGATATAGACCATATTGGTTGCCAAATAGTGTGAGGCCGAGTTCGACAAAGAAATGACATAAGTAAGAGGCATAATGAGTACTAGAATCGTTAATACATCTTTCCGATCCTTAAGCTTGAAAACAAAGAAAGCCAGGATTGCAGTCAGCAGCATAATGATGGAGGACCACACCGAAGCCGAGTAGATCGAGCGCTCGAAATCATACGTCCCTCCGTTAAACAACGCCCGCTGAAACGGCGCCCAGAACATGAATAAGCCCGTAAACACAATTAAAATCCAAAAGATAACAGAGCTCTTCTCTGTCGTTATCGTACCATTCGCTTTTGCACGCGACGCCGCGTAGGCATTCTTACTTGCACTCATGAGAAAATAGTCTCCTTCTTCGCTAAAGTTCGACTTCATTTTAGCATAGATGGAAGAGAGTTTCCAAATGATAATTATTATTTCTAGGTATAAGGAGAGAGGTAGAATGAAAGGAATAATTTTAGCTGGGGGTTCAGGTACTAGACTGTACCCTGTGACTAAAGCAACCTCAAAACAGATGGTGCCTATTTATGATAAACCAATGATTTACTATCCATTGTCGGTACTGATGCTAGCAGGAATAAGAGAAGTACTTATTATTTCGACTGAACGAGATTTACCAGGATTTAAAGAATTATTAGGAGACGGTTCTGATATTGGCATGAAACTCCAATATTTGATTCAACATGCACCTAATGGACTAGCAGAGGCATTTATTATTGGAGAGCATTTCATTGGTGAAGAACAAGTGGCTATGGTTCTCGGAGATAATATCTTCTGGGGGCATGGATTTACAAATCAATTGAAAATATCTGCTTCTCTGAATGAAGGAGCTTGCATTTTTGGATACTATGTACAAGACCCCAAGGCTTATGGAGTAGTGGAATTTGATAATGAGGGTAATGTGCTCTCTATTGAAGAAAAACCATTACAACCAAAGTCTAATTATGCAATCCCAGGACTATATTTTTATGATAATACGGTGATTGAGAAAGCTAAAAGCTTAGAAAAGTCTGAACGTGGAGAGATTGAGATAACTGATTTAAATCGTATGTACATGGAAGAAGAAAAATTGAAAGTTACTATTTTAGGAAGAGGAATGGCATGGTTAGATACAGGAACTCATGATTCAATGTTAGATGCATCTAACTTTGTAGCTGCAGTGCAAAAAAGACAAGGGACATTTATTGCGTGTATTGAAGAAATTGCTTATCGCAATGGGTGGATTAATAATGAAAAAATGAAAACATTAGCTCAACCGTTGATGAAAACACATTATGGGCAATATTTAATGAGATTATTGCAAGATAAGGATGAGAGCTTAAATAAGAATTCTTCACAGGCAGTTGTTGTGTGATAGACAAACTATTAGTGCATAGACATTTACTATTGGAGGATCAATGGAGTTATTTAAAGAGCTATATCATTCTAAGAATACCATTATTAGTATGGCGAAAAATGATTTTAAAAATAAATATGCAGGTTCTTATCTAGGAATTACATGGGCATTTATACAGCCATTATTAACGATAGTAATTTATTGGTTTGTATTTCAAATAGGATTTAGAACAACACCAGTGGAGAATGTTCCTTTTATCGTCTGGTTTATTTGTGGGATTATTCCTTGGTTTTATTTTTCAGAATCATTGATTGCTGGGACAATGAGCGTTGTTGAGTATAGTTATATAGTAAAAAAAGTAATGTTTAATATAAATATATTACCTCTAATAAAAATAGTTGTAGCAACAATTCTCCATTTGTTTTTTATTATTTTATTATTGATTATTTGTTTGGCAGTGCAAATGCCAATATCATTACATAGTATACAGATTGTTTACTATTCAATGTGTATTTTTATCCTTGCGTTAGGATTATCATATTTAACATCGTCTCTTGTACCTTTTTCAAAAGATGTAGGTCAAGTGATCACAGTTATATTGCAATTTGGTTTTTGGTTGACCCCTATCGTCTGGAATCAAAATATATTACCTTCTACATGGCAGTATTTCTTTAAAATGAACCCTTCATATTATATTGTACAAGGCTATAGAGATGCATTAATTAATAAGATTTGGTTTTGGGAAAGACCCATAAGCACTCTTTATTTTTGGATTGTAACAGGTATAATCTTTCTTTTAGGCAGGTTAATATTTAAAAAACTTAAGCCTCATTTTTCTGATGTTTTATAAAAAGGGGGATATATGGGTACTGAAATTGTTAGAGTCACTAATGTTTCTAAAAAGTATAAATTATATAAGCAACCTAATGACAGATTAAAGGAAGCATTAAGCTTTAGAAATAAAAATTATCATAGTGATTTTAGTGCGCTTGAAAATATTAATTTTTCTATTTCTAAAGGGGAAAATGTAGGTATTATTGGAAAAAATGGATCAGGAAAATCAACTTTATTAAAAATAATAACAGGAATAGTTCAACCAAGTACCGGTGATGTAAAAGTATATGGGAGAGTTTCCGCAATTTTAGAATTAGGAGCTGGATTTAATCCTGAATATAGTGGGATTGAAAATATTTATACGTATGGCATGATTATGGGGATTACCAAAAAAGAAATGCACACAAAGATTGATGAAATTATTGAGTTTGCAGATTTAGGGGATTTTATACATCAGCCAGTAAAAACTTATTCTAGTGGTATGTACGCAAGACTTGCGTTCTCAGTTGCAATAAATATTGATCCTAATCTATTAATAGTAGATGAAGCCTTATCTGTAGGGGACATGGGATTTCAACATAAGTGTATGATTAAAATGAAGGAATTGATAGACCGAGGAGTTACAGTCATTTTTGTTAGTCACGATACATTTGCAATAAAGAGTCTGTGTAGTCGCTGTATCTATCTTGAACATGGCAAAATAAAGGCAGATGGAAACGCCATCGAGATTACGGATATTTATTTAATGGATACAAGAAAAAAAATTTATACTGCAGAGGCTGAGGAAATCAACTCTCTGAATCAGACAGCATTAGATAGCCTTGATTCAGACATAATAAATGGAACTTTAGAAACTGATATTCCAATGCAAGAAGAAACTAAGGATAGTGATATAAATAAATATGAAAAACTACGATATGGTACTGGAGATATTCGCATAAAAAAAGTTTCGATGCTAAATGAGCAAGGGTCAGAAGCAGACCATTTTGAGTTTGGTGAAATAATGAGTATCGCAATTGATTTGCATGCTCATAAGCAAATAAATAATCTAAATTGCTGTATTCGAATTCGAGATAAAAATGGTATTGATGTCACAGGCACAACCACATTTGAAGAGAGTATTGTATTTCCAACGATAAAGGAGAGAGAGAAACTAAAGGTGATTTTTAAGGCTCCAAATTTGCTAAAACATGATATGACCTTTAGTGTTGGTGTAACTATTAACGATACAAAAGATACCGCGGATATAGTTATCTTAGATCATGTAGATTTAGCCTATACTTTTAAAAGTGTTTACAATCCAAAACGTCCTGTTTGGTACATGTACTATCAGAACTATGATATTAAGTTTGATATATTTAAGTAAGGGGAAAACTGATGGGGACATCTAATTGGCAGAATGTATCTTATTGCATCGATCTCATTAAGCGAATTAAACCAGAATCTATTTTAGATGTAGGAGTAGGTTTTGGTAGATGGGGAATCTCAAGTAGAGAATTTTTAGATGTTTGGGATGGGCGTATTGAAAGAGCTGCATGGAAGACTAAAATAGAAGGGATAGAAGCATTTTCTAAAAATATCGATGAATATCATAAATATTTTTATACAAAAATATGGGAAATAGATGCGAGTGATTTCTTTAGGAAGTGTAAAGATACATATAATTTAATTATTTTTGGTGATGTATTGGAACATTTCTATAAAGATGAAGGAAATAAGTTGTTGGACATTGCGTTAGATTTATCTGATTATGTAATGATTAATATACCACTAGGCGATAACTGGGAACAAGGAGACCTATACGGAAATATTTATGAAGAGCATAAGAGTGAATGGTGTGTCAGTGATTTCGATAAATATCCCATTATTCGTAAACGGCTTTTCAGGGATTATTTAGGACGAGAATTTGCAACGTTGCTTCTATCGAGAAATAATATCATATCTAACCAACTGCTGAAGTTAACTGAATTTGATAATGAGTTAAATCTAATCCAACAAGAATTGAATGAAATGTCTAATTATTTTGATTATTTGAAAGGAAAAAGAACAGAAAGTGAGCAAGAGTTGACAATAACTCTAAAAAAAGGGGAAGAAATGATTTTGAATGCACCTTCTAACGAAAAAGTATTAATAAAAGTCAGAACAGGAAATAATACTAATAAAAATTCTAATGGTAGTGAAGTATGGGTATACCATATTGCATCTAATGAGATTCCAGCCATTCATTTAAAAAAGGTAATTAGAGATGAGAAATGGATAATTAGAGCGGATCAAAGTTCCCCCACAGGTCAATGCTTGATCGCAAGTGAATTCGGAGCGGAATTACAGTTTGAAATTGTTGGCGATACCTTGGTTTTGAAGTGCTTGTCACATCCGTGGAGTGGAAAAATCGAAATTGTAAAAAATGAAGTTGTAGTTCTAACAGTTGATTTATTTAGTACTAATCAAAAAATAATTGATATTATTATCAATTTAAAGGATGTAGATTGATGTGAATATATGCTTAGTCTCTCGAGAGTTATATCCCTTTCAAAAAGCGGGCATAGGAGTTTATATTCATAATTTAATTAAAGCATTACTTATGTATGGCCACAAAGTATATGTCATTACTTCAGAAGAAAATAGAATTAATTATTATAGAGATTTAAATAATAACACAAATGTTGTGGTACTAGGAGTAGAGATCGGGGAAAAAGAGCTTATATTTGAAGATTATAATTATGCTTACTCATTTGGCGTCTACAATCAACTAAAGAGACTAATAGATGAGAATGAAATTAATCTTGTTCAATTTTCTGATTTTTTTGGAGAAGCCTTTTTTTCGATTTTATATAAAAAAAATCGGTTTGAGTTTAATCAGGTCCCTTTTATAGTAAAACTGCATGCACCAACTTACGAATGCAATGTTGCAAACCACGTTGAAATGCCTGAGAACTTAATAACACAACAAGAAGATTACACGATAAATAATGCAGAATTTGTTTGTGCAATTAGCTATTTTATGAAAGATACTGTAGCTAAGCGATTACAAAGGACAGATATTCAAGTTTTGTACAACATAATCGATATGCCTGAATATATAAATCTTTTTGAACTAAATGTAAATCAAAAATATGTTTTATATGTAGGGCGTTTACAGGAATTAAAGGGCGTAGATTTATTTGTAAAGGCTGCCGTCGAATACTTGCGAAATAATAATGATGATATATCTTTTGTAATAATCGGCCAAGACATGCTAAACCATCGCAGCAATAAAATGATGAAAGAGGAACTGGTTGAGTTTATTCCAAAGGAATTACAAGAAAAATTTATATGGAAGACACCTATGCCCCAGGAAGATTTATTTAATTTTTATAAAAATGCTTATGTCAGTGTATTTCCTTCTAGATTTGAAGGTTTCGGAAATGTTTGTGTTGAAGCAATGCAAATGGGCTCTCCAGTAATCGTAAGTAACGATACTGGAATGTTGGAGATTATTGACAATGAAAATTATGGTATTTCATTTAATAATGGTGATTACTTTGATTTATATAAAAAAATAACGGTACTACTGGAAGATAAGAATTTACGGGATCGGTACCGTTCCTTATCATTAGTACGTGCTAAAGACTTCTCTTTAGCAAATATTTATCCGACACTCATAAATTACTATGAAAGTGTCTTAGAACAATTTAAAAATGAAAATTTGAATAATAAAGAAAATATTATAGAACATTTTTCATTGAAAAATATTGATCGCATGAAGAAATTCTCTACTGAAAATAAGCGAATAATTAAAGAATGGAACAAGCTAGCAGAAACAAATAAACTCCTGATTGACGAAGCTAGTAAATATAATGAAGAAAACAAAAGAGTTCTTAGTGAATGGGAATTTGGTAATAAAGTAAATGAGGAATTAAAGAACCAAAATCAAAATTTAATTGAAGAAAATCAGCGAATGAATCAACAATGGGAAGAGAAATTTCAACAATATGAAATTGAATCAAACAAAATTAGAGAAGATCAACAAAATGAAATAGGATACCTAAGGAAATTAGCAGAAGAAAGAGAACAACAATTGGAGTTCAACAATTTAGAACTGGAAAAGGTTATCGGATTGTTAAAGAATAAAAAATTCTTAATTAAGCAGCTTATGACTTGGAGGAAAGGGAAGAAATTATAATGAAAATTTGGTACTTAACAAGTGAATATCCACCAGATTTTGGTGGTGGAATTTCAATGTATATTGAGCAAGCAGCTACAATGTTTTCAAAAAAAGATCATGACGTGACAGTAATTGTGCGAGATTCGAATAGATACTCAATGGAATATCCAAGGAGAAATCTTAGGATAGTACGTTTTCAACATATGATAGGAGCCCAATATCAGTGCTTAGGATATTGGGCCGCTTTAGCATATCAATATGCAGAAGAGACTTTGGACTTAATAGACAAAGATGGTGAATCTCCAGATGTGATAGAGATTCAAGACTACAATGCAATTGGATATTATCTCCTGCAAAAAAAATATCTAATGGATCCAAGACTTACTAATACAAAAATTGTTATTCATCTACATACTCCAACATTTGAATTAGCAAGAATTAATCAATTGCCAAGATACGAATTTCCCACTTATTGGATCGGTCAAATGGAAAAGTTCTGTATAAATGCCGCGGATGCAATTGTAACACAAAGCGAATTTTTAAAAAAACAAATACTGCCTTACGCTCCAAAACAAGAAATCAAAGTTATCCCATTACCTTTTATTGTTGGTGAAACTGTATGGAACTCTAATGATACTCACAAAACAGATATATTATATTTAGGTAGGAGTGAGTACAGGAAAGGTATTATACAATTAATAAAGGGCATGGAGAAATTATGGCTCCAAGGCTATTCCTATTCCTTAACTATTCTTGGCGGTGATACATATTTTCATCCTAGAGCAACTAAATTGGGCGAATGGTTAAAAAAGAAATATGACCGGTGGATTAAAGAAGGTAAATTATATTTTAAAGATACTGTGCCACCGCATCAACTAAATGATGAACTTAAAAATGCTAAAATTGCAGTAATTCCATCATTATATGAAAACTATCCATATAATTGCATCATTGCAATGAGTACAGGCATTCCAGTAATTGTATCCCAAAGTGGAGGCCAATCGGAAATGGTAGAAATCCATGGGGTAAATGGATATATTTTTGATTGGGAGTTGGAGAATGATTTTGAATCGAAAATTTTACAACAATTACAACTTGGAAATAATGAGTTAGCTATAATAGGACAGAATGGATATCAGCGAATTAAGTATTTGTGTGATTTAGAAACTAATTATGAAAATCGTATTAAGTTTTATAACCAAGTAATGGGACAAGAAAAGAAATCCTTATACCCAATAAGCCAATCAATACCTTTAAAAGCGCAAACTACAAAAAAAGTACAAAGTGAAAAAGGGCTCTTATCTATTATTATTCCATTCTATAATTTAGCAGATTATATCTTAGAAACATTAGATAGTGCTCTTAATACAACATATAATAACTTCGAAATTATAATTATCAATGATGGATCAACAGATCAAAGATCTATTAAAGTGTTGGATGAGATTGAGAAATCAGAAAATCCGCGAATTCGGATAATAAATATTGAAAACCGCGGCCTTGCCAATGCACGTAATGTTGGCTCTATTCATGCCAAAGGAGAGTATCTAGCCTTTTTAGATGCAGATGATCTAATAAAACCAAACTTTTATAATAAAGCGATTGATTTATTAAACAATTATCCAAACATCTCATTCGTTTATAGCTGGGTAGAGTTTTTTGGTGCAAGAACAGGAATATGGCCAACTTTTAACACTGAATTTCCATATTTATTAGGTATGAATATGCTGACGGCATTTGTAGTTGTTAGAAGAGAAGATTTCATTAACTTTGGTTGGAACCGAACTATTATGGAATATGGACTGGAAGACTATGAAGGTTGGGTCACGATGTGTGAAAATGGTTGTTCCGGGATTAGTATACCAGAAGCCTTAGTCCAATATCGAGTAAGGCCGGAATCGATGTCTAGACAGTTTAACAGGGAAATGATTACTTATTTATTAGATCAATTATCTTTGCACCATCCCAAATTGTATGAGAATTTTGGCTTGGAAATTTATAATTTAATTGTGGCGAATGGGCCAGGGTATCTATGGAATAACCCCACATTTTCTCATCCAACTGTTGAATATTCATCAGGTCAACCTCAAGCAGCTGAATTTCATACTGATAATGTAGTTAAGTTTGAGCTTATGAGGGTGGCTAATTCTAAATGGGGAAATAGATTCATTAAAACTTTTTTCAAGATGAAGTTGAATAAGATATTTAAATAAACTTTTGATTCTATAAAAAGGATGGATGCTCAGTGAATTTGCTAATACTTGGTGGGACTGGGTTCATTGGTTCTAAGTTGACCCGGAATCTACTGGGGCAAGGCTATCATATTAGAATAATGGATAGAACCATCAAACCAATGGATATTAATAGCCTGAAATTAGAACTAATAGAAGCTGATTATACAAAAGTTCAAGACTTTAAGCCATTTCTACAAGACATAGATATTGTGTTTCATTTTATTAGTACAACTGTTCCCGCAACCTCAAATATTGATAAAATTTTTGATATCAATACAAATGTATGTTCTACTTTGCGTTTGCTGGAAGATATGAGGCAAACAAACGTAAAAAAAATTATCTTTTTATCTTCTGGAGGGACTATATACGGACATTCTAATATGGATGCAATACCAGAAGAACACCCTACAAATCCAATTTGTTCATATGGCATACAGAAACTTACAATAGAAAAATATCTATATTACTACTATCATGAGTATGGAATAGACTATCAAATTATTCGATTGAGTAATCCATACGGTAAAGGGCAAAACGGTAAAAATGGGCAAGGAGCAATTCCTATATTTATACGTAAAATTTCACAAAATGAAGAAATTCAGATTTGGGGAGATGGATTGACTACTAGAGATTATATTTATATTGATGATGTAGTCCATGCTTTGTCGTTACTTCCTCAATATAATGGAAGGCATAAAATTCTAAACTTAGGCTCAGGACAAGGTTCAACTTTAATTGATATTATTAAAGTCATATCTGATGAATTAAATAAGACGCCTAAGATTAAATTTTTAGATCCAAGAAGTATTGATGTAAAGACCAATGTCTTAGATATTACAAAGTTCACATACGCATTACACTGGAAACCAGAAATTAGTTTGAGAGATGGGATAAAACTAATGTTAGAGTAGGAATGATCATATAATGTTAGTTCATTATTGGAGGAAATACTGTGTTTTTTAAAAATCGAATAATTTTGAGTTTGTTTTTGACAATAATAATATCTATGTATTCATTAATTATTTATTTCAGTAATGATTTTTCTAGCTATATAAAGTCAACAATCGAAGCAAATATAAAAGTAGAAGATGCTGATTTTATTAAACTATATTACAGCAAAGACAACAATTTTAATGAAGAAAAGTCTATAAGCCTTCCAGCAGAGTATGGAAAAAAAGAAATTTTACATACTATATCTATACAAAATGAAACAGAGAAAAATCCCAATTCTAAAGGAAGCGAGATTTGGATCTTAAGTATAAAGATTGATGATAAAGATGTTCCATTTAATCAATTGCAGTTAAAGGGGCAATGGGAGATAAGAGACTTGGGAAACAATAACCAAGCTCTAATTTCCTATGCTCAAACAGAATTATCCACAGCTTCAATTGATTTGTTATATAAAAGTAAACTGGCCATTACTTTTTTGAAACACGATTATTCCGGTTTTGTAAATATTAATATCGATGGTCAAGATGAAACAATGGATTTGTATAACCCAAGTACTGTGCAATTAAATCAAGAATTCAAATCTAAAATAGCTATAGATCATCCATACACATTTCAACTCCCTGAGGAAGAAATTAACTATGTAAAATTTACACCTAATAATACAATTTCTAATTTAAAGATAGTTACTAATAATAATATGCATAAATTGGAGGCAGATAAAGATTATTTTAAAATATTAGATGATAAATTTAACAATCGCTCAACTTCTAATATACTTTTAAACATAATATTAAGAATTGTCATTTCAGCTTTAATATCCTTCTTTATTGTTAAGTCAATACCTAGATTTAAGCAAGTTAGAATGAGTGAATACGGACCGTTATTTTTCTTATTAATTTTCCTAGGGATATGTATTCGATTTATTCTTCATCTTGATTTTCCATTTGCCTTTTTCTTTAATGATAGTAGTGGTTATCTTAGTACTGCTATGGCTCTAACTAAAGATGCTGTCTTTACTACTAATTTGGAAAGAACACCAGGATATGCATTGCTTATCTATTTAGTAAATATTTACTTTCCTTATAAATCTTTTTATTTAGTAATAATACAAAATTTAATAGGCATTTACATTTCTATTCTAGTGTACAATTTAATTCGTAGATTTGTTAATAAATTATTTGCATATTTTGGTATGATGCTAATATTATTTTCGCCACATTTTCTAATTTATGAGCATACAGTTCTAACTGAAATACTATTTACTTTTGTCTTAATATTATATGTCAAAGATTTAATAACTTCAGTTGAGAAAGACAAAATTGAACTAAAAGATGTTTTCCGTTGGGGCATGTTTGTTGCGCTACTTGTAATGATTAGACCTGCGGGATACTATTTAATTGCAATTTCTTTAATCATTATATGGATAATAAGTTCAGTAAATAAAAACTCAATTAAAACAATTGTGAAAAAAGCTATTGCTTATGTATCTCCAATTGTTCTAATTATTACCTTATGGAATAGTTGGAACTGGTACAAATTTGACTATTTCGGTACTACTGCGATAAATGGTTTAGGATTAACGTTAACAGCAGGTAATTTAGTTGATTTCACTTCACCAAACTTTCAGGAATATAAGGATCTCATTAAAGAACCAGTAGAAAAGGTAAACAATGAATATAATGGCGAATTAATTAACCAAGCAAAATTTATGGGGTATAGTCCGGATGGAATATTGGTGAGACTTAATAACCATAATATGAATTTAAATATTGGAGAAAAAGATAAACTTGCTTACGAAATTTTTAAAGAGGGTATATTATCTCATCCGTTAACTTATGGATTTCACTTTTTTCATGAATTTAAAAAAATTTATATGCACGATATGTCTAATAATTTTTATTCGGATCTAAGGGGATCTTACTTAAATTATGATCAAAAAAGCAACAATATTTTTTTGATCGATAAAAAAATAATTGTCGAAAATTCCTTGAGTAGGGTAGAGCCTAATTATTTTGGTTATCAACCATTGAATGAAAAAATACGTTTCAATTCTATATTGCCCTATTTACCAAGCACGACTAAATTTTATTTTTTTACTCTAATTGCCCTTATTGGAGGAATGTATATTCCTATGGCAAATACTTCTATTAAAAACAAACTATTGGCTTTAATTTTTATCATAATTAACTTATCACATATTGTATTTAATAGCTTAGCTAATTTTGCAGTTGATAGGTATATGCTACCAGTTTTACCTTGCCTAATTATATTTGGATTGATTGGTATTGGTTATCTTTGTAAAGATATTAGAGAATCTAATATTAAACATATAAAAACAAGATTATTCTTTTATTCAGGTACACTTTCATCCATAATAGCATTGATAAGTTTATATTATATTTTCATATTCAAAAAAGTTTCTTTTGGTATTTACATTGATAAGCCTATCTTGGGACTATCTGAAGAATGGTTCAAGTATCATCAAAACTATACAATTCACTGTATTCTTCTGTGTATTATTGTAGCGATTTTATATAGTGTTGCTATTTTTATATTATTAAGAAAGTTATTGTCAACGACAAGGCGAGCTGTGTAAATTAGGAGGATGGTCATGAAAAGTCAAGTAAGTGAACTAATTAATAACGGTAAATTAGGAGACGAAAGAGGACTTCTTTCTGTTATAGAGTCCCATAATACGATACCGTTTGAAATAAAAAGAGTATTTTATATATATGAAACTAAAGCAGGTGTAAGAAGGGGATACCATGCTCATTATAAAACGAGACAAGCATTAATCTGTGTTTCTGGCCAATGTAGTGTATACTTGGATAATTTAAGTAGAAAAAAAGATGTAATATTGGATTCGCCAACTAAAATTTTGCTTTTGGAGCCAAATGATTGGCACGAGATGTATGATTTCTCTTCTGATAGTGTTCTATTAGTATTAGCATCGCATTTATATGACCCGGAAGACTATATTCGAGATTATCAATTATTTGTTGAGGTGTATGGAAAATGAGTTATTTTAAACATCCTAATGCTATAGTAGAGTCTTCTAAAATTGGTGAAAACACAAGAATATGGGCATTCGCACATGTACTTCCAGGGGCTGTTATAGGAAGTAATTGTAATGTAAATGATCATACATTCATTGAAAACGATGTTCTAATTGGTAATAATGTAACTGTTAAGTCAGGAGTTTATATTTGGGATGGAGTTCGGATTGAAGATAACGTTTTTATTGGACCTAATGTAACCTTCACAAATGATTTAAAGCCACGATCAAAACAATATCCTGAGAAATTTGAAGAAACTATAATAGAAGAGTGGGCATCTGTTGGTGCTAACGCAACAATAATTGCCGGAATAAGAATAGGAAAATATGCAATGATTGGTGCCGGTTCTGTATTAACAAAGGATGTCCCTAATAATACCTTGTGGTTCGGAAATCCAGCGAAATTTAAAAAATATATTTGCAACTGTGGTGAAAATTTAGATGATAATTTGATGTGTAAAAAATGTCTTAAAGAATATGAATTAATAAATAATAAAATAGGTGAAAAATTATGATTCCTTTTCTAGACTTAAAACAAATTAATCTACGTCATCAGAATGAATTACTCAGAGGTATTCAAAGTGTCCTTGATTCAGGATGGTATATTTTGGGGAAGGAAGTTGAGGCTTTTGAGAGCGAGTTTGCAGATTATTGCGGAACCAAACATTGTATTGGTACTGCCAATGCTTTAGACGCCTTAGAATTAATAATAAGAGGGTATGGTATTGGTGAGGGAGATGAGGTTATTGTACCTTCTAATACATACATTGCATCAATATTAGCCATTTCTGCAAATAATGCAATACCAGTATTAGTTGAACCAAATATATTAACATATAATATTGATCCTTCAAGAATTGAAGAGAAAATAACCCCGCGAACAAAGGCTATTTTAGTTGTTCATTTATATGGGCAGGCTTGTAACATGGTGCAAATTAATGAAATAGCTCAAAAGTACAATCTTAAAGTTATCGAGGATTGTGCGCAATCTCATGGAGCTATATATGCTTCAAGGCGTGTTGGTAGTTTATCTGATGCGGGAGCATTTAGTTTTTATCCAGGGAAAAACCTGGGTGCTTTAGGAGATGGAGGAGCAATTACAACTAATGATGATTCTTTAGCTAATGTCATAAGAGCTCTTAGAAACTATGGTTCACATAAAAAATATGAAAATTTATATAAAGGTGTAAATAGTCGTTTAGATGAAATACATGCGGCGGTTTTAAGAACCAAGCTTAAATATTTAGATGAAGACAACAGTAAAAGAAGAACTATAGCAGAATATTATTTAAATAATATTAACAACAGAAAATTGACACTTCCATTTGTTGAGGAAAACGAGTTATCTCATGTTTGGCATGTATTCGTAATTCGTACTAAAGAAAGGTATAAGCTCCAACAATATTTATTAGAAAGAGGTATACAGACTTTAATTCATTACCCGATTCCACCGCATAAGCAAGAAGCATATAAAGAATGGGCCGATGAAAGCTATCCGCTGTCAGAGGAAATTCATAGAGAGATTTTAAGTATTCCTATTAGCCCGGTAATGCCATTAGTTGATGCGAAAGCAGTCGTGGAGGCCCTGAATGACTTCCAGTAAAGAAAAGTTTTCAATAGTAATTCCAGTCTATTACAACGAACTTAATATACCGAACACAATACCCAGATTACAAAACCTCCAAGATTTATTACCGCATTTTGAACTTGAATTTATTTTTGTTGATGATGGATCGCGTGATAAATCATTTGAATTGTTATTGGAACATAAGAAAAATGATTCTAGGATAAAAATAATTAAATTAAGTAAAAACTTCGGTTCAATGTCAGCTATTCAAGCAGGTTTATCTTTAGCTAGCGGAGATTGTATCGGAATAATTGCTGCTGATTTACAAGATCCTCCTGAATTATTTGTTGAAATGATTGGTAAGTGGAAACAAGGGAAGAAGATAGTAATGGCTACTCGATCAGATCGTGAAGAGTCATTCTCACAGAAGATGTTTTCTAATTCTTATTATTATCTAATGGAAAAATTCGCACTTAAAGACTACCCAAGCGGCGGATTTGACTTTGTTCTGCTAGATAAGCAAATAGTGGAAGAGTTGAATCAAATCCAAGAGAAGAATACAAATATTATGAGTTTAATTTTTTGGCTTGGACATGAGCGGGATAGTATTCCTTATGTAAGACAAGAAAGAAAGTTTGGGAAATCAAGATGGACGCTTTCAAAGAAAATTAAACTCTTTATTGATTCATTTGTTAGTTTCTCTTACGCACCAATAAGGTTTATGTCATTGATTGGCGTATTAACTGCATTATTGAGTTTCTTATATGGGATTTTTGTTATAACAAACGCATTAATTGGGACAATCGAACTACAAGGTTGGAGTTCATTAATAGCAATTACCACCTTTTTATTGGGAATAATTATGGTTATGTTAGGTATTATTGGTGAATACTTATGGAGGATTCTAGATGAGAGTAGAAAGAGACCTGCATATATTATTGACAAAATTTTTGAATAAGGAGTTTTTAAAATTTTTAATAATCGGCGCGTTAAATTTTCTATTAACCTATTTAATTTATTTATTAATGTTAATGCGTTTTAATTACTTATTTTCCTACGGCTTCTCATATTTAATAGGAATTATTTTTTCGTATTTTATGAATACTTTTTATGTTTTTCATGAGAAAGCATCTATAAAAAAAGCAATGAGCTTTCCTATTATTTATATTGTTCAGTTTTTATTTAGTGAAGTTATTTTGTACTTTTTAGTAGAACATATAAATAACAAAATTTTATCGTTTGCACCAATAATAATCATTATTGTTACTGTACCTATTACTTTTCTTCTAAGTAAATATATAATTAAAGGAAAACTCATAAAATAATTAATAATGGGGGAATTCTAAACCTTTGAGGAGGTAAGAATGTGGAAATTATCAAAACAAAGCTGGAAGGTGTTTTAATTCTTAAAACTTCATTGTATGAAGACAGTCGTGGTTTTTTTATGGAAAGTTACAATGAATCTATATTTCAAAAGTTTAATATCAACTATAAATTTGTGCAAGATAACCATTCCCTTTCTGTTTCAAAAGATGTTATTCGAGGTTTGCACTATCAAATTGGTCCAAAAGCACAAACAAAATTAATTAGAGTTATTGCAGGTTCTATATTTGATGTTGTAGTTGATATTCGAAAAACATCAGTTACATATGGTAATTGGGTTGGAACTATTTTAAGTAAAGAGAACAAGCAACAACTTTTAGTTCCAAAGGGATTCGCCCATGGCTTCTGTACCTTGGAACCTAATACTGAAGTTTTGTATAAGGTGGACGAGTTTTACTCTCCAGAACATGATTTTGGCATAACATGGGATGATCCAATGATAGGAATTGATTGGCCAACATCTACTCCTCTTTTATCGGAAAGAGATAAAAAACACCCTTTACTGAAGGATGCAGTAGTTTATACTGATTAAGGAGAAATCAAATTGAAAATACTCATAACCGGCGGAGCCGGCTTCATCGGCAGCAATTTCGTTCATTATATACTAAACCGTTATTCTGACTATGAAATAATTAACTTGGATGCATTAACGTATGCAGGCAACCTGGAGAACCTCAGAACAATTCAGGAAAATAGCAATTATACTTTTATAAAAGGCGATATTACAGACTCGAAACTGGTTGGCAGTCTTTTTGAACAGGGAGTGGATTCTGTTGTTCATTTTGCCGCGGAATCACATGTTGATAGAAGCATTCTGGAACCGGATGTTTTTGTAAAGACAAACGTGTTAGGTACGCAAGTTTTGCTTGAAGCGGCTAGAAAGCATTCCGTTAAGAAATTTGTTCATGTTTCTACAGATGAAGTATATGGAACACTTGGGGAAACAGGACTTTTTACGGAAGAGACTCCTCTTTCACCTAACAGTCCGTACTCTGCGAGTAAAGCGGGTTCCGATCTTCTTGTGCGGTCGTATCATGAGACTTACGGGCTTCCTGTTAATATCACCCGTTGTTCCAACAACTATGGACCTTATCAATTCCCTGAAAAGTTAATCCCGTTAATGATTGTGAATGCATTAGATGATAAATCGCTTCCTGTTTATGGAGATGGTTTAAATATCCGTGACTGGTTATATGTAGAGGACCATTGCAGTGCGATTGATCTGGTTTTACATAAAGGTGTTAATGGGGAAGTTTATAATATTGGTGGAAATAATGAGAGAACCAACATACAAATTGTTCAAACCATTCTTCATGAGTTAGGTAAACCGGAATCTTTGATTAAGTATGTTAAGGATCGTCCAGGACATGATCGGCGTTATGGCATTGATGCTACTAAGATAA
The DNA here is from genome assembly GCF_032461945.1 of Paenibacillus violae. NCBI lineage: Bacteria > Bacillati > Bacillota > Bacilli > Caryophanales > Paenibacillaceae > Paenibacillus > Paenibacillus violae. Next base: position 80,681 of record NZ_JAWCUD010000008.1, read on the forward strand.
CCAGGGAGCTTGGTTGGGAGCCGAAGCATAATTTTGAGACAGGTATTCATGAAACAATTCGTTGGTACTTGAACAATGAAATATGGTGGAAACGAATTCAATCTTGCGAATATCAAAAATATTTTGATGAGCAATATGGAGCGAGGCTGGGTGCCATAGATTGAGAATCGTTGTTACAGGGGCTAATGGCCAACTCGGGCAAGATGTTGTTAAGTTACTCGAGTGTAAGCATGAGATTTATGGGTTAGGAAAAGAACAATTAGACATTACAAATGAGAGTCAATGTCTTAACATCATTAAAGACCTGATGCCTGAAGTTGTCATCCATTGTGCAGCTTATACAGCTGTTGATCTTGCTGAGACGGAAGAGGATAAAGCCTATAAGGTCAATGCAGTTGGAACACGAAATCTTGTTGTTGCCTCTGAAAAAGTAGGAGCCAAGCTCTGCTACATCAGCACGGATTATGTATTTGATGGTACTGCGTCCAATCCATACAGAGAGTATGACAACACGAACCCCCAAAGCATTTACGGGAAATCCAAAAGAGCAGGGGAGTTTCTCGTACAGACGCTCTCTTCAAAATATTTTATTGTCAGAACTTCATGGATGTATGGTAAGTACGGCGTAAATTTTGTTAAAACTATGCTTAAATTAGCAGAAGATTGTGACAGTTTAAAAGTCGTAAATGATCAGTTTGGATCACCGACCTATACGGTTGATTTAGCGGGTTTCTTAGAACAGCTCGTGCAAACGGAGCGATATGGTATTTATCATGCGTCAAATTCCGGTGTATGTTCGTGGTTTGATTTTGCTAGTGCCATCTTTGAAGAGAGCAGAGTCGAAATTAATGTACTGCCATGTACAACTGGGGAATTCCCACGTCCAGCGCCAAGACCACGATACTCAGCGATGGAGCATTTTGCGATTCGAGCGAATGGATTTGAGGATTTGAGGCCTTGGCGTGAGGGGCTAAGGGCATTTTTAAAGGAGCTTAAAGAGAACAGGAATGAAAACTGCTAGTATTCATATCGTGACTTACAACAGCTCTGAACATATAGATGATTGTTTAGAGACTGTTCTTACTCAAACCTATCCGATTGATCAGATCATCGTCATTGATAATGCATCAAAGGATGACACGCTTATGAAGCTACAAAAATGGTCGGATAAGATCAGACTCGTGAAAAATAGCGTGAACAACGGCTTCGCTGGCGGTCATAATCAAGCAATAAGAATGACAGAAACGGATTATTGTCTTATTTTGAATCCGGATGTAACGCTCAATAAGGATTATGTTCTTGATACGATAAAAGCATTAACTAATACACTTCGTGCAGGCAGCGCAACAGGTAAACTGCTGTTCAAAGCAAACCCTGAACACATTGACAGTACAGGGCTTATTATTAATATAGCTCGCAGAGCCTTCGACCGCGGTACTCATCAGTCTAGCGAGAGTTTCCAGTTGCCTGAAGAAGTGTTTGGCGTTTCAGGTGCCGCTGCGATGTATTCTCGAGTGATGATTAATGACATTAGCTTGAATGGCGAATTTTTCGACGAAGACTTCTTTGCATACAAAGAAGATGTGGATGTCGCATGGAGAGCTCAACTACTCGGTTGGAAGGCCCTTTACGAGCCATCTGCTGTCGCCTTTCATGAGCGAGGTTGGAAGGAAGGTGGTAGGAGCAGTAAGCCGCTATTTGTCAGAAGACTCTCCTACATTAACCGTTACAAAATGATGGTAAAGAACGATATGCTTCCTATGATGCTTAAGCACGTTGTTCCACTTTTCGGTTACGAATGTCTTAGTTTGGCTTATGCACTTGTAAGAGAACCAAAGCTGCTAGGCGCATGGGCTGACTTCTTTCGTAAATATCCGGATCTCCGCAGTAAGAGACAAGCCATTCGTAGTAAGCAAAGAGTATCACCAAGCGAACTTAATAAATGGTTCAGATAATAAGATTAGCACAAGCTAGTCTTATTTTTTGAGGCTAATTTTATTGTTCGCATGTTATAATAGGGGTACTGAAATTAAGAAAAGTGAGGTTTCCCCTTGGATTTATCAATTATGATTGTTAATTACAAAACACATGACCTAACTCTAGCTTGTATAAAGTCAGTATTTTCGTCAGTTACAGCATACACATATGAGATCATTTTAATTGACAATGCCTCGAATGACGGCATCATAAAGTCCCTTAACGAACAGTTCCCCAAAGTCATTTGTATCGCAAATAAAGACAATGTTGGCTTCTCAAGAGCTAACAATCAAGGTATTCGCATCGCGAAAGGGAGATACGTGCTGCTCCTGAACTCCGATACCGTTGTCCAACAAGACACTTTAGAAACGATGCTTCATTTCATGGACGAGAACCCAATCGTAGGAGCTAGTGGCTGTAAAATCGTACTGCCAGACGGTTCGCTCGACAAAGCCTGCAAAAGAGGCTTCCCGACGCCGTCAGCGTCCTTTTACTATGCCTTCGGCTTTTCGAAGCTATTCCCGAAAATTCCACGCTTCAATCAATACCAGCTGGGATACTTGAATCCAGACGAGGAATACGGTATCGATTCACTGGTAGGTGCTTTCATGTTAATCCGCCGCGAGGCGATTGATCAGGTCGGAATGCTGGATGAGGAATTTTTTATGTATGGTGAGGATATAGATTGGTGTTATAGAATTAAAGAGGCGGGCTGGGTCAATTATTATTATCCTAGGACGCAAATCATTCATTACAAAGGTGCGAGCAGCAGAAGGAAGCCTTATAAAATTATCTATGAATTCCATCGTGCGATGATTTTGTTTCATAACAAACATTACCGTCAGAAGTATTCCTGGCTGACCAATTTGGCGGTTTACATAGGAGTAGGCTTGAAGTTCGGGCTATCTTTGGCAAGAAATAAACTAAAACCAACGAGGTGATTTACATTGATTCGACAGAGTCAAGGTTTTTTGACCCAACTTTACGCGCTGGCCGACTTCATTTGTATTCAGCTCGTATTTTTACTTTCCTGGTGGCTGAAATTTAAAAGTGGCTGGATTCATTTTGATTCTCCACTGCCAATTAAGCATTACGTGATGTGGAGCGTCAGCTACGCATTAATCGCGATCTTCATCAGTTATATGACTAATTTTTATATGCCAAAAAGAAAAAAGCAGTTTTCATTTGAGGTATTTAAAATTATCCAAGTGCATGTATTCAGCTTATTGCTGCTCTTAAGCCTTTTATTTATTCTAAAAGAAGTAGACGTTTCACGTTCTTATCTCTTGCTTTTCCTAGTGAACAACATCCTTGTCATTAGCTTTTATCGCTATATGATTAAAATTTCGCTGAAGCGAGTTCGACAAAAGGGTTATAATAAGCAATTTATCCTTATTCTTGGGGCTGGATCGCTTGGCAGACAATTTTACACAAAGCTCAGGCAGCATCCAGAGTTAGGTTATGAGGTTGTCGGATTCCTTGATGATTATCAAGAAAAGCACGAAATTCCTTACCAGAAATATAAGCCGATAATTGGCAAAATTGATGATCTTGAGTCCATCTTGAATGATACTATAGTCGATGAGGTCATTATTGCACTCCCGTTGGATGCCCATCGTAAATTCGGTAATATCATTAATGTCTGCGAGAAAATAGGTGTTAAAACGCTAATCATTCCGGACTTTTATGACTTCTTACCGTCACGGCCCTATTTTGATAATTTTGCTGAAATGCCACTCATTAATGTGCGGGATATTCCTCTGGATGAGTTCCGAAATCGGTTGTTCAAGCGGGCTTTTGATATCATATTTGCTAGCGTAGCTATTGTTATTACAGCACCGGTTATGGTTGCATCGGTCATCGCGATTAAATTAACTTCTCCAGGTCCGATTATTTTCAAGCAAGAGCGGGTAGGACTGAACCGAAGGAATTTTATGATGTATAAGTTTCGTAGCATGAATGTGTTGCCCGAAAGTGCTTCTAATACGGAGTGGACGGTTGAAAATGACCCGCGGCGCACAAAGGTTGGAACTTTCCTGCGCAAAACGAGTTTGGATGAGCTGCCACAGTTTTTCAATGTGCTTTTTGGTCATATGAGTGTCGTCGGTCCAAGGCCGGAACGCCCTTATTTCGTGGAACAATTCAAGGAAGAAGTTCCGAAGTATATGGTGAAGCATCATATTCGACCTGGCATTACGGGTTGGGCGCAAAGCAATGGTTTGCGTGGAGACACATCGATTGAGGAACGTATCAAGCATGACATTTTTTACATTGAAAATTGGACTTTTTTATTCGATATTAAAATTATTTGGCGAACGATTATTAATGGGTTTATCAATAAAAATGCGTATTAAATTAGGAATTTAGGGGGAAATATGAAGGTACTAGTTACTGGTGGAGCAGGTTTTATTGCTTCGCATATTGTTGATTTGCTCATAGATCTTGGACATTCTGTTGCAATATTGGATAATTTCTCAACAGGTAGACAAGAGAATGTTAACGCAAAAGCTGAAGTGTATAAGATGGACATTTTAGATGATCGTACTATTGATGCCTTTTTGGAATTCAAACCAGAGATTGTTATTCATCACGCTGCTCAAATAGATATTCAATCTTCATTAAAAGATCCGGCATTCGATGCTACAGTTAATATTGTCGGAACTGTTAAGTTACTTGAACTATGCAAGAAAGCAAATGTTAAAAAAATTATTTATGCTTCATCTGCAGCTGTTTATGGAAACCCACACTATTTGCCTGTTGATGAAAAGCACCCGATCCGACCATTGTCGTATTATGGGATATCTAAACATACACCTGAACATTATATAGAAGTTTTTTCTGAACAAAATGGCTTAGACTTTACAATTCTTAGATATGCGAATGTCTATGGGACAAGGCAAGATCCAAAAGGTGAAGGTGGAGTAGTATCCATTTTTATTGATAAAATAATAGATAAATATCAACCAACAATTTTTGGAGATGGGGAGCAAACAAGGGATTTTATCTTTGTAAAAGATGTAGCACGAGCGAATATTGCCGCTTTGGATAAAGGAAGTAAAGGGATTTATAATATCGGTTGTTGTAAACAAACGAGTGTTAAAGAATTATTAACCTTGATCTCAAAAGCGAGTAATGTAGAAGTAGTTCCGATGTACAAAGAAGCAAGAGCAGGGGACATAATACATAGCTTCCTGGATTATACTTCTGCAAAAAAAGATTTGAACTGGGAGCCACAATATTCGTTACGAGATGGTTTACAAGAAACATGTAATTACTATTTACCTCATAACTTAAATAAATAATTAAATTTTTTCACCCCAACCGCATGATTCGTCAACATCTTCCCCATACTAAGCATATACTTAGTGTGCGGGGAGGTTTTTTTATGATCGATCATGATGACGCTTACCAAGATGAACGCGTTTCAATTGGCAAAGGTTTGATTGTTGGCGTGGTGTTCGGTTCCCTGATCTGGGCAGGTATTATTGCCGGTATTGTGTATATTTGGTGAAAGCAAATAAACAAAGACTGCTTGGGCTTATATAGCCGTAGGCAGTCTTTTTGTTTTAGGAGACAGGTTTTGAAGACCGGGAAGGGCTTACCTTTATGACGTCGCGAAGTCCAGCGACAAGCGGTTTCTCAGCCAACCTGTATGCCATGTGACATAGCGGCACGACACATATAACAATTATTACATTTGTGAGCAGAGGGCCCAAAAAATCGACGAGATGAGTAGCCACACTTAATTTCATTAATATGGAGATAAATATCAGATGGGTTAGTAAAATCGTGTAAGACGCATCCCCAAGTTTGCTGAGGGCCAGAACCCACTTTGGCAGCTGAATTCGCTCAGGTACGGAGGAAGCGCCTAGCAGTACAAATATAGCCGGAATAACGTATAGCAAGTAACTGTGAAAAGGAGCAAATTGATATTTGTTATTGATCCATATCAGTAAAAATCCAAACACCCCGATAGAAATTAACCATTTGTAATGTTTACTTCTATGTTGCTCCACCCATTTGGCCATTAAACAACCAGCCATGAATTCCAAGTTCACATCGCTAAAGAGAAAGTTTAGATAGAAATGACGATCGATATCTGCACTTATCAATGGCACTCGCAAAAAATGGCATAAAGTTAAGGTAATCCAAATGGAAGCTAAAATAAATGCTGGCTTTTTCCCAAGAGCAAGGAGAAGGCTGAAAGCCAAGTAAAATAGTACAAAATAGCTTAACGACCAAGCCACTGGCAGCACGGGACCATGTGCTTGAGGGAGCAGCAGCAATGATTTAATAATGGTATCCTTATGGGTCTCAAAGCCGTATCCAAAACTCGGAACAAAAAAGTAGACAGGCAGAACAACGAGTGTGATTAACCAGTAAAAGGGATAGATACGAATCAGACGGTTAGTCAAGTAGGGGAGAACGGTCATTTGAGTTCCTATTTTATGGCCATAGGTATGAAAGAGCAGGAACCCGGTTAAAAGGAAAAAGAAGTCTACCCCGCCTGATCTGCCGATCGAGCTGATCCCTAGTAAGTCGTATTGATAATACTTGAAAGACATGGCTGACGTATGGAAAAGCAGCACAAAAAATGCTGCCGCTCCTCTTGAGGCTTGAAGCGTGATTTTTTGGTTGTTATTCAAAGGTAATTCCTCCGGTTCATGAATGAATCTTCAATAGATCATTATGCCAGATGACTGTGAAAAAAATATGTCTGGAACCTGAAGGGTTGCTGAATTTTGTTGAGTCAAATAGGGGATTTCATATTTTTAAGGGATTCTTTTTACTTCTCACGTAGGTTATAATATAAGGACTAAGGCTTATAGGTTGGAGGACATGGAAAATGGCTGAGATGACAGATCGTGAGTTTTTAAGTGCCATGCTCGGTAGAATTAATGAAATTGGCGCGGATGTTAAGGCCATTAAAGACAGAGTTGACAGTATGGACAGACGTATGGGTAATTTAGAAGACCGCATGGGTAATCTAGAGGACCGAATGGGTGGTATGGAAGACCGCATGGGGAGTTTGGAGAACAGAATGTCAAAAGTAGAAGACACGCTGCAAGAAATCAAACAAGTTCAAGTACAGCAAGGTGAGCAAATTGCAGGAATTGCTGTGACGATGATGGAACATGCAGCTAGTATTCGTACGCTAAAATTAGTGAGATAAATGAGTAAGATTAGACGAATCCAGAGCTAGTCTTATTTTTTTTGCTTAAATCTGTCCAAGCCGGTAGCTTGGCTGCATAATCGGCCAAGTCCCCTCATATGCATGTACTATGTTGATGTTAATCATGAGTGAGGGGATGATCGAATGCGCCGGGTCACATGGATGGTAGCAGTGGTGATGTGCTTAGCATTGGTTCTCGCGGGATGCGGGATAGGCAAGAAAGATGCAGGATCTATCGTAAAGGATTTGGATCATGTGATCAGCAAAGCGGATAGCTATCAGGCTTCAGGCAGCATGATTTTGCACACAGGGTCACAGCCGCAGGAGTACCAGGTGGAGGTGGCGTTCTCGCCGGAACATTTCTACCGGATTTCACTGACGAATGCATCGAAAGATGTGACGCAAATTGTGCTGCGTAATGAAGAGGGCGTGTTTGTTTTAACGCCGCATCTGAAGAAAAGCTTCCGTTTCCAAAGCGATTGGCCGGAGAATCAAGGACAGGTTTACTTGTTCCAATCTCTAGCTAGAAGTATTATTGCGGACAAGGATCGCCAGTTTACAACGGACAATGATGCCTATGTGTTCGATGTGGCGGCGAATTATCAGAATGAGCAGCTGTCCCGCCAGAAAATTTGGCTGAATAAAAAGACGCTGGCACCTACGCAAGTTCAAGTGTCGGATGCGAACCAAAATGTGATGGTGCAGGTGAATTTCACGAAGTTCGAATTCGATGCGAAGTTTGATAAGGATTTCTTCCAAATGGAGCGGAACATGACGAGCTGGAACATGCAGACATTGCCGACAATGTCCGATGTTAAGGTGACGGATGCCAATCATCCGGCAGCAGGTGTAACGGACAAAAACTTGACCGCAACAGGCGGCCAATCCGATCAATCCCAACCGACAACCTCTACAGGAACAAAAACGGATGCAACGAAATCAAATGCCGCGGCAAGCAAACCGCAAAGTATTGGTATCATTGAGCCTAGCTATCTGCCTAAGGATGTCGTGAAGCAGGATATTACGGATATGAAACTGGGTGAAGACGCCGCAGTCCTTTTGAGATACAAAGGGAAGTACAACTTCAGTATGGTTGAGGTTAGACCTCAGGCGAAGTCGGTATCTTTGCAGCCAGGTGATATTGTGGATCTAGGCTTCACGATCGGCGTTCTCACAGGGGAAGATAAGAAGACTCTCACTTGGACGAATGACGGCGTAGAGTTCAGATTAACGACGGGAGATTTGCCGACGAATGAAATGATTAAAGTGGCGATGGCGACAGAAGGCCAATCTGGTAAGTAACTAACCAAAGATCTGCTCTTAAGAGCAGGTCTTTTTGGCCTCTCAGGCGATTATCAGAGAAAATTAATGTGGGAAAGTGTGCCAATGGAGGATTGAATACGATGGAAGATCATACTTTTTAGAAAAGAACTGAATGGGCTGCAAGTGTACGAGGGGAGTAGCATTGAGCCGATTTCCTTTCGGAGATGGCCATGCGAACAGACATGCTCATAAAAAGAGTCGTTTGGATATGACGCGATTTCGCCTTATTTAAGGCCAAAGGACGGTTGACAGTGTTTCGTGACTCGGTTTAACATAGGTTTATCGGTCCTAACGGGTTCGGAATTATTGGAGGGGGAGTCCTGCTGCTCGCATGGAGCGGGCCTTCCCTTGTCCTTTGCATTTGGAAAAAGAGGTGAACGCTGGTGGATGCTTTTTATCGTCCCACGTGGGTTGAAATTTCGTTAGATGCACTGCGAAGCAACATTGAAGGTTTTCAGAAGATACTGCCGGCAGGAATGAAGCAGATGGCAGTCGTTAAAGCGGATGCGTACGGACACGGGGCTGTAGAAGTATCCAAAGAGGCTATAGCCGCAGGTGTGGATTACTTGGGTGTAGCGTTTTTTGATGAAGCGCTGGAGCTAAGGAATGCAGGAATAACCGCACCTATTCTGGTGCTTGGCTATACGCCTCCAGAGGGAGTCGAGCGGGCACGAGAGCTTGATGTTACGATAGCGGTCTATAGTCATGATGTCCTCAAGGAGCTGCAGGTACAGCAGCATAAGAAGAAGCTGAAAATCCACATCAAGCTAGATACCGGCATGGGCCGTCTTGGTTTGCATACGGAAGCGGATGCAATTCCTTTCATCGAGCAAGCGTTGACGCTGCCGAATGTGGAAGTTGAAGGATTGTTCACCCATTACGCGAATGCAGATGAAGTGGATAAAAGCTATACGCTGGAGCAGTACCGCCGTTTTGAGCGGATTGTGAGCTATTTTACGGATAAAGATGTAACGTTTCCATATATACACGCAGGCAACAGTGCAGCAGCTATTGATTTGCCTGGTCTCACATATTCCATGGTACGTTTGGGTATCTCGATGTATGGGCTATATCCTTCCGGAGATGTGGATCAAACAAAAATCGCGTTAAAACCGGTGCTTAGTCTCAAAACAGGTATCGTCCATCTCAAAACATTGCCGCCAAACTCAGGGATCAGCTATGGAACGATCTATCACACTACAGGTGAAGAGCAGATCGGAACGCTGCCAATCGGGTATGCGGATGGGTATTCACGGATGCTTTCAGGTAAGGCAGAGGTTCTGGTTCGCGGTAAAAGGGTGCAAGTAGTCGGTCGAATTTGTATGGACCAATGCATGATCAACGTGTCTGAAGTCGAAGGTGTGCAGTCTCTCGATGAGGTTGTGTTGATCGGGGAGCAGGATGGAGAACGAATTACGGCTGAAGATATTGCCGATCAGCTAGGCACAGTGAATTATGAAGTGATTTGTATGATTTCACATCGGGTCGCACGTGTGTATGTACGCGGCGGCGAGCGGGTGGATGCCATTAATCCGCTGATGCGTCATCGATACTAGATCTGGGTTCATTTTAACTTAGATGAAATTACCATTTAAAAATGTTCCTTCCTTTGGAGGAATTTAGAGTAGGCTATCGAATAGGTAGTGTAGAATCTTATATCCATAGGTGTAACATATTTGATATACTGGTTGCATATATCTATTGTATAATTTGGTTTTCAATTTGACATACTGGTAATATTGTCTTTGTATCGTTTCTGGGGGTGCGAGAGTGTGAGTAATGCGCATAATACGAAAAGGATCATGATTAGCTTGCCTGACAATCTGTTGCAAGAAGTGGACGGCATTGTCGAGAAGGAGAACTCCAATCGCAGCGAATTTATTCGCCAGGCAATGAAGCTGTATTTAATTGAACGCAAAAAGCGCAGTCTACGCGAATCCATGCAGCGTGGGTATATGGAGATGGCGAAAATTAATCTCAGCATGGCATCTGAAGCTTTTCAAGCGGAGGAAGAAGCGGACGGTACGCTTGATCGCTTAGTAAGCGGGGTGTAAGAAGTGATTGTGAAACGTGGCGATGTTTTTTTCGCAGATCTTTCGCCGGTAGTAGGGTCGGAGCAGGGAGGAGTTCGTCCTGTTCTAGTGATCCAAAATGATATCGGCAACCGCTTTAGCCCAACCGTGATTGTTGCAGCGATTACCGCTCAAATCCAGAAGGCGAAGCTGCCCACGCATGTGGAAATCGACGCGGAGACGCATGGTTTCGATCGAGATTCGGTCATTCTGCTTGAGCAGATCAGAACGATTGACAAGCAACGGCTTACGGACAAAATTACGCATTTGGATGAAGAAACGATGCGAAAGGTTGACGACGCTTTGCAAATTAGCGTGGGACTGATAGAATTTTGAATAGGATCAGGAACGGACGGGGGGAAGTGGTTCCCTCGTTTTTTGGTTTGCATACATACTTGAATCTAAAGTAGAAGTGGGGAATGACTGTGACGATATTGGAAACGATGATGAACAAATGGTTTCACGCAGCCGGCGAAGCATCCGGAAGTACCGGTGTGACAAGCGCAGCGGTAGAAGAGCAGGCCGACAGCAAAGGAACAAAGAACAAATACGAGGAAGAGCCAAAGGAAAAAGTCGTTCTTTCTGATGAGAAGAAAGCGGAGATCCAAGAGCGAATCTTGAAGCAGATCTCCGCTGAGCTCCAGCTGCCCGCAGGTAAAGTAAAAACGACGATGGGGCTGCTGGATGAGGGGAACACGATTCCTTTTATCGCTCGGTACCGAAAAGAAATGACGGGCGAGCTGGATGAAAACCAGCTGCGAGACATCGAGGAGCGTTTGCAGTATTTGCGAAACCTCGAGGATCGCAAGTTGGAGGTCGTGCGTTTGATCGACGAGCAGGGGAAGCTGACGGATGAGCTGCGCAAATCGATTGAAGGCGCTGCAAAGCTGCAAGAAATCGAAGATCTGTACAGGCCGTACCGTCAAAAGCGGAAGACGAGAGCCAGCGTAGCCAAGGAGCGTGGCTTAGAGCCGCTAGCGGATTGGATCTGGAAGCAGCCTAGAAACGGATCGCTCGAACAAGAAGCGGAGCGTTACGTAAACGCGGACAAGCAGGTTGCAAGCGCGGCTGACGCGATCCAAGGGGCGATGGACATCTTGGCGGAGAACATTGCAGACGATGCCAAGATCAGAGCCTGGGTACGCAGATACACGCAGGATCAAGGTGTCTTACATACGGAGGCAAAAGATGCAAAGGCTGAGTCTGTCTATGAGATGTACTACGCCTATCAGGAGCCGGTGAAGCGTCTCCCGCCACACCGTATTCTTGCTATTAATCGTGGAGAACGTGAGGAAATTCTCAAGGTTAATTTGGTTGTTACAGTAGACAAAATTCATGATTATATCGCTAGGCAGATTATCAAAGGGCAATCCGTCGTACAAGATGTGCTTCGTGCGATTGTCGAAGATGCTTACAAGCGTCTAATCGCACCGTCCATCGAGCGTGAAGTGCGCGGAGAGATGACAGAGATGGGCGAGGAGCAAGCGATTAAGATTTTCGCAGAAAATCTACGTAATCTGCTGCTCCAAGCGCCCGTCAAAGGGCACGTTGTGCTCGGTGTCGATCCCGCTTACCGGACAGGCTGCAAGCTGGCCGTCATCGACGACACCGGGAAAATGCTTGAAATCGCCGTGACGTACCCAACACCTCCGAATAATAAGGTGGCGGAAGCGAAGGCGAAGTTCAAGCAATTGATCAGCAAGCACGGCGTCGAGCTGATCGTCATTGGGAATGGAACGGCTTCCCGTGAAACGGAGCAGTTTGTTGCGGAGCTGATTGGCGAGATCAAGGAGCAGAAGCTCAAGTACTTGATCGTCAGCGAAGCGGGGGCGAGCGTATACTCCGCGTCGAAGCTGGCGCAGACGGAGTTCCCTGACCTCGACGTCGCCGAGCGCAGCGCGATCTCGATCGCGCGGAGGCTGCAGGACCCGCTCGCGGAGCTTGTAAAGATCGAGCCGAAAGCTATCGGCGTCGGGCAGTACCAGCATGACGTTTCGCAGAAACGTCTGGATGAGAACTTGAAGGCCGTCGTGGAGTCGGCCGTTAACCATGTCGGCGTGGACTTGAACACGGCGTCCCCGTCTTTGCTCTCGTACGTGTCGGGCGTGAACGCGACGTTGGCCAAGAACATCGTCAAGTATCGCGAGGAGAACGGCAAGTTCGGCTCCCGACAGGAGCTGTCGAAGGTTCCGCGCCTTGGCGCGAAAACCTTCGAGCAGTGTGTCGGGTTCATGCGGATTCCCGGCGGCGGGAACCCGCTGGACAACACCCCGATCCATCCGGAGTCTTATGACGTCGTGGATCGGCTGTTCAAGGAGCTGCGCCTGGAACTGGCGCAGCTGGGCTCGCAGCAGCTTCTGTCGCTGCTGCAAACGCTGGAGCCTGAGGAGATGGCTCCGAAGCTGGGCGTGGGTGTCCCGACGCTGCGGGACATCTTAGACAGCCTGCAGCGTCCAGGGCGGGATCCGCGGGAAGAAGTTCCCGCGCCGATCTTCCGCACGGACGTGCTGCAGCTGGAGGACCTTGTGCCGGGCATGGAATTGACCGGCACGGTGCGCAATGTCATCGACTTCGGCGCTTTCGTCGATATCGGCATTAAGAACGATGGGCTGGTGCACATCTCCCAGCTCAAGAACGGCTTCGTGAAACATCCGATGGATGTTGTTTCCGTTGGAGACATTGTTCAAGTGTGGGTGCTGAACGTAGACCAGAAAAAAGGCCGCGTCGGCTTGACCATGAAAAAACCGCAGCAATAAGCAAATAGATAGCAGTTGGCGGCGATGAGCTGCCGGCTGCTTTTTTGCATCATCCTTTCTCTTTTTTGCTTCATTCTTCGGCTTCTTTTACATCATCCTCTCTCTTTTTCAGCATCATCTTTCGCATCTGTCCACATCATCCTCTCCAGTAATATTTGAGAGTAAATCTCATTCCGAAGCTTGTCCCACCTCCTTTACGAAATAAACGATTGCATGCTGTTGGCCAACGACAGCCGTGAGTATGCCCTCGTGCGCTAAACGGGACAGCCATCCGGCAGCTATTCGAAAAGGGACATTACATTCGGCCGCGATGTCTTGGATACGGATTTGGCCATTACGGCGCTTCGCAACCTGGAGAATAACTTGCTTCCTTAACTCCCACAGATCGGGTATAGATGGGGTGGGGATGTTACGTACAGAATAAGATGACCTCCTTTCATGCAGCAGATAGACGTTGTCTCCTTGACCCTTTTTCACTCTTCGACGTAAAACCATGAATGATCGACTCCCTTTAGACATATTTAGATAACAAAAAAACACACCGAACCGCAGAACATTCTGCTGGATCAAGTGTGCTTCACTCAACGGACTATTACATTTATTTACAGTATAGTGGGCTCATTTCAAATATGCAACATATTTTTCATTTAAGCTTGCTGCTTCTATGTACGGGTTACGGCAAAAAAGCCAGCACCTGTCTCAAACAAGTACTAGCCCTTTTATCAAAATTTACGTTTGCCCGGTCCGTCCGTCGATTGGGTGTCAGGCCACTCCTCTTGTGAGCGGCGGGTGCGGTAAAAGTACCAGCTATCATTCAGCAATCGGATTTGTCTGCGGTTTTTGTTCTGGAAGGCCCGCATTAATTGATTACAGAGCCATTGCGGCATATGCCCATCCCCTTCTTCGCCATGTACTTATAGCATATGAAGGAGAAGGGAGTAGGGTGCAGGTCCTTTTGACATTAATCTTCAAATTCCTCTTCGTACCACTGTTCCAGCTGCGCTTGAAGCGCGCGGATTTCAGTTAGCAGCGAGATCAGTGGATAGGATTTCTCCTGGATGCCGGCAAAGGATTTTTCCAAACGATTAATATACTCTAATCCTTGAATGAGCGTATACGTCGTTCCGATTAGCTCCAGATCATCACACTCTGCAATCACCCGAGGGAGTTGAGGGACATCATCGGCCGTCAGTTTATCCAATTCTTTGTGCAATCTTTGATTCAAAGCGGTTAGTTGATAGGAATAGGAAGATGGCATTGCAACAAATTCTACTTGCTGGTCGAGCTTTAGAATGGCATATCGCATTTGTGGCATTCGATTGGTCAAATCCTCTCTGTATAAAGCTTTCGTTCTTTCTTTTCTACTTGACAGTATAGCCGTACATACGGTACAAATTCAAGTGAGAACTTGTCTAAGATGAGCTTGCGACGAAAGTTTTTAATGAAAAATCTAAGGAGCGTAGGGGATGGAGGATCGGGAACTTCAGGAGTGGATTGAGCAGATTTCTTTGGCATCGTTTGGAAGGCCGTTTGTTCATCAGGCGCGTTTTAACCGAAGATTAAGGTCGACGGGAGGACGTTATTTTACCAAATCCCATGATATCGAAATCTCTTGGATGCAGTGGGAGATGTTTGGCCGTGAAGAAATCGAGAAAATCATTAAACATGAACTTTGCCATTATCATTTACATATCTTAAAACGAGGTTATAAGCACCGCGATCATGATTTCAAAACATTGTTGGCGCAGGTTGGAGGGTCCCGCTTCTGTCAATCGCTGCCTCAGGCACGTCAGAAAAGGGCTTATAAATACCGTCTGGAATGCGTCAATTGCAAAACGGAGTATTTTCGAAAGCGGAAAGTGGACGTCCGCAAGTATGCCTGTGGAAAGTGTAGGGGAAAATTGAAATCGTATACACTTGACTTACAAGCGCCTTCATAATAAAATTATACTTATTCATTCCCTGATAGCTCAGTTGGTAGAGCACTCGACTGTTAATCGAGTTGTCACAGGTTCGAGTCCTGTTCGGGGAGCCATATCTTTGGAGAGATACCCAAGTGGCTATAAGGGGACCCTCTGCTAAGGGGTTAGACTGCGTAAGCGGTGCGAGGGTTCGAATCCCTCTCTCTCCGTATGAATTTGGAAATAAGCTCAGATGGCGTTTACGCCGTTTGGGCTTATTTTTTTGTGAATTGTGCTAACATTTGTTTAATACTTAACAAACGATTATCCCTTATAGTGATGAAAACAACAGACAACTAGACGGGGGCTGAAGAGATGGCAAAAGGTTTATCCATTCGAGTGCGTTTGATTTTATTGTTATTAGTGCCTTCCATCCTGTATTTGGGGACAAGTATTTATTTAATGGAGCAAAACAAAAGTAATACAAGGGCGTTGGCGTCATCCCTATACGAAACAACGGACAAGAGTACTTCGCTCATTTTGAACGGGGACCGGGATATGTATCAGGCGCTAGTGGCATACCAACTGCTCGTATCAGGCACATTGAATGCGGAGGACACAGCGAAGCAGCTCAAAGCGATGAAAGAGAATATTGAACAAGCGAATACGAGAGTTGAGCAGGCCGCAAGCATTTTAAAAACGAAGAATCTTCATCAGGTGGCACACGCAGAAACGAAGCTGACGATCGAGCAGAATGTTGCCGGGTTTCATACCTCTTTTGATCAGTGGGCAAAGGAAGCGGATGCCGTGGTACAGTCTTTGGGAAAAGGGAAAAACGCCAGCAATGACCCTAAACTTATGGCTACTTTCGAGAAAGGACGCGAAGGTATGAACCAAATTGGTGAAATTTTGGACGCCTATGCAAATGCGAGTATCGATCAGATCGAGGATCAAAATCGTAAAACAGAGCAAACCGTGTATGCATCTGTCGCACTTATCGTCCTTTTGCTGGCCGTATCCGGTTGGATGATCATTCGTAAAATAATGAGGACGGTCCGGTCCATCATGAGGGTCACTTCTGAAGTGGCGGCTGGAGATTTGCGGCATGAGCCGGGGAACAAGTACGCGACGGATGAGCTGGGAAAAATTACAGAGTCTGTCGATACGATGGTTATGAAAATAAAAGGTTTGATCGCTGTAATTGCCACCAATACGCAATTCGTCCATGATGCTTCAATCGAGCTCTCGGATAGCTCCAGGGAATCGGCTACGGCTGCCGAGCATGTCGCTACGAACATTCAAGACATGACGCATGACGTTGAAATTCAAGTCAGAAGCAGTGAAGAAACGAGCAGAACGATTGAGGAAATGGCGATTGGTATTCAAAGGGTGGCTGAAAACTCGAGCGTCATGGCGGACCACTCATCGCTAACTTCGCGCCATGCGGAGTTAGGCAATGAACTGCTGGAGAAGTTGCAGCAGCAAATCGCGAGCATCCTGAAATCGGTGGATCAACTCTCACAAACCGTATCATCGTTGACGCGCAAATCCGATGAAATCGGGTTAATTGCTTCTAGCATTACCTCTTTTGCTAATCAAACGAACCTGCTGTCACTGAACGCTTCAATTGAGGCGGCCAGAGCAGGCGAGCACGGCAGAGGATTTCATGTTGTCGCCAATGAAATCCGCAAGCTGGCCTCGCAGTCCATCGCTTCTGCCGATAGTATTAATCAATTGATTCATCAAACGCGAGTTGAGATTGCAAGTGTGTCCGAGTCCATGCAAGTGACGAAGCAAGAGGCTGGTACGGGATCAGCGATGATGCAGGAAGTAAATCAAAGCTTCCATACGATCATGGCATCCGTCACGCACATTGTGACGCAAATTCATGAGACTTCAGCTATCACGGAACAAATGTCGGCGAGCTCGCAGGAAATTTCTGCGACGATGGATCACGCTGCTGCAAGCTCATCGCAGATTCTGATTAAATCACAGAACGTTGCTGCTGCAACGGAAGAACAGTTAGCCATGATGCAGAATATCGCTGCAGCTTCCGAGCAGCTTCGCTCTGTTGTGAATACACTCAATGAATCGGTTGCTTATTTTAAAATAGCATAAGGAAAAAAGGCACCCGGTGATTGAGGATATCACGGCGGGTGCTTTTCCTTTTTTTGCACAATGCATAGTCAGAACCAATGTTTACGTTTAAAAAAGTACCACATCAAAAAACCGATGCCAATCATCAGAATCCAGACATACAGATACCCATAGTCCCAACCTAGCTCGGGAATGTTTTTGAAATTCATGCCGTAGACGCCAACAATAAAGGTGAGCGGCAGAAAAATCGTGCTGAAAACGGTCAATGTTTTCATAATTTCGTTCATGCGATCGGATTTCATGCTCATCTGAAGCTCAAGCAGCCCAGTCAGCGATTCACGGAAAATATCCAGCGAATCTACGACACGCGAAATATGGTCCATAATATCTAGGAAGTAGACATCATCTTCTTCACGTGTGTAGGGAAAAGAGTGGTGCGCAATAGCCGCCAGAGTTATTCGTTCATCGACAATGACGCGGCGGAGCTGGTGCATGATTCTTTTCAGCTGGAAAATATCCTGTGCGATGCGAATCGCGGGATTATGATAGACGGATTGCTCCATATGGTCCAGGCGATTGTCCAGATGTTCCACGATGACGGTATAGTCGTCAACACAGCGGTCCAGAATGGCATGCAAAATGACGCCGGGATGGCTGATGCGTTCAGGCACTTCTTGGCATGTCAGGTAGAGCTGGTCCATGAAAGGAAGCTTGTCTTTGTAAACGGTAATAACAAAATTAGAGCCGATCACAATCGCAATTTCTTGGGGCTCCAGCCCCTCGGAGACAGCGAAGAAAGTCAGGAAGATGTGATCTTTATACGTATCCATCTTCGGCCGTTGGTTGAGCTTGATGGCATCCTCAACGAGGAGCGGGTGGCACTTGAATACATCGCCAAGGACATGTTTGACTTCATCGGGCGACGGGTTCTCCATTCGCACCCAAACAACTTCGTTTGGGGCTGGAATGCGTACCTCTTCCTCGTGGACGGTTGCCTTTGTAGATTCATATATAAGCATGGATGACAAACCAAACACCTCGGTCAGGTTGAATTGGTTTCAGCATACCATATTTGTCCGGAAGTGATCCAGATTTTGCACTTGTCAATTGAGATTTGATCCTTTATAATAACAATTGTCGTCAAAATGGGCTGCACAAGCTTCATGACTTTCGTGGCCCGTTGGTCAAGTGGTTAAGACACCTCCCTTTCACGGAGGTAACAGGGGTTCGAGTCCCCTACGGGTCAGTTTTTATCCTCTTATGCGGTCGTGGTGGAACGGCAGACACACCATCTTGAGGGGGTGGCGCTCACAAGGCGTGAGGGTTCAAATCCCTCCGACCGCATCCCAGATTTCCAAGAATTTATAAACCAAGGAGCTAAGCGAGCTGTTCTCGCTTAGCTCCTTGGTTTTTTGCATGAGGAGAAAATTGTGGGAAAGGGATAAGGGATAGCCAGGTCTTTCTAAGAGTGTTCCAAGCCGTGTTTATTGGCAATTCGCTCGCTCTGGTTAGGATGGCCCTTACCCTCCGTAATCAAGCTGCGCAAGCTGCCGTTGATATAGGTGCCCCAGGAGTCCGTGCAAACGCTGTAGCATTCGTATGATGGGACTAGACCTACGTGCGTAAAGCGAACTTCTGTTGTACCGTCCTTCTTGGAGATCTCAAAGATAATGTCGGTATCCTTCCACTCGCTCTTGTCCATTACGAAGTTGAAGTAATTGTCCATAACGTGCCAAACAACTTTCTTACCTGGAATAAGTTCGGTGATTGCGATGGTGCAGCGGTGAATGTCCTGGTAGTGGTGCTTAAACTCGCCAAGTTCGTCGGTTCTGCCTTCAACATCCTCCGACCACCAACCTCGGACGTTATTGATAGCGGCGAAGACTTCGTCAGGGCTTTGGTCCACATTAAAGGTAGTGGTGTAGTTTTGATTCATGCAAGCTATCTCCTCTCAATATTTGGTAATAGCATTCTTAGTATAAAGTTATCACTTGCAAATTGCAAGTACAAACAGGGCGAATATGTCAACTTGCAAGATGCAAGTATGGGGAGTATAATCTACTCATGAAAAAACGAGCCCCTACAGTTTGTCCAATCGTATATGCACTCGACATATGGGGCGATCCATGGAGCCTCATCATACTTCGTGATGTCCTTATCCATAACAAGCGGCATTACCGCGAATTTCTTGCTTCACGCGAGGGCATAGCAACCAATATTTTGAGCGCACGCCTCCAATCCTTAACAGATGCAGGCCTTCTTGTCAAAATAGAAGGCGCTTCAAGCCGCGCACAAACGATGTACCGACCAACGCAAAAAGCGCTTGATCTGTTTCCGGTCGTATTTGCCGTGATGCACTGGGGCCTTAAATACAACCCCAATACCGATATGGATATTCCGATAATGCAAGAATTAATATCAAACGAAAAAGGTCTGGAACGGCGCCTTTTGAAGAATTTCGACGATGTTACTTCGTAGATGATGAATAGTCGAAGAGGACAACCTTCACCGGGAGTTAAGCAGGTATAAGCCGCTTAGCTCCTTTTGCATTTGTCCAAATTGCTAGTAGAAGTATTTTGAATAAACACATAATTCCGACTAAAAACACATGTGAATTTATTGTAAGTGTTACTATAATGAAAACTATCATGGGCCCATGATAATAATGTTTATAGAGAGGGGC
This sequence comes from Paenibacillus violae, assembly GCF_032461945.1. Taxonomy (NCBI): domain Bacteria; kingdom Bacillati; phylum Bacillota; class Bacilli; order Caryophanales; family Paenibacillaceae; genus Paenibacillus; species Paenibacillus violae. The sequence goes on from NZ_JAWCUD010000008.1 coordinate 100,663, forward strand.
TACTTCATTTGAAAGCACTTTCGAACAACTCCCGTTTCCTTCGCAAGCGGAGCGCTATCACGATAGTTGGAGCTTTGATGTCTGTTGTTATGCTAGCCGGTTGCGGTAATTCTTCTAATGAAAGCAAGGCAACTTCCACTTCTAATGCATCGGCTTCCGAGCCCATTCATATTCTCCTGTCGCATTCCGAATTTGCCTATGCCAAACAATCCAAAGAAGACGATATCTACAAGAAAGAACTGAACCGATTATCCGGTTTCAATGTGAAGTATGATTTCTTGGGACATAGCGATTATGCCCAGCAGTTGTCTCTTCGTTTTGCATCCGGTGATCTGGCTGACTTGATCCGGACGGACAGTATCGTATCTACCATTCACAGCGGTGCTGTCGATCAAGGTGTTTTTCTCGAACTCGGTCCCCTCATTGATAAATACGCGCCTACGTTAAAAAAGAAAATACCCGCAGAGTTCTGGAAAAGTCCCCGTATTTCCAAGGACGGTAAAATTTACGGCATACCCGTTACCCGTGGGGTACCGGCTGACCGTTCTATCTTCATCCGCCAGGATTGGCTGGATAAGCTTAAAATGGATACTCCTAAGACACTGGATGACTACTTAGCCTTTTTCGAAGCGGTTAAAAAAGAAGACATGAATGGCAATGGCGATCCAAATGATGAATATGGTTTAGGCATGTTCAACAATATTATTTGGACAGATATTTTCACACCTGCATTTGGTGTTCATACGAACAAGTGGAGCCTCAAGAACGGGCAGCTCGTCCCGGATATTATTGACCCTAGAATGAAGGAAGCGATCGCTTTCTACAAGCAGTTATACGATAAAGGCTACATCAATCCCAATTTGTTTGTGAAAAAAGAAGATGAACAGAATGCTTCCATTGCCAAAGGGGAAGTTGGGGTTTGGGGCGCTGCCGTTTATCAATACCTGGCTGGGTACGGCAAGGACAACGCAGCAAAAACGTTCCTTAACCAACCTAACGCTTCTGTTAGCATGATTGCGCCCCCACAAGGCCCACGCGGTGATAAAGGCATGGCGCTGCAATCGGATGAAATTTATTTCGTCTGGGTAATTCCAGCCAAAACCAAAAATCCAGAGAACATCATTAAGTATCTGGAATGGGCCTATAGCAGTCCTGACGCTGACCAATTTTTTGCTTATGGGATCAAAGGACAAAACTTCACAGAAGAAAACGGACAGATTAAATACGATATTAATCAGCCGGTCAATGCAGAGAAAAATGCTTTCCAAATGTATCAGGTTTCACTGAACCCGCGTGAGATCGGTTTCGCTGCTCCACTTGTGCTTAAGGCGCTGCCGGAATCCGATAAGATTACCAAAGGTTATGCCACGTCCAAAGAAAGTCTAATCCCGAATGAAGCTAAATTTATGCCTCGTTTGGAATCGCTCGCAAGCCATCCGGAATTAAATATTGGAGCTGCTCAAGGCACTCTTTTCTTGGACATGTTTGCCAAGGTGCTTACGGGGCGTGAACCGCTTGATTCGGCGTTCGACAACTTCGTGGTTGAGTGGAAAAAGCGAGGCGGCGATGCCGCAATTAAAGAAGCGACAGAATGGTACAACAAATTCAATACTAAATAACGAATAGACCCGGTTAAACGTGGATCGAGATCAGCCCCGACTTGGACCTCCTGTTGCTCGATCCACATCATTTCACAAAGGGGGAGAACGCCCTGTTTGCACAGATCCGATCCAAAGAGTCCTGGGTGCTTATTCTCATGGCAATCCCCGGTTTACTCTACTTTTTTACCTTCAAATACATCCCTCTGGTCGGCAATATCATCGCTTTTCAGAATTACAACCTATTTCAAGGTTTTATGCACAGCAAATGGGTGGGGTTGGATCATTTTCTGACGTTGTTCCGATATGATGATTTCTGGATTATTATGCGCAACTCCTTAAAACTGGGACTTTACTCCATTTTATTTGGTTTTCCGGCGCCTTTAATTCTAGCTATCTTGTTGAACGAATTGCGAGCAATGTGGTTGAAACGTCCACTTCAGACGATGTTGTATTTGCCGCATTTCCTATCATGGGTCATTGTAGGCGGGATCTTTTCCAATCTTCTTGACGCTAAGGGCTGGATGAATCAGCTGCTTCATCACTTTGGCCTCGGACCTTTTGACTTTCTGGGGAACTCGACAACTTTTCTAGGAACGATTATATCTATTAGCATTTGGAAGGAAATTGGATGGGGGACTATCATTTATTTGGCCGCGCTTGCCGGAATCAATCCGAGCTTATATGAGGCTGCCACTGTAGATGGTGCAAGTCGAATTCGGCAAATATGGTCGATTACGCTGCCATCGCTTATGCCGGCAATCATCGTTCTGCTGCTTCTTAGAGTAGGGAATCTATTGGATGCTAATATTGAGCAAATGCTAATGTTCTTAAATCCGCTTGTGCGAGATGTTGGTGAAGTGTTCGATACCTATATTTATAGAGTTGGCTTACTAGATAGCCAGTATAGTTACTCTACCGCAATTGGTGTGTTTAAATCCGTCATTGGGTTGATATTGTTGGCGTTGGTGAATACATTAAGCAAAAAGACAACGGGTGAAAGCGTTTATTAGAACAAACAGGAGGGGATTGACCTGAGAATCGCTCGTTCCTTTCAATGGTTTTCAGTTGTAAATATAACTGTCTTAGTTATAACCAGTTTGAGCATGATCGCGCCATTAATTCACTTATTGGCCGTGTCGCTTAGCCTTCCGGAATATGCGAATGCCAAATTGGTAGGGCTTTGGCCCAAAGGCATGCAGTTTGATGTCTATGAATCTATTTTTGCGTTAGACGAGATTTGGATAGCTATGGGAGTAAGCATTTATATTACTGTCATTGGAACGCTTGTGACGCTGCTCCTATGTTCGCTCTTAGCTTACACGCTTACGAGGCCGATGATGCCGGGGCGGACCATCATTTTGAAACTTATTGTCGTTACGTTCGTGTTTCCTGTACCCTTAATTCCAAGTTATTTGTTGGTCAAGCAGCTTGGCATGATTAATTCGCTATGGTCACTCATTATTCCTGGAGCGATGAGCGCATTTTATGTTCTTATCATTCGGACTTTTTTTAAAGCACTTCCTGGGGAATTGTTTGAAGCAGGCAAAATGGATGGTTGCGGGGAGCTGCGCATTTACACGCGAATCGTATTGCCATTATCTATGCCCGTACTGGCGACCATCACCTTATTTCATACCGTCAGCCAATGGAATTCCTATTTCTCGGCAACGATCTACATTCGCTCGCGAGACTTATATCCGCTTCAAGTTCTGCTGCGTAATCTCATTGTAGACAATGGTGCCAATACCGGAATGAGCGATTTCCAACTGAGTACGCAGTTTACGCCGGAAATGATGAAAGCGGGCATCGTGCTGGTCGCTACCTTGCCGATTCTCATCGTATATCCGCTTCTTCAAAAGCATTTCGTTAAAGGCGCAATGCTAGGCTCAGTCAAAGAATAGATAAGGGTTTCTTGATTCCGTAAAATAAGTTATTTTTATAGTAGACAACCTAGAAGCACAGACGGAAGAAAAAGGGGAATGCAGTATGCGAATCAAGACGATGACGATTAAGTTAAAGCTGGTTCTGCTCTTCTTCGGCTTCTTCTGTTTGCCGTTTTTAATCCTCGGGAAGTTCTGGTACGATCGATCCATGGAAACCATTGAGGATAACGCCATTAATAATAATCAACAGCTTATGCGCCAAATCAATTATAACCTTGACGTCTATTTTTCTGATATCAAGAAGGCGACACTTCCTCTGCTAGCCCATCCACTCGTACAGCAATTTGTCAAAATAGACCCTACTAATCAATATGACTATTATGATTTAAGCTCGCGTATCCGAGCGGATCTCATTCCCAACATGGTCTATAATCGAGATGATATTTATGGACTTTCTATTATTTCACTTAAAGGTCCTTATTATAGCAATATAGCATTCGCAGATCGTGTTGATAGTTATAGAAAAGAATTTGCTGATAACAACAAGGACAATTTTCGGATTTTGGGCATCAGCATGACAGGAGACGGTACGGAGGTTATTACGGTCTTCCGAAGAATCATCGATAATGAAACGTATGTAACCGCAGGTTATCTGATCATTGATTTATCCTTGAATCGAACGACCGACATCATTAACCAAGCCCAATTGGGTAAAACAGGGATTATTTCTATCGTAAACACAGACGACAGGTACCTGTATCATCCTGATCCGCAAAAGTGGCAGCAGCTACTGCCGGCCAAATATAAGAATCATTTCGAAAACATAAGCTCGCCTTACTTTACGAACGGAACAGGAGCAGGCAAGTCAATTGTTGTGTATAACCGCTCAGCCTCAACAGGGTTAACGATTGTGTCGGAAGTTCCGCTGCAGGAACTGATGGAAGATTTGATTTATTTTCGAAATCTAACCCTAGGGTTTGTCTTGCTGCTCATTGTTTTGGCCTTTGTGACGATTCTCAGCTTTTCACTCTCCATCACGCGTGCACTCTCGCACTTAATGAATTTAATGAAAAAAGTGGAGATGGGCGACCTGAGCATTCGCGCTCCGCTGCGCAAGGATGAAATCGGAAGTCTGAACAGAGGTTTTAATCTGATGTTAGAAGATTTGAATCGGCTGATCAAAATGATGCATACTTCCCATCAGAAGGAAAAAGAAATGGCCATTCACCAAAGGGAATCCAAGATTCAGATGCTTCAAGCGAGAATCAATCCCCATTTTCTTTATAATACGCTGGGAGTTATCAATGCCTATGCCATCATCGCTAAAGTAAAACCGATCAGTCAGATGACGGTATGGTTGTCCGATATATTCCGTTACAGCATTGACAATCCTGAGGACACGGTATCACTTGCTGAAGAAATCCAGCATATGTTCAACTATATTCACATTCAGAAAGAACGCTATCAAAGTTTGGAAGTAGACGTCGATTTGGACTTGAATCGTTTGAAAGAAATTCATACACTTCGTCTCACGGTGCAGCCGATTGTTGAGAATGCTTTTATTCATGGCTATGAGGATTATTCGATTAAGCCCACGTATATGGGTCTTCGAGCCAGCTTCGATGATGCCGGGATAAAACTTCTGATTATCGACAAAGGTAGGGGGATGCCGCCGGATCTGGTGGAGACGTATAACCAAGCTTTTGCCTTCATGTCGGAGGAGCAAATGCTGCAAGCAAGCGCTCCATTCGGAGGGATCGGCATGTGGAACGTTCACAGCAGGTTGAGACTTGAGTTTGGTGAACCCTATGGCCTTTCCATTGTGTGCTCAGAAAACACGGGAACTATTGTTGAGATTAGAATGCCTTATCGGAAGGAGCGATCCGTATGATGACCGTCGTCGTTGTCGAAGACGAACCGATAGTAAGGATGGGACTGATTGCTCTGATGGAGTCAGAAGCCGAGGGATTCAAGGTTGTAGGGGAAGCAGAGGATGGGCAGCAGGCCCTGGCTCTGGCAAGACTTCATGTGCCGGACATCATTATTACGGATATTCGAATGCCTGTCATGGATGGCGTAGCCTTAATGTTGGCTCTTAAGCAGGAGGGTATCTCATCTTCGGTCATTGTAGTTTCCGGTTATGGGGAATTTGAATACGCTCAGCAAGCTCTGCGTGCTGGTGCAGCAGATTATTTATTGAAACCGATTAATGAGGATCACTTGCTGCCCACGCTACATGCTTTGCGGGAGAAGATACGGCTAGAGAAAGCACGCATTGTTCATGATAACAAAGAGCAGTTATGGTCATTCAAAACGAGTGCGAAGCAGCTGGCCCGTGATTTATGGGATCTCCGGGAACTGGAGATTGAGAAAGAGCTGAACTCGTTGCAGCATGAATTAACGAATAACCAGATGACTACCCATGATATGGAAAGAAAACTGACGGGTTATATCGCCTTGTTGGAAGATGAATTTCGTTCTGTTTCGGGACAAGAATTGCCGTTTCCGCGAGGTTTGGATAAGATTACCCATCACTTCGACACATTCATTGCACATATTTATGCGGCCATGAAGACGATTCGGGGAACTAGAAACTGGGGGTACGGCAAAGTAATTCAAGCGGGAATTGCCTATGTCGAGAAGTATTATGGCGACCCTGATCTTACACTAACGAAAATTGCCCAGCAGCTGGAAGTCAAACCGGCTAATTTCAGTCATATGTTTAAAACAGAGCTTGGCGTTCCCTTCAGCCAATATCTGATTCGACTGAGAATGGATCAAGCCGCAAAGCAGCTCTCGGATTCGGCTAATAAAGTTTACGAAGTTAGTGCGGCCGTTGGGTTTTCGGATTATGTTCACTTTTCCAAGATGTTCAAACGGCATATGGGCTTTACTCCCACGGAGTATCGTCAAAGTAAGTGGAAATTATAGCAGCTCAACAACTGTTTAAAAGCAAATTCTCCCGCTAATTGCAAGTTAAAACAGGAAGCGGGGCACATAACTGGAAAAACTCCATCTATTTCAGCGCTAGGTACACCAATGATGCAAAAGCGCTGAAAATAACGGGAGTTTTTCCAGTTATATGGATTTAAAGGCAATCAGTTTTCACAACAAAAGTGGTCGGATTTTTGAATAGTCATCCTGGCTATTCGTAGACTATGCTGAAAAGGATATACGATGGAGGCGAATAACATGATGCCTGGAGATCACGTTCCAGATTGGCAAAATCTAAGCATTCTAGAGAGAAATACAGAGCCGCCGCATGCGAATTTGATACCGTATGACGATTGGGAGAGTGCTCTCGCTAATGAGATAGAACGTTCGCCTAATGTGCAGTCACTGAATGGCGAATGGCATTTTAAATACGGGGAATCTGTGGCGGAAGTGCCGGCCGATTTCTATATGGCAAGCTTTGAACCGAACGGCTGGGCGACAATACCGGTTCCTTCCAACTGGCAGTTACACGGATATGGGAGACCCCATTATAGCAGTTGTCCGTATCCTTTCCCGATCAATCCGCCTTATGTGCCTAATCAAAATCCGGTTGGCTGCTACAGAACGCAGTTTCACTTCCAAGAGACAACGAACAATCAACGGGTTCATCTTGTTTTTGAAGGAGTGGATTCCGCTTTTCACGTTTGGATAAACGGCCGCTTCGTCGGCTATAGCCAAGGCAGCCACTTTCACTCCGAGTTTTATGTAAGCCCTTACTTAAACGAGGGGCAAAATGTCATTGCCGTACAAGTTTATCAATGGTGCGACGGCAGTTATCTGGAGAGCCAGGATAAATGGCGGATGAGCGGGATTTTTCGCGACGTTTACTTGTTGTCCTCCCCCCAAGTGTCGGTGAGGGACGTCAGAGTCAGGACTCATTTGGATGAGGGTTATGCCAAAGCGAAATTAGAGGTTCGTGTTGATTTCGCTGATGTAACGGATGCGCCTTTTCTGAAATCGGATTTCTTTCAACTTCGTACGACGCTGTTGGATGCGGATCGTCATATTGTCTGCGATCGGTACCATCATGTGCGGCAGGATGAACCTGTTGCAGAGCTGATTCAAGAGGTGTTTTCTCCCCGTTTGTGGACGGCGGAAACGCCTTATTTATACACGCTATTACTCACGATGTACGACAAGAAACAGCAAATTGTAGAGGTCAAAAGCATTCACGTCGGATTCCGGGACATCAGGATCGAGGAGGGACAACTGCTCGTTAACGGTAACCCGATTATTATAAAGGGCGTTAATCGTAACGAGTTTGACCCTGAGCTGGGCTATGTAACAACGAAGGAATCGATGCTGCGCGATATCACTTTAATGAAGCAGCACAACATCAATTCGGTTCGGTTATCCCACTATCCCAATGACTCACGATGGCTGGAGTTGTGCGACCGCTTTGGTTTATATGTCATCGATGAAACGGATCTGGAGACGCACGGGTTTCACTTTTACGGGAATGAAGGGCATCTGGCTCAGCAGCCTGAGTGGAAAGAAGCGTTCGTCCAGCGGGCGAAACGAATGGTGGAAAGGGATAAAAACCATCCATCCATTATCATGTGGTCGCTTGGCAATGAGTCCGGCTACGGGGCCAATCACGATGCCATGGCCGCATGGATCAGGGAAGCCGATCCGACGCGTCCGATTCATTATGAACGTGCTTATGATGCACCTGTCGTTGATGTCGTCAGTTCGATGTATCCTGCGGTCGAAACCGTCATTCAAGAAGGCTGCAAGGACGATAAGCGCCCTTACCTCATGTGCGAATTCGGGCATGCCATGGGCAATGCCGTGGGGAATTTGCAAGAGTATTGGGAGGCGATCTACACGTACCCACGGCTGCTTGGCGGTCTGATCTGGGAATGGGCGGACCAAGGGATCAAGCAGCAGGCGGAGCGAGGGGGAGCTTGGTATGCGTATGGCGGTGATTTCGGGGAAGAGCCGCACAGCGGCCATTTCTGCCTGGATGGGCTGCTTTTCCCGGATCGGTCGATCAAGGCTTCTCTGTTGGAATACAAGAAAGCCATTGAGCCGGTGAAAATCGAGGTGATGGATGCAGCGCTAGGCAAGCTGAGAGTCTGGAACAGGTATGATTTTGTGCCCTTGTCCCATTTACAGGGATTATGGAGCTTGTGGCAAGATGGCGTCATGGTGGAGAACGGTGAACTTGCGAGGCTGCACACCCCTGCGGGCCAGTCTGAGGACATCCACGTCCCGATTGATGTACACAAGCTGAAAAACAAGGGTGAATATTGGCTTCACATTCATTTTATGCTCCGAGATCCGGTCGTTTGGGCTGAAAAGGGTCATGAGATTGCCTGGGCGGATATTCCGGTGCTAACTGTCGCTGAGGCACCTGAGCCGAAGGATGCCGCTCAAGAGGCAACTCCTTTGACGCTGCATGAAGCTGGCAATGAAATTACGCTTGCAGGCCAAGATTTCTTAATGGTGTTTGATAGACATCAAGGCGCAATGACGGCATGGACGTACAAAGGAGTATCCTTGCTGACGACAGGCCCTAAGCTCCATTTATGGCGTGCTCCGGTTGATAACGATGTTCATCTCGCCAAAGAGTGGGTGAAAGCCGGCTATAATCGACTCGTCACCGATGTGCGCGAGGTTGCAATTGACCGGACGGAAGCGGGAGGCAGCCGGATAACGGTCAAGTCCGTTGTTGGAGCGCGAGGCGGGAAGATCGCTTTTGATTCCCGCATGGTCTATACCATCGCTGCAGACGGTCAAGTGACGTTGTACGTGCAGATTGAACCGAGGGAGGAGCTGCCGCCGCTGCCTAGATTCGGGGTAGAGCTTGTGATGCCGGACAGCTTCAACCAGCTGTCGTGGTTTGGCCGTGGGCCGCACGAATGTTATGCGGATCGTAAGGAGAGCGGCAAGCTGGGCCTATACAGCGGATCGGTACAGGAGCAGTTCGTACCGTATATCAAACCGCAGGAGAATGGCAATAAAGCGGACGTAAGATGGTCGTCCCTTCGGAATCAAGAAGGAGTCGGACTGTTGTTCACAGGCGAGCCAGCCTTCGACACGAGTGTTCATCACTACACGACGGAGGATTTGACAACAACGAAACATGTTCATCACCTCACAAGGGTGGATCAAACCATTGTCAAACTGGATGCCAGACAGAGCGGCCTAGGCAATCATAGCTGCGGCTATGCGCCTACGCTCGACAAGTATTTGATTAAAGCAGAGCCGATGAATTTTACGATTCGGTTGAGACCTGTCTCACCATTAAAAGCACAATAAATGGAGGGTTACCTAATGACGACAAAAGTAGCACATTGTAAAACCGAATATATGCTGAATCCGATTGGCCTTGACGTCCTGAAGCCTCGGCTTTTCTGGCAGCTGCAATCCGATAAGCAAGAGGTCGTGCAGAGCGCTTATCACATCATGGTTGCTTCTTCTCGGGAAAAGTTAGCGAATGATCAAGCGGATGTGTGGGACAGCGGCAAAGTGAGTTCGAACGCATCAACGCATGTCCCGTATGAGGGGCAACCCCTTCAGGCTGAAGGGGAATATTATTGGAAAGTGCGCGTCTGGGACGGAGCTGGCGCGGTCACGGAATGGAGCGAGACGGCGTTCTGGATGATGGGGATATTGTCACGTGGCGATTGGAAGGCGCAATGGATCGGACGCAAATCCGAGCCGGGTGCGCTCATGCAGCCTTCACCATTTTTCAGAAAATCGTTTGAGGTCAAGAAAAAGGTGCGGCGGGCTATTGCTTATGCGACAGCGTTAGGCGTTTATGACTTGTATGTGAACGGTGAGCGAATCGGTGACCGTTTTGCTCCGGGATGGACGGATTACAACATTCGTGTACAGGTTCAGGCCGTCGATATTACAGAGAAGCTGAAGACTGGCGATAATGCGTTTGGCGTTATTTTGGGAGATGGCTGGTATGCGGGAACGGTAGGATTTCTGGGTGATAAAGTTTACGGGGAAAGACCGTTTTTCCTCATGCAGGTGAGCTTGGATTATGAGGATGGGACGAAGGAAAGAGTGATCACGGATCGTTCATGGTCGACGACCCGAGGGCCGATTCAATATTCCGACATGATCAAAGGGGAAGCCTACGATGCAAGAGAGGAATTAACCGGATGGCATGAGCCGGGTTATGAGGATTCAGCCTGGGAAGTGCCGGATGTGCGCTCAGGGTATAACGGACTTCTTGTGGCAGCGATTGAGCCGCCGATCCGCATCACCAAGACGATGAAACCGATCAGTGTGAAGAAGACGGCAGCGGGTACTTATATCTATGATATGGGTCAAAACATGGTCGGTTGGACGGCTGTAACGGTGCAAGGTGAGCGCGGAACGATGATTACATTAAGTCATGCGGAGATACTGAATCCAGATGGCACACTATATGTGGATAACTTGCGAGAGGCCTGCCAGCAGGATCACTATATTCTAAAAGGAGAGGGACTGGAAAGTTACGAGCCCCACTTTACGTTCCACGGTTTCCGCTATGTGGAATTGATCGGCTATCCGGGAGAGCCTGATCTGGATACCCTCACAGGAAAAGTTGTTCATTCCGATACGCCGGTTACCGGGAAGCTGGAGACATCCGATGCGATGGTGAATCAGCTGTATTCGAACATTACATGGGGGCAGCGCGGGAACTTCCTGTCCGTGCCAACGGACTGTCCGCAGCGGGATGAGCGGCTTGGCTGGACAGGAGATGCGCAAATTTTCGCCCGTACAGCGGCTTACAATATGGACGTCTCCCGATTTTTCAGCAAATATGTTTGGGACATGGTGGATTGCCAGCAGCCTTCAGGGGCGTTTACGGATGTCGCTCCGGATGCGGGTTGGATTCGCCATAAAAACTGGAATACGAGGCTGAACTGGTTCGCCCCGGACAACTCCGGTTGGGGAGATGCAGGTGTCATTATCCCATGGACGATCTATTTGATGTACGGCGATGTGCGTATCCTCGAAACGCATTATGAGGCGATGGTCAAATGGGTGCACTACCTGAAAAACACCACCGACGAGCTGGTGCGTCCAGGGTATGCCAATTACGCCGATTGGCTATCCATCGGGGCTGACACGCCGAACGAAGTGCTCGCAACAGCTTATTTCGCTTACAGCACGAAGCTGCTTGCGCAAATTGCCGGCGTATTAGGGAAAAGCGAGGAAGCCGATCAATACCAAGCTTTATTTGGCGATATTGCTGCGGCATTCCGCAAAGCTTTTGTCGCTGAGGAAGGTCGCATTCACGGCGATACGCAGACGGTTTACGTACTGGCGCTGCAGTTTGGGCTGCTAACGGAAGAGCAGCGCGGGCAAGCGCGGGAGCGCCTGGTGGCGGACATACAAGGGCGCGGCGACCGGTTATCAACGGGGTTCCTCGGCGTAGGCTACTTATTGCCGGCGCTGACGGATAATGGCTGCTTGGATGTCGCTTACAAGCTTCTGACGCAAGAAGCGTTCCCGTCTTGGATGTATTCCATCAAACACGGGGCAACTACGATTTGGGAGCGCTGGGATGGATGGACGGAGGAGCAAGGCTTTCAGACGCCATCGATGAATTCCTTCAATCACTATTCCCTTGGCTCTGTCGGCGAATGGATGTTTCGGTATATGGCCGGCATTGAAGCAGATCCAGCGGCTCCAGGTTTTCAGCATGTCATCATACGGCCGAAACCGGGCGGTAACTTGAGTTGGGTGAAGGCAAGTTATGAATCTCTTTACGGAGTAGTAACGGTAGAATGGCGTTTATCTGAGGAAGGGGACTTCCATCTTCAAGTGAATGTGCCTGCGAATACGACAGCAACCATTCATGTCCCAGGGCCATCTGCGGCTGTGCACAAGGTAGGTTCAGGAAGTTATGTGTTTGAAAACGTTTCTATGCTAAACTAAATGCAAGTCAAACAGACCGGAGTCGGATAGAGGGTGAGCGGGTAGCGCAGCCTTCTAAACCGATTCCGGCTGTTTTCGCATAGATAGAAAGGCGGGTCATCAAGATGCGTTGGATGGAAAGCTTAAGGAAGAGATTAGAGACCCTATTTCCTAGAATTCGTACGATGCTGTTATTGAGTTATTTCGTCATTATTCTTTTCTGCATTGCCTTGATTGGAACCGCTTCATTTTATATCTCCTACAATTCCATGGCGGAACGCGTAGAAACCGCCAGCTCGCAAATCGTCCGGCAGATCGAATTTAACATGGATAATGATTTTCATAATAAAAGAAATCTGCTCCTCGCCCCCTACTATACACAGGAATATATTGACAACATTAATGCTTACCCGACGATGGATAGCCAAAATAAATTTCTATTCCGTCAGAAGCTTGGGGATCTGTTTTTAAAAAGCTTTAACATTACGCCGATTCCCGATTTTATCCGTTTTCAGATTTACTACAGCGATGGGGAGCTGCTTAATTCCTCTGATAATACCTCCTTCGGCAGCCCGAGTCAGGTGCTGAACGCCGAATGGTTCAAGCAAACAATAGCCAAAGACGGGCTCGTGAATTTCTTCGCTTCCCCCCCGGTAAGTGGGCAGGAGGAAAGTCCGACAGCCTATTCGACTTCGATGCTTATTCGCGATTTCTCGAATCCGACTGGATTTATTGTGGTGCGCGCCGACTATAATTACGGTTTGTTTAAAGGCATTGGTCAGCGTGCAGACCTGACGAAGAACAGCCGTTTTCTTATTTTAAATGAGATTAATAATCCGATTTACGATTCCGCAGAGGGGCATGCTTCCGATATGGAGGCAGAGGCTTTATCCCAGATTAAAGGGGACGGCGGTAAGTTTTGGACGGGCAGCGGCGATCAGACGATGCTGGTTTCGTACACCCGCTCCCAATACTCCAATTGGAAAACCGTGCTCATCATGCCGAAAGAAGAAATTTTCAGCCCGCTGGATTCCATCAAAACGACAGCTATCTGGACAGCTTTGGTTGCTTTTCTGGTGACTGCGATTCTATCGCTGTTGTTCGGAAGAAGCATAACCAATCCGATTCTGGATCTCTATAAAACCGTTAATCACATTAAACGTGGCGATTTTTCCGTGAGAGTGGATATTAAGCGGAAAGATGAAATCGGCCGAATTGCGATGAATTTCAACGCCATGCAGGATGAATTGCAGAAACAGATCGAGACGAAGTATGTCTATCAAATTAAGCTGCAGCAGGTGGAGCTGGCGATGCTCTATTCGCAGATTAACCCGCACTTCCTGTACAACACGCTAGATAGCATCAAAGCTATGGCTGATTATCACCACGTAGAAGAGATTGGCCAGATGTCGCAATCGTTAGCCGATATGTTCCGTTATAACACGAAAAATACGGATGAAATCGTTACGCTGCAGGAAGAGCTCGTACAGATCGACGCGTATATCAACATTCAAAGTATCCGATTCGATGGCAAGATTGACTATCAATTGGAAATCGAAGATGATCTGTACCATTTTCCAATGTTAAAAATGACTCTGCAGCCACTGGTCGAAAACGCGGTGTTTCACGGAATCGAGCGCAAGAGAGGAAAAGGCACGATTCGCCTCAAGGCTTGGAGGGAAGCGGAATGGGTGTATATCCAAGTCAAAGACGATGGTGTCGGCATCTCAGAGAAACGGCTGGAGCAGATTCTGGCATCGCTGAGACAACCGCTTTATCAGGAAGAATATAAGCTGTCTGCCGCAAGCGGAGGGATTGGCGTCCAGAACGTATACGCCAGGTACACGATTCGTTACGGCGAGCAGTTCCAATTTAATATTGCAAGCAGAAAAGGAATAGGGACGGAAGTGACCTTGAAACTGGTTCATCAACTTGGTTGAGATCAGGATGTAGGAATATTCAACATAGAAAGTCGTTATCGTGCATGGGTCGTAAGTAAGCGGTTGCAATATAATCAAATCTGTAAGGAATATTGAAGGAGGGGTACAGAAAATGAGGAAAATGAAAACGGTAACACTGTCTGCGTCGGTGGCAGCAGTTATGGCATTGACGGCTTGCGGAAGCGCAGGCACAAACACAGGGAGCAGCACACCGGCAGCTGCAACGCCTGCTGCATCAACAGCCGCAGCAACACAGGCTCCAGCGAAGAAAGACCCTGTCACACTGACGTTTGCGATCGCCAATACGGTTGATGCTACACCTTTTAATAAAATATTTAAAGAATTCGAAACGAAAACAGGCAATAAGGTCGAGCTGCAAGCACTGCCTGGCGGTGATTTCGACAACATGATGAAAACACGCTTTTCCACAGGCGACTTCCCGGACCTCTTCCTCATGCAGCCAGGCCCTAAGCAGTACGTTAAGTTGAGAGCCTCTGAAACGCTTCGCGAGTGGTCGGGGGATCAGGCGGTATGGGATCGCATTATTCCGACGATGAAAGATTTTCAGGCGGATGCGAACAAGAAAATTTATGGTGTCCCTTTCGGCGCTACCGGCATGATGGGCATCTACTATAACAAAGATGTATTCAGCAAAGCGGGCATTCAGCCTCCCAAAAATTATGCGGATATGATTGAAGGCGCTAAGAAAATCAAGGCAGCTGGCGTCACGCCTTTCTATGAAGGTGTCAAAGACGGTTGGCCGCCGCAAGTGTTCTACTTCACGGGTTGGGTATCCAATGTGGACCCGGCGATCGGGGATGCAGGGGTTCAAAATTTAGAGAAAAATGCGCTTAAGCTGGCCGATATTCCGGCGCTCAAGGACCTTTTCGCCAAACAAAAGGAATTAAAAGATCTTGGATTGATCCAATCCAATCCGCTGGCTGGCACATTTGACGAACTACAAAATTTGATGGGCGAAGGCAAAGTAGGCATGGCCTTCATGCTTGACGGCATTATTCCGCAATTGGAGAAGAAATTCGGGAAAGAGTTCGTGACGAACAAAATTGGCTTCTTCCCATTCCCCTCCGCTGCGGATGCAGGAACAGCCATGATCACGCCGCCGAACCAATTGATGATTCCGAATAAAGCGAAACATGCCGATGTGGCTGCTGAGCTGGTTAAATTCATGATTTCTCCTGAGATGGTGGATCTGTACTACCAAACGAGCCCAGGTATTCCGATTTTCCAAGGCGCTAAGAGCAGCTTGTATCCTGTACAACAAACGGTGAAAGATCTGATCGATGCGAATAAAGCGAAAATTAACGTGCAAAATCGTCTGACACCAACCTTCGCTGATTTCCAAAAAACGTTGCAAACGTTCTTCATTGACGGAGATGTCGACAAAGCACTGAAAGAATTCTCTGCGAACTATGAGAAAGATGGCAAAGCCAAGCTGCTTGAAGGTTTTAAGTAAGCTGATTTCGTTCCAAGTCTTTCAGTCCGGTCGGAATTAGGTTCCGGCCGGAACACTTTATGAAGAAGGAGGGGAGACGAGATGGGAAAGACGAAATACCCGCTTTATTTTTCATTCCCGGCTCTCGCCGTGTTTCTATTGTTTTTCATTACTCCAACGCTCATTGGGTTTTATTACAGCTTTACGGACTGGAATATCAATGCAGAGCAGATTCGTTTCAACGGGCTGGATAACTATATCGAGCTGTTCAAAGAACCCAGATTGAAAACGGCTTTGATCAATACGTTGATTTTTGCGGCGGTCGTGACCTTGATGCAAAACTTTTTGGGATTAGGATTAGCTTTAATTTTGAATGAAGCACTTAAACTGCGAAATCTGCTGCGCATGATCTTCTTTCTGCCCTATGTGATTGCGCCGATTGTCATAGGTTATATTTTCCGAGCGATCTATCATCCCGAGCATGGCATTGTCAACACGGTACTTGATGCAGTAGGGCTGCATGTGATGGCTCAGGACTGGTTGAATGACCCCAAGTATGCCTTATTCTCGATTATCGTGACGGACCTGTGGCGTGTTGCCGGATTCTCGATGGTTGTTTATTTGGCTGGCTTGCAGTTTATTCCGAAGGATCTGATTGAAAGCTCATCCATGGACGGGGCGCAATATTGGCAGCGTTTCCGCTCCATTATATTCCCGCTGTTAGCTCCGGCACTTACCGTCAACGTCCTTCTCTCCATGATTGGTTCCATGAAGGTGTTTGAAATGGTCATGGTCCTGACAGAAGGTGGACCGGGTTATACCACAGAAGTATTTTATACGTACATTCGCGGTATGTTCAGCACAGGTTTATTCGGTTATGCGACGGCGGTTAACGTTGTTTTATTCGTCCTAGTTACCATTGTTGGCGTTCCGGTACTGATGGCGATGAAGAAGAGAGAGGTCGAGATGTGATGAGAAAAAAGTGGACACTCTGGATACTGGAAATCGTCGCGATCTGCTTGGCCTGTCTGATTCTGATTCCCTTTCTGATGATTCTGGTCAATTCGTTTAAAGGCATTCGGGAATCGGCGTTATTCGGCCTATCCCTTCCTTCCGAATGGCACTTTACCAATTACAAGGAAGTCTTTCAGCAGGCAAACATTTGGCGAGGGTTCAAAAATAGTATTCTTATTTCCGTGCTGGTTGTCGTCTGTGTGAATTTATTTGCCTCCATGGCTGCTTTCATCATTCAACGAAGAGATGATCGGTTTCTGCAAGGAGCTTATTACATGTTCATTATGGGGCTGATTGTTCCGGTCTCCATTGTGCCTACGATTAAGCTGTTGGGTGATCTTCATATTAAAGGTACTTACTTCAGTTTGATTATGTATTATACGGCGGTGCTGCTGCCTTTTGCTGTGTTTCTGCTCGTGGGCTTTATGAAGTCGATTCCGAGAGAATTGGATGAAGCGGCTTTGCTGGAAGGCTGCAGCTATTTCCGGTTGTATTGGCAGATGATTTTACCGCTGCTGCTTACCGTGCTTGTAACCGTCTCCATTGTGGTGATGGTGTCGGTTTGGAACGATTTCTTCGGACCTTTCTATCTGATGACAGATAGCACGAAGTGGACGATTGTCCTGCAAATCTTCAATTTTGTTACGATGTACAGCACGAATTGGGGCGTTGTGTTTGCCTTCATGGTGCTTGTCATTGCTCCGATTCTGATTATTTATTTACTGCTGCAAAGATACATTATTGACGGGCTGACAGCGGGTTCCATGAAAGGTTGAGTCAAGCGAAATCTAAGTCTTTGAGGAGGTACAGGAAATGCGAAGAGTCATCATTGTAGACGATGAAAAGTGGATACGAAGAGGATTAATTCAGTCTATTTCCTGGAACGAATGGGGCTTGGAGCTTGTTGGCGAAGCAAGTGACGGGGGAGAAGGCTATGAGATGGCTTTGGACAAAAAGCCGGACCTGCTCTTCCTGGATATGCGGATGCCGGGCCTCGATGGTAAACAGCTGCTGGGTATGCTCAGCCAAGAGCTGCCGGACTTGCTGACGATTGTGATCAGCGGGTATTCGGATTTCGAATATACGAAGGAAGCCATTCGCCACAAAGCTTTCGACTACTTGCTTAAGCCGGTGAAAAAGGAAGAGCTTGCTGCGGTGGTGGAAAAAGCGCTTCTGGAGCTGGATCGGCGCGAAGCCGAGAAACGCAAAGCCTCCCGTGTCCAAGGAGAGGATTGGCTGCGGCAGCTTCTGCTGCATGCCGAGGAAGGGGAGGATGCCTTCGTTCCCTCCAGTTGGCAAGCCGGTGAATATGCCGTGATGCTCGGTCACACGGACACCTTCCAAGAGCAATGCGATTATGCTCGTCTGCTGCCGGTGATTCATGAGCAGTTAAACCGGATGAAGCCCTTCCTTTTTGGGGGGCGGTGGGAGTACGAGGTTACGACGCTGCACGACAGCAGCCGGGAGATTGCGATTGCGCTTTGCGGGGCTCGGCTGGAATCGAAGGATTTTAGCCGACTGCACACAAGTGTGTTAGCTGGTATAAAACAGGCGGGGAGCGCTAGCATCAGCTTTGGCATGAGCAATAGGAAGTTGGAGGCTGCCAAGCTGGGGGAGGCTTATAACGAAGCGAGAAAAGCTTTGTCGGGGAAACTCCTGTCAGCGGTGAACGCCTTGCTTTTTGCAGAGAACAAAGCGATCCCTTTATCCGGCATGTATCCGCAGGACCAAGAGAACTCGTTCCTATGGGTGCTTCAATCCGGGAATAAGCAGGCTGTGGAGCAAGAATTCGAGCGGTTGTTTGCGGCATTCGTAAGCGACGTTACGACGGTGGAACATTTGCAGTGGAGTGCGGATTTACTCCTTCATGCGGTGGAAAAGCAGCTACAGGCGAAAGATGTTCGATTAGAGGAGATCTGCGGCAAAAATACACACATGTATTCAGAGCTAATTCACCAACGTAACGACGTGGATGCGATGAAAAAGATTTTCAAAGATGACCTGCTGCCTGCTGTGCTCTGTTTCTACGGTCAATCTGGGGAAAAGCAGGGAGAGAAGGTCGTCAGCGAGCTGAAAAAATGGATGGAGAGCAATTACGATCAATCCCTCTCCTTACATCAAATTGCCAGCAGCTATTATTTGAATCCTGACTATTTAAGTCGGATTTTCAAAAGGATGACGGGGAAAAATTTCGTCGATTATTTAACCGATATCCGTTTGCATAAGGCCAAAGAGCTGATGAATAAATCGAAATACAAAAACTACGAAGTCGCGCAAAAGGTGGGCTATGAGGATTACCGGTATTTCAGCCAAATTTTCAAAAGAAAAATCGGCATGACCATCGGTGAATACCGCAAAGCCATCGGTCAAGCGGACCAATAAGGAGAGAACACGTATGTCGAAACAGTTAATTCCCGATACGCTTATGCTCGAAGAACGCGCCGCACACGCCATCAATGCCATGATCGGCATGGCGGATCGTGACCATAACTATATTCCTTTTTTTGCAGCCGATTTGATGCACAAACCTGCTTTTATGACGCATGGCGATTGGGACTACGGTTCCTCGCACGGACGGATGATTGACGGATTAATTCTTGCCCGCCACATGTCGGGGGAAGAGTTCGGCAAAGAGGTCGAGGAGCGTTATCGTGCGAACCTGTTGTCTTTTTTCAAAGAAGACGGGATGAGCTACAGACAGATTAATCCAACCCGCAATTGGGAGCCGAATGCAAACTTGATTGACCAGCGGGCGGTTATTTTATCTTTGACCACTTGGTTTATGGAATCGGGGGACCCGAAGGTCAAAGAAGCAGCTGACCGCCATGTGGCGGCACTCAAGCGTATCGCGATCAAAGAGCGCGATGTCTGGTATTATCCGGCTTCGGAATACAAAGAAACGGGCTGGCCTTCGAATAACGCGATACAACTACGTTTGGCGCCCGATCCGGCAGCTTTCTGCGGTCGTTTAGTCATGCCTTTGCTGAAATATCATGAGTTGACGGGCAATCAGGATGCTTATGAACTATGCCAATTTTTTACAGCATTAATTATGGAGCGCAGCGGTGTATTCAATCAAGACGGCAGTTTCAACGACTCGCTGGCTTACCGGAGCGGACACTTCCATACGCGGATTGGCACGCTTGACGCTATCGCGAGGTTCGGCGTCTACACGGGCGATGCGGCTATGCTCGCTTGGGTCAAGAAATGCTACGATTGGGCGCTGACCAAATGCACGAACTTCGGCTGGACGCCGGGCGATCTGCACGAGCAGGCTTATGAGCATGAAACATGCTCCTTGGTTGACTTAATCGCGACAGGCATTACCTTAGCCCAAAGTGGCTACGTGGAATATTGGGGAACGGTGGAACGGTTTTTGCGCAACCATCTGGCGGAATCACAGCTGCTGGATCTGGATTGGGTGGAGGAAGCGGATGATAAGTCGGCTGACATTCCTGCGAATAAAAGCTTCTATAAAGTAGCGGAGCGGACACGGGGTTCTTTTGCAGGCTATTCGGCGCCTAATGATTTCGTTTGCGATGTGAATGAGGGACGCGGTCATACGAACGATTTGCAAATTTGCTGCTTAGGCTCAGGCACACGCGGGCTTTTCATGGGCTGGAGTAACACGATTACGGAGAAAAAAGGGACGATCAGCGTCAATTTCCTTTTGAATCGCGGCTCCAAGTGGCTGGACATCAGCTCCTACCTGCCGCATGAAGGGAAAGTCGTGCTCGATATTCACACGGATATCTCTCGTCTGCAGATTCGAATCCCAGAGTGGGCCGGCTTTACGAAAATCAAGTATGTTCGCGAGCGCGGTGGGGAAGTCATCGAAGGCAAAGGCAATGAAGCGAGCAGCTGGGTGAACAAGCACTTCCTCTTGCTGGGGGCAGCTGTCGCAGGTGAGAAAATTACGGTGACCTTCCCGCTGAGCTTCCGCAAGACGTTGGAGAATGCGGTAGGTCAAACCTTTGAGACGGAATGGCGTGGGGATGATGTTGTAAATATAACGCCGAAGGGTACGAAAAAACCTTTGTACAGTGGGCGTCAGGTGTTTGAAGAGGCGCCAATGCGGGCTGGGGAGTATCGTCGATTGGATAAGGAGTTTGTTTGGTAAGTGAGTGAAGGAATAGATGAGCAAATGAGCAAATAAATGAGTGAAAGACCATCTGCTTTCGGAGTGAAAGCGACTAGGAGGAGTTCGATGCAAACCGTTGTTGCGATTTATACAGGTCAGGGCTTGGCCGATCCTTTGAAAAAGGTGTTTCATGAGATGCTGCCGGATATTCGGCTCGTAAATATTATCGATGACAGCCTGATTGGCGATGTCGTGCGTGCCGGGCACATACCCGAAGTCGTGTCGCGCCATTTGGTACAGTATTATCGGCACGCGGAAGAGCTGGGTGCGGATGTGATTCTCAACACATGTTCCTCCGTTGGCGATGTGGCGGATGAGGCTGTGGAGGCTATCGGCATTCCGATTGTGCGAATCGACGAATGGATGGCGGCCAAAGCGGTAGCCGGCTACACGCGGATTGCCGTGCTGGCCACGCTGCCATCTACCTTGGAGCCAACCTTGCGCCTTATTCAGCGCAAGGCGGACGAAGCCGGCAGAGAGGTACAGCTTGTGAGCGGACTCGCGGAGGGCGCCTTTGACGCCTTGATCAGCGGCAAGCCGGAAGAGCATGACCGCTTATTGCTGGAAACGGCGAAACGGGCAACAGATGACGCCGATGTGCTGGTATTGGCGCAAGGCTCCATGGCGCGTATGGAGCAAGCGTTGGCAGAAGCAACAGGCAAGCCAGTGCTTTCATCCCCGAGATTCGGCGTGGAACATGTGAAGGCTGTTCTCGAAGCAGCCAAAGAAACGAAGGCAGGGTCTTAGAGCGATTTGGCTTAGAGAAAGGAGAGAAGAGAAAATGGAGCAAGATCGTGTAACAGCCGTCTATTTGGTGGAAACGGCGTATTCGCTGGAGCGGGCTGCCGCCTCCATCGCCGGCGAGCAGTCCACGGGGACGTTCACGGCTGTGCCTGGTGAGACGGACGCCGTGAAGGAGCGGCATGGCGCAAGAGTGGAGCGTATCGAGCTGTTGGACGATACAGATACTCCGTCCTTGCCGGGCGCGAAGACGCCGCCGGGTCATGACGGCAAATATCGGCGTGGACGAGTGACGGTATCGTTTCCTCTTCATAATTTCGGGCCTTCCATACCGAATTTAATGTCTGCTGTTGCGGGCAATTTGTATGAGCTTCAAGAATTGTCAGGGCTGAGACTTTTGGATTTGGAGCTGCCGGAGGCATTTACGGTGCGATACCCTGGCCCAAAATTTGGGATAGAGGGGACACGAAAGCTGACGGGCGTATATGACCGACCGATCCTTGGGACAATCGTAAAGCCCAGCGTAGGCTTATCAATGGAGGAGCTGTCGGCTTTGGTGGAGAAGCTGGGGAAAGCGGGCATGGATTTCATCAAGGACGATGAATTGAATGCGAATCCCCCTTATGCGCCATTAGCGGACAAAGTCAAGGTCGTCATGGAGGCGGTCGAGCGCGCTGCAGATGCTACGGGCAAGAAACTGATGTATGCCTTCAACATCACAGGGGATTATGACGAACTGCGCCGGAACCATGATTTGGTTGTCAAAGCGGGCGGCACTTGCGTGATGGTGAGCATACTCAGCGTCGGGCTATCGGGGCTGACGTATTTGAATCAATTCAGCGAGGTTCCCATTCACGGGCATCGCAATCAATGGGGAATGCTGACGCGGTCTCCGCTGCTGGGCATTGAATTCACGGCTTATCAGAAGCTTTGCCGGTTGGCCGGGGCCGATCATCTGCACGTTAACGGTTTAAATAGCAAGTTTTATGAAAGCAACGAATCGGTGGTTCGGTCCATTGCGGCTTGCACGGCGCCGCTGCTCGGCGGCTACAAAGCGATGCCTGTCGTATCCTCAGCCCAGTGGGCGGGGATGGCTCCGGCTACGTATGCGGCAACGGGGACCGTAGATGTGATGCACTTGGCCGGCGGAGGCATGCTGGCTCATCCGGATGGTCCTGCGGCCGGCTTCGAGAGCATGAAGTTGGGCTGGGAAGCGGCGGTTCAGGGGATACATCTGGACGCCTATGCGGCACAGCATCCTTCCCTGCAAAGGGCGATCGAGAAATACGGGAAGGGGTGAAGGCCGATGGAAGAACCCCCTTTTAAGCAAGAACAGGCCTCTAGGCCAACCGCTGCCCGAACTGCTGGGCGAAATGTCGGGCGATCTTCGAGGCAAACCGCCAGGAGGCCGCTCTGTTACTACGGTGATGATTTCACCGGGTCTACGGATGTGTTGGAGTCGCTGTTTCAGGCGGGGCTGAAAACCGTTCTGTTTCTGGAGCCTCCCACGCCCGAGCTGCTGCAGGAGCAGTTTCAAGACGTCGACTGTTTCGGCGTCGCCGGTGTGGGACGCTCCTTAACTCCCGAGGAGATGGAGCGGGAGCTGCGTCCGCTTTTTATGACGCTAAAAGCAGCTGGAGCCGCCGTCGTGCATTATAAAATATGCTCGACCTTCGACTCCTCGCCCGGCACGGGCAGCATCGGCAAAGCGGCGGAAATCGGGCGCGAGGTATTTGGCGGCCGGTACATCCCGCTGCTTGTCGGCGTTCCGTATCTGGGCCGGTATACGCTGTTCGGCAACCATTTTGCAGCTGGCGGCGCAGAAGGAACTGTGCATCGCTTGGATCGCCACCCAACGATGTCCAAGCATCCGGTTACGCCCATGGCGGAGTCCGATCTTCGCAAGCATTTGGCGCAGCAGACAGCGCTGAAAACGGCTTTGCTGGATATTAAGGCGCTAGACGGCTCGTCTGCGGATGTGCGAAAGCGCTTGGAGACGGTTATCCGCCAAGAGCAGCCGGATCTGCTGCTATTTGACGTATTGGATGAGCGGCGCTTGGAAGCGGCTGGGAGAATGATTTGGGAAGAGGCAGAGGAGCATGACGGACTGTTCGTCATCGGTTCTTCCGGTGTCGAATACGCGCTCGGAGCCGTTTGGCGAAAAGATGCGGGGAATTTGGATACCGCAGTGGACAGCAATAGGATACGAGCTGAGGTCTCAGAAGCTGCGCCCTTGTTAGTCATTTCAGGCAGCTGTTCGCCTGTAACCGAGGGTCAGATTGGGCATGCGCTGCAAGCCGGTTTCGCAGGCATTCGCGTTCCGATGGAAGATCTGCTTAGTTCAGAAACGCGGGAAGCGGCAAAGATTGCCTTGCAGCAAGAAGCGCAGCAATGGCTGGCGGGCGGCAGGAGCGTCATTGTCTACTCGGCCACGGGGCCAACCGATGAAAGCATTGGACGCATGCGAGAGGTACTGTCCGCCCGGGGGATCAGATCGGAAGACAGCAGCCGTCTGCTTGGCCATGCGCTTGGAGAGCTGACCAGAGAGCTCGTTCGTCAGCTTGGTATTTCGCGTGTTTTGATAGCGGGAGGAGACACCTCGGGGTATGTGACTAGAGAGCTTGGCGTCTACGCGCTAGAGTGCATCTCCGTTCTTGACCCTGGCGGACCGCTATGCCGGGCTTATGCCAATGAGCCATCGTTTGACGGTCTGGAGCTCGTGCTCAAGGGCGGCCAAGTTGGCGGCGTGGATTTTTTTGAGCGTGTCGCCGGGTACAGGTATGGGGGCTGATCTCGGTTAGCCAATTTCTCGCCAATGAGATGAGAAGGTGCAAAAAGTGCAGCAAAAGTACGCTAAGAAGTGGTTTTTACAAGAAAACCTGCATTTCCTGCATTAAAATTATGGATTCAAGCCTGAAAAAGGGTTGAACGTTTAAATTTGATGTATGTTTTACATGATTTGAACCAAGATTCGTAAAAAGGGTTAATTTAACTGTATGTTTTACATGATTCTAGGAATGAAGACTATTTTCTGCAGTGTTGCAGGGATAGTCTTTTTCTGCTTCCCCGGCTTTGGCTTGTCATCTAAATGGGCTATAATAGGAGTTGAAATTTATAATAGGGAGAACTAACATGACTCAATATAAAAGAAATAAACTGGTTGAAGTGAGCGGGAAGTTGGCTAAAGTCGCCATGGGCAGCGCTTATGCGGATGTTGTCATTAAAAACGGCACACTGGTCAATGTGTATTCAGGGGAACTACTCGCCCATATGGATGTCGCTGTGGCCGAGGGACGTGTGGCGTTTGTCGGGAATGCGGACCACACGATTGGCGATCGAACAGTTGTTATTGACGCTGCTGGGAAATATATAGCTCCAGGATTCCTGGACGGTCATATGCATGTTGAAAGCACGATGCTTTCGGTTACGGAGTTTGCCAAAGCGGCTCTACCCAAAGGAACAACGGGAATCTTCATGGACCCTCATGAGATTGCCAATGTGTTCGGGTCCGAAGGAGTAAAGCTGATGCATGAAGAGGGCCAGCAGATGCCGCTCAAAGTGTTCACGACCTTCCCGTCTTGCGTGCCTGCGACGACAGACTTGGAAGATGCCGGTGCCAGCTTGGAAGTGAAAGATATTGAAGAGGGACTGCAATGGGACAATGTGGTCGGGCTTGGTGAAGTGATGAACTTCCCTGGTGTCGTCTACGGGGATCCGAAAATGTTCGGAGAAATTGAAGCGACGATTAACAGCGGCAAAGCTGTCACTGGGCATTTTCCAAGCGAAGATGACCGTATGCTGCAAGCTTACATCGCGTCCGGCGTGACCTCCGATCACGAAACAGTTACACGCGAGCAAGGACTGCACAAAGTCCGCATGGGCATGCATTTGATGATTCGCGAAGGCTCCGCGTGGCATGATGTCAAAGAGGTTATCAAGATCGTTACCGAAGATAAAGTGAACACATCTAACATCTCCCTCGTCACGGATGACGTCAGTCCGCAAACATTGGTGGAAAAAGGACATCTCAATCATGTGGTGCGCCGTGCGATTGAAGAGGGTGTCGATCCCGTTACCGCGATTCAAATGGTGACCATTAATGTGGCGCGCTATTTTAACCTGGAGAAAGATCTAGGCAGCATTACGGCAGGTAAATGCGCAGACATTTTATTGCTTGATGATTTGCAAAAAGTTGAGCCTGTAACTGTCATTACGGATGGAAAAGTCATCTTTGACCAAGGCAAGATTGTTGCGGATTTCCCTACTTACGTGTATCCGGCGCATATTCGCAGCTCCATGAATGTGAAGCGGGAGCTGACGGCGCAGGACTTTCAGCTTGCAAGCCGCGGCAACGATGAGAAAACAAGCGTCAATGTCATTCAGGTGATTGAAAATAGTGCAAGAACAGCGAAAATGACAGCCACGCTAAATGTCGAGCAAGGGATTATTCAACCGGATATCCAGCAGGACGTTGTCCGTCTTGCTTGTATTGAGCGGCATCGCGGCACTGGCGAAATTTCGCTTGGGTTCACGAGCGGATTTCAATTGAAATCCGGCGCTGTAGCGTCTACCGTTGCGCATGACAGCCATAATTTGATTGTTATGGGGATTAACGAGCAAGATATGGCTCTCGCTGCTAATGAGCTGGTCAAATTGGGAGGCGGCACCATCGTCGTAGAGAACGGCCGCGTGTTGGCTCAAGTGCCGTTAACGATAGCAGGCCTTATGTCCGATAAATCTTTGCTAGAAGTCGTTGACGAAGTTGCCCAGCTTGAAAGAGCATGGAAACAAATTGGCTGTCCGTTAAACGCACCGTTTATGACTTTTTCATTGATCGCACTGCCTGTTATCCCTGAGATTCGGATTTCAAACCGTGGAATAGTCGATGTAACCCAGTTTAAGCTCATTGACGTCGAAGTGATTTAGGTTATTAAAAGGTGCCCCTTCGGGTGCCTTTTTATATCTGGGGGAGGGAACTACAGGCCGCTAATTCCCAGAAAAGGAGCAATTCCCACGTATAGGGGGAACTACGGTCCACTATTTTGCCGTTTTCACCCGGAAAACCCTGCCATGAAGGCTGAATAAGGCCCTGTAGTTCCGCTCGGAGAGGAATTAGCTCGTTTTCCTCACAATAGTGGCCTCCAGTTCTCCTAGCGGTGTTCTTGTTTGGTTTTGAAAATTAGCAGAAGACCGTCAGGGCTCAGGGCCTTGGCGGTCTTCGTGTGTTTTTTAGCGTAAATAAGGAAAATACGGAATAGGGATGGGCGCACTGTTCACATTTGCAGGTTTAATCACGATGTCCGTGGGAACGGTTTTCCCGGGTGGCAATTGAATGATACCGCTTCCATCATAATACACAGGTTTATTCGATTCTGCCGCCATTCCTGTTTCCTCCTACAAAGGGGATTTTTTTGGACTACTGCCGATACATTAATGTATGACGGTAAAAGGAATTAAACAACGTGTTTCTTCCAGAAATTGTTTGACAAAAGATAGGGCGCCGAGTTACGATAAAATGGAATGAGTAATAGTTAGTAAATTATTTTTAATAAGTTATTACTTAGGAGGCGTAACTTTTATGGCAAAGTCAAAATGGGCAGTAGATGCAAGTCACAGCAGTATTGACTTCTCCGTTAGGCACATGATGATTGCTAAGGTTAAAGGCACATTCCACTCGTTCGAAGCTCAGATTGAAGCGGATGCGACAGATCTCTCGTCGGCCGATATTCACTTTCAGGTGGATATAAGCAGTATTGATACCCGGAATACGGATCGAGACGCACATTTGCGTTCAGCCGATTTTTTTGATAGCGAGAAACACCCTACAATGACATTTCAGTCCACTCAAGTCACAAAAACCGGAGACGGGGAATACGCGTTAACTGGCGATTTGACGATACGCGGCGTTACGAGGCCCGAGACGTTTGAAGTAACATTTGAAGGTACCGGCAAAGATCCCTGGGGGAATGAGAAAGCGGGTTTCAGTGCAGTGGGAAGCATCAAACGTGCTGATTTCGGCCTAACCTATAATGCCGCATTGGAAACAGGCGGAGTCTTAATTGGCGACGAGGTTAAAATATCAATTGAAATTGAGGCTGTTGGGCAGCCTTAATAAGATAAAAAGCAGGTCGGGAAACTTCCCGATCTGCTTTTTTGTGTGGAAGAAAGGAGCCGCAGCTAAACTTCAACCGTCGGCAGCTTAAAGCTGAAGATGGAGCCCAGGCCAATGGCGCTTTTCACTTCCAGCGAGCCGCCGTGGTCAACGGCGATCTTTTGGCAAATGGAGAGGCCCAGACCTGTCCCGTTTTCTTTGGTGGTATAGAAAGGATTGAAGATTTGCTCCATTTCGCTTTCGGACATGCCTTCGCCGGAATCTTCGATTTCAATGATCGCGAGTTCATTTTCCTGTTTTATGCGCACGTGAACATCGCCGGGATGCTTCATCGCTTCGAATGCATTTTGGATCAGATTCAGCAGGACTTGTACAATTTTATCCCGATCGATGAAGATATAAAGAGCCTCTTTCGTATCCTCAAAAATAATGGTGTGTCCGCGATAAAGCGCATCCGATTCCGCTAAGGATAGAACCCGATCCAGGCACTCCGTGATGGACTCCGGCTTCATGTTACTGATATGCGGTTTGGAAAATTGCAGGAATTCCGCGGTCAGCTCATTCATTCTTCGAATTTCGCTCATAATTAATTCATGCCATGGCTGAATATTGTATTGGCTTTTGGTCGCGATTTGCATGAAGCCTTTGATCGTTGTCAGCGGGTTTCGAATTTCATGCGCCATCCCTGCCGCCAATTCGCCGATCATCTTCATTTTCTCGGAGCGGAATAAATGCTCTTCTCGTTTGAGCCATATTTCCCGTTTACTTTTGAACAAACGCTCCTCGGCCAAAGAGATAAGTTCTTCCTTCGTTGCAGCCTCAAGAGGGTGCTCAGCAAAGCTGTAAGTCACTTGAAAGCCTAATATATTGGAATTCAAGGATTCGCTAATATTAGAAATAAGGTTCTCTTTTGCTGGTAAAATAATAGCAAACCTGTCTCCCGCGTAACGGGATATCGCATAGGAATCATAGAAAATGCTGCCCAGCAACAGCGCAATCTGGTTCAAGGTTTCATTTCCGTTATGGATATTCTCGTAATTGACCGATTTGAAATCCTGAAAGTCCAACAACACTAAAACAAAGCTGAAGCGCTTAACCATTAAGTTTTCAACGGTGGTTACGTAGCCTTCATAATTCAATAGCCCTGTCAGCGGGTCATGTGTCGTGAGATAATCATTTTCTTCGCGTAAACGTTTCTTCTCCGACTCTGATTTAATCACATATTGCACAAGCAGCACGAACATAACGGCGCTTGCAATATCGTAGATCGAAACCAAGAGATTGTAAGTGGTAAAAGGCACATAGGATAAACGTATGCACGTATATAAACCGATGTACATGAGCGTTTTCTGCATGGTGTAGGTATACTTCTGCCCATTTTGTATCGAAAAGCCGATCAGCATATAATACAGCAGCAAGCACCAATTCAGATGACTGGACCAATGAAACAGGGCGAGGAAGATGAACTGAATGTTGGGTAAAAAAGGGAGCTTTCGCTCGAGGGCGATGCTGAGGTAAAAAGCGCAGCCTAATAGGATGACTGCTGTGGTATTGGGTGCATTCCCCATTGCTATGGATGATACCATGGTCAAGCAACAAATAAAGGGGATACCTATATGTTTGATTATCTTGATGACCAACGGATAACACTCCCGACTCTTGTATAGAATTGGCAATCTTCATATTGTTAGATTATAAACGAAGTTGGATTCAATATATGTCGGTTTATGTCACGGATTTCGTTAATTTTTGATGATTTTTTTTAGCATTATTTAAGTGTTTGAGAGAAGGATGTCGATTTAACGACACCCCTGTTACCGATGATTCCGATACTCCTTAGGAGACATTTGAAATTGCTGCTTAAATACGTTGGTAAAATAGTTCGGCTCGTCGAAACCAATGGCACATGCGATTTCGAATATTTTCATATCCGTGTTTCGCAGCAGCAGGGCTGCTTTATCCATGCGCAGACGGGTCACGAAGCGGGTGAAGCTTTCCCCGGTTGCCTTTTTAAACAGTACGCTAAAATAGCTGGAGTTGAGGTGAAGATGAGCGGCTACATCCGTTAGGCGGCACTCTTCGTTGTAGTGCTCCTCGATGTACTTTGTAGCTTTCTCAATGACGTTGTCGCTCTTGGACGCTTGCCAGTTATTGAACAGAAGCAGGAAGTTGTTCACCTGTGCGTCTGCCCAGCGAAGGACTTCCTCCGTCGTCCAATGTGCTTGCGGCATATCGGTCGGTATTCTTGCCGTCGCTTCATGGCCGTCAGGATCGAACTGTTTCTGAATGGTTCCCAGCAAAGCAATCGAGAGCGTGAGCGCCTGAATTTTCATATCTTCAGGCGGTTGATGGGACAGATCGGTAAGCAGCTGATTGAGAAGCTGCTGCAGCGCGTTTTCCTGTGCGATCAGAATCGCGGACATCAGCTTCATTTCCAGCTCATTGACTTTCGCTTGATTTAAGGAGAGTGTCATGCCTGAGCCTGTACCCGCTTCTTTATCGATTCGTTGGCTGTCAGAATCCGAAGGGGTCTCACCGCTCTTGAACTGGTCATAGAATTCAGCCAACTGCTTATAAGGGGGAGCTGCACCCATAGCTTGAACGTTCACACGGATGTTCAAGTACTCGAGGGAAGCATCCTGCACAGCTTGGATGAAGCTTTCGTCAGGCCCAGGCTGATCGGCGATCACGACGAAACAATCATGTTCGACCAAGAGGAGCCTGGCAGGAATGCCGGCGCCTTTCAACAGCTCCTCGGCAATATTGGAGAAAGCGAATTGGATGAGGCTGAGGTCCGCTTTGCCATAGTTTTTGAGGGCTAAGTCTTCGCTGTTCAACTGAAGCAGCCACAGCTCCTTCGTCAGAAGTACCTCATCCATGTTTTTCATGGCTTCGTAAGAGGATGGCAGATCTAATAAAGCTGCACGCAGCTCCTGATCCTGCTGTAATTTGCGCTGAGCGAGAAGATGCTGCTGCTGCGCGTATTTCTCATAGTACCGCTCAGAGGCTTTATTCATGACCTGCATGACATCTTGTTCCGTGCAAGGCTTGATAAGCAGATCGAGCGCTCCGAGTCTGACGGCTGCCTGGGCGTACTCAAAATTTTTGTAGCCTGTAAGGATGATAACCAGCAGGTCCGGATAATGCTTCCTTAGATGCCCTACAAATTCGATGCCGTCCATAACAGGCATGCGAATATCCGTAAGCACGAGATCAGGTTTAACCCGATCTACCAACGCCAGCGCATCTTGCCCATTGCTGGCCTCCCCGACAACGTTCCAGCCAATTTGTCCTTCTTCGAACATTTTGATCAAGCCCTTACGGAAGTTGGGCTGATCTTCCACGATGACCACGTTACCCTTCAGCATGCTGGCTCAGCTCCTTTTTAGTTGGGTGATTAGGCAGGATGAGGCGCATTGTCGTTCCGCTATTCACAACGCTCTCAACTTCGAGCCGGTAAGGCTGCCCGTGAACGAGCTCCAGACGCCTAACAACACTGCGAACGCCAAGGTGTTCCCGTCCATCCGAGCGCTGAGGCAGAGAAGTCCCCTTCGGCCCCAGCAGGATAGCGATCGCGGATTCATCCATACCGCAGCCGTTATCGGTCACTTCTATTTCCAAATGGTCAAGATGCTGACGAGCTCGAATAACCAAGATTTTATGTGACACCTTATTCCGAAAGGCATGTACGAATACATTTTCTACGAGAGGCTGGAGAAGGAAACGCATCATCTCGTTGTCCAGTACCTGCTCATCCGCTTGGATAATCGTTTCCAAATCAGGTTCGAACAATTCGGTTTGCAGCTTCACATAATTGCGAATTTGCTGAAATTCTTCCTGCACGGTTGTCAGTGTCCGGACGGGCATCAGGGAGTACTTGAGCATTTCCGAAATGGTGGCGATTAAGGCAGCAGTGTCCTTTTCATTTTGCAAATAAAGCTTCCAATAAATTTCGTTGAACATATTGTGCAGAAAATGTGGGTTAAGCTGAACCTGCAGCGCTTTGAGCTCTGCTTCTCTTTCGCTTAGCTGGGTTAGATAGACCTCCGTAATCAACCTGCCGACCTGTTCAGCCATGGCATTGAAGCTCTCGCCCATATAGGCGAGTTCATCTTTGGTGCGGATTTCAATACGGGCGCTGAAGTCACCGGAACGTACTTTGCGAAGCCCAAGCAGCAGATCCTTGATCGGCCGCAAGAGCTTGCCTGTCGAGATAACGATGAGAATGCTCGTTAACAAGATACTGATGAAGCCGGTATACGCAATGCGTTTGGATAAAATTTTGTTTTTAACTTGAATGTCGGAAAGGGACGTTGAGCTGACAAGCTTGAAGGAGGTCGCTTTGGATATCCCCTGTACATACAGATGATTGTTCATCACGCGGGTTTCGTTCATATCCTGCAGCATCTGTGCTTTCTCCACTGTTTCCTGCGTGGAATTGCTATAGAGCAACTCCTTGTTTTCGTTGTACAAATAGACTTCGCCTGTCCCGTCCTTGATTAACTCCTTCAAAATCCCGGCAAAAAAGGATTCATCCACAGCCATTACGAGAACGCCGTAGGTTTGCAGAGCACTATTTTTCATCAGCCTGGCTATAATAATGGTTTGCCTGAAGCCACTCGGTTCAATGGAGCTGGGCAGCGGCATGCTCATCCAGGCCAGATTCCCATAGGTATCGTTTAGTTTGGACTGGATGGTTTGAAAGGTTGGCTCATCCAAGTTTTTGATCGCAGAAGTCGTATAGCTGAAATAAGAAGGATTGCCGTTTAAGTCATACAGATACATCCCTGTAATATAAGGCGCGTCTGATTTGATTTGGAAAATCTGCTCTTCGATTTGCTTTTTATCATAGTACAGATTAAAGGCGTCGGCATCCTCTTGGGAATTGATTCGTTTGATGAGCATTTCAATTTGCGGATTGAATACTACGGTCTGAGATACACGCACAATTTCCTGAACTTTCATTTCGATTTTGGCCAAAGCCTCTTCATTCGTACGGGAGAACTGCTTGCTGATCTCCTCTTCAAACAGTTTCAGATTATACTGATAAGTCAAATAACCGGTAATCCCGAAGGCAAGTAAAATGATGGCGGACAGGCTAATGATTAATCGAATTCGAAAGCTGCGGTTGATGCTGATGAGTAGTTGTCGCCAGATTTGCATCTCAGATTCCCCAATTTGCTTATAGTTTGCAAGCCATAACGTTGCTGAGGACATTATACAATATTTTTTTCATATAAAAATCGCTTCCATCCATTACCTAATGAATTTATAGAATCTTCTATAATTTTTTAAGGGTTTTGATACACGAAACCGATATGATAGGATTCATACCAAAGATTGAGGGAGTGAGCAAGCATGAGCAGTCGAATCGAAGAACCTCCTGTCACGGTATCATCCGTGAACCTGCGCAAGACAGCTTCTTTAAAGCGGAGCAGGCGATTGAAACAAAATATTCCTTTGTTCATCATGCTGATTCCAGTTATCGCTTATTATGTGATATTCAAATATTGGCCTATGGGCGGACTTGTTATCGCTTTCAAAACCTATAATTTTGCGGATGGCATCTGGAATAGCCCTTGGGTGGGACTAAAGAATTTTAAACTGCTGTTTTCCAGCGCGAGCACGCTCCAAATCAATTGGAACACATTTTGGCTGAGCTTTCTAAGCCTGGTGCTCGGATTCCCGGTTCCCATTTTCTTGGCTGTTTTGCTCAATGAGGTCCGGAAGTCGTGGTTCAAAAAGTGGGTGCAAACGATCATTTATTTACCGCACTTCTTCTCTTGGGTCATTGTGTCGGGTATCGTATTATCGTTATTTGCAACCGATTATGGTTCCATCAATAAGGTGCTCAAACTGTTCAATCTGGAGCCGGTTACTTTTTTATATGAGTCGCATTCTTGGATAAGCATTTTTATCGGATCTGGCATTTGGAAGGAAATGGGCTTTAGTACCATCATCTACTTGGCTGCTCTAACGACCATTGATCCGTCGCTGTATGAATCCGCCTGCATGGATGGAGCTACCAAGTGGCGTCAGATGTGGCATGTAACGCTTCCCGGCATTCGGCACACCATTATTTTATTGCTGATATTAGCGATGGGTAAAATTATGGAAGTTGGGTTTGATCAAGTCTATAACTTACAGAACGCTGCTGTTGCGGACGTGTCGGAGGTTATCAGTACTTACATTTATAAAATAGGACTCGGCAGCTCGCAATTTAGCTTAACGACGGCCATGGGACTATTCGAATCGGTCATTAGCTGCAGTCTCGTGTTAATCGCAAACCGGATTGCCAAAAAATTTGATCAAGCCCTGTTCTAGAGAGGAGGACATGTAGTGAAAGCGACAAGAGGAGAAAAGCTTTTCTATACGATCAATTACGTGCTGCTTGCACTCATTGCCTTAACTTGCATCCTGCCGTTTATTCATATCATAGCGCTATCGCTCAGCGATCGGTCATCTGTAGATTCAGGTCATGTCTTCTTTTGGCCGATAGGGCTGCAGTTCACGGCATATAAAATTTTCTTCATCGCAAGCCCGGCCTTTAATGCTTTCAAAAATAGCATATTTATCACCGTGGTCGGCGTGGTATTAAGTTTATTGGGCACCATTTTAGCTGCTTATCCGTTGTCCAGATCCTATTTGTTCGCTCGTCGCTATCTGGTTCTTGGTATGGTGTTTACGATGCTATTCGCGGGTGGTTTAATTCCAACTTATCTCGTTGTAAAAAACATGCATCTCATCGATTCTTATTGGTCCTTATGGCTGACAGGCTTCATTAGTACTTATAATATGCTGCTGATGAAAAGCTATTTTGAGAATATTCCTTACGAAGTACAAGAAGCTGCGCGAATTGATGGATGCAGTGACACTGCACTGCTCATCCGAGTCATTTTACCCTTATCCTTGCCGATGTTGGCGACTCTGGCGTTATTTTATGGCATTAACTATTGGAACGCGTTCATGAGTGTTCTAATGTATATCAATAAGAGCGATATGATGAATTTAACTGTCGTTGTGCAAGCTATGCTGCAAAAGAACGATTTGCTCAACTCTCCTTCCCTGAATACGGAGGAGCAAGCAGCGGTTGCTACAGAGATGGTGAAAGCCGTGGGCGTTGTTGTGATGGTTGTGCCTATGCTGGTGATTTATCCTTTCTTGCAGAAGTATTTTGTCAAAGGCGTAATGCTTGGATCCGTTAAGGGTTAAAATCGTTGGTGTTCCCGTTTAACAAAACTTCACTATAAAATTTTGCAGGGGGAAAATGCACATGAAAAACATGAAACTGTGGCTTGGAATCACCGTAGGGGTTGTCGCGCTTGGTGCAACGTTAGTTGGCTGCAGCAGTGACAAAAAAGAAGGGACAGCAGCTACGACAAGCAGCAAACCGGGGGAAGAGAAACCGGCTAAGCGTGGCGATGTGACGGTATCCATGTACGACCGGGGGGCAGTACCTGCCTCAGAGGGATCGTATGAAGAGAATCGCTGGAGCAAATGGATCAATCAAAATGGACCTGTCAATGTGAAGTTTGTTCCTATCCTCCGCAGTGATTCAACGAAGAAATTGAACGTTTTGTTTGCGTCGGGTTCCGCTCCGGATATCGTCAACGAGTATAACACACCGTTTCGAGGAAGTTTGTACGATCAAAAACAACTGCTTCCCATTGATAACATTTTGCAATATATGCCTGAATACCAGAAGCTGCTGACGCAATATCCGCAATTGAAAAAGGCGGGGACGAAGCCGGATGGCAAGCTCTACGAAATTGGAAAAGTCAAAGAGGCTGTTCCTGCCCATATTTTACTCATTCGGACCGATTGGTTGAAGAAATTGAATCTGGCGATGCCGACAACAACGGATGAGCTATTAAAAGTGGCTAAGGCATTTGCTGACCAAGATCCTGATGGTAATGGTAAAAAAGATACGTATGGCCTGAATATGAGCACTTATTCCGAGCAAGCCATCAATGAGATGTTCGGCGAGAGCTCCTCGAGCTCGCTACTGGCTTGGGATCTGAAGGATGGCAAAGTTGTCCGTGCTTGGGACAAAGAGCTTGCTTCTCTCACCTTTAAGAAACGTCTCTATGATGAGGGCTTGATCGATAAAGACTATATTAACGATAAAGATGGCGCCAAGGCGAAACAGGACTTTTTAAATGGAAAGATCGGCATTTATGTGAAGTTCACCGGAGGTTGGTATGACTTTATCATGAATGACCTTACGACATTGCAGAAAAATGCGCCTGGGGCGGATGTCGCTCCATTAGGTTATCCAAAATCACCGATGGGGACATTTACTGGGGCCATTGATAATCCTGTTCAAATGACAACCGTTGTGAACGCTAAAGCGAAAGATCCGGAAGCCGTTGGCCGCTATCTTGATTTTATTATGAAGCCGGAAACCGCTAATAAAATTGTCAATGGTGATGAAGGCACACACTGGAAGAAAGCTCCCAATGGTTGTCCACAAGCAATAGACCCTGCAAAGTCCAAGAATGAAGTTAGCTACGCATATGACTATACAATGTTCTTCTCATCGGGCGTAGATAAATGTACGTATGTTCTGAATGGTTTTAATGCTGAAGTACCAGCGCAAAAAGCAGGAATGGATATGTATAAAGAAGTTCAGAAGCTCTATTTTGATCCGCAAAGAGAATATCCAGGCATTGCTTTGGGTGACCACATGCCGGTGTACAGCGCAGATCTTCAAGTCATTAACACAACGATTCTGAAAGAAAAAGGCGACTTATTCGTGAAAGCCATTCTCAGCGGCGCTAAGTACACGCCGGAGCAAGCGATCAAAGACTCGCAAGCGGCTTGGGCGAAAGCAGGCGGTCAACAGCTCGAGGATTTTATGAACAAATGGTATCAAGAGAATAAAGATACAGCGTTCCTGGCTAAGGATGCGATGATTATCGCGAAACAACAAATGGAAGCAGTCAAGTAAGTCATTCTTGAAGGAGGGCTGGATATCGATTAGGTTGCCTGCGCGTTCAGGCATCTCATCGGTGTCCAGCGTCTTGCATCATGGGGGGAATCATAATGAACAAAGTTAAAGTAGCTATCATCGGTTGTGGCGGTATCGCAACGGGGAAACATCTGCCAAGCTTGAGCAAAGTTGCGGAAGCGGAAATCATCGGTTTTTTCGACATCTTCCCCGCAAGCGCACACCAAGCAGCAGTGAAATTCGGCGCTCCCGGCGCAAAAGTATACGACGATTACCGCGAATTATTGGCGGATCCTGCAATTGATGTTGTACATATATGTACGCCGAATGATACGCATGCGGAAATTTCGATTGCCGCTTTGGAAGCAGGCAAGCATGTCATGTGCGAAAAGCCGATGGCGAAAACAGCTGCGGATGCCCGCCGTATGGTGGAAGCTGCCAAACGGACAGGCAAAAAATTAACGGTTGGTTATAATAATCGATTCCGAGCAGACAGTCAACATTTGAAACGAGTCGTTGAGAACGGCGATTTGGGCGAAATTTACTTTGCTAAAGCACATGCTGTTCGCAGACGCGGTGTCCCTACTTGGGGAGTTTTCCTGGATGAAGAGAAACAAGGCGGAGGTCCATTAATCGATATTGGCACACATGCGCTTGATCTGACATTATGGTTAATGAATAACTATGAACCTAGAGTGGTGCTGGGCACCGCTTATCATAAATTATCACGCAAAGAGAACGCTGCTAATTCATGGGGCCCGTGGGACCCAAATAAATTCAAGGTTGAGGATTCGGCCTTTGCTATGATTGTCATGAAAAATGGGGCCACCATTATGGTGGAGGCCAGTTGGGCGCTCAATACGCTGGATACCAAGGAAGCGAAATGTACGCTTTGCGGTACCGAAGGAGGAGCGGACATGCAGGATGGGTTGCGCATTAATGGCGAGAGCCATAGCCGACTATATGTGAACCAAATGCAGTTCGAGGCCAAGGGTGCAGACTTCTACGAAGGCAAGAAAGAAAGCATGCAGGATAAAGAAATTCGATTATGGATTGATGCCATTATTCATGATAAAGAGCCGATCGTAACGCCAGAGCAGTCTTGCGTCGTATCGGAAATCCTTGAAGCGATTTATGAATCGAATCGAACTGGAAAAGCCGTCTATTTTGACTAAACGATGGATAAAGTATCGGAAAAGGAGTCTCAAACAATGATTAGAGTTGCGATGTTGAGCTTTTGGCATGTTCATGCCAAAGACTACGCACGTATGGCAAGTCAGCATCCCGACACCGAAATCGTGGCCGTTTGGGATGAAGATGCGCAGCGTGGCAGAGAAAAAGCCGATGAGTTCAGCGTCAGGTTTTATGAGAATCTGGAGGAGCTCTTGAGCAATCCTGACATTGATGCGGTTATTGTGGATACACCCACAACGGCGCACCGGGATGTGATTATCGCCGCGGCTCGTGCGGGTAAGCATGTTTTTACAGAAAAGGTTGTCGCTACTACAACAAAGGAATGCAAGGAAATACTAGCGGCGGTTGAAGCTGCCGGCGTGAAGCTCACCGTCTCTTTGCCGCGGCTGTACACCGGGTTCACTCAAAGCATCATGAAGTCTATTCATGAAGGTGATCTTGGCACGATATCGACAGTACGTATCCGGCTTGCTCATAACGGTGCGCTCCCGACGGAGAGTAATCCGAATGGCTCGCTGCCTTCGTACTTCTTCAATCTGGCGTCGTGCGGGGGAGGAGCCTTGATGGATCTTGGCTGCCATCCCATGTACTTAACCCGCTTATTCCTGGGTTTTCCGGAAAGCGTCAGCGCCAGCTTCGGCTACATTACGGGGCGCGAGGTAGAGGATAGTGCTGTAGCTACTTTGCGTTATCCAAACGGAGCATTAGGGATTGTTGAAGCGGGATTTGTGAATAGCTACTCGCAATTCGACATTGAGGTGCAAGGGACCGAGGGAAGCATAAAGTATTCTCGAACCGATGATCTGGTCTATATCCGCAGCTCCAAGCTATCAGGTGAGGCAGCAGCAAAATGGCAAGTGGCTCAGGAACTTCCGGTGAGTCTGCCGACCCCGTTCGAACAGTGGGTGTCACATATGCAGAACCAAACAACAGCTTCAGAGAACATCCAATTAGCGCTTGATTTAACACGTTTAATGGAAGCATCGACGCAATCGGCACAGACGGGCACAGCTATTTATTTGCGAGATCTTACCGAATAAGGCGGTATTCCCGCAGAAAGGCCAGTTCATCCCCTACATATGGAAGCAGGGTGATCTGGTCTTTTTCATAAGAATAAGGAGGCATACAGATGATCGACAAAGGGGAATATTCGTTTTCAACGTGCTGGAATATTAAGAAACATACCATTGGCCGGGACATGGTGGAGGAAATTAAGGGGCTTGGCTTTCGATATGTAGAACTGAATTATAATGTGACGGAAGAAATGATGAGAACTATTGAACCGATGATTGAAAAAGGGGAAATAGGCGTTTCGAGTGTGCACAATGTATTCCCATTCATCGACGATAAGGATTATGATACCGATTCCGTGATGCTGGGCTTTGATGATGAAGAGAAGCGCAAACGCTCTGTGGAGCTGCTCATTCGATCCATGGAGTATGCCAACCGCTATGGAGCCAAAGCCGTAGTCGTACATCCTGGCGAAGTCCCTTTTGACTACAATATTGATCTGGATTTGAAGAAGCTTTATCAGGAACATGGAAGGGCTTCGACGGAGTACCAAGGGCTGTGGCGGAACATGCTGGAACGGCGCGATAGTCTCAGTCCTCGGTATACGAAACGGATTCAGGATAGCTTGGACGAAGTGAGTGATTATGCAGCGAAAAAAGGATGGGATATCGCGATTGGCATCGAAACGCGTTCGAGATCGTATCAGATGCCGACGCTGATGGAAGCCAAGACGATTTGCGACAATTTGGAGGGGAGCCCCGTTCGTCTTTGGTACGACATCGGTCACGCCATGATGATGGATCGAATGGGTTTGTACGACAATTTGAAGGAGCTAGAGGAAGTTAAGCAGTATATCTATGGTGTGCATATTCATGAAACACTCGGGCTTTCCGACCATTGGTGTCCTTATGTACATAGCAAGGATCTGCATTTCTTTGACCATTTCCTTGAAGCTATCGACATGGCCAAGGTTAAAGTGTACGAGTTGAAGGCTGTATGTCAACCGGATGAGATCGAGGAGAGCCACAGACTGATCACAAGTAAAATAGCGGCCGGGAAAGGGCAATAGGTGATACACATGGACTTCATATATAAGCGGTTGGTGGAAAATAACGACGAACTGGCAGCATCTGCGCTTAAAAGCCAAGTGCTTGATCCAGCATCCAAGTATTACGGTGGAATCATCGATGAGACGGGCATTGCGCGCGCCAGTCATCATAGTACACCTGTTTATATAGCTGCGTGGGCAGCGGCTTTGGTGAATCCGGACTCCAGATTCTACCATAGCGAGTCATTAGCAGCTTCCTTGGAGTTAGCAGCAGCGTTCATGCTGAACAGGCAGCATCCGGACGGGACGATTTCGCTGGGGTCAACCAATTATAACTCCCCGCCTGATACCGGCTTCGTAATTGGCGGCGTAGCGCAGATTTATCAGCTGCTCGCTGGTCATGATTGGTCGGTCCTACAGCCAATAGCGGCCAAACTAAAGCTATTTCTTGAACGAACCATACCGGCCATGCTGACGGGAGGCTGTCATACGCCGAATCATCGATGGGTGCTTACGGCAGCTTTAGCCCAGTTGTATGACATTTTCCAAAGGCCCGAGCTCCTCGCACGAGCGGATGAATGGCTCGCAGAAGGCCTAGATATTACGGCAGATGGCGAATGGACGGAACGGAGCAACGGAATCTACAATGCCGTCAGCAATGTTGCGCTGTATCATACGGCTCGCGTCTTGCATCGTCCCGAATTATTGGATAGTGTGCGCCGGAATCTGCGTATGATGGTCTACCTCATCCATCCGTCAGGTGAAGTGGTGACCGACTATTCGGGCCGGCAGGATTTTGGCCAAACCTATGACATGGCTACCTATTATACGATTTATCGCCTAATGGCTGCTCATGACAAGGACCCGCTCTTCGCCGCCATGTGCGATTATGCCGCTGCTTTCGTCAAGCGTCCGGACGGTGTAAATAATAATGCTCTACTGCATGTGCTGCTTTACCCAGAAGTAGGGGAAACCCTCCGTGATTTGGAACGCGCCGAACTTCCTGATCAATATGCTTGTATGCTGAATCAGCATCATCCGATGAATGAGCACCTGAACTTAATCGATGCTGTCGGTCATCATCTGAAAATTCAGCACAGCTCCATGCATCTGGCATTCGGAGCGCCGGTCGTGCGCATTCGCGAGAAGGATAAGAGCATAACGATTATGCCGCAAACGCCGTCCTTTTTCTCGCTTCGCCATGGGAAAGTCAGGCTGCTGGGCATTAAGCTGTCCACGTCCTTTTCTCCGGGTATCGTCAAATTTGATCAGCTAACCGCCCAAGATGGCGTCTATCGGCTAGGTGTCGTTATGGAAAAAGGCTACAATGGACCTATTCCACAGCAGCATCTTCCCCTTTCGGCGAAAGGGCCGGTAAGTCCGTGGTATTTGCTGCCGCATCAGCACCGGCCAATGACGCATCTGCAAACCCATGAGCTGCAGGTGGAAATTAAACAAAATTCGTCCGATTGGACGGTGCGCATACATTCCGATGAGCGTGAAGACGTCTTTACGCAGCTAACCTTTATTCTGGGCAATGAAGGAGCAGCAGAGGGAGAAAATCTGCAGGATGCAGGCGACGGGAAATATTTCCTCAAAAGCGGATCTATGACCTATCGGGTGGAGGAAGACAGCATTGAAATATCTTCGGGAGCTTTCGAACACTTATTGCCTATACTTCGTGAAGATCAGCACCCGACAGGCTGCCAATATGTCCATGTGAACTTGGTGACGCCGTTTGACCGAACCTTCACGGTACGATTGCTGTAGAAAGGATTGTGGAGAGATGACAACCTATTTCAATGAACAAGAGAGCATCCAGTCACGCTTAGGTACGGACGAAAAACGCACGCTGAAAGTGCTTGCTGATCGCTATATCGGAGCCAATCCGCCTGTGCCGTTTGCTTTTCGGGCGTTCAATCGAGCAGGTATTCTGCAAAATGACGAGGGGTTATTCGATCTCAATCTTCGTCATAGATTTCCTGAGGCAAAGCAGGGGCAAATTTCTTATGCTTATTCGCTTGTATGGAGTGATAGTGACCGGAATCTAGACGTGTTGATGCGTTGTTTGGGCCCGGTTCAGTTTTACTTTAATGATGAACTATCCTACCGTTCCAACGTTATAGATGAGCTGAAGCCGGATGCGACTGTCAAATTAAACCTCAATTTCGTCAAAGGCTGGAATCGTCTTTTCATAAAAGCGAAAGTGACCCCGGCGGGATTCGGCTGTTTATTCGGATCGGATGAAGCTAAAGTAAGAATTCTAAATGTGCGTTCTCCTTTTGCTGAAAGAGCGGGCCAGGCGGGATGGGTGTATTCCGTTCCAATCGACGCTGATCTGTTCGAGGAGAATCCGCTGCCGGCATCGTTCTCTTCCGAGAAGGAGCAGGGCCTTAATTGGCTTCCGGGATCGGACTGGAGTGAAGAGGAGTTGGCGTTACAAGTTTGCGAGCGCTTATTCGGTCTTCAGCCAGGCAAGCGGGCCTACGCTTGGACCCAGCTGAACGCTACCGGCATGGGCCGGGCTCCTTATGTGTTAAAAGGGAGCACAACCGGACCGCTGACGGTCTGGGTGAACGGTCATCCAGTCGCTGCGGTCCAAACGGAAGGCAGCTTTGAAGTGGAGCTGCTGCTCGCCTTCGGCAAACACGATATGGTGATCCGCAGCGAGTGCGAACTGGCTTCACGCGCGTGGGGCTTCACCGTGCAGGCTTATGCGGGCGGAGAGCATTTACCGTTCCATGCGCCTGTAGACGTGCATGGCTCGAATGAGGCATGGCTCTATTTGGGTCCTTTTGATGCAAATGTGGAACTGAATGAGAACGAAATCGCTACGACGAAGCGAGTTTTTGCGAACCATTATTGGCGCTTAGACCGCCCGGAGACGTGGATTCGTCCCTATTATGAGAACGCCATGCTGAGCAATAAATGGACCGTTGGCAATGTGACCAACTTTGCTCGCTGGGATTATCCGCTGGGGGTGACCATCTACGGGCTGCTGCAAACCGGCCGTTTGCTGGAACGGCCGGATATTCTCTCGTATGCGCTGGAGCATGTTCAAAGCTGTACGGATATGTTCGAGTACTCGCTATGGGACCGCGAGCAGTACGGGTTCCCGGCCATCAATCAGCAGCTGGTCATGATGAAAATGCTCGACAACTGCGGATCATTCGGATCGGCCATGTTGGAATCGTATAAGGAAGATCAACATGCAGGTTATCTGCCGATTGCACAAAGGATTGCCGACTTCATGCTTCTGCAGTTGGAGCGGAAGGAAGACGGAGCCTTTTATCGTGTGTGCCAGGATGAGTATTCGGAGAATACCATGTGGGCGGACGACCTTTATATGAGCACGCCTTTCCTGTGCCGCTATGCGGCAGTAACGGGAAATCGTGAAGCGCTGGATGAGGCGGCGAAGCAGTTCCTATTATTCCGGAACTACTTATTTATGCCGGAGCAGCGCATCATGTCCCACGTATTTGATTTCAAATACGGGATGCCGACAAGGATTCCGTGGGGGCGCGGCAACGGATGGACCTTATTCTCACTGACCGAGGTGCTGGAGGCTTTGCCGGCAGATCATGCGCTTCGCGCTGAGCTTGTCCGCTTCTTTAACGAGCTGTGCGCAGGTTATGCCGAGCTTCAAGCAGCAAGCGGACTGTGGCATCAGGTATTGAATGATCCTGATGCGTATCTAGAGGCTTCTTGTACGGCGATGTTTGCGTATTCGTTTGCCAGAGGCGTCCGCTTTGGCTGGCTCGCGGAGCCGCAGCGGTACATACAGGCTGCGCTTAAAGCATGGGATGGCTTAACGCGGTATGCCATAGACGCGCAGGGTAACGTGCACGGCGTTTGCAGCGGCTCGCGGTATGCTTTTACAGCGGACTATTACAAGAAGGATCTGCTTACCGTTACGAACGATAACCATGGGGTAGGCATTATGATGCTGGCGGGTACGGAGATCGTTAAGCTGAAGGGTTGGTTAAAGGAACTGGCAAGCAGGGATTGAAGACCGTCTGTCACGGCGGATTTTATATTCAAAAAGTTCTATTTTTCTTTGTCGATTTCTGACAGGAATAGCGCTTATAGTTCTTTCCTCTAGTATGCGAGAGAGATTCTCTCGATATATTAGAGGTTTTTTTTGTGTTTTCTACAATTTTTTACAGGTAACCTAAGCAAATAGTGCTAAAGGTACATAGTATAGGATTATGGCAGTCATACAATTTGCTAGATTCATATAACATGTCCGCCATTATACCAATACATTGCGAGGTGAGTAGGATGATGCTTCCGATTAATGCAAAGGCTAGCCAGAAAACGGTTGATGTTTTGAACTATTTGTATGCAATATCAGGTTCCAAAACATTAACAGGTATTCATAACTGGCTGGAGGACCCCAGTGGTTATGTCAATGAAATTAACAAACTGTACGGTGATTACCCTGGTGTTGCCGGGTATGAAATGGGACCCATTTCAGGTCAGACAGCTGCGCAG
Organism: Paenibacillus violae; assembly: GCF_032461945.1. Taxonomy (NCBI): domain Bacteria; kingdom Bacillati; phylum Bacillota; class Bacilli; order Caryophanales; family Paenibacillaceae; genus Paenibacillus; species Paenibacillus violae. Next base: position 145,104 of record NZ_JAWCUD010000008.1, read on the forward strand.
GTCACATCTCAAAGACAGAATGTAACGAATGCAGCGAAGAAATATGTTCAAAGTGGCGGTATTGTGACCGTGATGTGGCATCAGAATTATCCACTCACAACCTACACCTGGTCCAATGTTCAAAGGAGTACGACGGATGCGGAATTCAACCATGTGTGTACGCCTGGTACAGCAGAGTACAATTGGTTAATCTCGGAGTATGACAAGGTTGCGGTTTTTTTGAAACAACTCAGAGATGCCAACGTTCCTGTTCTTTGGCGCCCGTACCATGAGATGAACGGTGGCTGGTTCTGGTGGGGGAAGAAGCAAAATTTTAAGCTCCTCTGGGACATTATGTATGATCGGTTTACGAATTTTCATGGCTTAAATAACTTGCTTTGGGTTTGGAACGCCAATGCACCTAAGAGTTCAGACATTAACCCTTACTTGACACATTTCGTAGGGACAAGCAAATGCGATATTTTAGGAACGGATTTATATATGTATGGGAGTGAACCCTTTAAGCAGGAATATTATGATGGTCTCGTGGCTATTTCAGGTGGCAAACCGGTTGCTATTGCAGAAATCGGTCAATTATTTCCGAGCTCAACCTTTGCGAAGCAACCCAAATGGGCATGGTTCATGGAGTGGGCAAATTATTTATATGACTATAATACCTCCGCTCAGCGATATGCCTTATATTCGACTTCTTTAGAAAGAATGTTGAGTCGAAGTAAGATCAATATCCCCACAACACCGATTCCGGATACGCAAGCACCGACAATGCCATTGAATTTGGCGGCGTCTTCCAAGACCATGACTTCGGTTACACTGACATGGATGGCATCCACGGATAATATTGGCGTTACGGGGTACGAAGTTTATGTAAATAACACAAACTTAGCGGGAACTACGACCACGACCAGCTTCACGGTCACGGGTCTAACGGCGAATACGGCGTACCGTTTTCTAGTAAAAGCCAAAGATGCTGCGGGAAATAATTCTGCTTTTACGCCACCGTTAACGGTGACAACCGATGCCATTTATACGGGGTTTGTTCGTGGAATTAATTTCGGAGGGGCATCTGTCACGATGGATGAGCAAGCATGGTTAGCGGGAGATAATGTTCTATTCACGTATTCCTCCAATACCAAAACTTACGTCAATTCGCCGGCAATTACACCGGTTCCAGCTGTTGATAGCGTTTCAAGCGTAATGCTTAATTCTAAAATTTATGCTTCAGAATCCAGTTTTACGGTTGCTCAAGCGCTGTCCAACGGCAATTATCAAGTGTATGTTTGGTCTCTTGAAAGTTCTCAAACAAATCCATCTGCTTTCGATTTGGTTCTTGAAGGTAGCCAGGTAACAACAGCTCCAATCGGTATATTAGCGCTAAACAGCTGGGCCAAATATGGTCCTTACGGTGTCACCGTAAAGGCCGGCGTGCTGAATATGGAGGTACGACGGGTAATTGGCGATCCGAGCCTGGCGGGGATGGCCATCTACACAGCCGCCGTGTAAAGCAGAAAGTCCGACACCCACTTATCGTGTGTGTCGGACTTTCTGCTTTCATTGCTCTGTTAGCATGTGAAGGAATCGATAAAACGTAAATCGATACCGAAAAACATCCAGGAGAAACCATTCCAACGGAAGCCGGCAATGGAATTACGACCGACAAAAGTCGGATAATACCAGAACTGCTGGCCATTGCTTAGCCATACATAGGTGAAGCGGAACATGCAGCGTCTAATGCCACCCGGATCTACAGCGAATGTAGAACCAGCCACAGATTGCGGCTTTTGCGGGGTATACGCAGGCGGAGCCGAAGTTGGCGCTTGCTCATTGCCGCCTGGCACGCCAGGTTGCCCTGGGAATCCAGGCTGCCCCGGGAATCCAGGTTGCCCTGGGAATCCAGGTTGCCCTGGGAATCCAGGTTGCCCTGGGAATCCAGGCTGCCCCGGGAATCCAGGTTGCCCCGGGAATCCAGGCTGCCCCGGGAATCCAGATTGCCCTGGGAATCCAGGCTGCCCTGGGAATCCGGATTGCCCTGGGAATCCAGGCTGCCCTGGGAATCCAGGCAAGCCCATGCCAGGCAAGCCGGGAAGCCCGAGCATGCGTGTGTCATATACAGGTACCCAAGCGTAGGCTTGCGGTACAGGATAGCCGTATGCATAAGGCACGGATTGAGGATAGGCTTCCGCATACGCAGGGTCAATTTCGGGCTGCTGCAATACGTCAGTGTCCCGTTCCAACTGCCGAGTCTCTTGTTTTTTGTTTGAAGTCATGGATGTAAGTTCCTCCTTAGGTTAAAGCGGATTAGTCGATACTTACTATATGCAGGAGGCTAGACGAATGTCACGGTTAGAACTGGTCAAGAGGAGAGATTTTGCCAAACTATACCATTAGTCCTAATTATATTTTGATTTATGAAGGCTCTAGTCTTTTTATCCTAGTGATAAAGGGAAAATACGGGATTTACCTCCCATGGTTGGAACCTAATTTGTCGTATATAATAGAAATTGGTTATATTTTGAAATAATTGGGGCGGGGTTAATTGAAAGAACTTACGGGGAAAATGTTGAAATACGATGTAACAACGAGCTATGGGCTTGTATTGGCACCAAGCTTAACCGTTCTTACGGCAGAGCATTTAGATTTATTTAGACAGCATCGTATTGACTTCATGGACATTATTACGACAAATCCCCAAGAGCAACTGGAACAAGAACTAGTCGTCGCCGACACCCAAGATTCTTCAGAAATTCTAGTACAGCAAGCTTCTCAGCTCGCCAAGAAAATATTTGAGCAAATAGAGTCAGAGAATAAAATCCCATTGCTTGAAATTAAGAGTCAACTCATTCCTATTGTTCAGCAAGCTGCCGAACATCCTGATTTATTCGAATTGCTTGAAGCTGTCAAAGCCAAAGATGAGTACACGCATCAGCACAATGTCGGAGTAGGGGTACTTTCGACCCTAATTGGAAAGTGGCTTAAGATGGATGATAAAGAGATAGCCTTGTTGACGCTAGCTGCTACTTTGCATGATGTTGGTAAAATTAAAATATCGCAAGACATTCTCCAAAAGCCGGGGAAATTAACCAAAGATGAATTTAACACCATGAAACAGCATACCATTCGGGGCTATAACATGCTTAGGGAAACGGTAGGAGTCAACTACCGAGTTTCACTTGTTGCGTTGCAGCACCATGAGCGAGCAGACGGAAGTGGATATCCTATGGGTTTAAAAGATAGCCAAATCGATCGCTTGAGCCGGATTGTTGCCGTTGCCGATGTCTTCCATGCCATGTCCTCGAATAGACCTTATCATGACATGATGCCGTTCTACGAAGTTGTGCGACAGATGCGCGCAGGGCTTTTTGGAGAGTTGGATCCACATATCGTATCCGTGTTTCTGAGAAATATTATTCGAAGTTTAGTTGGCAGGAAAGTGAAATTGACGGATGGTCGATGGGCGGAAGTCGTCTATATTAATCCAACAGATGATACAAATCCACTTGTAAGAGTCGATGAAGCATTTGTAGATCTTAGCCGAGAACGCCACATTCATATAAAGGAAGTTGTTGTATAATGCATAATTCAAACGCAGAGAATACAGTTTTGCAACAATTTTTCACAAATTATGGGCTGACGCAGCGAGAATCGGAAATCCTTTCCCTTATCGCAACTCACGGGTACACAAACAAGGAAATTGCTGAAAGCTGTTGCATCAGCGAGAAAACAGTCAAGATTCACCTAGCGAATATTATGAGTAAAATCGGCATTGGCTCGATGCGCCGGCTGCTGGCACTACTTTTGCAGCAAGCGTTGATGGTTTCAGGACTTAAAAGTGAGAAGAATTTAGTGAAATCCGTAGGGATGAATTAACAAAAAGAGAAGGCCTTTCGAGGTGCTTTTCTTTTTTTTTTATATGCATTTTAGGTGATACAATTTGGAACTTAATAAAGGAATATTTTGTTGACATGATACGAAAAGTATCTTAAAGTAATAATAGAATTAAGATACAAATAGTATCATTTAATTTCGAAAAAGATGACTTCTCACGGAGGGGAAACATGGAAATTAATTTAAAAGAATATTTGATGCTTATAAAGAAGCGTTGGTGGCTTATTGCATTAATTGTATGTGGTAGCACCATTCTAACCGCCATGTATACGACAGCCAATTATGTTCCGATTTATCAGGCTTCGACAAAATTGATTGTCAACAAAACATCTGAACAGGGTCAACTAGGTACAGAGCAAATCGATTATGGAGCAATCGGCGTTAATATGGCCCTCATTAATACTTACAAAGAAATCATTAGAACTCCGGCAATTATGGATAAAGTAGTTCAACGCTACCCTGACCTCAACGTATCTACCGACCAATTAATTTCTATTGTTAATGTGTCGAACCTCAATGAAACGCAAGTGATGTCGATTACGGCCCGACATATTTCACATGATCGAGCGGTGAAGATTGCGAATGCCGTATCGGATGTTTTCCAAACCGAGATCCCCAAAATTATGAAGGTCGATAATATCACCATTCTGAATAGAGCCAAAGTTCAGGACAATCCTATACCTGTCAATCAAAAGTCGAACCAATATATCATTCTTAGTTTTGTTGCCTCGCTCGCTGTTACAGTTGGTATCATTCTTCTGCTCGATGCTTTAGATGATACTTTGAAAACGGATGAAGATGTTCGAGAGGCTTTTGAACTCTCAACCTTAGCTTACATACCGAAAGTGAAAACCAAAGCACTAAGGACGGCGCAGAAAAATAAATCCAGAAAAAAAGTAGAGGATATTGCTTATGCCAAAACTATCCACTGATGCTTCCATAACGATGCAAAAGAATCCCAACTCTCCTGCATCCGAGGCTTATAGATCTTTAAGATTTAATATTGATTGCTCGGTATTCGGGCGTGAAGCAAAGACAATTACCGTCACATCTTCAGGCAGAGGGGAAGGGAAAACAACGACGGCTATTAATTTAGCCGTTGCGTATGCACAAACGGGCAAGAAAGTGGTGCTCGTAGATGCCGACCTGCGAAATCCATCGATTCACTTAACGTTTCGTGAAGATAATGGAAAAGGGCTGACCAATTATCTGGCTAATCAGAGTACATTGAACGAGATTGTGCGGGAATCTTACATTGAAAATTTATCATTTGTAACCTCGGGTCCGGCCCCTCAAAATCCCTCTGGCTTATTGGCATCCCACCAAATGGATGTCTTGCTGGCAGAGCTTAGTACGACATATGACATGGTTATTGTGGACACTACGTCTATTCTAACGGTTACAGATGCCAAGATTATGGCAACAAAGTGCGATGGGACACTTCTCATCGTCAAATCCGGTAAAGTCAAACGCGGGATCGCCAAGAAAGTGAAAGAAGAGCTCCATCTGGCAAATGTGAATTTAATTGGCGTCGTCATGAATGAAGTTAAAAGCGATCATGCGTCGTCGTACCTTTGACCGTTGCGGGAAATCAAAGTAAGGGGAGAGAGTTTATATCCAATGAGAAAAAAACGGCGGAAGCAGCAACCGAAAGTCGTGAGAACCCTTTGCATTTTGACTTTAAGCATTGGCATATTGGCCGGGTGCTCGGATACGGCAGTAAACAATGCGGACAGCAATTCCATGTATAGTGATCAAGCACCGAAAAGCATTAAAGTCTTCAAGGTTATTAAACAAAAAATAGGTGACCCATTGGAACGTGTAGCAGAAGCACAATCATCAGCCCAATTTGACCTTACATCCAAGGCAGCCGGAGATATTGATCAGATTTTGAAAAAACGCGGAGATATGGTTCAAGAAGGCGATGTGATTCTTCGGTTGAGATCCGGCGATCTCCAAACACAGAGAGAGACCGCGGCTCTTGCTGTGCAAACGGCTCAGGATGCGATAGAAAAAGCGAAAATAAGAGCTAAAAAAGACACGCAAAACCAAAAGTTGGATATGAGCAATGCCATTCAAAAGATGGAGTTGTCGATGACTGGTTTAATGCGAAATTACAATAAAATGAAAAACGATTATGATATCGGACTGGTTACGAAAGCTCAGCTATACCAGATGGAGACTCAAATGATGAGTGCCCGCATGGATCTGGATCAGCTTAAACAGAAACTAAGCGCTGTAGAACCGCAGGAAGTTTCTCCTGAATTGGACGTGCAGCTCAAAAATGCTCAGGTTAACCTGCAGCAGCTTGACCAAGCTATGAAAAACCTTGAAGTGCGAGCTACGGTAAGCGGCTTATTGACGGAGATGCCGATGGAAGCGGGCATGGCGCTGCAGCCGGGAGCTAAGGTCGGGGTTATTCAAAGACTGGACCCGATTAAAATTAAAGCACAGCTATCGGAAGCGGAAACGAACCAAATCGGTAATAAGACTCAGCTTTCTTATTTCGTAGTGGGAGCAAATGAGAAATTCAAGGGAGCCATCAGCTATCTCTCCAAAGTGATCGATCCCGAAACGAAGGCCTATGAAATTAATCTCGAAGTGCCGAATAAAGATTTGTCATTGAAACCTGGAATGAAGCTGAAGCTTCAACTGACGGAAGATCAGGACCAGATTGTAGTGACGGTTCCTACCTACAGTATTGTTAAAGAAGGTGACAATGCTTTCGTATTTGTGCTCAATGGAGACACCGTAGAGAAACGCAGCATTCAATTAGGCAGATTGAACGAGCCTAATCAAGAAGTGCTCTCGGGCCTCAAAGAGGGAGAACTGGTCGTAAAAACGAGTCCAAGTCAGTTAAGCAATAAAGAAAAAGTTCAAATGACGGCTATTGAAGAGCAATAAATAAAATTGGAGTGACTTGACTTGAAAATAAATTGGAAACATACGATGGTTATGTTCATTTTATCCGTTTCACTCGTGATTCCATCAGCGGCTTTCCATGTAGCAGCCGATGAAAAATATGCCTCAACAACGACGGTGAAAAGCTATCCGTTGACGAGTGATATCAAGGTGGAAGTGAAAAGTATTTTAAACGAATCAACTCCTGAAGGAGCTCGAATCGGCACTGTTGTACGCCTGTATAATGATGGGGATCGCCTAACGGGCGTACCGGAGTATGAAGTTCGTGCCAAGACGCAAGAAGGCTTGGAATATATCATGCGTCCAAGTCAGGCTAACGCCAAGAACATTCAGCCCAAAGAGACGGTAGAGCTTAGTTATATGACGGTCATCGAGCGCTTTGATGTCTTTTCATTAACGGATCTTTCCTTCTATGATGTTGACGAATTCGTCTATCCCAAGCAAGAAAAGAAAATCATATCCCTGCCGATTTCCGACATAGAATGGAAGGGTGAAAAGGCTAATCTTACCGATCCTTCCACGATGAAGAAGTGGGATGATCAGTTTACGATCCCGGTGCTGTCCAGCACGCTGTCATACAAGCCGGTTAGTCTTACTGAACAGAATACGCCGGACGGGCCTATGACCATTGTGGCATTGCTTGCTAAAAATACGGGGGATAAGAAAACCAACATCCCTGACTTCCGGATCAATGGCAAATTAGAGAATAAAATTTATAGTGGAAAACGGATAGAGAAAGATCCGATCACCCTCGACCCTGGGGAAGAGAATTATGTTCATTATGCCATTCCGATCAGAAATAAGATGGATTTGAAAAGTTTATCGGTCCTGACGCCAGAAGACTTTGTAGGTGAGGACAAAAAACATACCGAATATTTGATTGGCAGATTGACAATTACACCGCCAGGAGCCAACGATGTACGGTACTTTATGAATCAATTGTCACAATATGAGTGGAACAAACCGCTTCAGATAGATCCTTTAACGAAGCTGATTCGGCCAGAAATCAGTGTTTCCATGGTAGATCTTCGTGTCTATGAAAGCGCGGGTGGCGGTTTTAAAGCGGCTGTGGCCAAATTCAGGCTGCTCAATAAAAGTGAGAATCCCTTGCCGGTTCCTCTCTTTCAGACGGTCCTAACCAGCAGCAGCGGTAATAAATATTTGGGTACAAGACAAAATACGCAGGTGGAATCACTCATTCCTAACCTAAGCTACGTCATCTACTATTCCTTTATTATTCCTAATGCAGAAAACGGTGAGCAGTTGGCCATGGAAATTACGGATGGGAAAAGTGTAGAGCCTTACAACCTTCCACTTGCAGCCTTCAAGACGAAAGTTATGGATGAGACGGACGATAAGGATGCAGCCTTCTTTCCTTTCCAAGTCACGTTGAATAATTGGTCAATTGGAATCAACTACAATATGGGACAAGGAAGCGTACCCTACTCATATAAAAACAATCTGGATTTCGGGATTAAACTTCAGGATGAAATCGTCGTTGATAAAAGCTTTTCTCAAATGAGGCTTGAGTTCGCCGATGCCAAAAACAGAATCATGGCTTCCAAAGTGTTATCCTTTACAGGAGATAATAAGCTGATTAGCGGTGCACAATCCATCGATTTTAACGCGGACCGATTGGAAAATACCGTCTATCTTCGGATCTATGAAATCATTGATACACCATTTGGTGAAGCAAGACGCCTTGTCCAAACTATGAAACGATAGGAGAGCGAATGCGATGAAAGACGAAACGAAGAAGGTACCCAAAGTATATATTCGCCCAATGGTTCTAAGTCAACAGCCGGTTCGCTTTGAGACAGCGCAGAGCTGGAATAAAGGCCACGGCAATTTGAATCACCCTGGTAAAGGAAATGGCGGCATTAATTATCCCAACCCTCCGTATACCGGACCTCATAATGGCAATGGAAACGGCAAAAATAAGTGAAATTAGTCGAAGAGGTTAACGGCTAACTGCCGTTGACCTCAACGATCAATAAAGTCCCAAGGGGATGTACAATGGCGCGCATGCACACAACGATTGGGGAGCATCTTGTTCAAATGATTTGCGACTCCGATCAGATGACGTACTGGATTGAGCGGAATTTCCCAGTGGTAGATACGAGCAATCGGAACCCGGATCTCTTCATTAAACTGACAGAGGGATATGGGACTCCTTTTGTTGACTATCACGTGGAGATTTCCAAAGACTCACACAAGATTTTATTTCAGAGGGCAGATTACAGCATCGAGACTAGTTTGGATTATCGGGAATCTAACATTTCTGTGCATAATGAGTTGGCGCTAAAGCACGCGTTAATGAATCTATACAGCTCCTATCTGGTCTATCATCAGTGGGGACTGCTGATTCACTCATCATGTGCGATAGATAAGGGCAAAGCCTACATGTTTGCGGGACACTCGGGGGCCGGCAAATCTACGGCGGCTAAGCTATCGCATCCCCGGGAGCTGCTTTCCGATGAGGCAACCATTATTAAAATCACTCCTGGTCAGGTTACCGTCTATGATTCTCCATTTCGAAGTGAACTGGGAAGAACAGGTGTAGGTGAAGTTAGTCCGTTAACCAACATATATCTCTTGCATCAGGCCATGGAACATCATATCGTTCCGCTTAGCAAATCGAACAGCCTTCTTTTTCTTATGAATAAAGTGTTTTATTGGTCTCACAGTTTGGAAGAAACAAGGAACATCTTCCGACTGCTGCAGCAAGTCGTTCATTCGGTTGCAATTTCCGAGCTGCATTTTCAAAAAAACGAGACATTTTGGGAGCTGATATCCTGATGACCAAATACCTTCGAATGAATGATTATGAGTTTATTCAGCTGGATGTGGAATGTATTATTTTGAACACGGATGAATTTACGCTGACGAAATTAAATGAAGTAGGCGGCTACTGCTGGTCGTTACTTGGTGAGGCACAGACAGTAAGCTCAATAAGCGAGGCAGTTCGTGAGGAATTCGCAACCGTCGGCGAGAGTGTCGAAGAGGATGTTGAAGCCTTTTTAACGGAGATGATAGGGCGGGGTTTGGTCCAATATGCTGTTTCCTAAAGAATCCATACAACTTCTTACACGTGTGATGGCCAAAAATGGCTGGATTGAACTTCCGGCGCGAGGAACGAGTATGTATCCCTTTATCAAAAAAGGTGACATTTGCCGATTCAGCGTTACTAGCACGGAAAGCATAAAGAAAGGCGATGTCCTTTTATTTCGTACATTAGGCGGAAACTTGGTGGCTCATCGATTTTGCCGGATGGTCACAAGGAATCAACAGCTGTATTACCTATGCAAAGGTGACACCAATTTAAAGCATGACGAAGCAATTGGGCTGGATCAATTGATCGGGAAACTGACTTGGATTGAGCGGAAAAGGCGGATCATCCATACAACGGATCTATATGCTCATGTTTGGGGAAGAATTATTCTAACATTTCCAATGATTGCGCTATTATTAAGATTTTATCTAAATAGGAAAGAAAGCTTTCAAGTCTAGACTTACAGTGGAGTGTCGCGGGTATGATGGGAAGATTGGCCATAAAAGATGTTCGCACGACTTACTCCATATTGAAGCCCTACATGATTGCGCATCGTAAGGCATACATGGGGCTATTCCTCTTGTTATTCGTGGATATCGCCTTAACGTTATCCTTCTCATGGTTCTTTGGCCATCTCACGGATGCGGCTATTCATAGTCATTTTGGACGAATGAAATGGTTGGTGCCTTTAGGCGCGTTTCTCGTTGCTGTAAGTATTGCAGCGACGTATCTGACAACACTGTGGGAGACCATCGCAACCAATGGGGTAAAAAGGGACTTCTCCGCTGATGTGTTCAAACATATTATGCAGCTGCCTGGAAAGCACATCGACGGTAAACATTCTGGGGATCTATTGGCGCATTTCACGAATGATATTCATAACCTGGATGGCATTATTGGCAGCAGCATTATTTATTTGGTTAAATTACCGTTCATCTATCTGGCTGTTTTCATTTACTTGCTTCAAATTAGTTGGAAGCTAGCGCTCGTAAGCATGTTTGTGGCTCCTGTTGCCATGGTTTCCGGAGTTATTTTTGGTTTCATGCTTCGAAAAAATAACCGGTTGATTCAGGATTTAGTAGCACGAATGAACGTGCTGCTGAATGAAACGTTCAGCGGTTTGTTCGTTATCCGTTCTTTCCTCATGGAAAAGTTCATTTTCGCCAAATATGTAAGTAGGAATCAGGAACTATATGCACTAGAGCTGCGGAATGCCAAATTGCGCGGATGGTTTTATGTGGGGAGCCAGGCGGCTGCTTCCGTCACATTTCTGATAAGCCTATGTTTGGGTTCGTACTACGTCTCAAGCGGTGTCCTGACTGTAGGTGCCCTATTAACGTTTATCAACCTTGTTAACCACTTGGTATATCCGCTGACAGAGCTGGCCGGACAATGGGCAGGCCTGCAAAAATCCGTTTCCGCCATGGAAAGGATATTTAAGATCCTGGATACAGAGATTGAATCCGACAGCTTGCCTGAGGCGATTGCCTATAAGCCTATGTTGTCAGCCATTCACTTCAAAGATGTTTCGTTTAGCTATGATGGGCAGAAGCTTGTTTTCGATCAATTTAATTTGCAAATTCCGCCCGGAAAGATCGTCGCTATTGTCGGTTTAAGCGGGGCAGGAAAGAGCACGTTGTTCCACTTGCTTCAGGGCTTTTATTTGCCGCAAGCTGGTAGCATCACAATCAACGGTCATTCGACTGCTGCGCTGACTGTTTCCGAACAGAGAAGCTTATTCGCTCATGTTTCCCAAGAAACCGTGTTGTTCAGCGGTACGGTCCGAGAGAATCTGCAGCTAGCCAAACCTGGCATCACAGATGCCCAGATGATACAGGCGGCGTCTATTGCCGGCATACATACCTTTATCACCTCTCTTTCGAATGGGTATGATACCGAAATCGGGGAGAGAGGCTCTAGACTTTCCGGTGGGCAACGGCAGCGTATGGCTATTGCACGTGCCCTGTTAAAGGATGCGCCTATCCTCCTGTTGGATGAAGGGACGTCAGCTTTGGACAGCGAAACGGAGTATCATGTGCAAAAGGCGATGGAAAAGCTGCTGCATAATCGCACCACGTTAGTGATTGCTCATCGACTATCCACCGTGCAAAATGCGGATCTCATTATTGTTATGGATGAAGGAAAGATCATGCAGATGGGCCGTCATGAAGAGATCATTAGGCAGGAAGGGCTGTATCGTCGATTATACCGGTTGCAGTCGGAGAAAGGAGCTTCAAGTGATGATCATTCCTTTGATACAAGCGTTGTATGATCCGCGGGCTTCTTTTCCTCAGGATGTTACCTTTTATGAAAAAGCGTTAGAGGATATTGCTTACTTTGGCGTAGCTTCCCAGGTTTATTTCTTAATCCAACAGCAAGGCAGAGGGTCGCAAGTTCCGCTCTTTTTTCAAGAACGATTAAAACAAGACTATGATGAAACGTTATATCTCAATCTTTTTATTAAAAATCAAACGGACCGGCTGCTGAAGAAATTCGAAGAGTTGGCGATTTCTGTCATTCCGCTTAAAGGCGTCTATTTTGCTGAGAAATATTTTGGTCACCTTGGAGCCAGAGGGACAACCGATATTGATGTATTGGTGCAGAAACATGATTTGGAGAGGGCTATTCAGTGTGTGAAGTCGCTGGGGTATACCATCGAGCAGGATTGCACAACGTCGCATTTCCACTGGAGCTTGTCTAAACCGCTGCCTTACTGTTCGGTTCCGCTCACGGTTGAACTCCATTGGGATTTCCTGATCGAGAAAACATCAAACTTAAATATGGACGAATTTTGGGGAGAAGCGTTGCCGATGGCATACTTCCAATATGTCAAGGAGCTGTCTGTTTACCATTCGTTTTACATGATTTGTCTACATGGCTGGAGTCATTATATGAATTCGCCCAAATATTTTATAGACATTATCCAAATTCTCCATGCAAGGCGAGATCAGATTGACTTTAATCGATTATTAGAGGATGCCGCTACACATAAAACGCTGCGCCGAATGATAAGAACATTGCTTATCGTGTATCGTTATTTTCCTCATTTATCGGCGATCAAGGAATTGCCGTTGCCATTGCCGCTTCAAAGCAAAATTAACTTTGAGGGGGCGTATAGGGGAAGCAAAAGTCGAAATATTAAGCAATTTGTAAGTAAAGTTTATGATAAGTTTTTCAATTTTGATTCCCTTGGACATTCATGGGCAGCACTCGTTCAATTCGTATGTAATTTAGGAAAAATGATGTTTTCGAGCGAGATGAAAAAGTTTTAGTTAGCAGTTGACAGTAAAGAAGTAAGATGATATCCTGAAATTGTTCTCGATAAAGAACGACAAGTGGTCAAATAAATGAAAAGTAAGACGGGTTATCAAACAAGAAGTGCAAGGCATACGTTCACTCAGTCGTTCTTTAAAAAGAACGACAACGCAGTGAAATATCAATTACTAATTGTACTGTGGGGTAGAAAATGAGTGCCATCGCCGGGATATTCCATTATGATCAGGAACCGATAAATACGGAACATGGTCATCGTATGATGTTCGATTTAGAGAAATATCCAGCTGACGATGTTCAGGTATGGCACCATGAGAAGATCTTCCTGGGCTGTCATGCACAGTGGATCACGCCAGAGTCGATTGGTGAACGATTACCCTACTATGATCAGAATAGAAAGTTAGCGATAACCGCTGATGCGATCATTGATAACCGAGATGAATTATTTGAGAAACTTCAAATAGAGCGAGACCGGAGAGCTGGCATACCGGATAGTGAGCTGATTTTGCTGGCTTATCACAAATGGGCTGAAGATGCTCCGAAGCATTTGATTGGCGATTTTGCCTTTATGATTTGGGACGAGAGGAAGCAAACGCTTTTTGGCGCTCGGGATTTTTCGGGGAGCCGGACGCTTTATTTTCACTCTAATGCAAAGCACTTTGCGTTTTGCACGGCCATTGAGCCTTTGTTGACGCTACCCTATGTGAAGAAGGAACTTAACGAACAATGGCTGGCGGAATATTTGGCTATTTCTGCTGTGGTTGAAGCGGTAGATGCTTCAATAACACCGTATCAACATATTGAACAATTGTTACCGTCTCACAGCATCTCGATTGCCGGCGGGCAAATAAAGCTTACGAGATATTGCACGCTAACTGCGGGAGAACGGTTAAAACTGAAGTCAAATGATGAATACGTAGAAGCTTTCCAAGATGTTTTTCGAACAGCTGTCCAATCACGTTTACGGACGAACCGTGGGGTCGGTGCTCAATTAAGCGGCGGATTAGATTCAGGCTCCATTGTCAGTTTTGCTGCTAATGCTCTAAGCAAGAATGCCAAACGATTGCATACATTTAGTTACATCCCTCCCAAGGATTTTAAAGATTATACTCCCAGGCATTTAATGGCGGATGAACGACCCTTTATTCATTCGACTGTGCAGCATGTGGGGGGAATTAACGATCATTACTTGGATCTTGAGGGTAAAAACTCGTATACAGAAATTGATGATTTTCTGGAAATAACGGAGCTTCCATATAAATACTTCGAAAACTCATTTTGGATTAAAGGAATATTTGAGAAAGCGCAGGAGGAAGGAATTGGCGTGCTATTAAGCGGTGCGCGAGGGAATTTGAGCATATCCTGGGGATCCGCTTATGAGCATTACGCCCTTCTTTTAAAGAAAATGAAGTGGTTCCGTCTTGTACAGGAACTGCATCACTACAGTAGTAAAGTGGGAGGGTCAAGGCTGCGGAGGCTTCCGGAAGTGGTAAGAGTTGCCTTCCCATTCATCGACCGGATATTTCCAACAGAGGATAAACCTTATATATTTCCGAGAATTATTAATCCGAGTTTAGCTAAAAGAACGAATGTGTTTCATAGACTAAAAGACTATGGGATAGACCAAACGGGTTGGTTTTCCTCCAATGCTAATCTGCATGAACTAAGGAGAAGGCATTTCAAGGATGTATTCCACTGGAATACGACAAACACATTGACGGCAAAATTGTCATTACGTTACTCGTTATGGCAGCGTGATCCAACCAACGATTTACGGGTGATTCGATTTTGCCTTTCTGTACCTGAAGAACAATATGTACAAAACGGTGTTGATCGGTCTCTTATACGAAGATCTACAGAAAAATTATTACCGGATAAAGTTAGGCTAAATCTGCATTATCGAGGGGTTCAAGGTGCTGACTGGGTTCATCGAATGATCCCACATTGGGATACATATAAAGCTGAGTTAAAACAACTCAGCAAGGATGATAGAATCTTGAGCTATTTAGATGGTGATGTGTTAAATGCTGCGTTGGCAAAGGTTGAAGCTGGGGCTGTCCCGGAATATGCGACCGATGCTGATTATAAGATTTTAATGCGCAGTTTAATCCTATACAGATACATGAAAAAATTTGCTTGAAAGGAGGTGAATATATATGAAAAAAGAATGGAAAAAACCGGAATTGGAAGTATTGAATGTAAACATGACAATGCTTGATCCTAAAAACGGGAATCACCTCGACCATAATTACCCTACAGGGACGCCTAAAGACCAATTAACATGGAGCTAAGATTGGCTTAGCTTAAAACTAACTAGATTTCTTACATATGTTAAAGCCCTTATACATCAAGACAGTATAGGGGCTTTAACATAATCATGGTAATAATGGAGTGAAATAATGTTAGAAATCAAACAAAAACTTATCTATAAAGCCTTCGGGTTAACCATATCAAGCGATATGGATTTGCCGGAATTAATCAAAGTGAGTGAGCAGCAAGAAGTAGCGGATATTGAAATACTTATTGACCCGGATCTCACGCCATTATACTTTGAGGTATCCGAAGATCCCAATCAATTTCTAGTTAAAGAGAATTTAACGATGTTTCATATCCCTGAAATAGCTACCTTCTCTATCCAGGATGGAAAGAGGATCACGGTTTCACCGATGAAAGAAGTAGAAGAAGGCGAGATTCGACTTCTTGTTCTTGGAACATGCATGGGTGCGATTTTGATGCAGAGAAAGATATTTCCGCTGCACGGAAGTGCCTTAGCAATCAATGGTAAGGCTTACGCGATTGTTGGGGATTCAGGTGCGGGGAAGTCAACGCTAGCTTCAGCGTTCATAACTCGAGGATATCAGCTTCTAAGTGATGATGTGATAGCAATCACGTTGTCAGATGATAACATTCCATACGTTACTCCATCCTATCCACAACAGAAGCTATGGGAAGATAGTCTTACCAAGTTTGGTTTGGTATCCAGCAACTATCAGTCTTTATATGGCAGAGTGGATAAATATTATATCCCGGTATCCACTAGCTACTGTACGGAATCCTTACCTCTCGCCGGCGTGATTGAACTTGTGAAAACAGAGAATGAAGAGGTAGAAATTCGTCTTATTGAAAAGCTCGACCGTTTCTATCCTCTATTTTATCACACCTATCGCAATTTCTTTATTCCTGGTCTAGGATTAGTCGATTGGCACTTCAAAACATCTGCGAGCATTCTGCATCATATTCAAATGTTTCAATTAAGTCGA
This sequence comes from Paenibacillus violae, assembly GCF_032461945.1. Lineage (NCBI taxonomy): Bacteria > Bacillati > Bacillota > Bacilli > Caryophanales > Paenibacillaceae > Paenibacillus > Paenibacillus violae. The sequence goes on from NZ_JAWCUD010000008.1 coordinate 161,493, forward strand.
CCAGTATCCAGCTTTACGGCTCCTCAATTGGTTTCGACCATCCTGGAAACATTACATTTGGAGGAATAAACCATGATTAATCATGAAACAATTTCACTGCAAGATTGTGTATATCAAGGAAAAGGGAACATCGTCAGTGATATGGGCGGTGAAAAAGTCATGCTAAGTGTTCAGAACGGAAAGTATTACAACCTAGGGGAAATTGGTGGCAAAATATGGGATTCTATTGAAAATCCTATATCCATTGGGCGGTTAGTTTCTACATTAATGCTGGAATATGATGTGGACCAAAATGAGTGCGAGCAGCATGTGATATCTTTTTTAGAACATATGGTAGGAGAAGGTTTGGTTCAAGTTGGAGCCGATGAGCATCGTGAATAAAGTTAGAAGTTTTTTCTCACTAGATACGAAAACAATGCTTTTATTTATAGAAGCTTATATCTATTTGGGGTGGGCACGTCTGCTACTCTTCATTCCTTTTTCTAGGCTTGCACCTTCGTTAGGCGCCCAGATGGAGGAAACGACGAATAGCCAAACCTTACTTAATAAGGCCACATTGAGCAGAGTTCACGATGCGATTCAGATTATGAGTCGACATACGTTCTGGGAGAGTAAATGTTTGGTTAGGGCTATAGCTGCTTTAAAAATGCTTGAAAAGCGTCACATTGAAAGCACGCTGTATCTTGGGACCGGTAGAGACGAGTCTGGCAAAATGGTAGCTCACGCATGGCTCCGCAGCGGCCCCTATTATATTACCGGAGCAGATGGCATGGAACGGTATGCTGTTGTTGGTAAATTTGCTAAATATATCAGTCGGTAGATAATGAAGGAGCAGATTAAAATGATGGACAATAATGTTCGTTTGGATTCGGCGCCTTTTTCTGATGAATTGAATTTATTGCTATCCATCATGAGAAAGGATCAGGTAGAAATAACGGATATCGATTGGGATAAATTCCTAGCACTTGGAAGACATCATCGGGTTTTCTCTATCCTATTTAACCATCTTAGGAAAATAAATGAAGTAGGGATTCCGCTGAAAGTCATGCATGCTCTGAAAAAAGATTATGAAAGTAACACCTTCAATATGCTGCGCTTGAGCGCACAGATGGAAGATCTTTGTAAGCAGTTCTCCGAAACGGATATCCGCGCTATCGTCTTGAAGGGACCTGTTCTTGCAGCTGATCTTTATGGCGATGTATCCCTTAGAACATCACGCGACTTAGACATCCTGATTCCCATGCAAGATTTGAACAAAGCAGAGGAATTGCTCAAAGGATACGGCTACGTGAAGGAAGAGGAATACAAGACGATACTGAATGATTGGAAATGGAGACATCACCATGTCACCTATATCCACGAAATTACGGGAGTTACCCTCGAGCTGCATTGGAGACTAGGCCCAGGTCCAGGAAAAGAGCCTGCTTTCGATGAATTGTGGGAACGGAAACGGATAAGTACGATTACGAGTAATCCTGTCTATTATTTAGGGAGAGAGGATTTATTTTTATTTCTTGCTGCACATGGGGCTCGTCATGGATGGTCCCGACTCCGCTGGTTGGCCGATATCGATCGAATTTCCAGGCAAAACCTAGACTTCCCTAAGCTCTATAAGCTGCTAAAAGAATTCAGGCAACTCCACATTGGTGCACAAGCGCTTATTTTGGCTAAACAACTTCTGCATACTCCGTTAACAAAGGATCTGGAATCAATTACTGCATCCAAGAATGCTAAACAATTAGCATCTGATGCACTATTCTATATTGGGCAAATGATTAATCTTCATACGCCTCCTTTGCCGGAGCATGTGGCTAATTATCATAAACGCCATTTATTTTCACTAATGCCGACTCCGCATAAGATACTTTTCGTCATGAGTTTCTTTTATCCGTACCCGGAAGATGCCGAGACGCTGCCGTTGCCTAAACGGTTGCAGTTCCTCTACTTCCCTTTACGTCCTGTCTTATGGGCATGGAGAAGAAAATTGAAGCGTAACTTGCCACAGGGAGAAGTGTAATGGAACAACTCTTTTATTTTATCAAACAACTGCATGGCTACGCGGGTAAAATTTTATACGTGAACCTTCTGGCAATGATGCTTATCAGTTTCCTTGACGGTATGGGGATTTTCTTACTGCTCCCATTGCTGGGCATCAGCGGTATCATGGACATAAATACGGGATGGAGCTCCCATCTAGGCATCATTAAATGGTTGAATGAGCTTCCAAAGTCAGTATCGCTGATCATTATCGTAGGTGCGTATATTGTACTAATAACAGGACAAAGTTTGATTCAGCGGAATCTCAACCTTAGAGATATCAAAATCCATACCGGATTTATTAATTACGTAAGATTAGAGACATATAACGCCTTACTTCAAGCGAACTGGGACTTTTTCATTAAAAAAAGAAAATCGGATCTCATTAACTCTTTGACTGGGGAGTTGGGGCAAGTAACAACGGGATCCTATGTTTTTATGCAGTTTTTGACATCCATTATATTTACTTTGATCCAAGTCGGGATTGCCTTATGGTTATCCGTTAAATTAACAATCTTTGTCTTATGCTGCGGACTAGTTGTCTCATTCTTTTCTCGTACTTTTATTAAAAAAGCAAACAAGATCGGAAATCAGTCTTTGGAGATCGGGAGAAGTTATATTGGAGGAATCACGGATCACTTCAATGGAATCAAGGACATTAAAAGCAATATGCTGGAGGAGTCACGCCGTAACTGGATGGTAGATTGGTGTCACCAATTCGCGCGGGAACGGTTTGCAGCGGCTAAAATAAGTGCTAATTCTCAACTGTACTTCAAGGTTTCGTCATCAGTCATTATTGCCGTTTTTATTTACGCTTCCGTTATGCTCTTCCATACACAAGGACAGCAGCTGATGTTAATTATCCTCGTGTTTTTTAGGCTTTGGCCTCGATTTCAAGGTATTCAGACGAATCTCGAACAAATCGCCACGGCAATTCCTGCTTTTAAATCTTTGAAAGCTTTACAAAATGAATGTAGAGCGTCCAGGGAAGTTAAAGAAGAGAACCGTGACTTTAATTATGTGAAACAAATTCATATTGAGAATTACCTCGAATGCCGTGATGTGTCTTTTCGATATAATCGCAATGAAGAGGTTCGTTCACTCCAAGATATTAACTTGCGAATTCACTCTAATCAAATGACAGCAGTCGTCGGTAGATCCGGCGCAGGCAAAAGTACTTTAATTGATATCCTGATGGGATTGCTGCAGCCGGAGAAAGGGCAGGTCCTTGTGGATGGAGTTCCCCTTACAGGTACGAATTTATTATCTTTGAGAAAATCGATCAGTTATGTCCCCCAGGATCCGTTCCTTTTTAATGGAAATATACGTGAAAACCTGCTAATGATCGCTCCAGATGCAACAGAGGAGCAGCTCTGGGATGCCTTAGAGTTCGCCGCATCGGCAGATTTTGTTAGAAAACTTCCTCAAGGGCTCGATACACTCATTGGAGACAGAGGCATTCGATTGTCGGGTGGAGAAAGGCAACGGCTTGTTTTAGCGCGAGCCATATTACGAAAACCTTCAATCCTGATCTTGGACGAGGCGACCAGTTCGTTAGACACGGAGAATGAGACGAAGATTCAAGAAGCGTTGGATCGGCTTCAAGGAAAGCTGACCATTATTGTCATCGCTCATCGATTGTCCACGATACGAAATGCGAATCAGGTTATTGTGATGGATCAAGGTAGAATCGTTCAAAGTGGCGGATTTAACAAATTAGCGGAAGAAAAAAATGGGCTGTTTGCAAAATTTTTAGGAAATCAATTGACAGACTTGCAAACGACAACTGCGACGTAAATCTAAATTTAATAATCAGGATCATTGACATGTTCTTTATTAAGAACTACAATTGATATGAAAGACAAGGCATCATCAATTCCCCTCATTACGACATTCATTATTCATGTGCAATAGTTCACTATAAAGAACGAATGAAGGGCAAGTAGTAGGCTCTGGAATATTTATATGATCTAGGGGGCAATATCCTTGAATAATAAAAGCAACAGGATTCCAAAGATTATCCATTATTGTTGGTTTGGCAAAAATGAACGGCCGGAAATCGTTAAAAAATGCATAGCCAGTTGGCATAACTATTTAACTGACTATCAATTCATAGAGTGGAATGAAAGCAACTTTGATGTCAACAGAAATATCTATGTGAAGCAAGCTTATGAAGCAGGTAAATTTGCATTCGTTAGCGACTATGTGAGGGTATTTGCATTATATCACTTTGGTGGAATCTACTTAGACACTGATGTTGAAGTGTTCAAATCCTTTGATGACCTACTGCACCATGAGTCATTCTGGGGGTTTGAGCAGGAAAATTTTATTGCAACGAGTACGATCGGGGCTGCAAAAGAAAATAAGCTAATCAAAGTTTTTATGGATTCCTATCAGCATAAGAACTTTATTCGGGAAGATGGCTCCTTTGACTCGCTAACCAACGTTGCCTTGATAACGAAGATACTAGGAGACTGGGGAGTTAAGCCCAATGGCCTTTATCAAGAGATAAGCGAAGTTGGCACTTTTTATCCTCAAACGTATTTTTCCCCCTATGATTACATTAACTGCAGAACATTTATGTCCAATAATACTTATGCCATGCATCATTTTTATAAGAGCTGGTTACCGCCTAAAGCACGGTTTAAAGGTCAGATGAAATGGATGCTGGCCAAAGTAATTGGTGGCAACAATATCGCAAGAATGAGGGAAGCTCTCAGGAGGATCCAATGAAGAATATATTAATTGCATCCTTCGATATGGAAGTAGGGGGAGTAGAGAGAAGTCTGGTCAGCATGCTTGATCAGTTTGACTATAACTCGCATGAGATTGATTTAATGCTCTACAAACATCAAGGTGAGTTTATGAACTTAATTAATAATAAAACCAATTTATTAAATGAAGTCCCGCAGTACACCACTTTTAGAAAATCAATTGGAGAGACCTTTCAGGATAGACATTACGCTATCGGAATCTCAAGAGTCCTATCCAAGTTACATGCGGAGATTTTTCGGCGAATTAGCAGGGTAGCTGAGCCGGGATATTACCAAATGCAATTGATGTGGAAATATGCGCTGCCCTATTTACCTCAGATTGAGAAAGAGTACGATGTGGCAATCAGTTATTTATGGCCTCATTATTTTATAGCCTACAAAATTAAGGCAAAGAAGAAGATAGCTTGGATTCATACCGACTATTCCAATGTAGAAACAAACGTACAGATGGATTTGGAAATGTGGAGAGAGTTTGATCACATTGTCGCCGTCTCGGATGCATGTAAGGAGTCGTTTTTATCCAAGTATGGGGAATTAGAAAATAAGGTAATCGTCATAGAAAACATTACCTCTCCAGACTTTATTAAAATGATGGCTGATAAAGAATCAGCTGAACCTATGATGAATGATAAAAGATTTAAATTAATGACCGTAGCTAGACTATCACATGCCAAAGGAATTGATAATGCCGTTAAGGCTTTAAGGCTTTTAAAAGATAAAGGTTATAAGGATATTGCATGGTACGTTGTTGGCTACGGTGGGGATGAGGTTGCAATAAAGGAGTTAATTGAAAGTAATGGATTAGAGGACCAATTTTCCCTATTAGGCAAGAAAACAAATCCGTACCCGTACATAAAAGCTTGTGATCTGTATGTACAGCCATCCAGGTATGAGGGCAAGGCAGTCACCGTAACGGAAGCGAAAATTTTGGGTAAGCCTATCTTGATTACGAATTATGCCACCGCGAAGAGTCAGGTCGAGGATGGTATTGATGGGGTTATCTGTGATCTTAATATAGAAGGAATAGCAGCTGGAATAGAGCGTCTCTATAAGAAGTATGAGCTAAGAAACAAATTAATTAATCATATTACGAATCAAGACTACAGTAACACATACGAATTAGAAAAGTTGTATGGGGTGATGTAGACATGAATATTAAAGTAAGTGTAGTCATCCCTGTTTATAACGCTGAAAATTATTTGAATCATTGCTTGGATTCTCTTATTGGTCAGTCATTACAGGAGTGTGAGTTTATTTTTGTTAATGATGGATCCAGAGATCAAAGCGGGCAAATGATTGAAAACTATGCGAAGCATGATCCAAGAATAAAATTGTTTCATCAGGAGAATAAAGGTGTAAGTATGGCTCGAAATAAGGGGCTAGAGGAAGCTGCCGGTGAATATATCGGATTTGTTGACGCGGATGATTATATTGAAGAGGACATGTATGCGACATTGTATAGATCAGCTCATGAAGGTGGCTATGATGTCGTTATTTCGAATTTTGAAAGTGAGATTGAGGGACGGAAGGTTATAACCAGGTATCCTTTTCCAACCAATACCCTGCATCCAAGGGAATATATTGAGAAGAACATCTTACCTTTCTTCTTGCAGTCTGATCAATTAAATACAGCATGCAACAAGCTTTATAAACGCCAAGCCATTATTGACTCACAAGCAAAGTTTCCGGAGAAAGTTGCATTAGGTGAGGATGGCATGTTTAATATGCAATTTTTTAGCCGTGCCGGCAGTGTAATGTATATCGATTATACCGGATATCATTACCGTGAAGTGGCGGGAAGTGCGACTAGAAACATTTTGGAAAAGGATTATTTCAGCAGAGCATTAGAAGTGTATACACTTGCCATGCCAGAAGCGCTTTTGGGGGCTGTGAATCCATTAAGGCTAAAGCAACTAAAGTCGATCAAATTAATTCATAGTGTAATGTCTTATGTGTATGTATATCTAAAGTCATCAAACGAATTAAATATCAGCAAAAGACTAGGCTATGTAAGTGATATGATAAAAAATCCTTATGTTAGAGAGGCCTTGCCATTTTACTACAATGAAGTCTACGGGACTTTAAGTAGGTATGAAAAATTTGTCCTTAATATGATTCGAAGGAAATCAATCATTGGATTATATTGCGCCACGACTTACAGCCGAATAAGAAATAAATCAAGTTAAGGAGATCAAAACATGAAGATTATGATGTTTGCTCATGATGGCAGTTTGAATAGAGGTTGTGAGGCAATTGTTCGCGCTTCGACTAGTATTATTAAAGAGAAAATGAAAGGAGCAAAGGTATTTTTGGCCTCGGGGAAACCGGAGACGGATCGTATCCTTTCCAAAGTAGATGGGATTTATGACGGATCGCCTCGTTCTATTAAGAGATATTCGTATGAGTGGCTTCTCTCATCAGTTAACGTAAAGCTTTTTAACAATGAATCGTATGCACTTGGAAAAATCCACAATAACATTGTTAAGCATATTCCTCAAATGGATATTTGCCTTTCCATCGGTGGGGATAATTATTGTTATGGTGAACAACCTGGCTGGTATGAAATTAACAAAAGAGTAAAAGCACAAGGCAAAAAGTTAGTCTTATGGGGCTGTTCGATAGGTCAGGAGGATATGTCATACCGGAAATTAGAAGACTTAAAGTTGTTTGATCTCATTCTTGCTAGAGAAACGTTGACTTATCAAATGTTAAAAAGCAAGGGATTGAATAACGTCAAATTATGTGCTGACGCCGCATTCACAATGGAGAAGGAAGAACTAGAGCTGCCTAGCGGGTGGCAACTTGGAAACACTGTTGGTCTTAACTTTAGCCCTTTGGTGTGGAAGAAAAATGAGAAATCTCAAACTGCAGTTAGGGATCTCATTACCCATATTCTGAAAACAACTGATATGACCATAGCTCTTACTCCTCATGTGATGGAAAATGGAAATAATGATTATGAAATTCTTCAGAAGTACTATGAGGAGTTTCAGCATACCGGCCGGGTGATTTTATTGCCGAGTCATCTAAATGCCATTCAGTACAAGGGTTATATATCAAGAATGAGATTTTTTATTGGAGCTAGAACACATGCAACAATAGCAGCTTATTCCAACTTTGTACCAACGATGGTTCTAGGATACAGCGTAAAGTCCAAGGGCATAGCCAAGGATATTTTTGGAGAAGAAAAGTTGGTCTTAGGCATCGAAGAAATCTCGAATAGCCTACGCTTAATTTCTAAATTCGATGAAATGGTTAGAGAAGAAGAAACAATCAAAGAGACTCTTCAAGTATCGATTCCGCGCATCAAGCAAATGTCCTATAAAGCTGTTGAGTATTTAGATCAATTAGTTCAATAAAAAGAGGTATACAATGAAAAAAAAATTACTCTTTGTTATGCCTAGTTTAGCCGCAGGTGGCGGAGAAAAAAGTTTAGTAACTTTACTAAACAGAATTGACTTCAAGGTCTATGAAGTAGATTTGTTTCTATTATCTCACGAAGGGATATTTATGGAATTTATTCCAAGTGAGGTACGCCTTTTACCGTTACCGGAAACCTATCATTTATTTTCATTACCTTTGTTGCACTCAGTCAAGGAATTTTTGCTTAGAGGCAATGGTGGATTAGCATATAATAGATTGATGTTCTCTATAAAGAATAGGTTTCCGGGAAATAGAGCAAAAAAAGAACAATATAGCTGGAAAAATATTTCGAAATCGTTGGAGCACTTACAGGATAAGTATTATGCTGCTATTGGGTTCCTAGAAAAAACCTCTACATACTTTTGTGTGGATAAAGTGGTCGCCGCGGAACGAAAAATAGGTTGGGTTCATATCGACTATGATCAGCTAGGAATGGATTCGCGGTTCGACAATGATTATTTTGAAAAGTTGGATCATATTGTTACCGTCTCGGAAAAATGTGCTCATATTCTTGAGAAGCGCTTTCCTAAACAAAAGAATAAAGTAGAAGTTATATACAATATAGTATCTCCATCAATCATTAATAAAATGGCAACACCAGATGCCCTAGATGTATATGAAAAGCATGGAGACGAAATTATCATTCTTTCCATTGGCCGATTACATTATCAAAAGAACTTTGATTTGGCAGTTGAGTCTTGCAAGTTATTGGTAGATCGTGGTTACAAGATACAATGGAATATCATTGGGGATGGTGAAGAAAAGGAAAGGCTTTTGAAGCTAATCGAAGAAAACCATCTAGAGAACAATTTTAAGCTACTGGGCTTAAAGTCAAATCCTTATCCTTATATCAAGCAAGCTGATATTTATGCACAAACATCAAGGTTTGAAGGGAAGTCTATAGCTATTGATGAGGCCAAAATATTGAACAAACCAATTATTGTTACAAATTTCAGCACAGCTAAGGATCAAGTAAATGATGAAATCGATGGATTAATTGTAGATATGGATGCTATTGCAATGGCAGATGGAGTTGAAAAGTTAATTAAGGATAGTCATCTTAGAAAAAGACTAACCACTAATCTTGCGAATTTGCAATTGGGTACGGAAGAAGAAATCGAGAAATTATACGAAATCATAAATAGGTGATGTTATGAAAAAAAAGGTGCTTTTTGTAATGAACAATTTATGGTGTGGTGGGGCCGAAAAAGCACTCATTTCATTATTGGAGACCATAGACTACTCCAAATACGATGTCGATCTATTTTTACTTAAACATGAAGGGCTCTTTCTGAGTAACATTCCCAAGGAAGTGAACCTGTTAGCAGAACCACCAGAATATAAGTATTATGATATGCCTATTAAAACGGCAGTATTAGACTGCCTTAAAAATGGGAAATTGGATGTTGCTCTTTATAGAATCCTAGCTGGTGCCATTTATAAGAGTGAAAAAAATAAGATTCGATGTGAACAGCGAGTCTGGAAATACATATCGAAATCATTAAAAGATATAAATATGAAATATGATGTTGCTATCGGATACCTTGAAAAAAATCCGATTTATTTTTGTATAGATAAAGTCAACGCTGCCAATAGAATTGGCTTTATTCATAATGACTATGACAAATTAGGTATGGATCCTACTCTAGATCAGCCTTATTTTGATAAGTTGGATCATGTGGTTACCGTATCAGAAGAATGTGGCAACATTCTTAAAAGAAGGTTTCCGATGCACAGCCATAAGGTAGAAGTGATGCATAATATTGTATCTCCAACTGCTATTCGCAAATTATCAAAAGAGCAGATAGCTATGAATGATACAGAGATTAAACTAGTATCCGTTGGAAGATTAAATTATCAAAAGGGTTTTGAGCTTGCAATTAATTCGTGCAAAATGCTTGTCCAGGCCGGGTATCCTGTGAAATGGTATATCATTGGCGAGGGAGAGGAAAGAATGAAGCTCGAAAAAATGATAAAAGAGCAGGGGCTAGAAGGACTTTTCATACTTTTAGGCATTAAGGAGAATCCTTATCCTTACATGAAAGAGGCCGATATTTATGTACAAACATCCCGATTTGAAGGGAAATCAATTGCCATCGATGAGGCCAAGATTCTACAGAAGCCGATTGTTGTAACTAATTTTAACACGGCTAAAGATCAAATTAATAATCTTAAAAATGGAATCATTGTAGATATGACCGCTGAATCTATAAGTGAGGGAATTAAAACATTAATTGATAATGAGGACTTGAGACATCAATTTAAATTTAATTTATCTAATGAACATTTAGGCACTGAGGATGAAATCCATAAGCTTTATGCGTTGTTTAATTGATCGGAAGGGACAGAAAACAATGATTCTTCAAATAATAGGACTTTTATTTTTAGGGATAGTTGGAATCTTTATATTAATTGATGTAATTCCTATTTTTATGGATTGGTTAAGTCGGATTCATATCGGAAGATTTCAAGAAAAACAGATATGGAATAAGTCCATAACTAATGTAGGAATAAAATGGTTACAATCGACCCCCAAGATAAAAGTGACCGACCAGACGAGATTAGTTGCAATCGATATGCTACAAGGGAACTATACCAAGAATGCCATTCAATATTGGCAAGAAGCCTCTCTATTATTAGGGTTGGCTGGGTATGTAAAGAATAATCCGGATAAAGAAATTAAACAAGGAATTATAAGGTTCTTGGATTCAAAATTTAATAAACAAGGCGCTTGGATAAATAAACCAAAGCATGTAGATGCGGCTATACTTGCTTACGCTGTTATGAAGTTAGATTTTGTCGAGATAGATCACTATAAGGCTGCGCTCGACTCTACATGGGAATTAATTAGAGAGCATATTGGTGAAGAAGGCTCTGTTACCTATCGAAAATTCATGAAGGATTATAGGTATGTGGATACTATCGGATTTATTTGCCCTTTTTTGGTTGCTTACGGTATTCGATATGACCATGAAGAATGTATAGAGTTGGCTATAAAGCAAATAAGAACCTATGAAGAACACGGTATGCTTGAAGGACACTATATACCAAGCCATGCCTACCAAATAAATAGCAAAGTACCTCTTGGATTGTTTGGGTGGGGAAGAGGCCTCGGTTGGTTTGCCATTGGTCTCGTAGATGCTTGGAATGAACTACCCCAAGAGCATGTGTATAAAGGTGTTTTAGAAACAAGTGTCAAAAGATTCGCAAAAGCTGCTATTCAATTTCAACAAGATCAAGGTAATTGGAATTGGACTGTAACTAGGCGAGAGAGTAGACCAGACTCCTCAACAACAGCTACATTAGGATGGTTCATGCTCAATGCTTCACAGATCACAGAAATATCTGAAGAATGTTTAGATAGCGCGAATAAAGCGATCTATTATTTAATGAAAGCAACAAGAAGAAGTGGTGCGGTCGATTTCTCTCAGGGTGATACAAAAGATATAGGTGTATATTCGATGTTATTTAACATATTACCGTTTACACAGGGATTCTGTATTCGCATGATGAATTTTCATTACAGTTCTAAGGTTGTATAAAATACAAATGAGATAGGATTTGTGGAATGAGAACAAAAAATTCTATTATCAATATTTCTTTTGGACTAGGTAATCAACTTATTATTACGTTCTTGAGTTTTTTTTCCCGAACAGTTTTTATTCATACGCTCGGGGTGGAATACTTGGGCATTAACGGGCTATTTACAAACATCTTAGCAATGCTTTCACTAGCTGAGGCAGGAATTGGCTCCAGTATTATTTATAATCTATATAAGCCTGTCGCGGATAATGATAAAGAAAAGATCATGATGCTTATGAAATTATATAAAAAGGCTTACCTAGCCATAGCATTAATTGTCTTAATGTTAGGGCTATCTATAATGCCTTTCCTTTCATATTTTGTAAAAGATACAAAGGTAGAGTATATTCATCTGATTTATCTCGTTTTTTTAGTAAATACGGTTACACCATATTTGTTTCAACATAAAAATTCATTTTTGAATGTGAATCAAAAAGGATATATTGTGACAGGATTGTTTTCAATATCATCCATTCTATCCATGTGTTTAAAAATAGGCATTCTTTATGCCACTCAAAACTTTCTATTGTATTTAATTATTGATAGTATCGTAACAATCATAAATAGTGTCATTTTATCGTTAATTGCTAATAAGTTATTCCCGTTTTTAAAGGAGAAAATATCAAAGAAAATCGATGCGTTGACCAAGAATAAACTGATCAAAAATATAAAGGCTATTATCTTGCAAAATATTGGCTCCTACCTAGTATTTGGTACTGATAATATTATTATTTCTTATTATGTAAGTGTGGCGGCTGTTGGGTTATACTCCAACTATTATATGCTTATTGAAATTTGCAGAACTTTTATTAATCAAATATTTAATAATATTTATCATAGTGTAGGAAATTTAGTGGCTAAAGAAAGCAAAGAGAAAATATATTCTGTATATAAGGTTACGATGTTTCTTAATTTCTGGTTATATTCCATGTTTGCAATTATTCTATTTGTAACTCTAGAACCATTTATAACCTTATGGATCGGCCCAGAGTTTCTTATGGATAAACTGATACTAGTTGTATTAGTGGTTACCTTCTATGAAAGAGGAATGAGAAACTCAATCACAACTGTGAAAACAACAGCGGGAATATTTCATGAGGATAGGTATGTTCCATTATTTCAAGCTGCAGTCAATCTTGTATTCTCTATAATTTTGGTTCAATCCATTGGGATTGCTGGTGTATTTATCGGTACATTAATAAGTGCAATGATGGTTCCTTTTTGGACGACGCCATATTTTGTATATAAGAAAGTATTCCAAAAACCACTAATTGGATATTTCCTTGGTTATTTTTACTATGCAGGAGTAGGAGTTGTTACTTGCTTGATCACGTACTACGCATCTCATTTTTTTGTTGCAAATACGATAATTACGCTAGTGATGAAAGGGCTTACGTGCTTGATCCTGCCTAACTTGATTTACATACTCCTATTTCATAAAAGTGATGAGTTTAAATATTTAATGGGAATAGTCAAAAGTATAATGTCTAGATTACAGCAAAAATTTATGCCTAAAGGTAGAACAGAAACCTATTAACTTACTAGATAATTACTATATCATTGTTCTTAATAAAGAATATTTCGAAATTTAGACTTAATTGAACTTCCTGATTATTTCCAAATTTTTGTATAATAGAAGAAGGAAGTCGCTTTGTGTCGTTTCTATTTCTATAAAAACAGAGGGGGTTATAAATTATCTTAGTTTGTAAATAATGAAAATTAGTTAAACCGCTTCAAGGATTCTTAATAACAGTTTTGGGTTTAAGATAATCTTATAAGGAGTGAAATTTTAAAATGTGTAGGGTTGTTTTTATGGCATTGTCAGCTTTCATGCTTTTCTTCTTAACGTGGCCTGGTGCTTCAGAAGCACAGACCACGTTTTCTGTGTCTAATCAAGAGCGTGTGTATGAGCTAGATTTAAAAAAGTGGAGTATCTATAATGATAATTCTCATGCGGCTGAAACAACAGACGGAATAAATAATGCACTTATATGGGCTCATGAGCAAGGATATACTGTTTTCAGAGTTCCCGCAGGAACGTATCGCATAGCAAAAGGAACCAATGGACAATGGGACCCTCGCGGACGCATCAACATGGTCAGTGACATGACATTTTGGCTTGATGATAAGGCTGTAATTCAAAAAGAAACAAATGCTTATGCAGATTATTCGACATTGTTAGTTAACGTTGGTGTCAAGAATGTAATCATTAAGGGTGGTACATACCGCGGCGACAGGGACACTCATGATTACTCGAGTGGAGGCACTCACGAGAGTGGATATGGGATTATTACAAAAGGTTCTTACAATGTAATTATTGATGGTGTAAAGACTTTAAATTTTACAGGAGACGGGCTTTGTGTAGGCGGCGGAAATGGTACTATGCAGGATCTGTATGCGAAGGATTTTGAAACTGGGGGGATTGACGACAACGGAAAACTTATATCTGATCAGACAAAAGTCAGAAGCAAGTCGAGTTGGAAACTTACGCATCCTTCGTATGAGTTAACACACGCTGTTATCATTGACAATGCGCAGTATCTTTCAAGTGAGTTTGATATTTTCTTTTACAAGGCTGATGGCACGCTCATATCTAAAGCAAAACATCAAAGTCAAGGAGAGTATATTTCTATTCCTCCCGGGAGCGACTCCATTAGGCTTGCTTTTAAAGGGACTATTCAAAAAGGACAATATTTAGAGATATGGAACAGGGTACAGTCGACTAATGTTACTGTTCAGAATTCGGAATCTTCTTTTAACCGCAGACAAGGATTGACCATAGGTGGCGGTAAAAATATTTTGGTGCAAAACAACAAGTTTCATGATATAGGTGGCAAAAGTGGAACTGCTCCAATGGCAGGAATTGATGTTGAGGGAGGCGCAGGAGATAACGGATATATCAATGAAGACGTAACTATAAAAAATAATGAATTTTATAATAATAGCAGATACGATGTTATTTTCTACGATGGAAATGATGGGACGCTAGAAGGTAATCAGTTAGCTTCTGCTGGAGCGATTGGCTTAGCAGTGTCAGCCCCGTTTACAGGTGCTACAATAAAAAATAATAATTTTGAAGGTACAAGTATTTATGCAGCTCATGATGTGACGTTTATTGGAAATACGATGACTGATTCACTAACGCATTTTGAAGGCCCCAATATCAATATTAAAGGGATGACTGTAACAAATACGAACTTTGCTATCAGCAGCTCGGTTCCATTTGGTGTAAACGCTTCAGATGTAGTTATTAATATAACAAAGAGGACTTCAAATGCTGGCTTATCGATATGGCAAAATCCTGTTCATTTGACTAATATCACAATCAATGGAGCCCCCTCATTAAGATCAGTTTCAGGTGGCAAGGTTGAAGGAAATATTATTGATAATCTAATAGTTAATGATTACAATTCAACCTACGGATTGGATTTGCCGCCGGGGACTTACAACAATTGTGTATTTAAAGGGCCTAATGATGGAGGGAAAGCAGTACCAAGTGTAGGGCAATCTGGAGAATATACATTCAATAATTGCTCATTCACTGGATATGGCGGACTTAGTGCTGGGAATCCGAACTTGGATCTTACAGTTACGAATTCAACATTTTATACGACTGGAAATACAGCTGCCATTTCTGTAGATTCAGCTAAAAAGGTCACAATTGAAAATAACGTGATCGTTGCGAATGGGATTACTACAAAAACAACAGAAATTATTAAAATGAATGATTACTGGCAAAAAGACAAGCCATACGATATTTTATCGGCATCCATTAGAAGTAATAAAATCACCTCCAATATTGAAGCGATTGGGATATCTACGATATATGCTGGAGTTGGAGCACCTGCATTCACAATTGACGGTAATATTTTGGAAAATGCAAATTTTAGTTTAAAGGCCAACGATATTAACGATAACAATTAAACAAATGAAAAGGGAAGACGGGGGATTTCCCAATCTTCCCTTTTCTGATTGCAATTAGAGGCTAATGTTATCGATTATTCTAGTATTCGAGTTAGTGTCTGCTGTAACATTTTTGAATATACATCTTGCAATTGTCATGGATTTATCACGTGTGAGCCAGTGAAAATTGAGTTTTGTATCTTCAAGATAGCTAGTACTGATGACAGCCATGTTGACATTATCAGCTTTACCGATACTTGAAGTGATAAAAGTGCTGCGATTGTTTGTTACGTTTCCATTAAAGTTTATGCCTACATTTTGAAATGTACAGTTATCGACAACTAATTTTCTTGTATAGCGCGCATCATTCGTTCCGAGAGAAATATCTCCACCAAGAATTCCGGTTTTACTTCTGGTAAAGGAACTATTGATTAAATTACACCCTTCGAAGTTAGCTCCACCTTCAATAAGGGTAATGCCATCTATCTGTATGGGTCTACCTACGTAATTAGCAAGGGGGCGAATATCAATTTCATAGTTTTTAACAGTAACATTTCTAATGAGTCCACCTGTCAGAATCAGTTGGAAATTGGGGGATAACGTATTGTCGTTTCTCCAATCCCGTTCCACAACAATATCTGAAATATAACATCTGCCGTAATTAAATCTGCTTATGTTGAACCCAGTTATCCCACTGTCTGTTATCGCTACAGGAGTACCGTTTAGTGTTTCTGATACTTGAAAACTATTTGTTTTAACATTTAAAGTGTAGTAGAGTTTATCCACACTGATGCCAGTAGGGACTTTACCAACCCACTGTTCAAAAGAAATCTTTGCACCATTTCCCATTCCGTGCGGCGAACTATAAGTGAACGTGCTTGAAGGAACATCGACCGTGGGAGTGCCAAAATATCCATATACACTTGAGCCGTAAAAAAATCCATTCTTTATTTGACAATTCATAATTACTGCTCCAGCAATATCCGCAATTTTAACATTACCGTTATAGCAAACTGCGCCATTTAAGAAATTATCTCCTTTAACAACAAGTTCACAACCAATCATAGTATTATTAAGATATTTAACATACATATTGTTGGGATAAGAACTTATTCCACCGATATTATACCCTTCAAAAGTGTTGCTTTCTAAAACTACATTAATACCATCCGCATTCACTACGTGTCCGCGGCTATTGTTATAAATATAGTTATCTCTAATATAAATTCTGGTGTTAAGCTCAAATCCTGCTTGATTTAATTCAGGTCGCCAGGTAGGTATGTTTGTTTCTGACCACATGGACTCAATGTCGATCCCAAACATAGGTGCAGTTCCATCTTCTGTTACTCCGTCATCAGCTTTCCCAATATGATGTATTTTATTTTTAATAATGCTTATATCGTTTGATGCTCCAAGAGAAATACCTTGCCGTCTACAATGATGAAGATCACAATTATGAATATAAATATTTGAACCCATCTGGTCTTGAGTATAATCAGCTGGATTAGTTTTATATTCCAACCAACCTGTTGAAATAGCATCACCGGTACAGTAGTTTATTTCAATATTCTCTAATTCAATATCAAATGAACCTTTTATTTCTATTCCTTGTCCCCATTCATGGGTGTAACCCTGACTATCGATTTTTGCATTGATCTGAGCAATTTGAGTGTCACTTAATGGTGTTGATGTAATATCAATTACAAATAACATTTTGTTAACACTATCAATATCTGCAAACCAACCACGTCCTGTTGGAGCCGCAGGAGCGAATTGTCCATTTGTTCTATATCCAACTAAAGAATTACTAGAAATTGAGTCTTTATATTGGTAGAAATTATATCCTGTAGCGCTTACACCGCTGATACTCCATAATCTAAAAGATTTCAGTAAGCCCGGGTTTAAATATCTATCTATTACTTCGCTGCGAATAAAATTAGGGTTGCTATTTAGTGAACCATCGGAATTAACTCCGCCTCTTATGAACTTTACACCTATTTGATATACATGAGTTTTTTTATCCCCAATTATTTTTCCGCCAGAAATTTTTGCATGTTTCACATTTGTGACATCAAAGATTCTGTACCAAGGAGAGGAATTTGTTTCTATTTGCACCGTACAACCATCAGCCATTTCAAAATGCAAATCACTTTGCATGTAAATGCATGAAAATGAAGTACTATCCATTTTTAATGTATATGTTCCTTTTGGTAAAATAATATGACTAAATCCTTGCGATTTTGCCCAAGTTAATGCATCATTAATACCTTGAGTTGTAGTGGTAGACTCAGTTCCATCATTTTTGATGTTCCATCTGTTCAAATCTATCACAAATGGATTCGAGGTAACACTCGCCACAGAAGGTTTCTTTGGAATCCAGCTTGATTGAGTACTGTCATAAGTCAACACGTCATTGTTCATAGGAAGAGTGGCTGTTAAATTTGTGTCATCTAGATCCCTCAGATTAACTTTTATCATCATAATCACCTCAATCTACTTTTATAGTAGTGTATGATTTACTAGATGAAATAGTTCCGAATGAAGTAATAACAAGCGCTAAATATTTATCGTTGACACGTTCTTTATAAAGAACTACAATTGGGTTAATACATAGATGGAATGGAAAAAGGAAAAAAAATTTAGATTAATGTTCTTTATAAAGAATTATATGTAATAAAATCGTTCTTTATAATGTTTGTTGAGTAACTGAATGATTTTGTGTTCTTTATAAAGAAAATATTATTAGGAAAATAAGGGCAAATATAATGTTCGGTGATGCCTCCTTACCGTTATCAAAGGAGGCACTCGGCCATGCTGTGGGTTGAAATAGACCTTAGACGCGAGTCGTCGAAAGTGTGGCGCGAGGAAGGGTTAGATGCCCTAGAAAAAAATAAAGTGTTTAATTATACGGTCTTTTTTCAAAAGGCCATATACTTAAGTACTTTATTGAAAGGGTGAATTATATTGTCATACCGTCAAAGATTATCACTGCTAATCATTGCGGACTCTTTTATTGTCATAACGTCTATTTTCTTCAGCCGATTTTTATTGAGTGCAGATTTTAATGTTATAACTACGCCGCTAGTAATAAGTTCAATTACTTTGCTGCTCAGTCATCATTTATTTTCTTTGATGTATAAACTCTACAAAAAGGCTTGGGAGCATGCTAGCGTAGGCGAATTGTTGATTATTTTCAAGGCGGTTACTATATCCATCATTACTGCTGCTTGTATGCAACAAATCATTGTTCAAGATATTTATTTTAGGTTGCTTGCCGTAACTTGGATGCTGCACATTTTGCTTATCGGTGGCTCTCGGTTCTGTTGGCGATTAATTAGAGGTACTTTTACCAGTAAAGCACAGGATAAAAAGCAGACACTTATTATTGGAGCAGGTTCAGCGGGTACTATGGTTGCAAGACAACTAATAAAAAATAGTGATGCAGAGCTACTGCCTGTTGCATTTATTGATGATAATGTCAAAATTCATAATCTTGATATTTTGGGGCTGCCAGTAATCGGTGGCATTAATCGGATTAAGAAAGCAGTTATAGAATTAAATATAGAGAACATTATTATTGCTATTCCTTCTCTTGGTAAAAAGGAGTTAAACACGATTGTTCAGGAATGTGCAAAGACGAATGCCAAAACACAAACACTACCTATGCTAGAGGATCTAATAACAGGGAAGCTATCGGTCAATCAATTTCAGGATGTACAGGTTGAAGATTTATTAGGTCGAGAGCCAGTTGAGTTAGATATTGAAAGTATATCTGGATTTATAACGGATAAGGTGGTTTTGGTAACCGGCGCAGGTGGGTCAATTGGCTCGGAGATTTGTAGGCAAATCACGAAATTCAACCCTAAACAACTTATTTTGCTGGGACATGGAGAGAACAGTATCTACTCCATTGAAATGGAACTGAAAGACAGCTCTTTACATACGCAGATTGAATTTACTACAGAGATTGCTGATATACAAGATGCCCCAAAGATGATGTTAATTATGAATAAATATCATCCCGATGTTGTTTATCACGCTGCTGCACATAAGCATGTCCCATTAATGGAGCGTAACCCTGAAGAAGCAATAAAGAACAATGTAATCGGAACGATGAACGTTGCAAAGGCAGCGAGTAAGAATGGGGTAGATACATTTGTTATGATCTCGACTGATAAAGCCGTGAATCCAACAAGTGTAATGGGGGCTACCAAAAGATTGGCGGAAATGATTATTCAAGATATGGATAGAAATAGTGAAACGAAATTTGTTGCGGTACGATTCGGCAATGTACTAGGAAGCAGGGGAAGCGTAATCCCTCGTTTTAAGCAGCAAATTGAAAAAGGTGGACCAGTTTCTGTTACTCATCCAGATATGATTCGTTATTTCATGACGATTCCTGAGGCTTCAAGGTTGGTCATTCAGGCTGGAGCCTTAGCTAAAGGTGGCGAGATTTTCGTCTTAGACATGGGAGAACCAGTAAAGATTGTTGATTTAGCAATAAATTTAATTAAGCTTTCTGGAAATTCAATTGAAGAGATCGGAATAGAATTTACAGGTATGAGGCCAGGAGAGAAATTATACGAAGAGTTATTGAAAGCTGACGAGGTCGGTGAACAACAAGTTTATCCGAAAATTTATATTGGTAAAACAGCGGATCTTTATGTGGAAGAAATTTTAGAAATTATCTCGACCTTTGCATCGCTTGATAAGGCAAGCATAAGGGAACAATTATTAAATTTAACTAATGGAAATGTGATACCGATTTCGAAGAAACTAATTTCAATTGTTTAACAAGAAGGAGAATCCGACAATGAAAGTAAGAAAAGCAATTATCCCAGCAGCTGGGCTCGGAACGAGATTTCTTCCAGCAACTAAGGCAATGCCTAAAGAAATGTTACCAATTGTTGATAAACCAACGATTCAATACATTGTAGAAGAAGCGATTGAATCAGGGATCGAAGATATTATCATCGTAACCGGAAAAGGGAAAAGAGCTATCGAGGATCATTTTGATAATTCCTTTGAACTCGAGCAAAACTTATTGGAGAAACGGAAGTTCGATTTATTGAGTGAAGTCCAAAAAACATCAAGCATGGTTGATATTCATTACATTCGTCAAAAAGAACCTAGGGGTCTAGGCCATGCAATTTGGTGCGCGCGCAAGTTCATTGGAAATGAACCGTTTGCGGTATTGTTAGGCGATGATATTGTACGTGCTGATAAACCTTGTTTGCAACAAATGATGGAACAATATGAATACCATAATGCTTCAATTATTGGTGTGAAGCACGTTACAGACGACGAGATATCCAGATATGGAATTGTCGACGGTTTTGAAATCAAGGAACGTTTACATAGTATTAATACTTTAGTAGAGAAACCGAAAAAAGAGGAAGCACCATCAAATCTCGCAATCATGGGACGTTATATTCTTACCCCAAAAATCTTTGAAATTCTAAATAATCAAGGACCTGGAGCTGGTGGAGAAATTCAGCTCACTGATGCAATTGCTTTGTTGAACCGATATGAGTCAGTGTATGCATATGAGTTTAACGGTACAAGATTTGATGTTGGCGAAAAAATGGGATTTATACAAACTACGATCGATTACGCCTTGCAACGTGAGGATTTAAGATACGAGTTATTGAAGTATCTTACGCTAGTCTTGGAAAAAGAACTAATTAAATAGGTGGCTAAGAAGATGGAAAAGAAAGTGCTTTTTTGTGCGACCGTTGATTATCATTTTCAAGCTTTTCACTTGCCCTATATGAAATGGTTCAAAGAGCAGGGGTGGGAGGTTCATATAGCGGCATCTGGCCAACTAGAGCTTCCATATGTTGATGTGAAATACAACATACCCATTCAAAGATCTCCGTTTAAGTTAAAAAACATCAGTAACTATAATTTATTGAAATCCATTATCAATGAAAATAAATATGGGATTATACATTGCCATACCCCTATGGGTGGAGTTCTTGCACGTTTGGCAGCACGGGGAAACAGGAAGTATGGAACCAAAGTGATTTACACTGCTCATGGCTTTCATTTTTGCAAGGGAGCTCCGCTTATCAACTGGCTTGTATATTACCCAATTGAGAGGCTTCTTTCAAATTTTACAGATTGTCTGATAACCATAAATGAGGAAGATTATGCTCTTGCGGTGAATCGGCGACTTAAAGCAAAGAGAATTGAACACGTTCATGGAGTTGGGGTAAATATAGACCTCTTTAAGCCTGTTAGCGAAACAGTTAAACGCCAAACAAGGGGAAATTTCGGTTACAATTCTGAGGATTTTTTAATGTTTTATGCCGCTGAATTCAACGAAAACAAAAATCAGCAATTGCTAATTCATGCATTAGCATTAATCAAAGATGAGGTGCCCCAAGCAAAACTACTGCTTGCTGGAGTTGGGTTACTAAAAGAACAGTGCTGGGAGCTTGCAAAACAGCTAGACGTTTCTGAAAAGGTGGATTTTCTAGGTTATCGGGATGACATTCACAAAATTTTACCAATCTGTGATGTTGCGGTTGCTTCCAGCCTTCGTGAAGGACTTCCTGTAAACATTATGGAAGCCATGGCTTGTGGCCTTCCGATTATAGCTAGTGATAACAGGGGGCACAGAGAACTAGTCCATAGTCACGAGAACGGTTGGATCATAGCTACCGATGACAAATATGAAATGTCCGAAAAAATAAAATTGCTTGCTCAAAATGGTAAATTGAAGTATAAACTCGGCAAGTCCGGACGTGATATGGTTGAACGAAAATATGCCATTAATAAAATACTAGCTGAAAAGAGTACTATTTATTCCATATATATGGATGAGAAGGTGGAATTCATGTGGGCGACCCAATAAGAATTTTACAAGTTGTAGTCAATATGAATCGGGGCGGAGCAGAAACCTTATTGATGAATTTGTATCGAAATATTGATCATTCTAAGGTCCAGTTTGATTTTCTAACTAGTAAAGAAGGGGTTTTTGATGAAGAGATACTAAAGATGGGTGGAAAAATACATCGTATTCCTTATGTTAGTGATGTAGGACATTATGCATATATAAAGGCTTTGAATAAATTCTTTTCATCACATTCTGAATACAAAATTGTACACTCCCATTTGGACAAAATGAGTGGATTTGTTCTCCGATCAGCCGAAAGGACCAACACTCCAATTCGTATTGCTCATAGTCATAATACTAGTAGTGAAGGTGGAGTTGTAGCCAAGGCATACAAGTGGATTGCAGGGAAATATATTTTGCCTTGCGCAACACATTATTTTGCATGTTCAGATAAAGCTGCTAACTGGTTATTTGAAGATAAAGTAGTAAACGCCACAATTTTGAAGAACGGAATAGAAAGTGATCAATATGTTTTTAATTCAGAGGTAAGAAATCAAGTAAGACAGGAGTTAAATCTCTCACGTGATACATTTGTGATCGGGCATGTAGGTAGATTCGCTCATCAGAAGAATCATTCATTTCTTATCGATATTTTTGCTCAATTAAATAATGATAAACCAGATTCCGTTCTTGTGTTAGCGGGGGATGGTCCGTTGCGTTTAGATATAGAAAAGAAAGTAAGGGATCTGAATCTATTAGGCAAAGTAATTTTTCTCGGAATACGCAATGACATAAATCGATTGCTCCAAGCATTTGATGTGTTTGTATTTCCTTCATGGCACGAAGGATTACCCGTTACCCTAATAGAGGCGCAGGGATCAGGATTGCCTTGTATCATATCGGATGTGATTACGTCGGAAGTTGATATGGGTGCTGGATTAGTTCAATTTGAAAACTTAAATAAACCGTCTGATGCTTGGGCAAAAAGAGTGATCCAACAGAATAAAAGAGTTTTAGAGGTACAAGATCATATACAAAAAAAAGGATTCGACATTCGTGTACCAGCAAAATGGCTTCAAAAATTTTATCTAGATCAAACAGAAGAGTGGATGACATCGTAAAAGGAGCCCAACATGTCCAAAATTTTATGTGTTATTAGGCTAGGTGAAGTACCGCTACACCTTTATCATATCATCTCAGGTTTTATATTGCTCGAAAGACAAGGAATAATAGATTTAAAAGTCGAGAGGCTAGGAAAAGGACATCCCGAACGGCTGCCCTACAATATGATCGAAGCCAGGGTGAACGGAATTCAAGTTTTATACGACCTTAACGACGGTTATGACAATCTTCTCAGGGAAGGTCAGGACTTTGTTGATTTTTTAGATTCTTTGCTGAACAAATTTCATATTTGTTTTAAAAGAAGTTTTAGTCCTCATCAGAATTCTAAATTAAAACATGCGAATAAAATGCTTCCACTTGGATTAAATTATATGGTTACAGTTCCAGGTAATACTGCTCATTTTCCTACACCAGAGGATCCTAAAAAGGAGAAAATAAAAAAAATCATCCGAATGATTCCTTTTTCTGAGTACTATAATGGACGCTACTATATGAATTTTTTTGAAGGAATTCCAAGTTTGGAGAAGGATCCAAAAATATTATTCATGGCTAGATTATGGGATGTAGAAGGGGATTATGCAGGACAACTATCCTCTTCAAAAAAAGAAGAGAGACGATACATAAATGAATTTAGAGCTAGTTGCATACGACTGTGTAAAAAAGAATTTGGCCCTAGTTTTTACGGTGGTGTTAATTCCACGGGTTATGCAAGTAAATACTACGCAGACCTCATTATTGATGATAAAAAAGTGACTAAACGTAACCATTATATCGAAAGAGTAAAGAAATCTTCAATTTGTATTGCAACTATGGGTTTACATGAATCAATTGGTTGGAAATTTGCAGAATATGTAGCTGCAAGCAAAGCAATAGCAACAGAAGAACTGCACTATGATGTTCCAGGTGATTTTCGCGAAGGACAAAATTATTTGGCATTTCGAACGCCTAGTGACTGCATCGATAAAATCTACAGATTAAAGCAAGATAATGAATTTCGATATAAAATGATGGTTAATAATTATAATTACTATCATAATTTTGTAAGGCCTGACAGGATAGTCTTTCAAAGTATTTTAGCGGCCTTGCAATATGGGGACTATAAATCGGTACAATTAGAGAGGGAATTATCTTGAAACCAACTCTTACTATTTTTACACCTACTTATAACCGTGCATACACATTGCATTTGTGTTACGAGAGTCTCAAGCGACAGACGTGCAATGACTTTGTTTGGCTAATCATTGATGATGGCTCTACAGATGATACTAGTGAACTTGTGGCAGGATGGATAAGCGAAGGTGCGATAAAAATTCTGTACTATTTTCAAGAAAATCAAGGCATGCATGGCGCTCATAACACCGCTTACGAGCTGCTGGATACAGAACTAAATGTTTGTATAGACTCAGATGATTACATGGCTGACAATGCTGTGGATAAAATAATTTCTTTCTGGAAAAAGCATGGAAATGTAGGCTATGCCGGAATTATAGGGTTAGATGCAACAACGGACGGAAATGTGATAGGTACCAGGTTGCCAGATCAATTAGTATCATCCACCCTTTCTCATTTACATGCTAAACATAAAGTTAAAGGAGATAAGAAGTTAATTTATCGTTCTGAACTTACACGCAAAACCCCTCCATACCCAATATTTCCTGGAGAAAAGTATTGTCCTCTAAGCTATAAGTATATTCTTATTGACCAAGAATGTCCTCTGCTCATCATGAATGAGGTACTCTGTCATGTTGAGTATTTAGTTGATGGTTCGAGTATGAACATTATAAAACAATATATAAAAAACCCACGAGGTTTTTTATTTTTCAGGAAAGTTGCCATGAAACTGGCTCCTACATATAAAGATAAATTACGTGAAGCCATTCATTATGTTTCTACTAATTTAATGATTAATAATTCTAAATTTATAGTAGAATCACCTTGCAAATGGACGACTTTGATAGCAACGCCTTTTGGTGTATTGCTTTATTTTTATATTCGGAATACTAGTAGAGCTACTGTGATGAAACGTAATTAACAAGTAGTATCTTGAAGGGAACTGGTATCTTGGCCATTTTGTACTTAAATTTATTGTTTGTTTATATTTTCTCTTTATGTTCAAGATTAATTGTAAGAAGTTCGCCAGTTTCAGCAGCTGTAAGACCGAATCTTTTACTAGTTTCTTTTACAATGGCTTCAATGGTACTTGTTTCAGGGCTTAGGAATAATATTGGTGATACATTTTTCTATATGCATGCTTACACCGTTAATAATTTTACATGGGAACAAATTAAGGCTGAGAAAGATATTGGTTTTGGGATCTTACAAATGATTTTAAAGTCATACACTCAAGATCCACAGGTATTAATATTCTTAACCGCCTTAGTTACTAACGTTCTTATTGTTTACGTGTTATACAAATATTCCAAGTTATTTGAACTTAGCATATACCTCTATATTACTTCTGGGCTTTACATCGTTTCCATGAACGGAGTAAGGCAATTTTTGGCTTCTGCAATAGTATTCGCTGCTACCAAGTTCTTATTTGAAGGAAACTGGAAAAAATATTTTCTTGTGGTGGTGTTTGCCTCATTGTTTCATCAAAGTGCCCTAATCCTTATTCCTATTTACTTTATTGTGAGGAGAAAGGCATGGACATCCTCAACTTTTGTACTCTTGACTATTGCCGTGTTACTCATTGTAGGATATAGCGTGCTCTCTGACGCCATATTCAATGCAATTGCCGATACCCATTACAGTGAATATCAGAGCATTCAA
Source organism: Paenibacillus violae (assembly GCF_032461945.1). Lineage (NCBI taxonomy): Bacteria > Bacillati > Bacillota > Bacilli > Caryophanales > Paenibacillaceae > Paenibacillus > Paenibacillus violae. The sequence continues at coordinate 187,947 of NZ_JAWCUD010000008.1, forward strand.
GAAGGTGGAGCTAATGTCATCAGGGTGGCTATTGGAGCAGTTCCATTGATTTTGGCATACCTGGGAAGAAATAAACTAAGAGAGTTATTTCCTTACGGTGACTATGTTGTGAACATGTCTTTATTGAATTTTGTTGTCATGGCGGTCGCGACACAAAATTGGATTTTTGCCAGGTTTACCATCTATTTTGGATTATACAATATCATTCTCATGTCATGGGTGATCAGTTTATTTGTAAAGAGAGAACGAAAGTTTATCTATTACGCCATTTTAGGTTTCTATCTCATTTATTTTTACTATGAAAACGTGGTTACTTTACATCTCTTTTATCGAAGTGACTACTTAAAATTTTAACCAACAGTCAGGAGGTTCAAAATGCCAATACTTATAACCGGTGGAGCCGGCTATATCGGAAGTCATACCTGTGTAGAGTTACTGAACGCAGGATACGACATTGTTGTTGTTGACAACTTAAGCAATAGCAGTCTAGAGTCCTTGAGACGAGTAAAAGAACTAACAGGTAAGGACTTTGCATTTTATCAGATTGATCTGTTAAACCGCCAGGATTTAGAGTTGGTCTTTAAACAAAATAAAATCGAAGCTGTGATTCATTTTGCAGGGTTAAAAGCAGTTGGCGAGTCCGTTCGTTTACCACTGCGATATTACCACAACAATATAACGGGCACGCTCGTGTTATGTGAGCTTATGCAGGAATATGCGGTGAAAAAAATCGTATTCAGTTCGTCAGCCACCGTATATGGCATGTCAGATCAAGTGCCAATTACAGAAAACTTTCCTCTAGGCGCAACGAATGCATATGGTCGTACAAAACTGATGATCGAAGAGATCATGCAGGACATGTACGTGTCCGATCCCACATGGAGCATTGCGCTGTTACGCTACTTTAACCCGATTGGGGCTCATAGTAGTGGCAGATTAGGCGAAGATCCAAACGGTACACCGAATAATTTAATGCCTTACATTACCCAAGTGGCAGTAGGAAGATTAAAGGAATTAATGATTTATGGAAATGATTATCCAACTGTAGATGGCACAGGTGTCAGAGATTATATTCATGTTGTCGATTTGGCATGTGGGCACGTGAAAGCGTTGGAGAAGGTTATGGCGAGTACAGGAGTAGAGGCATACAACCTTGGTACGGGACAGGGTTATAGCGTTGTGGAAATGGTATTAGCATTTGAAAGTGTAACTGGACAACATGTTCCTTATACGATGACAGATCGAAGGCCAGGTGACATAGGCGTCTGTTTTTCGGATCCGAACAAGGCTAAACGTGAGTTAGGATGGAGTGCTCAGAGAGGCATTAAAGAGATGTGTCTTGATTCCTGGAGGTGGCAAGCCCATAATCCATACGGTTTTCATAAAAAGGAAGAAGAAATAACGGTATAGCGGGGGCTTACTCATGCGTATGTCGGTACTGACTGAAGGGTGATTAAAGTTTGTTCCCTATAAATCGGAAATTTATTAAAAAACTAAAGACGTTAATTTCCCTTATGAAGAAGGGAATTGTTGCTCAGATATGGTCGATCAAGGTTTTCAGTTCCGCTGACATGATAACAACATTACTAAATGAAACCGAATTGGACGTGGATAAACCGTCTATACAAGCCTCAGACGTAAGTGATGTGCCAGCTGAATTTGTAGCAGATCCCTTTATTCTCAAGGATGATTCAAGGTTTTATTTATTTTTTGAGATCTTTAATAAAGAACTTGAACGTGGGCAAATTGGCTTAGCCATAAGTGCAGATGGGTTGAAATGGGAGTATCAACAAGTCGTTCTAAGTGAAAACTTCCATCTATCTTATCCTCATGTTTTTAAAGTTGAGGACGAGATGTTCATGCTTCCTGAAACGATTGAAACCAATCGTGTTTTATTGTACAAAGCCAAGCGGTTTCCTTATGAATGGGAAGTTGCATGTGAGCTGCTGGAAGGTAACTTCATGGACCCCTCCATTATCAGATACGCTAATAAATGGTGGATTTTTGCAGGGACTGAGGGTGGGAATCTTCACTTATTCCATTCAGCGCAATTGGAAGGACCCTATCTCGCACATCCCCAAAGCCCATTAATTACTAGTAACTTGATGATTAGCAGACCCGGAGGAAGATTCATTCTTTCAGATGGAACGATCTATAGGTATACCCAAGCGGATTATCCTCATTATGGCGATTCAGTGAGAGTCTTTAAGGTAAACAAGCTAACGGAGTTTGAATATGAGGAAGAGGAAATCTCCTTAGTCTTATGCGGTTCGAAAAAAGAAGGCGATTGGAGAAAAGATGGGATGCACCATATCGACCAGTTAATGACGGATGATAAACAGTGGTTAGTAGCTGTTGATGGTCATAGCACCCAGAAGTCCAATTACTTTGTATGGAAACTTAACCGTTTGAAATCAAAATTTTTAGTTAAGACCAATAGGAGCATGATCATGATGAAGCGATTTTTTGATTTACTAATCTCAATTCCTTTATTAATCCTTTTTTCCCCAATTATCGGCATTGTCGCTGTTTTGGTTAGAGTAAAGTTAGGATCACCGATTATCTTCACACAGTTAAGACCTGGATTGCACGGCAAGCCAATTAATATCTATAAATTCCGAACCATGACAGATGCAAGGGACAACGAAGGGAATTTATTGCCGGATTCAATACGATTAACTTCCTTTGGGGAATTCCTTAGAAAATACAGCCTTGATGAGTTGCTCCAATTGGTGAATGTGATTAAAGGAGACTTAAGTTTAGTAGGCCCAAGGCCGCTGTTAATGGATTATTTGACGCTATATACGGAAGAGCAAGCCAAAAGGCATCAAGTACGTCCTGGGATTACGGGATGGGCTCAAGTTAACGGTAGAAACGCCATTTCATGGGAAGAAAAATTCAGGCTTGATGTCTGGTATGTGGAGAATCAAAGTCTCCTCCTTGATTTCAAAATCCTAGCTTTAACTTTTGTCAAAGTGATTAAGTCGGATGGAATCAGCCACGGGAATCATGTGACCATGGAGAAATTCTCCGGATCAAATCTATCATGAAGGGTTTGGTACAGGTTGGATTTAGTCGTTATAGGTGAGGGTGGCCATAGTAAGGTCATAAGGGATTTGATTCATTCCAAAAGTGATGCGAAGATCATCGCCATACTGGATGACAAGTATGATGAGTTAACTCTAAGTAATGAAGTATACATAGGTCCGATTTCTTCTGCACATCTTCTGTTGAATCAAATGAGTCATCTTAAATTTGTGATTGCGATTGGGAATAACGCGGTTCGCAAGTCGATTGTGACAAAGCTTGGCCTAGCCAAGGAAAACTATGTTTCACTCGTTCACCACACAGCGATTGTCAGTTCGAGTGCTTCTATAGGGAATGGTACAGTTATTATGGCAAATACCATTGTTAGCGCCGATACATGCGTCGGCGATCATGTGATTATTAACTCGGGTGCAATTGTAGAGCACGATAATCACATTGGTGACTATGCCCACATTGCTCCTAAAGCTACACTTACCGGCTCCGTGATTGTAAAAGAAGGGACTATGATAGGTGCGGGAGCGACCGTCATTCCTGGGAAAAGCATCGGAGAATGGGCGATTATCGGAGCAGGTGCCACAGTAATTAGTGATATCCCGACGAATAGCACAGCAGTAGGAACCCCGGCAAAAATTATAAGCAGCCGAAAGTTCGCCTAATAGCGCCCAAGGCGCTTTTTTTGTCACAAGAACCCATATAAAGGGAGTGCATAACCAGTGTTCACGCATACAAAAAGAATATATCTTTCCCCTCCACACATGAGCGGGAATGAAATGACCTATATTCAAGATGCTTTTGATACCAATTGGATCGCTCCACTTGGCCCTCATGTCGATGCATTTGAGAAAGAGCTTGCCTCCTATGTGGGGGTTAACGACGCGGCTGCGGTCAGCTCCGGAACGGCGGCCATTCATTTGGCTCTGCGGCTGCTGGATGTTCAAGCGGAAGATACGGTTTTTTGTTCAAGTCTAACCTTTGTTGCAAGTGCCAACCCGATTGTCTATTTGGGAGCTTCACCGGTATTTATTGATTCGGAGCCAGAAACATGGAACATGTCCCCTCAAGCGTTAGAACGTGCCTTATACGATGCTGCCCAAGAAAAAAAACTGCCTAAAGCAGTCATCGTTGTTAATCTGTATGGCCAAAGTGCGAAGATGGATGAAATCTTGGCGATCTGCCAAGCGTTTGATATCCCTGTAATCGAGGATGCAGCAGAATCGTTGGGCTCCACGTATAAAGGGAAAGCGAGCGGGTCATTCGGGAAGTTTGGCATCTATTCCTTTAATGGCAATAAAATTATTTCGACCTCCGGCGGGGGGATGCTGGTTTCCAACGAAGGCGAGGAGCTGAATAAAGCTCGTTTCCTGGCAACCCAAGCGCGCGACTATGCGCCGCACTATCAACATAGCCAGACTGGTTATAATTATCGGATGAGCAATGTGCTCGCCGGGATTGGCAGAGCTCAGTTAGAGGTGCTGGAAGAGAGAGTTAACGCCAGGAGAGCGATTTTCAGAAGATATGTTCAAGAGTTAGCGCATGTTCCAGGGATCGAGTTTATGCCCGAGCTGCCCAATACGCGTTCGAATCGTTGGCTGACAGTGTTAACTTTGGACGAAAATGAAGCTGGTGTATCGGTTGAATCGTTATTAGGAGCATTGGCGGAACAAAATATCGAGGCACGTCCAGTTTGGAAACCGCTTCATATGCAGCCTCTATTCGAAGGGGTTAAGTTTTACCCACATAGTGATAATGAGATTATATCCGAGCAATTGTTTAAAAGGGGACTTTGTCTACCATCCGGGTCCAGTCTGTCGGAAGATGAGCAGATGCGGGTTATCGCATGCATCAAGGAGTCATTGATTAAGGCCAAAAGCCTTAGTGTTTAACATTGCGCCATGCTTAAGCGCCTTCATTCATCTTCTGTCTGTGATGCTGCATCTTTTCAAATAATGCTTCTTTCATTTCTATATCAAGGCAGTCTCTATAAAGTATGGAATTGTATGCATGCAAGACCTTATGGTAAGTACGTTGTGCCTTTTTCCATACACTCGTCGAAAGTGAATACATGACAGAATCCCTCCCTTTTTAAAAACTTATGTGGGAATTGGATCATGTATTCAATTTATAGTTAATTATTACTCAATTGTTCTTTATTAAGAATTTTATTTCAAAGGAGATTTAAAATGTGTGGAATTGTAGGATATATCGGTAATCAGGATGCGAAATCAGTCTTGATTAAAGGTTTGGAAAAACTAGAATACAGAGGGTACGATTCTTCCGGAATAGCTTTATTGAATGAAACAGGTATACATGTTTACAAAGAACAGGGACGGATAGCTGCGCTTAACGATGTGATTGATCATCAGGAGACAGCGTTAGTTGGTATTGGTCATACGAGATGGGCGACACATGGCAAACCTAGCCGCAGAAATGCACATCCTCATCAAAGCAACAGCGGTCGCTTCACGATTGTCCATAATGGGGTTATTGAGAACTACGAGGAAATCAAGCAGCAATTTCTTTCTGGAGTCCCTTTCTCAAGCGATACGGATACGGAAGTGATTGTCCAGTTAATGGAGAAATTAGTGGAAAGCGGCTTAGAGGTTGAAGAAGCCTTTCGGCAATTGCTCGTCACAATGAAAGGTTCTTACGCCGTTGCTTTATTAGATGACGAAGATATCCATACGATTTATGTTGGTAAAAATAAAAGCCCTTTGCTCATTGGACTAGGCCAAGACTTTCATGTTATTGCAAGCGATGCTATGGCGATGCTGCAGCTAACGAATCAGTTCGTGGAATTGATGGATGAGGAGATGGTCATTCTTCGCCAACATTCAAAAACGATTAAAAACTTGAGCGGAGAGCTCATGCAGAGAAGGCCTTTTCAAGTCAAGCTTGATGCTAGTGATATTGAGAAAGGGATATATCCGCATTATATGCTGAAAGAAATTGACGAACAGCCCTTTGTCATTCGTAAAATCGTTTCCAAATACCAAGATGGCAATGGTGATTTGATCATCGATCCTAACATTCGTAATAGTATGAAGGAAGCGGATCGTATCTATCTCATTGCTTGTGGAACAAGCTATCATGCGGGATTGGTCGGTAAACAGTTGATTGAGAAAATAGCCGAAATCCCCGTTGAAACTCATATCGCAAGTGAATTTTTATATAACAGACCCATTCTCTCCAAGAACCCCCTTTTTATCTTCATTTCTCAAAGCGGAGAGACGGCGGATAGCAGAGGTGTATTAGTAGCCATCAAGCAGTTGGGCTATCCGACATTAACGATTACCAATGTACCAGGTTCCACGTTATCACGTGAAGCGAACTTCACGTTACTCACCCATGCTGGACCCGAAATCGCGGTAGCCTCAACAAAAGCCTATACAGCACAAATTGCTGTATTAGCGATACTCGCATTTGACAGCGCGCATGCAAAAGGAATTAAACAGGAGATCAACCCTTTCCATGAGCTAAGTATTGCCGCGAATGCGATGGATATTATGATTAACAAGAAGGAGATGATGGAAGAGAACGTATGGAAGTATTTAAATGCGTCACGCACCTGCTTTTTTATAGGGCGAAGCATGGATTACTACGCATGTCTGGAAGGCGCATTAAAGCTTAAGGAAATTTCATATATTCAAGCCGAAGGGTTTGCCGGTGGAGAATTGAAACATGGAACCATTGCCTTAATTGAAGAGGGCACTCCAGTTATTGCACTTTTAACCCAATCTCATATCAGGGGCAATATTAGGAGCAACGTCCAAGAGGTTCTGGCACGTGGTGCTCATGTTTGTATGATCAGCATGGAAGGGATGGAGGAAAAGCACGATCAGATCGTTCTGCCTGCCATTCACGAGCATCTTACCCCGCTGGTTTCGGTTATTCCGTTACAATTAATTGCGTATTATGCAGCCGTATATCGAGGTTGCGATGTTGACAAGCCAAGAAATCTTGCCAAAAGTGTCACCGTGGAGTGATGATAACCATGATCGGTCAAAATATTTCAAGTATACGTAAGCAGAGGGGGTACACATTGTCTGAGCTCTCAGAGCGGACAGGTATTTCCAAATCCTATTTAAGTAATATCGAAAGAAATCTCAAACAGAACCCCTCCATTCATGTCATAGAAAAAATTGCAGAGGTTCTTAACGTTGATCTTAAACTCTTATTGAAAATTACGGAAGATACGGGAACGAATCATCAACTGGATCAAGAATGGATGGATTTTATAGCTGATTTGAAACAATCAGGTATCGCCAAAGAACGTATTCATGAATTGAAAATTTTGATAGAGTTCATGAAATGGCATAATGATAAAGTTAACTAGTGAGCATTCCCAAGTCATCGGTTTGCACGATACTGACTGCTGTTATAGATATGTGTTATCCGTCTACAAGGTCTACAAGAGTAACAAGAGCGACAAGAAACTAAATCCAAGCTTGAAGTAAAAGCCCCGCAGGGGGCTTTTTTCTTATTGTTCTTAATAAGAAACATATTTGTTCTTTGGAGGAAATTCTGATATAATTATGAGAGCACACATCACTTTGAGATAAGGGAAGATATGAAATGATTGGAAAACGTGTTCAACAATTGAGGAAAGAGAAGGGCCTGTCATTGACAGAACTTGCTGAACGTGCAGGGGTTGCTAAATCCTATATTAGCAGCTTGGAGCGGGATATTCAGAAGAATCCTTCTATTCAGTTTCTTGAGAAAATTGCAGCTGTCCTTAAAGTGCCTGTCGAGAGATTAATCGATGAGCAGGATGAGACATCTCAGGATGGGCCTCAGCTCGATCAGGAATGGTATGACATTATTAAAGAAGCGATGTCATCTGGGGTCGATAAGCAGCAGTTTCGCGAATTTCTGGATTTTAACAAATGGAGAATGAAGCGACCAAACGATGAATAATCCAGATAACCTTGTGTAGATCTATGAGGACATACAAGGATCATTTTCAGCTGAATTTTGTGATTTTTGAGTCGTTTGGAAAGGGCTTCTTAGGAATGCGCGAATTTCGTCCATCGTAAAACCCATCTTACGTGCGCTCATAATAAGTTCGATCCACTCCGTATCAAGTTCTTCCAAATCCGTCTGATGCATCTGATGATTCACAAGTGACCCCTCCAAAGCATTCTTTGTGATACAAATCGTATCTGGTAATTTATTATCGCACGTTTTTTCCGCGAAATCAATCCCGATCATATTAAAATTATACAAATTGTATCGACGCTTATGTGATTCCCCTCGACAAATTCCGCATGAGCATCCGCAGTTAGGCCTAGAGATACTCGTAAGGGAAGGGGACATTTAGTGACCAATAAACGTATGAATCGCAGGGCATTTCTTAAGTATAGTATGACTGCGGTAGGATCTTTGGCGACGCTTGCGGGAGTAAGCGGTCTATATGGCATCTTTGGTGAGCGGTATTGGATTCAGTTAAATACAGTTCCTCTTGCGTATCATCGGTATCCGGCAGCATTCGCGGGCATGCGCATTGTTCAGTTCAGCGACACACATCTCGGTAAGTACTATAGCTTGGGCCAAATGGCTCGAGTGGTTAAGCTAGTTCAGCGGGAAGAGCCTGATTTGATTTGTTTTACAGGAGATTTATTTGATTCTAACTATGGTCAAATAAATGACGATGTGATCCCGATTCTATCGCGGCTTCAAGCCAGATTGGGCAAATACGCGGTTCTCGGCAATCACGATATGCGCCTGGACCCTAAACGGGTCAAGGATGTACTTGAACGATCCGGCTTTACTGTCCTAGTCAACGCAAATAGGTCCATTGTACGCGGGAATAGCCGTTTATGGATAGCAGGAATAGATGAAATGTTCCATGGTAAACCGGATCTGCCTCTCGCGTTAAAGGGGACCGAAAAAGACGAGTTCGTGCTGCTGCTTGCACATGAGCCGGATTTCGCTGATACTGCCTTGAAATTTCCTGTTGCCTTGCAGCTTTCAGGTCATAGTCATGGCGGACAAATTCGGATTCCTTTTTACGGGAGCCTATTTACACCAGACCTGGGACAAAAGTATGAGGTAGGACTTTATACCTTCGAAAAAAGTGAATTTCACGTTTACACAAACCGCGGAATAGGAACTACATTGTTTCCCATAAGATTCAATTGCCGGCCTGAAATTACCGTGTTTGTTCTGGAAACGAAGCAGCCATAACCGACAGAAACTCCGCCAGCTGATGCTGACGGAGTTTTTATTGGTTAATAGCAGAACCACTTTTTCCAAATATCATAGGATTCCGGACAATCATTATTGCCCCAATCGATGTCGTCCCAGCAGTCGTCATACCAATTGTTGTTGTGATTGTTATTATTATTGTTGTTATTATTGCTGTTATGATTGTTGTTATTGCTGTTGTTGTTATTGCTGTTGTTATTATTACTGTTATGATTGTTGTTATTGCTGTTGTTATTGCTGTTGTTGTTGCTGTTGTTGTTGTTGTTGTTGTTGCTATTGTGATTATTATTGTTGTTATTATTACTATTATTGCTATTGTTGTTCTGGTTTGTACTTGAGCTCCACAATTTACTCAGATTAAACAAAGAAGTAAGCTGTGATAAGAAACTGTTTTTCTGAGAAGTGCCTGACTCATAACCCGAAGCATAAGCGGAAACTGGAAACGTAATAGCACTGAAAATGAGAAGGATGAATAGAAACCTAGCAACTTTTAACAATGTACGTGGCCTCCCTCCATGAGTGATTAAACGATGAAAACGTTCTCTATTAAGAATTATACCGTAGATATTACCTTTTGAGAACAGGAAAAGGCATAGATCATTTATCAAATTTGTGATACAATATGTAACATACAATAATTAGGAGGATTGATAGAATAGAGTACCTTGAGTTCATATGCAATAGCAAAAAATAGATACATACAATGAAATTTGATTATGGTCATGTGAGGTGCTATTCATGCAAGTTGTTCAACCGATAAGAGATCAAGAGAAAATTGAACAATTACAAGAAGTTTTAAAAGAACAATCGATTCGGGACTGGCTTCTCTTCACAATCGGGATAAATTCCGGACTCCATCTCAGCGATCTTTTATCATTGAAAGTAAAAGATGTGAGGGATCGAAATGTGGTAAGTGTTCGGGAGGAAAAAACGGGTAAAGTCAAGACATTCCAGCTTTCTTCACAGCTTAAGGCCTTTATCAAGGAGTATATTCAATATATGGACGAGGATAATTACTTATTTCCGTCCCAACGAACGGGTAATCCCATCAAGAGAATTCGCGTTTATCGAATTTTAAATCAAGCGGCGAAACAAGTTGGTTTAACAGATATTGGCACTCACACTCTCCGTAAAACATATGGCTATCACTACTATTTAAAAACGAAAAATGTTTCTGTACTTAGAGATTTGTTTAATCAGTCCGCGCCATCCGTAACCTTAAAGTATATCGGTGTAAATAAGCAGTAGCAAGCGAACATCGCTATTCTGTCTCATGACAGATACATAACGTATCGTAAATAACGGAGAATGATTTTTTACTTTATAAGAAAAGCTGAGCGTTGGGAGTAGGTCCGTATATGAATCAAGAACTTAAGATTTCAATCGATATTCATCAGATTCTTCTCTATCTTGGCATCGACAAACAGAAATTTCAGGCTCATAAAGTACAACTTGCTCGGCAATCAACTACTCCAACGAACGCTCAGCCCTTACAAAGGCAATGAACCGTTTTGCTTCATCTGGTGAAAGCTTTCGGCCATCAACGGTCAATGAAAATTTTTGCAAAATATTTTCATCTGTTAAATCAAGATTTTCTACAAAGTCCCGAACATCGTTATCAAGAACAGTTTGCTGAAGGTTAGTGCGTCCAAGCAAATAGTCAATGGAAACATTAAAAAAGTTCGCTATTTTATTAATGGTTTCGTAATCGGGCTCACGACGACTTGTTTCATAGTGAGAAAGGGATGCCCTAGATATGCCAATTTTAATGGATAATTCTTCTTGGGTCAGTCCTCTCTTTTCACGTAAGAGGGCAATACGGTCTCCATACTTCAGCTTGATCATTCCTCACTGTTTATTTTTCTACCATTATATCCACTGTGTTTAACCAAATATACCAGAAAACCATTATAACAAAGCAAAGATTCATTTGACTAGATACAATATGTATTAAGGTGGTGTGAAGGCTTTGACGATTGGAAAAAGAAGCAAATTAACACTGACTACTCCTTTAGAAGGTAAATTAACAATTGTTCAAATGTACGCGAGAAATATACATACGAAGTATGCAATAATCGATATTTTGGAATTAGAGAAGTCACAATTTACTTTCGAAAGTTCATTGATTTTACCTACGGATAACGAAATCATCTACGGCTTCGAGCTTATCGTTGCGAATCGAACGTTCCATTGCGAAGGTTGCATAGACCTTGTGAGCAAGAACAAAGATATTTATTTGTATAAAGCGGCAGTTCAACCTAATGACTACGTAGAATTCGAATTGCTTTATGAAATAAATCAACTTGCAACTTTACATAATAAAGAATTTGCTAGGATCACGAAAAGCTACGAACCAGATCGCTATTACGATGATGTCATAGTCAATTATATCTGTTAATAGGAACAAACCCCTTGTTAAGTTACGAAATGTATCTTATAATCATTTATATATACATAATGTAACAATAAACGACATTAAGATTCAGTAAAGGGGAGAAATTTATGTTTAGCTTAGATATGGTGTATTGCGTGAAATGCGAATCGGTGATGTCCAGAAACAACGCGGAGAAAGTCTTCAAAACAGGGTATTATAAGACTACGATCCCTCTGTGTCACTGTAAGGACTGCGCCAACGAGCGTTTGGAGAAATTAAGTGCTGAGTTGTCCGGAAATTCGCAGATTTGTTATTCCGGTTTTGAAGCCTCCGCATTTTTATTTACGACATAGGAGGCATGACCATGAGTCTGTTTGACAGCCGTCATAATAAATAAAGCCATCCCTTGATTATAAGGGGTGGCTTTTTCATTTTACTGAAGCAAATGCTTATAGGCGCTATAGTCGATCTGCTCTCTCTCAAGGAAGCTGGTTAAGCTGCGGTAGTCACGCTTCGGAGTCGCAAGTATATACCCCTCGATACAGTGAGCTCTTGTTACCTCATTAGCATTGGCCTCCAGAGCAACCTGTCCGATGCGAGCAGCGATGGAGTGCTTGGCAATATCTCTAAAAGCTGTTGGCACGGGAGAAACTAACTGATCCAGAAAGGCTTTGGAATCTTCCGTCCATAGATGGCGAGAATTATCGACATAATGGTTCTGCCAATCGAGCTTTGACTTTCCGTCCTCTTTGGGGAGTACCTTCAGGAACTTGCGGAACATGAAGTATCCGCCTACAGACATGAAGAACAGCAGGACAAACACCCAGAAAATAATGAACCACATGAAAAAATCGTTAGCCATTTATTTGTCACCTCACTACCAAACGGTCATATATGATAAGAATTATACCTTATTTCTAGATTTCTTGCGACAATCCGAGTAAAATAGGAAGGTAGCAGATAGACACTCAATAAAGGAGCAATGAATCATGCCCAAAATTGGCTCACACGTTTCGTTCTCAGATAAAGGCTTGTTAAATGCAGCTGAAGAAGCAGTTTCATACGGTTCTTCCACGTTTATGATATACACAGGCGCACCACAAAATACGCGCCGCAAACCCATTGAAGATCAATACATTGAAGAAGGCAAAGCTTTGATGGACAAGCATGCAATGAACGAAATTGTCGTTCATGCTCCTTACATCATTAACTTGGGTTCCTATAAAGAGGATACCTTTGAACTGGCTGTTCGCTTCCTTCAAGAAGAGATTCGTCGGACGGCCTACATCGGTGTGCGCAATATCGTTCTTCACCCAGGTGCCTACACGGACAAGGATGCGGAGTATGGCATTGAACGCATCGCTGAAGGTTTGAATGAAGTACTGGCAGGCGTGAAGGACACAGACGTGAATATTGCTCTGGAAACTATGGCAGGCAAGGGTACCGAAATTGGCCGCAGCTTCGAGGAAATTGCGGAAATTATGGAGCGCGTGGAGTTTAACAACAAACTTACGGTTTGTATGGACACTTGCCACATTCACGATGCTGGTTATGATATTGTGAATGATCTGGATGGCGTTCTGCATCATTTCGATAAAGTTATTGGCTTAGAGAAATTAGGCGTCGTTCACTTAAACGACAGTAAAAATCCTCGCGGGGCTGCGAAAGACCGTCATGCGCCGTTAGGCTCAGGCTGGATTGGCTTTGAAGCGATGAATAATGTGGCTAATCATGAGAAGCTGCAGCATTTGCCAATGATTCTAGAGACGCCTTGGATTGGAAAAGAAGACAAAACGCAGCGTCCGATGTACGAAGCGGAGATTGCCCTCTTGTCCGGTAACCTCAAAGGCCGCTTCGGCGAAGAGTTCCTGGATCATGTAGAGCGAATCGACCATATGTTTGGCAAAAAAGATATTCATTTCCGCGATTATGTGCTGAAAACTTGGGAGATTTTGAAAAACGATGCGAAAGCGAAAAAAGCGGACGGCCGCGAGCCGTTAGAGCGCTTGTACGATATTTTGCATGAGGAAAGATTGTTGTCCGACCTGAGCGAGGAGCAGCTTAACCAACGTCTTATCGTTTGGCTTGCCGGTCAGGATATACTGAAGAAGGCTTAATACAGATAGCTTTCGAGTAGAAAGCAACTAGGGGGATTCACATGGAACGGGGAAATGCAAACAGCCTGACTCGCAGGGAGAGCGAATGGGCGAATAGAGCTAGAATGTTGATCTCCTGTCCGGATCAGCCGGGCATCGTGGCGGCAGTGTCACAGTTTTTGTTTGAATATGGAGCGAATATCGTGCAGTCCGACCAGTACACGATGGATCCGGAAGGCGGTATGTTCTTCATCCGCATCGAGTTCGACTTGGAGGAGTTGGAGAACCGCGTCCAGCAGTTGAAAGAGGCTTTCTCTGTCGTTGCTGACAAGTTCTCTATGGATTGGAGCCTGTCACTAGCTAGTCAAAAGAAGCGTATCGCGATCTTTGTTTCGAAGGAAGATCATGCGTTGCTTGAGCTTCTTTGGCACTGGCGTGCAGGCGATTTGAATGCGGATATTGCGATGGTGATCTCCAATCACCCAGACATGCAATCGCTGGTAGAGCCTTTCGGCATTCCGTATTACCATATTCCGGTTACGGCAGATACGAAGGCTGAAGCGGAACGCCGCCAGCTGGAAGTAGTGGGAGACAAAGTGGATGCTATTGTACTGGCCCGCTATATGCAGATCGTCTCGCCATCTTTCATCAAGCATTACTCAAACCGCATCATCAATATTCATCATTCGTTCTTGCCTGCCTTTGTAGGCGGCAAGCCGTATGCCCAAGCGCATAACCGCGGCGTGAAAATTATTGGCGCAACCGCACATTATGTGACGGAAGAATTAGATGGTGGACCTATTATTGAACAGGACGTTCAACGGGTTAGCCACCGCGATAATGTGGAGGACTTGAAGCGAATCGGCCGTCATATTGAACGAATCGTTCTAGCCAGAGCTGTTGCTTGGCATGTGGAAGATCGCATTATTGTTCATAATAATAAGACTGTTGTTTTCAATTGATGGGAAAACTAGACTGTATCCAATTAGGGTGCAGTCTTTTTTTTGCTGGTAAGCGCAAATCCGATGAGTTTTAACGGTTTATTGTGGCAAAGCCTCAAAGCAAATGGTACAATAATGCAAGCGAGAAAAGTCACTTGTATGTACAAGTTATGACTTAGGTAAGTAGAGACATATAGGAGGGAATTTTCGAAATGACAGCAACAAATAAAACAATCGAACAATTAGCAGTTGACACGATTCGTACGTTAGGTATCGATGCCGTTGAGAAAGCTAAATCCGGTCACCCTGGTATGGTCATGGGGGCTGCTCCAATGGCGTACGTGCTGTGGAAGCAGCATATGAAGCACAACCCAGCGAATCCGAAATGGGTTAATCGTGACCGTTTCGTACTTTCTGCGGGTCACGGTTCCATGCTCCTATACAGCCTTCTTCACTTGTGTGGATATGATTTGCCGATCGAAGAGATCAAAAACTTCCGTCAATGGGGAAGCAAAACACCAGGACATCCGGAATACGGTCACACACCAGGTGTTGACGCAACAACCGGTCCACTTGGACAAGGGATTGGTATGGCTGTAGGTATGGCAATGGCGGAAGCTCACCTGAGAGAAACATATAACAAAGAAAACTTCCCTGTTATCGACCACTATACATACGCGATCTGTGGCGATGGTGACATGATGGAAGGCGTTTCCTCTGAAGCGGTATCCTTGGCGGCTCACCTGAAACTGGGCAAATTGATTATGCTTTACGATTCAAATGATATCTCGCTGGATGGCGAGCTGAATATGGCATTCTCCGAGAACGTTCATGCACGTTTTGAAGCTTATGGCTGGCAAGTGCTGCGCGTAGAAGAGCAGAATGATCTGGCTGCAATCTCCAAAGCGATTGCCGAAGCGAAAGCTGACACAACTCGTCCGACTTTGATTGAAGTGAAAACGACAATCGGTTTCGGTAGCCCGAACAAAGGTGGAAAAGGCGGACACGTTGGACCTCACGGATCCCCACTTGGCGGCGACGAAGTGAAATTGACGAAACAAGCATACGGCTGGCCGGAAGAGCCGGACTTCTTGGTTCCTGATGAAGTTCGTGCTCACTATGCGGAAATTGGTAAAGAAGGCGCTGCAGCTGAACAAGCTTGGAGCACACTTTTGAATGATTACATTAAAGCTTATCCGGAATTGGGTAACCAATTCAGCGCAGCGGTTAATAACGAACTGCCAGCAGGTTGGGATGCGAACCTTCCGGTTTACAGCACATCGGACAAGCCTATGGCAACTCGTGTCGCTTCGGGTAATGCGATCAATGCGATTGCTCCTTTGCTTCCACAGTTGATTGGTGGTTCAGCTGACCTAGCGAGCTCCAATAATACGATGATCAAAGGCGAATCCAACTACAGCGCGAGCAACTATGCGGGCCGCAATGTATGGTTTGGTGTTCGTGAGTTCGGTATGGGTACAGCCATGAACGGTATGGCACTTCACGGCGGCGTAAAAGTATATGGTGCAACTTTCTTCGTGTTCTCCGACTACCTGCGTGCGTCCATCCGTCTAGCGGCACTTATGCAGCTTCCGGTTATCTATGTTCTTACACACGATAGTATCGCAGTTGGCGAAGATGGACCGACGCATGAGCCGATTGAGCAATTGCCAGCGCTGCGTGTCATTCCGGGCATTACGGTTATTCGTCCGGCTGACGGAAACGAAACTTCCGAAGCTTGGCGTTATGCGATTGCTGAAGCTAAAGGACCAGTTGCGCTCGTATTGACTCGTCAAAATCTGCCGATCCTCGAAGGAACGGTTGAAGGTGCAAAAGCGAACCTGAGCAAAGGTGGATACGTAGTATCCGATGCAGCTAACGGTAAGCCGGATGCTCAAATTCTTGCAACAGGTTCCGAAGTACAATTGGCTGTCGCGGCGCAAAAGCTGCTTCAAGCTGAAGGCATCAGCGTTCGCGTTGTCAGCTTGCCAAGCTTGGAACTGTTCGAGAAACAGTCCAAAGAGTACAAAGATTCCGTCATTCTTCCAGATGTCAAAAAGCGCCTAGCTGTTGAGATGGCATTCCCACTTGGTTGGGAGCGTTATGTTGGCGACGAAGGTTCCATCTTGGGTATTGCCACGTTCGGTGCATCTGCGCCTGGCGATTTGGTTCTGAAAGAGTACGGCTTCTCACCAGAGAACGTTGTAGCTAGAGTCAAAGCTCTATTGGCTTAGAACAAACATAGCCGCGTTATTCACAAAGCCATAGCCCACCATGCGTGGGCTTGGCCTTATTTTATAGCCATTTTAGAGGGGGAACTATTGATCATGTCCAGCTTTGAAAATGTAACGGTATTGACGAAAGCTAACGTATATTTCGATGGTAAAGTAACAAGCCGCACGGTACAATTCGCGGATGGTACGAAAAAAACATTGGGAATTTTGCTTCCGGGTGAGTATGAATTCGGAACTGATGTGAAAGAAATTATGGAAATCCAAGCTGGTGAGCTGAACGTACTTCTTCCAGGCAGCAGCGAGTGGATCAGCATCAATGGACAAGGTGAGTTCACTGTTCCGGCGAATGCAAAATTCAAGCTTGATGTGAAAACCGTTAGTGATTATATCTGCTCTTATATTAGTGAATAGGTAATCCTATCCCATACATCGGATGAACATTGTTCATGGATGTGTGGGATTTTTTATTTGAGGGGCTTGTGCGAGTTATGCCAAGGGTACAAAGTGCGCACCTCCATCTGAAGCACTTCTTCGATGTCATTCATCCGCAGCCATAGCTGCTGGATATCGAAGAGTCCTTCTAGATGTGCAGCATGTCGAAGCTTCAAACTGGAGAGGGAGATACCAATGGCATGGGGACGCTCCGGATGGACAATGAGGTCCTCCAACAGCACGGTGATGCCGGCATCGAACTCGTTAATCTCGTCCATGTTCAGCTGCTGAAAAGGCGCTCCCAGCGGCACATAAAGCGAATTTTTGCTAAAATCAAGCTCGTTAGGCCGAAACCGCAGCGATAGAAGGATGGGAACGATGCCCTCTTCATGATAATCATAAAAGACGGTTAGCTTTGCCACCTGCAGGCACCCCCCTAGATTTTAAAAACTCCAGCTTATTCATGATTAAACGGGTAGCTTCGGACCAATTGGATGGATCGTATTTCTTGTTTGTCTGATTTTGGGTATATTGTTGAAACTCGTAGTCCAGGGATCCCTGCAGGACACGCCTCTCAATTTGATCGATCCTAGCTTTGGCAAGTCGGTAAGTGACCTGGAATTCTTCAGAAAGATAGGCGATCAATTCATTTTTGTTCTCAGGCAGAGCGAGGTTTCTCAGCATGGAGAGGGGAAGCGCCGCGTAGAGTTGGAAAGCGGATGCGTCCTGTTCCTGCCAATTTACATAACGATCAGGCATTGCCATCTGGTTGCCGGAGTGCCGAAGAACATGGCAGAGTTCGTGCAAGAAATCTTCCCACTGCTCCTTGGGGGAGAGACGACGGTCAACATTAATGCTGAATTGCCCGTTACTTTCGATCGCCATACTGTTCATATCCATGGTATACACCCAAATGCGTAGCTTAGCAGCCAAATGCGTCATGCAAAGCTGAGAAGGTATTGTGATTTCATGCTGCTCATATAAAGCTTCGACCCATTGTTCCAGAGGGGTTGTTTGATAGTGAGTAAACAGGGAAAACACCTCGTTATGATTGAAATGAGAATATATGTTCGATTTATAGGGATAAAGAAAAGCCCAAGGGGCTTAACTTCCTATCATATGTACTATTGCTCGCTATCCGGCGTACGGTTAATCTGCTGCTCTTTGATGAAATGCCAGAACCGAAGCATTTCGTCCCGTCGTTCCTTAGGCGCACTTTGGAAGTCCTTGAAAAATAGGCTGACCTCAGGATCATCGATATCGCTAACCCCAGGTCCGGAAGGGGCATCCAGTGACTCTTCATCCGTCGGCGCAAAGCCTGCGAGCAGCAAGAGCTCGTCCTTGTCAGCGGAATTAAGCGCATCAGCTAACGCAATCACCGTTTCCCTAGATGGGTTAAAGCGGTTATTTTCTATGGAGTTAATAAATGAATAACTAACACCGGACCGCTCTCCAAGCTCTCTAAGGGTAAAATGGTTCATCTTGCGCAGCTGCCGGATTTGAAGGCCGAACTGGACCATATCTTTCATCGATTCATCACCTGTTCCTTATTGTAAATGGTTTGAGGTACAAAAAACAAGCGTTTTTTTCGTTTCTCAAAACTTTTGTGTTGAAATTATAAACAAGTTTAGCGTATGATTTGTTTATAATTTCAAAACGACAAATTTTGGGAGATGATGAGGATGTTGGAACAAATTTTACACATAGAGCAAGATCAGATAGACAAGCGGGCTACGCGGAAAAGGGTGGAGAGTCTGCTGGAGACCGTTCGTTTGCACCAGACGCTCGGAAGAGTTCGCAGAGATGGCGGGATGCATAATGTGAGTAAGGTGGCGGAAATGCCCGCTGAATATATCGTAGCATCTGCACCGGAAGAGCAAGCAGCGCTCTTACAAGCTGAAGTTGAGCAGGCGCTGTCGCGGCTGGACGAGCAGGAGGAAGCGATTATACGGAGACGTTATTTGCAGAAGGAGAAAGTGCTGGATTACTTGCTATGTTACGAGGTGAATATGAGCGAGCGTACTTATCGAAGGGTGAAGGCACGTGCGATGGAGAAACTGGCCTATATGCTTAGGGCGGAGGTGGTCCGGACACTTGGTTAATGTGGTTGCTTGTTGGCCGCTTGTTGGCAATGCATGAGAGTGGAGGCATGGTAAGATCAATGTGTAGACCAAGAAGGCGGTGATGCTGCTGAAGAAGAACGAAGTAATTAATCTCCTGAAACCTTTAAGCAAGGCTCATTGGGAGTAGATGAAAGGATGTGGTTGCGGTAAAGAAAAAAATGTTTTGAATTTCAAAACAAAAAAACAAGAGAAGAGGTGAGAGAATGAATGATTAACATGGCCAAACAATTGGCGCTGTTTTTACAAGCGAAAGGAGAGGGAACGATCGGCACGGACCTGTTCGTGGATAGCGAATCTCAGAACTCTAATGAGGCCATTATCCTATGCCATGTCGGAGGTAGCGCGGAATTCAAGCTGGACGCTCCTGGCAGTTGGCGCAAGCTGAGCCTGCTGGTTAGAAGCGCAACCGCTGAGGGTGCACAGGAGAGAATCTGGCGGCTCATTGGCCGTATGCTGGAGCCGGAGGAGGGCACCATTCAAGTGGACGGTGGACTGTATACGGCGCAAATTACATCGCTGCCGGCAGGACAGGCTCTTGATGCACAAGGCAGATCTTCTATGAAAGCCGTCTTTCTGCTAAAGCAGATCAAGCCTGTCGTCGAATCGTGGCTGGAGGCTATCTCACAATTCACCGAAACCGCACTTGGTGGGCAATGGCGTGTCTATCGAGGTTTCAATGGAACCTGCCGACCCGCAGTCTCATGGCAGTGTACAGGTTGGCATAGCGCAGCAGCCTCGCGAGGCGTTCAGCAGCTGTCCAAGCAATTCGTCGGCCATATTGCCGCTAGATCGGCAAGTGAATATCAGCTGGCAGCGCAAGTGCTGATGCTTGGCTTAGCTGAGCATGCCAAATTGCCTCTTGGCGGGTTAGGCGGCAGGTGGTTAACGGTCTTGGAAGCTCAGGCAACGATTCGCTCGGGTGATTTGTCTACAGGCGTACTGACAGTGACGTTGACGGGGGCTGCGGGGGTTACGCAAAGTTCGAATCCGTTGATAGCTGGTATCCACACGGAACCAAAAATTTAAGAATGAGGTGACTGAATTTGAAACAAGACAAAACGCAAACAAGCAGTATGACGAGTGATGAAATCGTACTGTATGACAAGGAAGAACTAATGGCAAATTCAAGAGCGCTCTTTGATTGTACTCCGGAAGTGATTGTTGGTGCCTTACAAGGAGATTCCGAAACGATGTATGAGATCGCATATGTCAATCAAGCCGTTCAAAACTTTTTACAAAGGAAGGTGCAGGAATAATGGCGGGTGGAGCTTGGAGTGAAACGGATCGACCGGTATTACCGGGATTTTATATGAATTTTGAGGCGGCGGCGCTAAGTGCGATCTTGCCGGGGAGTCAAGGTGTTGTTGCCGTGCCGGTTAAAGCAAATTGGGGAGCAGTGAGACAGTTTGTTGAAATAACGAGTGAGCAGGGCATCTATGATGCGTTCGGTCGCGATCAAAGCGGCTCGGCTTCCGCACAAGCGATTTTGAAGCTGGCCTTGCTGGGTAAGCCGAAGAAGGTGCTGGCATACCGAATTGCGGATACCACAGCAGCCAAAGCATCTTTAACGCTGAAAGACTCGGCTTCGGCCAATGTATTGAAATTAGAAGCTAAGTACGAAGGGACACGAGGTAACAGCTTCTCGATCATTATTCAGACGAATGCTGTGGATGCGTCGAAAAAGGATTTAAAGCTTCTTGAAGGCTCCTCTGTTCTGAAGACATTTACATTCACGGGCAGTACCGTTCAGGCTGCAGCAGATGTTTTAAATCAAGACAGCGGTAATCCTTGGCTGACAGCAACCGTTCTTGCCCCTGGCAATGGTACGTTAGCTGCCGTCTCAGGCAGTGCGCTAACTGGCGGCAGCTCGGGTATCAGCGGGATTGCCTCAGCCGACTACCTGAATGCTTTGAGCGCGCTGGAGACACAGGAATTCCATGTGCTTGCGCTGGATGGAGTTACAGATACAGGCATTCAAGCATCGGTAGCTGCTTGGACGAGTCGATTGCGCTCTGAAGGGAAAGGCATCATAACGGTGCTAGGCGGTTCTACTGCTGATGATACGGCTTCCGATGCAGCCAGTCGAGCAGCGGCACGCAGCGCGTTGTTTAATCATGAAGCGATTGTCAACGTCGGGACAGGAGCAATCCTCGCGGGTACAAGTTATAGCTCGTCATGGGTAGCAGCCTATGTAGCGGGGCTGATTGCGGGTCAAAAGCTGAGTGAATCTACGACTTACGCGGCTGCTCCGTTCAGTGACGTGACACGGAGATGGACGCGCAGCGAGCAGGAGAGTTCAGTGAAAAACGGCGTTTTCCTGCTGTATCATGACGGTCAGAGAGTGAAAACGCTGCGTGGAATGAATTCACTCGTTTCATTGCGCCAAGGCCAAAATGCAGCTTGGAAGAAAATCCGTACGATTCGTGTTATGGATGCCATCAATCAGGATCTTCTGCGAACGGCGGAAGAGGGATATATCGGAAAAGTAAATAACACGGAGGAAGGGCGTCTTGCTCTGGTGGAGTCAGCCAAGCAGTATATGCAGACATTGGCACAAGCCGGTGTCATTGAAGCAACGAGCTTTGATGTATATCTGGACCCGGCTTATTACGGAGAAAGCGCTGAACTGACACCAGAACCTGATCAAGTATATATCAAGTGGGATGCGCAGTTGACCGATGTGATGGAACAAATTTTTGGCACTTTTATCGTACATTAAGGGGGATTACGAATGAGTTTAGATGCGAGCAGAGTCATTTTAGGAACATATGGTTCGGTATTTATCGGTGGCGTATGGCAAACCAATTTTAATCATTTGGAAGCGAATGTGGAGATGCAGAAGAAAGAGCTTCAGCTTGCGGGAGACCCGTGGGTTCGACATAAAAAAGGTGCAATGAAAGGAACCGGGACACTGAGCGGGTTTAAAGTTACAAGTGATATGATCGCCAGAGGATTTGACAAATTCAGTCTTGTATCCAAGTTGAATGATCCTGATGCATATGGTTTCGAGCGGATTACGCTAAACAATGTCATGCTGGACAAGCTTCAGTTGGCCAATTGGACGGCAGGGGAGGAAGTGAAGGAAGAAGTAGCATTTACATTTGAAGGCTATACGCTTAATGATCCTATCAGGGCCATTTAACTAGTTGAATAAAAGGAGGAGTACATGATGTTAACAGATGAACAAATTTTGCAAAAACTGCTTGAGGCCGATCAACTCCCGGAGAAAACCGTGACAATCGCTAGATTCGGTGTCCCCATTTTACTGCGCGGTCTGACCGGAAAGCAGGTGTTTACACTCCGCGAACGATGCACCGAGCGCGCCGACCGTCGAGGTGTACAGACCGATCGGCTTGACGAAGAGCAGTTCAACGTTGCTCTGATCTTCGCTGCGACCGTCTCCCCCAACTGGGGGGACCCTCGGCTGCTTGCGAAGTACCAGGCCAGCTCCGGTGAGGAAGTGATTAAGCGCATCTTGCTCGCTGGCGAGCTGTCTGCGCTTGGCGATGAAGTGCTGGATTTGAGCGGATTTAATACAACGCTAGATGAAGTAAAAAACTAATCACCTCCGGGGGGCTGTCGGCGATGCTCCACGCGATATGGATGCGTCATCATCTGCGCCCCGGAGTATTCTGGACATTGCCTCGCGGAGAGCAGCAGTTCCTGCTTGCCAGTATGGAATTAGAGCTGGAGCATGAACATGCGCTGGAGCGGGAGCGTGAACGCGCAAGGAGGTGAAGTGATGAGTGAAATCGTGACGGTTAATAATTTGGAACGAGTAATGGCTGCGCAAGAGCGATTGCGCAGTTTGGTGGAGCGGACAGGAGCTTCAGCGCAGAAGCTGACGGGTTTATTTAACAAAGCGGCTGAGGCTGGAACCAAGCTGAGCCAGATTACGGCAAGGCCTGCGATTGCTGGCCGGGATTACTTTTCTTTTGTCATAGACCGCATGCTGTTGCAGCTGGCGGACTTGGGGCATACGAAGGTCGATGTGAAGCTGATGATCAACGATCAAATCATACGGACGGCGAAGCAGCTGCGGGAATTGCTGCAAGGGCTTGGCGGCGAGTTTTCCGGAAGTTTGGAAGGAAAGGCGAAAGCTTCGGCGTCCGCTTCAGCAACTGCGGCTGTAATCATTGCCGCCCCTCCCGAGAAAGGTCAACTGGACAAGTGGCTTGACCGACTTTTGATCATGGCTGAGATTGTGAAGTTACTTGGTGAGGCCTTCGAGGCTTTTGGCAATGGATTTAAAAGCTTTGCGCAAGGGCTCAAAATTTTAAAAGGCTTGTTTGCCGGAAACGGTGGTAAGAAAGAGAAATGCAAGGACCCTTGCAAGGATAATGGCGGTAAACGTACGAAATCTGATGCCGATTCGAAGACCAGATCCAAATCGGGTGCCAAGACGAAAAACAAGACAGGCGCTAGGTCAAAGAATAAGGCAGGAGCCAGGACCAAGACACGTGCAGGTGACCGAACAAATACGATTCCAGGCGGAAGGAATAAGTCGAGAGTTAGAACGAGAACCGGCGGACAGGACCGAGGTCGTCAAATCGTTCAAGGCGATAGAGAAGGACATCCAGCTGAGCCAAGAACGTCTAACCGGTTAGGAAAGTTTAGCCGAGCCTCGAAGCTGCTCAGAACGACAGGCAAAGTGCTCAAACCACTAGGAATCGGGCTGTCTGCACTGGATATTCTGACCTCTGACAATAAAGTAGGCGCTGCGATCCAAGCAGGTGCCGGTGTGGCAGGAGCTGCTCTGGGCGCATTTGCCGGCTCTATTGTTCCTGGTGCTGGTACAGCTGTTGGGGGGATTATCGGTGGCTGGTTGGGGGATAAAGCAGGAGAGTTGATCGTCAATAAATGGTTTTCGGGGAAAGAGAAAGAACCTCCGAAAGAGGCGCGAACCGAGCTGCTGCCCGCAGGGCGCGAGACTGTTTTGATGTCCGCTTCTGCAGCGAGTGTTGGCGTGAGTGAAGGCGTTAATTCAAACCAATACAACATTTCTGTGGACGGAATTACAGTTAATATGCCGAAGGAGAAAGTGGACATGGAGGAACTGGCGGTTACCATCGGTCACCAGATTGTTATGCAAATTGGAGCAGCTATCCAAAATCGTGCGGAGAACGGAGGCCGAGCCTATGGATACTAAAGAAATGAATTTTACATTGGAGGATTCAAACGGCATTTCTCTTTGGTTTCCAGTGAATCCGTCCGAAGTTAATATTCGACGTGACAAAAGCTTTGAAACCATCACCATAATCCGTGGCGGCGAGTTGGATGTTCCGCAAGGTGTAAAAGTGAAAGAGATTGCTTTCTCTTCCTTTTTCCCAGCGGTGTACGATGCCAGTTATTGTAAATATAAGCAGCTGCCTAATCCCCAAACGGCGATGAATCAGCTTAATACGTGGATGGAGGGGAGAGATCCGCTTCGGCTTATCATTACTGGCACAGATGTCAACGTGCTTGTTATGCTGTCTGCTCATAATAGCAGCTTCAAGGGCGGAGAGCCTGGTGATGTGTATTTTGATCTCATTTTTCGTACATGGAAAGATTACAAAATTAGAACACTGGCTGAACGCAGCGGCAGTTCAGGTGGACAGACGAGGCCTGATGTTAAGCCGATTTCTGCTACTTATCAGGTACAGGCGGGAGATTCACTTTGGTCCATTGCAAAAATGAAGCTCGGTTCAGGCAGCCGCTGGCGTGACCTCTATGAAGGGAATCGTACGATTATCGGCGACGATCCGGATCTGATTGTACCTGGGCAGGAGTTGGTGATGCCGGTATGACGAATAACCGTTCGGATGGATCTTACGATATTTGGCTGGATGGGTCCTATGCCTTTCAAGACTTCATTTATGAGCTGACACTTGAAGAGGCGCTTGATGAAATTTCATACAGGGCGCAGGCTACAATCGTTGTGACACCGGAATTTCCTGGTATGAGACCAGGTCAAGATGTACGAGTCGTAGGCATACCTTACTGTAGTTCGAAGCAAGAAAATTTACTTCATCCGGCCGTTGTCTGGCAGTGCGAGAATAGTTATGAACGGGCTGATCGGCTGACGGTGACGATGTACGATCGTACGATTTATTTGGCTAAGTCAGAAGACGAATTTGTGTTTCCCGCAGGAATGACGGCAAGTGAGCGCATACGCCGTTATGCGTCGGGATGGAATATCATGGTGGGGGATTTGCCGGATACGAAAGTTAAGCTGGCGAAGTCCATCTGTCGCGCAGAGACGATTTACAACATGATTATGAAAGATTTGAAAGAAACCGCTCGTAAGGGCGGACCCATGTATCGGCCACGTATGACAGTAAATGGTCTTGAGCTAGTGGAAATCGGCTCTAACTCTGTCGTATGGTCGCTGGAACCGAGTGAAAATGTGATGAACATCATGCAAAAGCGAACGCTGGAAGGCGCGGTAACCAAAGTGAAAGTACTCGGGACCAAAGATGCAGGAGATGAGGGGGCCTCTCAAATTCTAGTTATCGAAGAAGGCGAGCATGCCGAACTGGGTACACTGCAGAAAATCGTTCAGGACAGCAGCTATCGATCCGTCAGCGAAGCCAAAGAAGCGGCGAAAGCCATGCTTTCGGGCATACAGGAAACAATTAGCGTAACATCGCTCGATATTAACACAATTCGTGCTGGTGATAAGGTCGATCTGGCTGGAAGCGGGATGGAGTTGATTGCCATGACGGTCAGACACGAGCTTGGTGATCCCGGCAAAATGGTGCTGGAACTGGGCAGCCCTGAGTTGGTTAGAAGGAGGTTTTATATGAATGAATCCGTATAAAAAACTGGCAGCTGCTCTGGACAACCGCATGTCTGTTCACGCGAGCTCAGCTGTAGCAGGAATGCCCGCTGAGCTAGGGACAATCACAGCAGGCGGGTTGAAACTTGATGGTTTTAAACATGAGATTTCTGACTATTATGTGGCGGATTGGATGACAAAGCTGTTTCTGCCCTCTTTTTCGATCAATGGTACGGTTACGGGCTTACTCAGTGGTAATGTGCCGGTAACCGGGCAAGGAAGATTTGCTTTTTCCGAATCAGAGGTCGAAGATGTACGGATTGCGTTTCAATCCGGCTTGAAGATAGGGGATCGTGTGCTGGCCATACCTGTGAATGATGGAAATGATGTCGTAATTTTGTGCAAGGTGGTGAAATAGATGCCGAATTTATTTCCGCTCGCGGGTACAGAAAAGAGTGAGTTGCCATTGCTAGGAGCAGGTACGGGAAGGGGGGCAGTTGGATTTGGACGTTGTCCGAAGTTCGATTATGCCCTTGGTGAGTTCGTATTGACGCAGACAGGACGAATAGCTGAGTGCAGCGGCACGGAGGCTTGGTTGCAGTGGTGTCAGAAAGCTCTGCTCACCCAGCGTTATACGTATCTAGCCTATTCAAGGGCTTACGGTCAGGAATTTGATGATTTGATAGCCAGGCAATTGTCTAAGCCAGCCAATGAAATGGAGATTACCCGTATTACGAAAGAGACTCTGATGGTTGATCCGCGTACGGCGAGTGTGGGTCCTTTTACATGGACGTGGAATCAAAGTGAGTGTTCATTTCAATGCCAAATTACGAATGTGCGAGGCGATAAGAAAAATATCCAAGGAAGTGTGGTGATTAGTTAACATGACCATTATACCGAATTATTTGGCTGAACAAACAGAAGAAACGATTCGGGGCCGTATGTTGGGCAATTTGCCTTCCGATTTGGATAAATCCGAAGGTTCCTACATGTGGGATGCATTGGCTCCGGCCTCTATTGAGCTGGCGCTGGCGGCGATTCAATCGCAGGAAGTCTTGCGGCGGGGATTTGCCGGAACAACTTACGGTCCATATCTGGACCTGCGTTGTGCGGAGCACGGAGTAACGCGCAAGGCTGCGGTGAAGGCCATCGGCACTGTACGTTTTACGGGTTCGCCCGGTGCTGCGATTCCTCCAGGCACTCGTATCGGCACATTGGCGGATGCCGTGCAGGGGACAGCTTCCTTGCTTTTTGAAACGCTGGACGCCGCTGTAATCGACAGCTCGGGCAGTGTGACATTGAAAGCTCAGGCCGTATTAGGAGGTTTAGGCAGCAATGTTCCGAGTGAATCAATCGTCTTCGTTGTAGCGCCGTTTGCCGGAATTACCGGCGTGACGAATGTCACACCGATGGTTGGCGGTGAAGATGCCGAGAGCGATAGTTCGCTGCTGAACCGTTATTATGCGAAAGTGCGCTCCCCGGGTACAAGCGGTAATCGAGCTGATTATCTGAACTGGGCGCTCGATATTGCCGGCGTCGGAGCTGCTCAGGTGCAGCCGCTATGGAACGGCCCCGGGACGGTGAAGGTTGTCATCATCGGCACGGATAAAAGAAGCGCGTCCCCTTCCATCGTGGCTGCCGTGCAGCAGTATATTTACCCGGCTCCGCCACTGACGGGCAAAGCACCGATCGGCGCGATCGTTACCGTTGAGTCGGCTTCTGAAATTGCCATCGCTCTGCAGGCCAATCTTTCCTTGAATGGCACAAGAACGCTCAATCAGGTGAAACAAGATTTCGCCGTGGCTGTTCGTAACTATTTATCCGAACTGGTGTTCTCTTCTGACCCCAACGTACGTTACGTTCGTATCGGTTCGCTGCTGCTCGATACACAGGGGGTGCAAGATTACAGCAATCTGCTGGTGAATGGTATGAGCGCCAACGTTGTGGTAGGTGCCGGCCGCGTTGCCGTCTTGGGGGAGGTGACGCTCACATGAGTTTCGTCACTTCCGCAAGCGGAAGGCGCATGAAGGGCTACTTGCCCGACTATTACGAAACGTCGCGGGTCATGGACTCTATCCTGCAAGCGCAGGGCGCGGAGCTGGATCAATTGCGTGTCTCTCTGGAAGAGACACTGCAGCAGTTCTTTGTCAGCTCCGCTACGTGGGGGCTGGATGCTTGGGAGGCTGAGCTCGGTATCGCGACGGTGCCGGACAAGCCTGACGATCAGCGCCGGGCGGTGATCCATGCGAAGCTGCGCGGTGTCGGCACCGTCACCGTTGAGCTGCTGCATAGCGTGGCCAGCGCGTATGAGCGCGGAGCCGTCGAAGTCACGCAACAGCCGGCGTTGTACCAGTTTACCGTGCGTTTCGTCGACACGCTGGGTACGCCGCCGAACTTGGGTGACCTCCAGGCGGCCATAGAGGAAATTAAGCCGGCCCATTTGCAGGTCGTCTACCAGTACAAATATTTTTTGCTTAACCAACTTCATCAAAAGATGACTATAAAAGACTTGCAAACGAGGAAAATGACCGACTTCGCGCCATTTATTCCCGTTTCATAAGGAGGGAGCAAGCTTATGCCTAGCACGACCACGAACTTGGGTCTTTATAAGAAAAACCCGTCCACGGACGGGAATGATACCTTTGATATTAATACGATGCTCAACGATAACTGGGATAAAGTTGATGCACAGCTCGGCGCACAGTTCGCCGACGCGGCTCCGACCCCCGTGAATTTAGTGAACGGGCTGCAGGTGGTTGATGTACCACAGACGGCACCGTTGGAAAATTTACGGATAACGGGGCGGACGTTGGTTAATTTGTTGGGTCGGGATGGGAATTGTGAGGATGTGGGGAGGTGGGTGCAGTATTTCGGAGCGACTCTGTCTTTGGATGGTGCAAATCAAAAATACGGAAACAACGCTATTAAATTTACTTGTACATCAGCATCAAACCCTACAGGCTTTTATAGGGAAATAACTAATTTGATTGTTCCTGGACGATATTATCTTGCAGTGGCGGATGTGAAAAATGGAAACGCAGTTAACGGTGTAGCTATACAAATCAATCTTAATAATAATACATCTGCTTCCACATACAACATTACTTCGACATATCAACCAAAAGCGATTAGATTTCAAGCACCTGCATCTGGGTTATCTTATGTGTACGCAATTGCAAACACTGGCACAGCAGTAGGTCAATTTGGTTATGCTGATGGTTTTAGGCTTTATGAAGTGACGCAAGCTGAATATAACGCCTTAGCAACAATTACAGATGCACAAGTAGCAGCTAAATACCCATACGTAGATGATGTAAAACATGTAAACGCACCTTATGTAATTAAGTATGGTGAAAATCTAACGGCAACATTTAATGAATGGATTGTGTATGCTGGGAGTCCACAAATATTAGAACCGTACAAAGTAAACGTTTCATTAAATGATAAATTAGTGTACGGTCACAAAGTTGTTCTTGGACAAGCTTATAGCATATCCGTTATCTTCTCAGATGCGAACGGTAGGATCAATGTGTCGTTTTCTGACGCAGCAGGAGCAACAATTGGGTCAGCAATAGATGCAGTAGGTACAGGCTTACAAAAAGTTGAAAACTTAATAGCACCTACAAATGCAGTTAGTTTAGACGTTAGACTGCTAGGAACAAACACTGCAATGACAACCGCAAGCAATCCAGTCGTAAGCCTTGGAGGAACAGTAAAGCCATTCAAACCACGTAACGATGATCAATTACTATTCCCTAACGTGCAACTTGCTTCAAGCGTGGATGGTAAAGTATATGACACGTTGTTTAAACGTGAAGGAAAATACTTTGTTGAGAAGCGTTTTAAGGATGTTTTGCTGGATGGTAGTTTGGCGTGGCTTGCTAATGATTTTTCTGGTGTCAAACAAGTCAGGGTTCCTCAATCATTGTTAGGTGGAGATGGTTTAGCGGGTAGTGGCGTAGTAATAAAGCAGGACGGAAGAATTATTCCGCAAGGCGTATCATCCGTAGCTGATTTTAATGCTGTTTCCGCTGATGGTAACTTTTATTTAGGAATTGCCGACACAGACAGCGGTTGGGGAGAAACATACACACCTACAACACAAGAGATACAAGCGTATTTCTATGGGTGGATTATGTATGATGGGACAAATTCTACACCTTATACGACAGGCACTAAGTATTGGAGAAAATCGACAGTTTCTTTAGGTAATGCTACTGTAACAGATGGTTCGGCAGTAATGACAAATGTCCCTAACTATTCAGTCGGAGCAGGATATATGCCTTACAAACTCACTTATCAACTAGCAACACCAACCTTTGAAGAAGTCCAAGTTGATGCAGGAATGACGTTGCACGAAGGATTGAATCAGATTGAAGTAGGCCAGGGTGTTATTGTAAGAGAGAAGGCGTTTCCATCATATTCTGTAGGTGCTTATCGCATTTCTGATGTCGCATTCTCATCTTCAAATCTTAGATACAGAAACAGTATGATTATGGGCATTTTTAAAAGTAATATATTAGATAAAAAGTGGATAATTGATCAAAATAGCAGCTATGGGAACTATCGAATGTATATTATAAATTCATCGGATTTCGACCCAGCAGCAACGTACGAAGTAACCTATATCGCGTTAGATCAACATTCATTATCTGCGCCTGTAAATACTGTAAATGGTGATGTAGCCAGTAACATTAAAAAAGTGGTTGATGTTCTGTGTATGAATCAATCAGATATCGAAGTACGGACAAGTGAAACTGAGAGATTGGTCAAGCAGTTTTATAACGTACCGCAAAAGACTACAACGGATATGACTGTATATGTTGATGCTACAAATGGAGCAGATAATAATGACGGGAGCAAAGGAAAACCGTTTAAGACAATTAATAAAGCTATATCCATAGTTCCTCAAATTGTAAATCATACTGTACGCGTAAACGTGGCAACGGGAACATATGCGGAGACTGCGGTGTTATACGGGTTTAATGGTTCGGGTGTGGTTCAATTAGTTGCATCTGGTGTGGTTTCTTTAAATGCTATATCTGTAATTCGTTGTCAAACCACAGTAGTAGAAGGATTCACATGTACTTCCACGACAGGCAACGGGTTCTATACGGAATACGGAAGGATGACAATCTTTAATAATTGCAAAACAATCAGTGCATCTTCATTTGCAGGCTTTAGCGTAGTTTCCCAAAATGGGCAAATACTCAATTGCACAATTAGTAATAAGGACAATGCTGTTGCTGCACAATATGGTTCTAGCGTACTTGTTTCAAATTGTACTGGAACTTCAAATAATTATGTTTTAGTTGCAGCAGATGGAGCCACTTTAACATACAGTGGTTCGGTCCCAAGTGGAAACATTCTATTTGGAACGTATAACGTTGGTATGATCAATAAAGGATTTGTTGTTAATCCTTGGGGAGATAACACATTCGGCACACGTCCCGCATCTCGTGCTATGGGCAGTGTCAGCAGTGGACAAGCCATATCAGCATCAGTATGGACTAAAGTACAGTTTCCAGTTGAGAATTTCGATAATTTAGGAAGCTATGATAATGCTACTTTATATAGATTCACAGCACCTAGTACGGGTATCTACCATATAGATACCAATGTACTTCTGACTGCGATTGCTGCAAATACTACTTTGCAATTATCGATTTATTTAAATGGTACTCATTATCGGAGACTTGATTATTTTTTAAATGTTAATAGTGCTTCTGCATATGAGTTAAAAGGAAATGCAAGTATCTACTTAGGTGTGGGTGATTATATAGAAATCTATTTAAACTCCTCTACCGCCATTACACTTGCATACGCTAATGATATTAATTTTGAAGTTATACGTATCGCATAGGAGGAAACCATGAACATACCACAAACAATCATATCTCTATTCCCACATGCACAGCCACTAACCGACTTCATCGTCCAAGACGATTCAGACGGCAACGGGCCATATATCGCGCAATGGAACCTAGAGGAACCGCAACCGACGGAAAAAGAACTACAAGCCGCATGGGAAGCCATTCAGCCAACACCCGAGTCCCAAATCGCCAACGCTAAACTCTCAAAAACGGCCGAACTCAACGCAGCCTGCAACGCAGAAATACTATCAGGTTTCACCTCCAATGTCTTAGGCACAAACCACACCTACGACTTCGACTACGAAGCACAAACGAATCTCAACACGATGCTCAACGCAATCATAGCTGATCTAGTCTCTGAACCTATCATTTGGAAAGCTAGCAACGAGCTTCAGCCACATACGATTGATCAATTTAAGACATTGTTCACAGACAGTCTCACCCACAAAACGACCAACATCAACAAGTATTGGGAGTTAAAAATGACTGTCGAATCAGCGAACAGCATGGAGGGTGTGGCATCTATCTCATGGTAAATATTTTGAAAACACAACCATTCTTCCTCCCATCTCAAAAGAAAGGAGCGAAACCGATGAACCAAGTTATGTTCAGCTCGATTTTGGCTGCGCTTAGCGCATGTGTGACTTATGCCTTCGGCGGGTTGAGTGAATTACTGGGACTCTTCCTTATGACAATCGCCGTAGACTATGTCACAGGTATTGCGGCCTCCATGAAGGAACAGCGCGGTCTGAACAGCCAAGTTGGTTTCTGGGGGCTTACCCGTAAAGGAATGATGCTGCTTGTCATTATGCTGGCTCACCGCATGGACCTACTACTTGACACGAATATCATGATGACGGGGGCAATCTATTTTTACTTGGCTAATGAGTTTATCTCGATCACTGAAAATTATGGACGGTTAGGGCTGCCGCTGCCCAGCTTTTTGAAACAAATGATTCAAGTGCTTCGCAACAAGAGTGAAGGTCTATGAACAAAGATCGTTTTATCGAGCAAGTGGCACCTGCTGCCCAAGCAAATATGCGGGAGTTCGGTATTTTGGCTAGCGTGACGATAGCTCAAACAATTTTGGAAAGTGGCTGGGGCAATCATGCGTCAGGCAACAATTTGTTTGGCATCAAGGGGAGCGGGCAACAGTTAGTTACTCAGGAGTTTATTAACGGCAGATGGCTGCAAATTGTAGATGGCTTCTGTGTTTATGACAGTTGGTATGAAAGCATTCGTGACCATTCCTATTTTCTTACCCAGAATCCCAGGTATGCCAATGTCTTGCATGAACTGGACTATCGATTGGCCTGCCAGAAGCTGCAGCAAGCAGGTTACGCAACCGATCCGCTCTATGCGGACAAACTGATTCGTATTATTGAAGGGAGCGATCTCACGAGATTTGATCAGATTGAAGGGAAAGGGGAGTATATGATGAGTTGTGAAGATGCGGATAAAATAATTATGTTTCTGTCCGCCGCTTGGACAATCACTGAAGATGCAGAAGCTAGAGCGGAGTTTCATCGCTTGGCAGACGAGCTCCGGAAAGCATCCGGGCAGCTGTGATGAGCTTGTAAGAATAAGAGTCTTTACCGACTCTTATTCTTGCATTTAAGCTAATATGTATCAAAATAGAAGCCTCAAAAGTCTCTTATTTGTTCCAAAGCTTCCGTGCCTCCAAATAAAATAAACCGCCTCTCCCAATAGGAAAGACGGTGTTCTTCACATCAATGAGTTTACATGTAGTTATGTTTTCATAGTTTCATATTTTTTTCAATTATTCATGTTTCAAGTACTTTTAACCTCTACAAAGCATAAGCAATATGCTCTTCAATATATTTCTCCAGCTTAATCCGCACATAAGGCGGCAGGCCGGAAAGCATACAGCCATAGCGGAATTTATCGCCATCGGTCTCGATCCGAATCACGCGAGCGGTGATTGGTGGGAGCTCCGCTTCCTGCGGGAAGTGGATAACGATGAACATATCCGGTGCAAGTGGCGCAGCGGTAGTGATTTGCAGTCCGCTTTCCGATAAGTCGAACAGCGTACCGTCAATGTTTTGCCCGGAGAAGGAGCCCTCCTGCTCCCATTGATAGATGGACAACTTCAAGTTGATGTCCAGCTTCACACGTGTGTTCCGACGGCGTTCACGGCCAGAAAGCGGAGATGCCGACTTTTCTTGGGCAGCAGCAGGTTCGCTAGGTTTAGCGATTTGCTGCCCCATCCAGTCTTCGTAACATTGGATGATGGAGCTCAAATCTTCATCGCCGAGGCCCTTGCTTAATCCCATTTGGAATAAGCCCGCCGTTGTTTGCAGCAGTGGAACCGGTAATTGGAAGTTACTAGCGAGTCCTTGAGCAAGCAAGAGATCCTTGAGCATCAGCTTCAAGGAGAATTGATTGCTGAAATCGCGATTTAATATTTTATCGCCTTTGAGGTCGACTATTCTGCTGTTTGCGCCGCCAGAGCGGACAATTTCTAAAAATTTCTCGAGGTTAACCCCTGCTTTGGATGCAATAGACAAGCCTTCCGCAAAACCAAGCAGGTTAATACCCACCATAGTATTGTTGGCAAGCTTGGCATAGGAACCGGAGCCGGAGGGACCTAGATAAAGGGCTTTACGGCCCATCGCAAGGAATAATTGCTCATGTTCTTCAAACACTTCCTGGCTGCCGCCGACCATGAACGCGAGTGAACCCTCTTCGGCAGCAGGTTTACTGCCTGTGACAGGCGCATCGAGAAAATCGACGAAATGGGCGGCAAGCTCCTCGGCCAGCTTTTGGCTTGTTTGTGGGGAAACGGTACTGGAATCAATAATCGTAAGAGCCGGATGAATACCGCTTAGTACGCCTTCTTCGCTGTAGAATATATCCAACAAAGCAGCGTCATTGCTAAGCATGGTAATCAGTACATCTGAATGACGGGCGGCATCGGCGGGTGTTGCAGCCACTTCAGCGCCAAGACGAGCCAGCTCGTCCGCTTTTTCGGGAGTACGATTATAAACGGTTACCATAAAACCTTTTTGAATAAGATTAGCAGCCATGGGTTTGCCCATTGTGCCAAGTCCGATAAAGCCGATACGTTTCATGATCATTCACCTCTGGAATCATTTTATCATGGGAAATCTAACCTGTGAATGCCTTCTTTACTTGCTTTTGTACAAGCAAATAAGTATGCTAGGAAAAGGAAAAAAATAGAGATGGAGGCGAGCATATTGAGCTCTAAGCTACAATTTGACTACAGCAAGGCATTGTCCTTTTTATCCCAACATGAGGTTGATTATTTGTCTGGACAGGTAGAACTGGCACATGATCAGCTGCATAACAAAACAGGTGCCGGCTCTGATTATTTAGGATGGGTGGATCTGCCTGAGAAATATGACCGTGAGGAATTTGCTCGCATTCAAGCGGCTGCTAAACAAATTCAATCCGATTCCGAAGCGCTTGTCGTCATTGGGATTGGCGGTTCTTATTTGGGAGCACGCGCTGCGCTTGAAATGCTTTCTCATTCGTTCTATAACATTTTGCCTAAAGATAAAAGAAAAACGCCTGAGATTTATTTCGTTGGAAATAACATCTCCTCTACATATGTAACACACCTTCTTCAATTGTTGGAAGGCAAGGACTTCTCCGTTAACGTGATTTCGAAATCCGGTACGACAACAGAACCGGCGATTGCTTTCCGCATTTTCCGTGAACTTTTGGAGAAGAAATATGGCAAAGAAGCCGCTCGCAAACGTATCTACGCAACAACAGATCAAGCGAGAGGCGCTTTGAAAACGCTGGCCAATGAAGAAGGCTACGAATCTTTCGTCATCCCGGATGATGTAGGCGGACGTTACTCCGTTCTGACGGCTGTTGGCTTGCTGCCAATCGCGACAGCTGGTATTGATGTAGAAGCGATCATGAAAGGTGCTGCGGATGCTCAACGCGAGTTCGCGAATCCGAAGCTTAGCGAGAACCAAGCGTATCAATACGCTGCTGTTCGTAACGCGCTTTACCGCAAAGGCAAAACGATCGAAATTCTCGTTAACTATGAGCCGTCCTTGCATTTCGTTTCGGAGTGGTGGAAGCAGCTGTTCGGCGAAAGCGAAGGGAAAGACTACAAGGGTATCTACCCGGCTTCTGTTGACTTCTCGACAGATCTTCACTCCATGGGCCAATTCGTTCAAGACGGCAATCGCATTTTGTTTGAAACCGTGATTCAAGTCGACCAAGTGGCTGATCATATTACCATCGGTACAGATGCTGACGATTTGGACGGTCTCAACTTCCTGAGCGGAAAAACGATGGATTTCGTGAACAAAAAGGCGTTCCAAGGAACCATGCTTGCTCACACGGACGGACACGTACCGAACCTGATCGTTACGCTGCCGGATATGACGCCTTACTCCTTCGGGTATATGGTGTACTTCTTTGAAAAAGCATGCGGCATCAGCGGTTACCTGATGGGCGTGAATCCTTTTGACCAACCAGGCGTTGAAGCTTACAAGAAGAACATGTTTGCGCTTTTGGGTAAACCTGGTTATGAGAAAGAAAAAGCGGAGCTGGAAGCACGTTTACAGAAGTAAATGACGAATGTAATGAACCAAACGATCCATCCAATCGGATAGGTCGTTTTTTTTCATAGAAAATTACCATTATTTATGTGGTAAATTTTCTTACAATATTGTCGAAGTCAAAAGATGTGTGTAGAATGTAATGAAACAGTTGTTTCCTTCTACCAAGAAAGGTCGGCTATGCTAGCAAATTTCAAAACAATCCAATCGTACGGATCGTCGGAAATCATCATCAAGAAGTCGCGTTTCATCGGTCATGCCAAGCCTGTGGAGTCAGAAGAAGAAGCTATCCACTTTATTGAAGCGATCAAGAAGGAACACAAAACGGCTACACATAACTGCAGCGCGTATGTCATCGGAGACAGGGACCAGATTCAGAAGCAGTCTGATGACGGAGAACCGAGCGGCACGGCAGGTAAGCCGATTCTGGAAGTGATTAAGCATCAAGGGCTCAAGAATATCGCAATCGTCGTAACCCGTTATTACGGCGGCATCATGCTCGGCGCGGGCGGACTCATTCGGGCTTATACGGATGGAGCCGTGGTGGGCATTGAAGCTGCACAACCGATTTACAAAGTGAATCATCAGAGGGTGATGATTGAGGTTGATTATACGTGGTATGGCAAAATCGAGAATGAACTGAGAAATCAGGGAATGCTCCTCGGGGATATCGATTTTACTGACAAGGTAACAGTAACTTGCTATCCTTTGGCAGCGGCAGCGGATGCTTTTATCAACTGGGCAACAGATTTTACGCAAGGTCAAGGTGTTATTATCGCTGGAGAGAACGAGTACATCGTTCACAAGAACCTGCCCGAATAGGCAGGTTCAAGACTAAACAAAATTAAATAGGCTAAGGATGCGGAGGGATAGGAATGGCTAGGAAAGCAGTCGCGCAAGAGCTTAGCAGAGAACGAATACTTACCGAGGCGCGGGATTTATTCGCCACTTTTGGCTATCGCGCTTTAACGATGCGCAGCATCGCAAAAGCAATGGGTTACAGTCATGGTGCGTTATATTATCACTTCACTGAGAAAGCGGAACTGTTTTACGCGTTAATTAAAGACGATTTCTCCATGCTGATGCAGCGTCAACGAGAAATGATCGTGCGTGAACATGGATTTAGCGTGAATTTGCTTCAAAAGTTAATGATGGAGTTCGTCTGGTTTGGACTTAGCAATCCGAACCACTATGAAATGATGTTCATGCTGAATGAACCTGAACTTCAGCAGTATTCCCGTACCGAACAAGCGCAATGCCTCGAAATGTTCTCCATCGTCGTTCGTCAGGTTGTCACGGACCAACCTGGTTTCGAAAGCAAAAAGTTTACTCTTCCTTGGAATTTGTTTATGTCTTTACACGGCCTCATATCGTATTGCATCCAGTTTAAAATTACTTATGAAGAAGCTCGCAAGCTGGCTGATGAGCACATTCGTCTAATTTGCGTAAGCTTGGACCTAGATTCTTATGAGCAGCAGCGGCCGCTTGTCAAAATGGTGGGTCCGCATTTGCCGATCACCAATGCCATATAATTAGTTAAGGAAGAGAGACGGGGGTCTTTCTTCTTTTTTTTGCCTGTGTGAAGCTTGTATTTTACATTAGCCCCCATGTGCATTAATATAGGGAAAAGAACAGCTGGGAAGGATGAGGGTCTAACATGGATTTAAATCAGTGGTCGGAAGAGAACGTGGAATTTATGTTTGAAGAAATAAAGAGGAAGCTGCGCATGGCTACGGGAGGTTCCATTAAGGCTTCTAACGTGAAAGCGGAAGTGTATGAGGATCTGAAAGATCTGTACGACATGGTCGCAAGTAAGGATAGATTCAGTATCAGCGAGATCGACGCTATAACAACTGAGCTTGGAAAGATTCGTAAGGGATAAGCAATTATTGATAAAATGCTGTTTTTCCAGGTGTATGGCCTGGAAAAGTGGCATTTTTTTATAGACAAACGACTATTTTTCCGAGTGGGTGGACAGCTATCCAAGCGATGTTACCTGCACAGGAGTACACTGTAGAGCAATGTATCCCTGGTGGCTAAAAGGAGGTGGACGTTTCGTGGCATCCCAAATTCGTAAAGAAGACGTTCGTAAATTGGTCGGCAAACAAATTGTGGCTCTTAAGAAAGACGGAACAAGCGTGTCCGGTAAATTGGTAAGAATCAGTGGAAACACGTTGATCGTAGCTCCACAAAAAGGTAAAAAAGTTCAAGTTAAAGCGATTATCCCTTTGGTACTATTTGATCTGTTAGCAATTGGTACTTCACCTTTTGCATTCGGTGGTGGCTTTGGCCCAGGCTTCGGTTTTGGTGGCTTTGGCCCAGGCTTCGGCTTTGGTGGTTTTGGCCCGGGCTTTGGCCCAGGCTTCGGTGGCTTCTGGTAGTAAAGTAAAAGATGAGGGCTGTGCCAACATGGTGCAGCCCTTTTTGTCTTTATCAAGACCGAGTGGACTCCTCGCACTTACGACCTGCAGGTTATTCGTACACCAATTGGTTGATGAATGAATAGGCTAGCATACAGGATTTATCCCATAGCCTTGTCAACCCATGATAGGAGTGAGCACTATGCCGAGTTCCATCGTTTTTAACATGATCAATATCAACAATCAGAATACCAATGCCACCATCGGGATCGGTGAGAATGCACAGTCGAGCTGGGATTCCCACAGTAAGAACAATTACGGAACCGGTGAATTCATCGGGAATTCGATATCCGCCAACATCGTGAATTTGATTTTTGATAATGACTTTATTGATGCTCCAATTAATGATCAAGACTTCAAACCGGCTGTCACGAATCAAGCCTAATCGAGTGAGGTGAGTCGCATGCAGAGAACAGCTCTTTCAGCCATTCCGCTAGATCCGCCGCTCATTCAGTTTGACGCCATTCATGTGAATGCGATATCGGATGCTTCCGGTATTTTTATCGGGACGAATACACAAGTATATTGGACAACAAGCGGCAAAGCGAATTCCGGCTTAGGCGAGGTAAGCGGCGAGAACAATTATGTCGTGAATAATATTAACACGGTTCATGATAATGATATTATCGACGCGCCTTACACCAAAGGGGATCTTGTTATTGGCCGGGTCTAAAAGGCAGCTTCCATTCACCTTTAGTCAGGCGTTTGTGTCGTGCTGATGACTTCTTCCGGCTTTTTGGCTCCTGGCGTTGGGGTAAAGCCGGAAGCTTCCGCTTGCGCAGTAATCATCTCCTGAAGCCAATCAGGTGTTTCATTATCGCCGACATTGAGCATGTCGAGGAAGTCGGAGTCATTGAGCATGGAACGTGTTCCGACTAACTGATTGTTGTCACCTTCTACAGCGCCAAAACCTTGTACAGTCTTCTGGTTGCTCTGGAAATCGGTTGGCCAATTGTTGCCCATATTGATACAGGATGCACTTTCAACCGATCCGATTCGGATCGAGCCGATGATAAACGTCGGTGACATGAAGGAGGACAAAGGGAAACACCTCATTTCGTTTTGGATTGCGGCGTGTACTTGTATCCGGTGGCGGTACGCTCTGTCGTTGATGCCGCGCCGTCGCTGCCAGGCTCCGCTGAAGCGGAGGACTGTCCCTTAGCAGGGGGAGAGGCTGGCCTTGAAGCGCCCGCGGGCGGCTCTTTTGTCACTTGAGCACGTGTCAAAGCCTCATCGTGAGGGCCTTTTTTCTCATTGGGCTTAGCTCCGAAGTTGTTACCCAAATTTAAGGAGCCACTCAGTTCCTTGATGTCCAAATGATCCAGACGAAAGGTTAGATTTTCTAAGACAGGCTGATGAACATGCAGAGTATCTATATG
Source organism: Paenibacillus violae (assembly GCF_032461945.1). Classification (NCBI taxonomy): domain Bacteria; kingdom Bacillati; phylum Bacillota; class Bacilli; order Caryophanales; family Paenibacillaceae; genus Paenibacillus; species Paenibacillus violae. The sequence continues at coordinate 228,393 of NZ_JAWCUD010000008.1, forward strand.
AATCTGCGGATGCTTGGCAGTCAGGTTGGATAACTCTTCTTCTAATTTCTTCAGGCGCTTTTCTAATTGCTGAACGGTAAGGGAAGACGCAGTAGTAGAAGTAGGCTCGGGTACTGTAGGTACGGTCGCGCCGGCCGGTGATGGCGGTGGTGCCGCATTTCTGGCTCCTTGCGGTTTGGGAGGCGGCGATTTTTTCTTCTGAAACCACATGGTTGTTTCTCAGCTCTTTCGGATAAATGGTTGAAAATCAAAGCGGTCCCCATCGCTAACGACATGTTTGCCGCCGATCACGACATTGCCCTCGCCATCCACTTCTCCAAGTCCCTGGTTGGTCTTCACAGAGTGCCGCCTGCCGACGATCCGATTCGTTCCCTTGTTCACACTGGATGATGCCGCGAGGCTGTCGATATGAATTGATTGAAATTGGATGCGTACCACAATAATCCCCTCCATATCCGCTTTTCCGAATGTTCTCTTTTTAATTATATGGGGACAAACGAAGATTCATTTCTCTTTTCCAAAAATCCCAAAACAAATAACGCTCAACCTTGGTCCTATTTGCGTGCAGGTGACAGCGTCTCCGGCGGCATAAGGCGGTTGAACGTTAGGTGAACTGAATAGGAATAACCTTTTCCCCGTCGGGTGGTGACAAAGGAATGCGAATGATGAGCAGACCGTTATGATACTGCGCCCGCATTTGCTCGGTCAAAGCTCTTCCGGGTAAGCGGATGGTCCGCTCAAAAGCTCCGAAGAAACGCTCGGACAGCCTCATTTGCTCATCAAGCACCTGATAAGGCCGGACAAGATGTCCGCGGATTAACAGCGATTGATCGCGGAAAGATAGTTGAATCTGCTCCGGGGCGGACAATCCGGGAACCTCCGCGACAACGACTAGCTCCTGCGGTGTTTCATACATATCGATTCTTGGCCCGGTTAACGGGATGATACTGGCAATGTCCTGCCAGAATTCAGGGCCCAGCACATCGCCGGCTTGCGCCGTGAGCCCTTTCCAATCGGGCTTTGGCGGACGGTTGCCTGGAGGATTCATCGACCATCATCACCTGACTTTTGCATAGAAAATAGCGCTGCAAGCAGCTTGCTATTAGTTTATGTGCAGCCGCGGCGGATTATGGCATCTCTTGGGAAGCGGATCATTGCGGGGGGCGCTGCTCCGCTAATTTCTGCTGCGCCATGCGCACAAGCTCCTTGACCATTGCCCCGCCAATGGGACCGCCAACCCTGCCCGCGTCTTCCGAGCTTAATTGGCCGTTGTACCCTTGCTGTAGGGGAACTCCCAACGTTCGGGCGACCTCATATTTGACCAAATCAGGCCGCTCTGGATTCACGTTATAGCCTTGATTTCGCATGACTTGTGCTTTAAGAATTCCCAGTCCATGTTCGGATCCGGGCACGATGGCCCGGTTGCTTCTTCTACGTGCCATTAGGCATCACCTCTTGGTGATTAGGATACCCCGCTGCGGGTGGGACCATTAGCCCGAAATGTAAAATATTTATGTCCCAAATAATTACCAATGGTGTACAAGCCATTTCCAACCAAAATAGCAGCATTGTGCAGCCAATCTGCCCGCAACTCAGGCCACAGTACGCCTGCGGCTTCAGCCAAAAGCAGACCGCAGCTATAAGACAAGCCATAACAGCTTAAAATAACGATCGCAAATTTCCACCAGCTGCTGCCCACACTGGCATTGGAGCGGAAAGTAAACGTGCGATTTAGCGTGTAGCTGACGATAGCACCTAACGTATTTCCCGCGAATGTCGAAAGCCAATAGTTCAGATGGAGCACATTAAAAAAAGCGAAGCTGGCAGATAGACCAACCAAAGTATTAAAAACGCCGACAAGTAAAAATCGTAAGAAGCTTCCTGATAACAATGCCAATAATCGTTGTTGTATCATGTTATCGGCGGTTTGAAGCAGCCGGGATGGATGGAGGGGTTACAGACAATTCCTCTTGTTCCTGAGCGCTCCCTTTCAATACTTTTTCAATGACAAAAAGCGGCCTTTGCTTTACTTCTTTATATATTTTTCCTATGTATTCGCCAATTAGACCAAGCGCCAGCAGCTGCACGCCGCCAATGAACCATACGGACAAGACCAATGAAGTCCAGCCAGTTACGTTCGCTCCCAGCAGTTTGCCGATAATAGCATATAAGGCGGCAACGACACTAAGAAGGAACAGGACGAACCCCATCAATGTAACGAAGCGGATCGGAGTTACGCTGAAAGACGTGATGCCGTCGAAAGCGAAGGCAAGCATTTTGCGCAATGGATATTTGGATTCCCCGGCGAAACGTTCTTTCCGAGTGTAATACACTTGAGTGGACGGGAAACCAAGCAGCGGCACCATGCCACGCAGGAATAAATTTACCTCTTGGAATTTCTCCAAATTATCGAGAGTACGCTTGCTCATTAAGCGAAAATCCGCATGATTGTAATGTATTTTTACCCCTAGGGAAGTCATTAGCTTATAAAAACCTTGCGCGGTTGCCCGTTTGAAAAAGGTATCTGCAGACCGGTCCTGCCGGATACCGTATACGATATCGAAGCCCTCGCGGAATTTGAGGACGAATTCTCGGATAACATCCGTGTCATCCTGCAGATCCGCATCAATGGATACGACACAATCGGAATAAGACTTGGCGTGCATGAGACCGGAAAGCAAGGCGCTTTGATGCCCCGCATTTCGCGCCAGTTTTAGCCCGGTAACAAAGGAGTTTGAGGCGTGAAAGCGTTCGATCAGCGACCACGTTGCGTCTTTGCTGCCATCATCAACCAAGAGCATGGTGCTTGTGCTTGCGACCAGATTATCTGTAATGAGGGCGTCGATGACACTGCTAAGCCGGAATACCGTTTCCGGAAGAACTTCTTCTTCGTTATAACAAGGGACCACAATGGTTAAAATCGGAGTAGCCACAATACCTCGTCTCCATCCTGAGTAGGTCATATAGGTAAAGAATGATACAGGCTTTCATTATAACGTAAAAGCTCATAAAAAAGTAAGCGGCCGAGACGAATTCATCGTCCCAGCCGCTTGTAATCGTCATTACCAACCAAATCCGAAGGTACTTAATACGATAACCAAGAGGATGAATAAAACGAGGACTACAGCAGCTCCATTATAGGTTGTTCCGCATCCATAACTCATGTCTATCCCTCCCTTCACAAAATTACTATATGTCATTCATCTAAATGATGTATGGATGAATGTCCATAGTGCTTCATTTTATTTGGGGACGTGTCCGCTTGACGTTGCGACGCAGAGGCCGATCAAGATAAAGTTTCCCATTTGGCCCACATTTCGGGCGGATTCAGCTCATAAATTTCGTTTTCCCGGAACATAAACTGATGCATAATAAACTCCCGGCGAATCGTTGCAAAATCGGGATGATACTGCTTAATCCACTCGTTAAGTTCTTTCTCCGTATAGGTGCGCCCCTTGTCGAGCTGGTCAATGAGATGCCCCAGAACGATTAGCTTCTTTTTAAGTTGAGAAGGGATGTGCTTAAGCTTGCCGTCTTGCGTGAAAAAGTTGCGAATGATGGATTGCTTCAGGTTCTGACGGGTGTCTTCGGTCTGCATGGTGCTGGCTTCTCCTTTCTGATTTTTGAAAATGAGATCGGCTGTCGCGCTGGCGTTGCTGCGGATAAAATACTCATTTAACGCGAAATAAATCGTATTCTTGTCTCGCCGTTCGTGAATGAGGCTGGCTTCACGCAGCTTAGCAGCATGATGCGTAATTGTAGCGGGTGTAACGCCTAGTTTCTCCGCAAGCACTTGACCGTTCAGTTCCCCATCTCTCAGCAAAATGAGCATACGAATTCGCGTCGCGTCAGACAGTGCTTTATGGTAGGTAATAATTTTATCTAACTGCATGGTGGGCACCTCTTCATAAATAACTAATTTATCATGCGTCTAATTAGATGATAATTAAATTAATCATTCAAGTCAAGAAGGTGGAGCGGAAGTGCTCAAAAGTTTCTTATTTAGTTCTAGTCATGTAAAATAATAGACAGAGAATTCATCATGGTTTTAGTTTAAAAGGGGATTGGCCTAATAATGCGTGTACTTATGATGACGGCAGTAGCGCCTGAAAGGGATGCTGTGCAGCGGGGGCTTGGCCATGACATCAGGTTTGAATTCGCTTTGGCCGGCGTAGGACTTGCGGCAGCAGCCGTTAATGGTGCCATGGTGCTGGCCGCAGCACAATATGATTTGGTTGTTATCGCCGGTATTGCCGGCGGATTTCCCGGGCAAGCGGCGATCGGATCGCTTGTGGTCGCGAGCGAAATCATCGCCGCGGATCTTGGCGTGGAGCTGCTGGACGGCTTCAGCTCCCTCGACGACCTCGGCTTCGGCACAACGCGCATCAGCGTTGCAGCCGACATAGCCGAGCGACTGACGGCGGCGCTCACAGCCGCCGGCCTTAGCGCGCGCACAGCACCGGTGCTCACGGTAGCGACAGCTACCGGGACGGCCGCTACCGCCGCTCAGCTCGCAGCGCGAGTGCCTGGAGCCGCCGCCGAAGCCATGGAAGGCTTCGGCATTGCCACGGCCGCTGCATTGCGCGGCGTGCCTGTCATTGAAATCCGCGCGATTTCCAACGCGGTTGGTCCACGCGACCGCGATGCCTGGCGCATCGGGGACGCTCTACAAGCTTTAGAAGCAGCAAGTTCAGTCTTAGCGGAGGTGCTTTAAAATGAAAATTGCGTATTCACCTTGTCCCAATGATACTTTTGTGTTCCATGCTTGGGCGCACGGCTTAATCCCCGGCGCTCCAGAGCTGGATGTCTTATATGCCGACATCGACATTACGAATAAGCTGGCTGCCGACGGCACCGGACCCGACGTGCTCAAAATCTCTTACGCCGCACTCCCATGGGTGCTGAAGGAGTACGCCCTGCTGCCCTGCGGCGGCGCCTTGGGCAGAGGCTGCGGCCCGCTCGTGCTGACGCAGTCCGGCGGAACAAACCCTGACCCGGCTCAGCTAAGCGGCCGTCGGGTCGCCGTGCCAAGCGAGCGCTCGACCGCGTACTTGCTGTTCCGCCTCTGGGCGGAACAGAACGTTCCCGGCGGCGTCGGCGAAATCGTGGTCATGCCGTTCCACGAGATCATGCCAGCCGTGCGGGACGGCCAGATTGACGCCGGCCTCGTGATTCATGAAGCGCGCTTTACTTACCCGTCGTACGGGTTAGCGCTTCTCAAAGATTTGGGCAGTTGGTGGGAAGAAGACACCAACTTGCCGATCCCGCTCGGCGCCATTGTAGCGCGGCGCTCGATGGATCTTGAGGCGCTTGCGGGCTGGGCCCGTGCCTCGGTGGAGTACGCGTGGGCGCATCCGGAAGCTTCGCGCGACTACGTCATGCAGCACGCGCAGGAGATGGACCCGCAGGTCGCTCAGGCGCACATCGACCTGTACGTGAACGAGTTCACCGCGAATCTTGGTGATGACGGGTATGGCGCTGTTTTGACGCTGCTTCAGCGCGCAGCAGAGGCTGGCATTGTGCCGCAGATGGATTATGCGGCACTGTTGAGGTAGGTAGGGGAACTACAGTCCCCTATTTAGTGTTAAAACCACCGTGCCCGGCAGCAAAGGGAACTGAAGTCCGCTATTCTCCCAATACTCGGAGAAAAGCACTCTTTTGGGTTGAAATAGCGCCCTGTAGTTCCGCCAAATCAGCTATTTCCCACTATTCACACCAAATAGCGCCCTATACTTCCGTAAGGACACGCAGGTAGCACTATCAACAAAAAGAGGACCGAAATCCCAACCCTGTTGGAATCTCGGCCCTCTTTTCATTTCTGTTGCATCGTTATCCTCGCGAGTATCACCCGATCAAATTCTGTGGCTGCCCTTCAAGGAAGGCACGCACATTGCTAACGGCAGTCGTCATCAGCCTGGCGCGCGCTTCTTTCGTTGCCCAAGCAATATGCGGCGTGATGAGCACATTTCGCGCATGCAGCAAGGGATTATCCGGCGTCGGCGGCTCTACCGTCAATACGTCGAGACCGGCGCCTGCCAGACGCCCATGGTTCAAGGCCTGCGCAACATCGGCCTCATTCAGAAGGCCGCCTCTAGCCGTGTTGATGAGAAAAGCCGTAGGTTTCATAAGGGCAATTCGGTCTGCATCAATAAGCTCTTTGGTCTCCGGGGTTAATGGACAGTGGAGCGAGATGACATCGGACTGCTGCAGAAGCTCACCCAGCGAAACCCAAGTTAGACCTTCGACAGCCTCAGGCGTACGTCTACCGCTGCCTGTTGCTACTACGTTCATGCCCAGGGCCTTGGCGATGAGCGCCACTTGCTTGCCGATTTGGCCTAAGCCGATGAGACCGATCGTTTTTCCGCTTAACTCGGTCAGTGGAGATACCGTGTAGCAGAAGTCGATTGAGCTGGACCAACCTCCATTTACAACGCTATCGCTATGCTGCTGTACTCGGTTGCAAAACTCCAGCAATAGAGCAAAAACCAATTGAGCAACCGATTGCGTACCGTATGCAGGTACATTGGTCACAAGAATGTTATGCTCCTTAGCTGCTTGTAAGTCAATGATGTTATAGCCAGTCGCAAGGACGCCAATGTAGCGAAGTTTAGGAAGCTGCTGTAACGTGGCTGCGGAAAGCGGCGTCTTGTTCGTTAACACGATGTCAGCGTCAGCTGCACGATCAACAATCTGTGAAGCAGTGGTGCGTTCATAGACAATCACTTCTCCGAGAGCGTGTAGACCTTCCCAGTCCAAATCGCCGGGATTTAACGTATAACCGTCAAGCACAACAATTCGCATTTGTAATTACTCCTACTGGCTTATTTTTTTGCAGGTAATTCACGGAAAGGGTTCATGAACACCTTCGGAATATTCGTTTCAAAACGCAGCAGCTCACCCGTTGTCGGATGCAAAAAGGCAAGTACGCGCGCATGAAGTCCGAGGCGGCCAATTTCTTTTGTTTTCGATCCATATTTCTTATCGCCGACGACAGGGTGTCCGATGTCCTGCATGTGGACGCGGATTTGATTCTTACGTCCGGTTTCCAGATTAACTTCAAGCAGGGAGAAACTCCGGTTCGCTTGTAGCGTTTTGTAATGCGTTACAGCATGCTGGCCGTCATTTGGATAAGGTGTGGAGTACATTTTGAGAGATTTGGGATGCTCCTTCAGCCAGGAAGTAACGGTGCCTTCTGTTTTTTTGACCAACCCTTCCACTAGGGCTACGTATGTACGCTCTTTCACACTATCCTGCCAGGTGTTTTGCAGATGCTGCTGAGCTTTTTCGTTTTTGGCGAACATCATGACACCTGAAGTATCCCGGTCAAGTCTATGCACAACGAAAATTCGGGCTTTCGGATCATGGCTACGCACATGTGCCGTCAGCTGGCGGTAGGCGGTAATTTGGTTTTCCTCTGGATTGGTCGCGATCGATAGAAGGCCGGAATCCTTTTGAATGACGATAACATCCTCATCTTCGTGCAGAATGGACATCCCGGCGAGCGGAATATTTTCTACGATTTTCTCTTTGCTGATGGTTACCGTTTGCTCAGGCTGCAGGGGGTGATTGTAAGCGGTGACGGCTTTTCCATTCACGGAAACCTGTCCGCGTGCCAGGGTGGCTTTCACGGAATTTCGGCCAACGCCGGAGAGCTTTTCCAATAAAAAGGGCAGCAGTTCCGTTGCTTCCTTAACCGTATACTGGCGCGTGTTCGCCTCCGTAATGGCCTTGGTTGAAACAGGTTTATGCGTTTGGCTCTTGCTGATTTTGAGCTTGGGGTTGTGATTTTGATTTTTGCCAGGGCTTTGATGCTTGCCTTGCTTTTTTGGCATAAAATGACCTCCTTTTCAATACATACGCACGCCGATCTAATCGTGTATGTCTAACAATATATCATGTTCACAAAAACAATAGAAACGTTAACAGGGAATTTCATGTGTGCAGAAGCGGAAAACTCAGCGCCTGTAACTTTTGTGTAACCTCTGAAAGCGTATAGTAAGAACATATCAAAAGAAATATTGCTCCTTACATAGATGAAAGGGCGGGTACTTTTCAAAATGGGAAAATCGACCGATTTCTTAACGTTCCGGCAAGCACGCAGGATCTTCATGCAAGGGATTCAATTTTTGTATAGAACGAGTGCAATCACGTATGTTCGGGAGCAAACGAACGAAACGCCGCATTTTCTTACAGAGGCAAGTCACCCAGACGCCAATCAGGGCATTCTTGCGGTGACGAACCATTATATCGCATTCTTTGACCGAAATAAAAAAACGATGGAAAGGTTCCCGCTGCTGCAAACAACCAGCTTGGGTTTTGATACGATCGATTCTCAGCCTGTTGTCTGGATCGAGGGAGCTTTTGAGCAGGGTACTGGTCGTTATTATTGGTACGTAACGAAGCAGAGACCTTTCATAGAGGCTGTGAAGGAGCAGATGGAAAAAGGCGTTGTCGCCCAAGAAATTGCAGCCATCAAGCGGAATCAAGCGAAGCTGGACTCCTATATGGCAACTGTGAATACGCGATTAAATGAGAACCGTGAAACGATTTTGTGCAACACGAAAGCGGCGATCGACGACCGTGCGGACACGCTCTTGCAGAATATGCAAGTTATGCTGGAAACCATGTGGGAGGTTTTCCTGACGGGTGCAGCGCCGCAATTGAAGATTTTGAATCCGGAAGAAATGCAGCTTTTTAGAGACAACATTATTTGTTATGCAGCAATTAAAGGTAATCGGATTGCCAAACTTGTTCTGGAAGCCAGGGGCTACAACCTTCCTACGGAAGATGTATTTATAGAAAGCGATGCTTTTATTGATGAGTACTATAACACGGTGTTACCTCCGTTTGAAGTTTTGGAGTTGGTATATGAGGATGTTCGCACCGTTTACCAAAAGTTTTTTCCCGCAACCGCTTTGCATCAAGAGCAAGTTGTCATGATTATTTCTGAGGCTGTTAATCTGGGCTATAGAGTGACCATCGCGAACGCCATGGTTATTGTGAAAACGCCACTGCGCATTGCGAATTAAATAGAAAGCTTTGGAAGGTGCACTCTGCGGATTGCGCTTTTTTTGTTGGAAAGGTGGAAACCTCCAAAGATTTTTGTACAGCTAGTCATATTGTTTAAATGCCCCGTTCCTTATATGATAGAACCTAACATAGAACGGAATGGTGGTGCATCGGTGTCTTTTGCGCAAGTCAATGGCGTTAGCCTTTACTACGAATTTATTACATCCACGCGCGACTCCGAAGAAACGATCGTTTTTTTTCATGGAAACGGTTTTGACTCCTCACGATGGGGACACTTGATTGACGGCTTAAAAGAGGATTATCATCTTCTGCTTGTTGATCTGCGTGGATGTGGAAAAAGTGAATCAACCTTAGGCGAGATCTCATGGGACCTATTTGTCCATGATATTTATACGCTGATCGGGCACTTGAATCTACAAACTTTTCATCTGATAGGACATAGTTTTGGAGGGTCCTTGGCTATTTTCTTCGCCATCCGGTACCCTAAGTTAGTGAAATGTCTCGTCCTTATCTCGATTAACGTGCTGTTTCCAGAGACGAGTGGGAGCACTGTCATTAAGAACTATATGGATTTGATTGAAAAATACGGTATGGGCTATATGCTCCAACATTTTCTTCTCCCTTCGTTAACGGTCTATCCGTTTCGGCATGAGGAAGCTCAGCGTTTGTACAATATGTATGCAGATGTGCCCGTTGAAAGTTACATGAAACTATTTAAGTTGCACATTGAGCAACGACCTGTTAGTGAATTATCATGGATTCAAAGTCCCACTCTGCTGCTTGCTGGGGAATGTGATACAGTTTATCCTTCTTCTTTCCAAAATATGACGGCCGAGCTTATTCCGGACGCTACGTTTTACATCGTTCCAAATGCGGCGAATGCCATATTTATCGATCAGCCTGATGTAACCGTCGAGTGGATCAAGGACTTTATTCAAAGGAAGAGGAATCGTCCAGTAGAAACTGAAGGTGTGGAGCCGTCGGAAATGGCAAGTTCCATTCAACACATGTGGGATTCTTACCTGCAAACGTTGATCCCTAGCAGACAAAATCCGGTACCCGTCGTGAAAGTGGAACTTTTATTCGGATTTCGGGTGAGCGTGAACGGACAAGAAATTTTGGATGGCTGGAACAAACGGTATGCCCAAAACATCTTCGTCTATTTGGTTTTACACCCGTCTTCAACCAGAGAAGATCTGTGTGATGCGATATTTCCATCGCTGCCATTGCCTATTGCCCTGAAAAATTTAAAGGTCTATCTTAACTATTTGAAAAAGTTGCTTACCTATGATCAAGATCAAAACTCAATTTTGAAAACGGATCGTAAGCATTTATATTTGCAATGCAAGATTGAGTGCGATCTACTTGATTTTTTTGAACATATCAAACAGACTTTGCATCATGAGGATAACGAAGCGGAGATGTATGAAAGCTGTAAAAGATTGTTTCGTTTTATGCGCAATAAGGAAATTATGCCAGGTATTTTTGACCAATGGTTCATTGAGAAAAAAGCAAGAGCAGAATTCAGGCTGGGCGTTCTTGCCGCTTGGATGTCCGGACAGGAGAAGAAGAGGGGCAATGTCATGAAAGCAGCCGAATTTAAGAAGCTTGCTAATTATTATACCAGTGAAGAAGAGTAAGAGGGAGCTTGGTCAAGCTGCCCTCTTTTTTATTCGTTATACTTATGCACAGATAGTGTGCTCCCCATGAAAAACTCCCCCTGCAGCCGCACATGTTCGAAGGGTAAATGCGGGTTGGCAATCCGCCAGAGCATGCGGTCTGCGGCGCGATACCCCGATTCCCGGATGGGCAGCTGCGGGCGTGAGCACAGCGGCAGCGTGTCGGTTTGCTCGTTGAGCAGCGAGACGAATGAGCATTGCTGCGGAATTTGGGCGCCCATTCGGCGCAGGGTATAGTAAACCGGCGCCGCCTCTTCGTCGATGCCGCAAATAACAGCTGTAGGCTTGCGCTGTTGATAGAGCTGCTCCACATCTTGCAGCCACTTGTCTGTGCCATCGCGTTTGGTCACGTGTTCCCGCATATCGACTGCATAGCCGGCTTCCTTCATGGCTTCGCAAAACGCTTGCCATCGAATAACGAACCCCCGCTGATCTTGCGTATCTCCCACGTACAGAATATTCCGATGTCCCATTCGAACTAACCTGCGTACGGCCTGGAACATCGCTTCGTAAACATCCCAAATGACACTATCCACTTTTGATTCCGGTGGGGGGAAATTGAGCAGAATCCGTGGCAGCGGCAGCTCCAGCAGCTTCTGCTCCAATAGATCGTGATTCATTCTCGGCGCTATGAAAATTCCTTCTGCATATAGCAGTTCCTGATCTTCCGCCCAGCTTTGAAATTGTGAAGGCTTCAGATCGGGCGGGATAAGCAGCGGCTGGACGGTATGTCCAAATTCCATGAACCGTTCATGGAGGCCTTGCAGCAGCAAGCGATTGAAATTCAATGACATCTTGTTTTGAACGAGTACAAATCTGCGCTGAACGACAGGGTACGGAGAGATATGATCGAGCTGCAGCGTTTGCTTCTGGTCTTTGGTCATATAACCAAGCTCGCGCGCAAGCTTAAATACTTCACTGCGTGTTTGTTCAGACATGCCAGGCAATCCGCGAAGTGCCTTGGACACCGTTTGAATCGTTAAGCCAAGCTGAGCGGCGAGATCATGGAGTGTTATTCTTTTGCGCATAAGTTCCGGAGTCCCCTTGTACAAGTATGTAGTAATTTTAAACTAATTTTAAACTAAATTGAAAGTTAAATTTCATCTATACTTGGGAAAAGCGAGAAAACAGCCTGAATTCAGAATTCGATACAAGGGAGAGATTGAAATGAACAAAATCATAGAAGCGGATATTGTTGTAGTTGGGGGCGGTCCGGCAGGGGTTAATGCAGCCATTGCTGCAGGGCGGAGCGGGGCTAAGACGGTTTTAATCGAAAAGTATGGGTTTATTGGCGGGATGTCCACGGCTGCCCTTGTATATCCCTGGATGACCTTTCATACGACGGACGGCAAGCAGGTGATCAAAGGACTTGCTCAGGAGATTATCGATCGTCTTATGGCGATGAATGCTTCCCCGGGGCATCTCCGAGACACCGTTGGCTTCGTGAACACCATAACGCCGTATCACCCTGAGATTTACAAAGTACTGGCGGTGGATATGCTCAAGGAAGCGGGGGTTAAGCTGCTATTCCACAGCTTTGTCGATCAAGTGGAGACCGCGAATAACCGTATTCAAACGGTGCAGCTTACGTCCAAGTCCGGCAGAATCGATGTGCGTGGTAAAGTATTTATCGACACGACGGGGGATGCCGATCTGGCTTACTTGTCTGGCGCTCCGTGCCTGCAAGGCCGTGACGGGGATAAGCTGACACAGCCGATGACGATGAAATTCCGTATGCGCGGCGTGGACTTGGCCGGCGTGAAGCAGTACATGCTCGATCATCCGGATGAGTTTTATAAAAAAACACCGTTCTCCGAACTGGCTGAGCTGCCATTGTCCGGTGTTCTGGGTTACTTCAAGCACTGGAAGGAAGCGAATTTGCCGATTAATCGCGATCAGGTGCTCTTCTTCACTGGACCTGAAGCCGACGAAGTGCTGGTCAACACTACGCGTGTACAAGGGCTTGACGGTACTAACGTGGAGGATTTGACCGAAGCGGAAGAGCTTGGACGCAAGCAGGTGTTGATGGTGGCGGAGTTCATGAAAAATAACTTGCCTGGCTTCGAAAAAGCGTCGATCTCATCGGTTGGCGCCCAGATCGGCATTCGAGAAACGCGCCGCATCGACGGCCAGTACGCTTTGCAGGTGGACGATGTCGTGCAAGGCCGCCATTTTGAGGATGTCATCGCGCGAAGCGGGTATCCGATCGACATCCACGATCCTTCCGGCAAAGGCGTGACGGCAGCCTGGGTCAAAGGCGATGGCGCCTATGACATCCCTTACCGCTGTCTGCTCCCGCAAAAGATCGAGAATCTGCTCACCGCAGGACGCTGTATCTCGACGACGCATGAAGCGTTAGCCACGACGCGCCTGACTCCGAGCTGCATGGCAACGGGGCAAGCGGCCGGTTCGGCTGCCGGTCTTGCCGTTAAGCACGGCGTACTGCCGGGCCAGATCGATATTGACGAGCTGCAGGCTTTGCTTTTGCAGGATGGGGCGTTGCTCTCGTAGGGTCAGCTTAACCACCTCAACTGGGATAGATGGAAAAATTATCGTTAATCTGCGTTGTTCTGCCGCATGGAGTGCAGTAGTGGTAGAAGCTCCAGCTAATTCATCGGTAACTACGAATCTGCGAGATTTGGTGAAATTAGCGGTGGAAAATCCAATTAATTGTTAGAAAGCGGTTAGGAGTCTGGCAATTAGCAGGAGTAATCGGCGTTACTCAATGGCAGCGAAGCCAGCTCCCGGGCTGAGGCGACGTTTTGCCATCGGTATGCGCAACCCCGGCATAGGGAATACTTACTTGTACTCAATGTGTGAGAAAAGGTGGTTTTCCCTATGCTTTTATATCAATTAACGCAGTGGTTTGAAGAACGCACATCTCTGCAGCAGGCGCTGCAAAGCGGCACGGCAGAGAGCAGCAGCGATCTGCAACAAAGGATTCAAGATGTCGAACAGCAGCTGCAGTCTCATGCCGAAAGATGGAAAAATGCGATCCAAGAAGCCTCATATCTGCAGTTTCCCTATGAAAATCCGCAGCTCGACGATGATATGGTGTTATAACCGTTGCGAAGCGTGCATCTTTCACTGCTCCTTTGTATTTCCTCGGTTTTCGTGTAGAATTAGAGAGAACGATAAACGAGAATAGAACGAGGTCTTTTTACAATGAAAGTACTAGTAACGACGCTGAATGCCAAATTCATTCATACATCCTTGGCGCTGCGCTATTTGAAAGCGTTCTGCGAGAAGGATTTTGATGTTGAAATTACCGAATATACGATCAAGGACCCAGTGATGAACGTTGTCTCCGACCTGTACCAGAAGGCGCCGGACGTGCTGGGCTTTTCCTGTTACATTTGGAACATTGAAGAAACGATTCATATTATTAAAATGATTAAGAAAATCAGGCCCGAAATCCTCATCGTGCTCGGCGGCCCTGAAGTATCTTACGATACGGACTACTGGATGGAGCGCATTCCAGAGGTGGATTTCATCGTTATGGGCGAAGGCGAAGAGACCTTCCACCAATTGCTGACGGAAATTTCGACGACGCGCAAATATCACTTCGTGTACGGGCTTGCGTACCGCAAAGGCGAAGAAGTCGTGCTCATGCCAGGCAGACCGAAGCTCAAGCTCGATGACATCCCGTCACCGCATCGGTTCAAAGAAGATTTGCCGAGTTTAGCGAACCGCGTCGTCTATTTCGAAACGAGCCGCGGCTGCCCGTTCTCTTGCCAATTCTGTCTTTCCAGTATTGAAGTGGGTGTGCGTTACTTTGATATGGAACGGACGAAGTCGGATCTTCTGTACTTAATCGATTCAGGCGCGAAGCTGATTAAATTTGTTGACCGGACGTTTAATATCAAACGGGACTACGCGATGGAAATTTTCGAATTTCTGATTGCCAATCACCGCGGCGTCGTGTTCCAATTCGAGATTACGGCGGATATCATGCGGCCGGAGGTTCTCGATTATTTGGCTGAAAATGCGCCACCGGGCACGTTCCGTTTTGAAATCGGCGTACAGTCGACGAATGATACCACGAATGAGCTGGTGCAGCGCAGACAAAACTTCATGAAACTGAGCCGAACGGTCTCCAAAGTGAAAAACAGTTTCAAAATCGATCAACATCTCGATCTGATCGCTGGTCTTCCTGAAGAGGACTACCAATCGTTCCGTAAGACGTTTAATGATGTTTTTGAGCTAGGACCGGAAGAGCTGCAGCTTGGGTTCCTCAAAATGCTGCGCGGCACCGGGATGCGCAAAGACGCGCATAAATATGGCTACGTGTATATGGATCATGCTCCGTATGAAATTCTGGGCAATGACATCCTGCCGTTCACGGATCTAATTCGCATCAAGCGGGTAGAGGACGTGCTCGAGAAATATTGGAATGCACACCGCATGGACCATACGGTCAAATATTTGATCGCTCATGAATTTGCGTCGGCCTTCGATTTCTTCCAAGAATTCGGAGATTTCTGGGAAGGCCGAGGCTGGCAGAAAATCGGGCATCAGCTCGAGGATCTATTTACCCGCCTGCGCGAGTTCCTCCTTCAACGCGAAGCGAAGAACATGCCTGTAATTGAAGGTCTCATGAAGCTGGATTATTTCCTGGGACATAAGTATAAGCCGCGTAAAATCTGGTGGGATTTCACATTGGAGAAGTCCGAACAGAACGCTTACCTCAAGCTTCTGGCTGAGCAGCCGGAACTTGCAAGCGGTGACTTCCATCTGCTGCGCATCAATGAAAAAGATCTCCACAAGCATGCGATGCTTGAGGTACTGCCTTTCGCTTTGCAGACTTATCTGCAAACAGGTGAGATCGACAGCTCCAGTCAGGAGCTGCTTATCGTACACTTCCCGCCGGATGCCCAGCTCCCGGCTAGCTGCTACAGTATGCCGTTGCACCAGACGGCGACTGTCTAGAAAAAAGCCCCACGCCCGTCGTCATGATGATGGGAAGGGGCTTTTTTTCGCATAAAAATAGGCCTTTTCAGGGTAATCTAGGGGAGTTGACCCATAAGCTGCTTGCTAAACTAGCACCTGATCTGAAAGGAGTTTTGCTGAATGAACGAGACAAAGAATAAACTGGAAGAGCAGATTGAACAAGTTCTCGACGCTAATAAAATTTGTTCGTTTGCCACGGTTGAAGGAACGAAGCCGAAAGTCCGTTATATGGCGCTGCATCATGAAGGGCTGACCCTGTATCTAACTACGAATCGGAAGACGGATAAAGTGGACGAGGTGAAGGACAATCCCAATGTCCATATCCTGGTCGGATATGATGGGAGGAAATCCTCTGACATTTTGCAGATTCAAGGGACAGCGACGATAAGCAAAGATAATACGCTGCGTGAAAAGCTGTGGACAGACGAGATGGCAAAGTGGTTTGACGGTCCGCAGGATCCCAACTACGTCGTCCTCGACATCACGCCTTCGTACATGGAATATATGAATGGTGAGGCTGAAACGCAGATCTGGAAGGGGTAAATATACGTTTTCCTGAAAAAACCATTGACCACAGGTGAGGTTCAATGATACGATTGAAAAAATTTACCTATGGATCGATGAGGAGGAAATTGTAAAGTGGCTACGTATTACTTGGAACCATCCCGCACATTCAGCGAGTTTCTGTTAATTCCTAACCTGACAACAAAGGCTTGTACACCGGCGAATGTTAAGCTCAAAACACCGCTTGTCAAGTTCAATAAAGGCGAGGAGCCTGCAATCTCGCTCAATATCCCGTTTTCATCTGCTGTCATGCAAGCCGTATCCGATCATGGAATGGCGATTGCTTTGGCGCGTTGTGGCGGGATTTCATTTATTTTTGGCTCGCAGTCGATCGAAGAGGAAGCACAGATGGTACGGAAAGTGAAAGGGTATAAGGCTGGCTTCGTCGTAAGCCGCTCTAACTTGACGCCCGATCATACATTAAGCGATGTGCTGGCATTGAAAGAAGAGACGGGCCATTCCACAGTAGCGATTACGGACGACGGTACAGCGAACGGCTTGCTGCTGGGTATTGTAACAGGTCGTGATTACCGCAAAAGCCGTGACCCGCTGGATCGTCCGATTCGTGAGTTCATGACGCCTTTTGATAAGCTGATTTACGGAAAATCGGGAATTACTTTATCGGAAGCGAACAATTTAATTTGGGATCACAAGCTGAACTGCTTGCCGATTGTCGATGAGCAATTGAAGCTTGAAACGCTTGTTTTCCGCAAAGATTATGATGAGCACAAAGAAAATCCGATGGAACTTCTTGATGCTAACAAAAGTTATATTGTTGGTGCGGGAATCAATACCAAGGATTATAAAGAAAGAGTTCCTGCTCTCGTTGAGGCGGGAGTAGACATTCTGGTCATCGATTCCTCTGATGGCTACAGTGAATATCAGCGTGAAACGGTTCAGTACGTGAAAGAAAATTTCAATGTGAAAATCGGGGCCGGCAACGTTGTCGACCGTGAGGGCTTCCTCTACCTCGTGGAGTCTGGTGCAGATTTCGTGAAAGTAGGAATCGGTGGCGGTTCGATTTGTATCACACGGGAACAAAAAGGGATTGGCCGCGGTCAAGCTTCCGCCATCATGGAAGTCGTCGAAGCCAGAGACGAGTATTTCAGAGAAACAGGGACGTACATTCCGATCTGTTCCGATGGTGGTATTGTGCATGACTACCACGTTACACTAGCCTTAGCTATGGGCGCTGATTTCGTGATGCTTGGCAGATATTTCGCCCGTTTCGATGAAAGTCCAACCAGAAAGCTGAAGGTAGGCAACAACTTCGTGAAAGAGTATTGGGGCGAAGGCTCCAATCGTGCCCGCAACTGGCAGCGTTATGACACAGGCGGCAAAAGCAAGCTTTTATTCGAAGAGGGCGTGGATTCCTATGTCCCTTATGCGGGTAGCCTCCAAGAGAACTTGGATAAAACACTTGGCAAAATTAAATCCACCATGTGCAACTGCGGATCACTTACTTTGGATGAGCTGAAAAGCAAAGCGAGAATTGCGCTTGTTTCGGCAACCAGCTTAGTAGAGGGCGGCGCACACGACGTTATTTTAAAAGAAAGCTCCCTGTCGGAAGAATAGACGGTATTCCTAAATAAAAAGCGCTCCACCACATCGATTGGATGTCGGTTGGAGCGCTTTTTGTATGCCATTTACGGCTGGCTGTTGCTTGATAGGTATTAAGGCAAGTAGCTGCGAATTACCGTCATGTTTCCTTCTAACGCATAGCTGCCCAGGTCAGCCGGAAGCAGGAAGCAGTCGCCTGGCTTGGTGGAGATGGTGCCATCTTCCCATTGAAGCGTGCCATTTCCGTCAGCAATGACGAGAATCACGAAGCTTTCAGGTGATGTGCTAAGCTCCCACTTAGGTCCTACCAAACCTTTTTCCACGATGAAAAAAGGAGACTTGGCTAACGTTAACCATGTGCCGGTTTCGCTCAGGTTTGTTTTCATGCGCGTGGAGCCTGAACCTTCATAAGCAATGACGTTCAGTGAATCTTCAATATGAAGATCGCGCGGTTTGCCATCCAGTCCCGGACGGTTGTAGTCATACAGACGGTAAGTCGTATCGGAGTTTTGCTGAATCTCCGCCACCAATACGCCAGCGCCAAGCGCATGAACAGTACCGGCAGGGATGTAGAAGGAATCGCCGGCTTCTACAGGAACTTCCTGCAGGCAGTCCAAAATACGATTCTCGCTAATGGCTTGCGCTAAACTTTCACGTGTAACGCCTTCCTTCATGCCATATATAATTTTGGCGCCGGGTTTGGCGTCTAGGATGTACCACATTTCGGTTTTGCCTAGCTCTCCCGCGGCCAAATGTTCGTAGTGATCATTGGGGTGAACTTGAACGGACAGATCGTCTTCACAATCCAAAAGTTTAATCAGGAGTGGAAAACGTCCGTTTTTTTCGGAAAAGCCTTTGGTGCCGAATAACGTTTTACCGTATTTTTGGCGGATTTCGTCCAACCCAAGACCTTCGAGCTCTCCGTTAATAACTTTCGTTGTTCCGTTCGGGTGATCGCCGATCATCCAGCCTTCGCCAATCGCGCCTTCCGGCAGCTGAAATCCAAACTTCTCCAGGGCTCTGCCTCCCCAGACACGTTCTTTCATTTCAGGTTGAAATTGAAGCGGGTATGATTTCACTGCTATCCCTACTTTCTCTCTATGTATTTAATAGGTAGTAAAGGAGTAAACCTACTACTCTCCTAGCATTATACCATGGGTCTATCTTTTTTCTAGAGCCAAGAGATAGGGGGCATGCGCACTAGTATTCATAAATTGGTAGCGAAGCACCTGATAAGCTGCAAGCGGCAGCTGCTGTGCCCAAGCTTCGACGGCTGCAGCTTCTTCGGAGCCGCCGTCGTGCCCGCTATAGAGCACGATGGTTACAATGCCGCCTTTGCGAAGCAGGCGGAGCGCGGCTTCCAAAGCAGGAAGCGTCGATTCCTGCTTCGTGATCGTTACTGGATCGGCCCCGGGAAGGTAGCCGAGGTTGAAGGTGACCGCGGCCACCTTGCCGTGGCGGTCCTCCGGCACAGCCGTCTCCATGAGCGCATGGCTGCATAAGCTCATGTGCACAGAAGAAGATGCGTCCGGAAGTTCTTTCTCCAGACGCATCTTCGTTTGATCCAGCGCTTGCTGCTGGATGTCAAAGCCGTACACGCGGCCGCGGCGTCCCACCAGCTTCGCAAGGAAGACGGTGTCAACGCCGTTGCCGAGTGTCGCGTCAATGGCGGTATCGCCTGGTTGAACACGCTGGCCGATTAGTTGATGAGCATAACCTAAAACAGAAACAAAACCCATATGAAGAAAGCCTCCATGCTGTTGTGCTGGTGAGCGACAGTTATTTTTTGGCTGCCAGCCATGAGGCCAGCGTTTCGATCTCTTCAGCCTTTAAGGCTTTCTGGAAAGGTGGCATATCGCCACTGCCCTTGATGATTTGCTGCACAATCTCATCTTTGGTTTTACGCGAACCGACCTTCGTCAGGTTCGGCCCGAAGTCTCCTTCAAGGCCAGCCCCGTGGCAGGCCATGCAGTTGTTCTTGAACAGCGCTTCAGCCTGCGCTGCGCTTGTAACACCGGCATCCGCCGTAGCCTGCGGCTTCGGGGATGGCGGAGGCGCCTCGCTTGCAGGCGCAGGCGTTGGTGTTGACACCGGCGTCGGCTTCGCCGTAGCCGACGCCACTGGCGGCACAGCGGTTGCTGCCGCTGCGCTAGGTGTCGCAGCCGCTGCGCTAGGCTGCGGCGTGCTGCTTGCCGCCGGCACTGGCGTGGCCGGCGTTGTTGTAGCTGCCGCTGGCGTAGCCGCGGCTGTTGGTGTCGCCGCCTGCGCCGCAGAGGCAGGTGTGGCATTTGCCGTCACGGACGGTGACGGCGATACAGAAACCGGCGCCGCTGTTTCGGGCGCCGCTCCGCATCCTGACAGGATTAGCATGAACCCAACAAAAGCTGCTCCAACCCTTTTCTTCATCGCACCCATCTCCTTCATATAAGCTCTCACTATATAATAGGAAACGGTTCAAAATCGAAATGGGTTTGATCCCAGCCGCTATTTATTTGTTGGACTTGCCTTTCCAATACTTGCCTTGCCATGTATTTCTTTCTGCTAATAGTTTATCGAAGCTATTTAGCACTTCCCACTTCTTAAGGCTCCACATTGGCCCTATCAGCAAATCGCGAGGAGCATCTCCCGTTAGCCGATGAACGATCATTTCCGGTGGCAGAAACTCGAGTGTATCGACAATGAGCTTCACATACTCGTCTTTTTCAAGAAATTGGAGCAGTCCGGCTTCATATTGTTTCACCATAGGTGTTTTACGCATTAAATGAAGCAAATGGATTTTGATGCCCTGCACATCCATTTGAGCGACTGCTCTGCCGGTGTCCAGCATCATGTCATGGGTTTCCCCAGGCAATCCGTAAATAATGTGCGCACACGTGCGGATATTATGCTTCCTGAGTTTAGCCACAGCATCCAAATAACACTGAGTGTCATGTGCGCGGTTGATCAGCTGGGACGTTGATTCATGAACGGTCTGCAAGCCCATTTCGACCCAAAGATAGGTTCGCTGGTTCAGCTCGGCCAAGTATTCAATGACATCATCCGGCAAGCAGTCGGGCCGCGTTGCAATGGATAAGCCAACTACGCCTGGCTGCTGTAAAATGACTTCATAATACTCGCGCAGTTGCTCCACAGGTGCATACGTATTCGTATAAGCTTGGAAGTAACCGATATATTGGGCATCCGGCCACTTTTGATGTTGGAGATCTCTGATCTTGTTAAACTGCGTAACGAGATCGTCGCGGCGGCTTCCGGCGAAATCGCCGGAGCCTCGGGCACTGCAAAACGTGCAGCCGCCGGTTGCAATATTGCCGTCGCGATTCGGACAAGTGAAGCCTGCGTCGAGCATGACTTTAAACACTTTGCCGCCGAACGCTTCGCGCATTTCATAATTCCATGTATGGAAACGTTTATCCCCCCAGAGCTGAGGCGATTCTTGTATGATTGTAGACATCAGATTAGAACTCCTTTCCTTCCACCCTATTGTAGCGAAAAATAAACATGAAAGCGACCCCTGCCTTTCCACCAACTTCCCCGTTAAAAGAGGGCTTATCGGAGCATGATAACTTTGCATGACGATCATATGCCGAGAGGGGAAATGAAAAAGTGAAAAAGTTTCGTACAGTGACATTGGCGGTAGCTTTAACGACAGCATTGAGCTTTGGGGCAGTTGGGGCGCACGCTAACATGAGTACACCGACAATGAACGCTCATACGGGTACTTCAGGGACTATGGGGACGGGGACTACGACAACATCGGGCTATTCGGGCAGTACTTATGACGCTACGACGGGGACTAGCGTCGGAACAGGCTTGTTGAACGGAACGGGGACGATGACCAACACGAATACGTACAACGGAGTTACAACTCCAATTACAAGTCCAAATGCTGTGGCTCCAACTACTAATCCACACAGATATGATGGCTTGTACAGACCAGACGGAACAACGACTAACACGTATACGGGAAAAAGCACGGGTACTGGCGTGTTAGGTCAAATCAATGGCTATGGCAATAATCTCATGGACCGGATGAGCACAACAAGCACAACAGGAACGAATCGCGGCAATTATGATACGTCATCTTATCGCGCTTATGCGACCACGTCATCTGACAAGAGCATGAACTGGGGATGGCTTGGATTGATAGGGTTAATAGGGTTAGCAGGATTAAGAGGTGGCAATAGAAACAGAGATGAGAGTTACAAATAACGAATGAACAATGGACGCCTTCCTGATGGAGGGCGTTTTTGTTGTGTAGGCGAAGTTTACCCATAATAGGGCCAGGCCTACATTGCATTATATACAACAAAAATGCTTGATTTGACGGCGAATGTTGTCTTTCGTTGCACAAAATACATCGATTTGTTGCGAAAAGGTGAGATATAAGCAGTTTAGTGCTTATATCGTTGTATGAAGTACAACATAAGGGCGGGCTAAGGCCCAATTACAGCTAAATGATTGTAAAAAATACAACATAGAACGTTGCTAACGGAATCTGGCATGAGTCTGAATAAGCTTTTTTATGTTATTCTCATGATCTGCCATTCATAAAGCTATCTCTTTAAACCGAAACTACTTTATCGAGAGACACCTTGACTGTTGAACTTACTTACTGTGAAGAAGTTCAATTCCCTTTGATTTTTTCCCAAGAATGGTCTATGATTTGTATTCGATAGCTTGTACGTGTAGGAGGCAAATAATAGATGCGGTTACGGGGAAGAAAAGGAATTCGAGAAGATATTGAACGCCAGAAAGAACTCGTTGTTCTAAATGCCAAAGATTATAAGGGCAAATGGGCGGAGTTATTTGGCAATAATAACCCTATTCATGCTGAGCTTGGGATGGGGAAAGGGCGTTTCATCAGTGAAATGAGCAAGAAATACCCCGATATTAATTTCATTGGCGTCGATATGTATGATGAGCTGATCCGCAAAGCGAGTGAGAAAGCGAAGATCGCTCATGAGATTAATACCGAGGAAGAATCAGAATCAGTGAATAACATCCCGAATTTGAAGCTGATGCTGTTCAATATCGAACATATTGAAGAAGCTTTTGCTGAAGGTGAACTGGAGCGGGTGTATTTGAACTTCAGTGACCCGTGGCCGAAGAAAAAGCATGCCCGGAGACGTCTGACACATCCAGGTTTTGTGGCTAAATATCAGCAAATTTTGAACGAAAACGGCGAGATTCATTTGAAAACAGATTCGCAGTCACTATTTGAATTCTCGTTGAATTCTTTTGCCGATATGGGTTTAAGAATGCGCAATATTTCTTTGAACCTACATGCTGAGGGGTTCCACCCGGATCATGTCATGACGGAATACGAAACCAAATTCGCCACAAAGGGTATGAACATCCTTCGTTGTGAAGTGGTGATTGGTCAGGACGTGCTGGCCGCTCATCTCGATCAATTGAACAAGGCGAAAGCGGAATAAACTCATCGTTATCTCGCCATAAAAAACCAAAAAAGAGGCTCCCCTTCGTCATTTGATGACTTTAGGGGCAGCCTCTTTGTACATTTAATGATAGGTTAGCCCATCACTTGCAGAATAACCTCTGAACAATCCGCTGAAGGCGTGTTCATTCGTTGACGGTAATTCCATACGCGTCTGGCCTGGACATCCGTATAGCGGCTGACGAGCATCGACAACCAGTTCGAGATCGTATCGGCGGACCGGATAGGTTCACCGAATCCTTTTTCGGTAAAGTAGTGCACATTCTCTTCCTCTTGTCCCGGGATCGGATCGTAGAACAGCATCGGAATGGACTTAGCAAGACCTTCTGAACAGGTCATTCCACCTGGCTTGGTAACCAACAAGTCCGAAACTTCCATTAATTTGTCAATGTCTGGCGTAAATCCGAGCAGGCGGATGTTCGGGTGCTGATACCGTTCGTCCGCGGAGAGTTTCGCTAATATTTTGGCGTTATTTCCTAGGCAAAAGATGAACTGCACGCGGTCTCTCCAGGCAACGAGATGCTCACTGAGCGAATCGCCCCCGATTAGACCCCAACCGCCGCCCATGACGAGTACTGTTGGCATCGCGGCTAATTGGAACTGCTGTCGGATGATGGCTTTATCGTGCGCTACACGGAAACTTGGGTGGACAGGGATCCCTGTAATTTCGACCTGAGCCGCGGGGATTCCCCGACCAAGCAGCTTATTTTTGACATCCTCTGTCGAGACCATATACTTATTCACTTCACGACTGACCCATGTTCCGTGTACGTCATAATCCGTAATGACTGTGCACAGCGGAATGGCAAGGCCGGCTCGTTTGAGCCGAGACACGACGACGCTGGGAAAAGGGTGCGTGCAGACGATTGCTTGGGGAGCCCAGTTCTGGATAATCTCCGCGGTCTGTGCGTAGAAAATGCGGTGCAGTGCTAATTGTGTCAACGGATTTAACGATTTCTTGTACTGAGAGCGGTATAATCGACCATAAAGTTTGGGATTTGTGGTCAGCGTCTTTTTGTAAGCCTGGATAATCCATGGCGCAATAGTCGGATGCAGGAAAGACCCCAGTTCTAATACACGTGTTTCAATCGTTGTGCATCGCTTTTCTAAGCTTACTGCGAGCGCATAAGCTGCTTGCGTATGACCTGCTCCGAAACCTTCGGAGAGGATGAGAACCCGCTTTTTACCCTGCCCAGCATCCATTCATTTTACCCCCATAGAGCTACAGTTGTTAGTGCTGCTGCCGTACCGATCAAACTGCCGACGAAACAATCGGAAGGATAATGCAGCCCAAGATAGATACGTGATAGACCAACGATAAATGCAAGCGGCAAAAGAATGATTCCCAGGATAGGCATGGCTGCTATAAACGGAATGATGATCGAGAAAATAGCGGTTGTATGTCCGGACGGAAAAGAATGATCCGTTAATGGATTTTTATACGTAATCGTTTGAGGATGTACGAGATAAGGGCGGAGCCGCGGATATTTCTTTTTAATGATAGCAACCGGTATATGGCTGATGGTTAAGGCGATTAGAGCTTGAATACCAGCGGTTTGCAGTGCTCCTTGCCCAAATAAAGCACAGCAAAGTGAAATCACGATCGTCGCCGTAGCTCCTCCTAAATGCGTAATTCTAGAAAAGAAATGATCGAGGAAGAAGTGCTGAATACGTTGATTCACAAAGTGGAACATGCGTGTTTCATGATGCTGAAGCCAGTTCACGACTCTGCTCATGAGTAGTAGCCTCCTTCGAAACTTGAGATATCTGTTATTTCAAATTATATAGATCATTTATTAAAAGGAGATTAACGCAGTAATAAATTTTTAGAAATATACGTTTACACTTTTAAGGTCGGGTAAAAAGAAGTAATGATGGAAATAATGGTAGAGTATTCCTTTTATTTTACCCTAAATGTCGAAGTGCTATCCCGTTCCATTGGGCCTAGAACGATTGTTTTGTAACCCCTTTCAAATTGGGATTTATTGGATTTGATGTCGACGTTGCGCGGTTCAGGCTGAAAATGCCCGAAAGAAAGTCAGTGCTTAGGTCGTATGGCATCGACGTTGCGAAGTCCGTTATGCTGTAAGTCGGGCGTTATGGTGCTTGTGAATGAGTTTTTCCGATGACGGACTCTCTGCGTGGAAACCCAGCGAATGTTATGAAGGATACCTCTGAAAAGCTTACAGGAACCGTTGCTTGATTGAACCCGGCAAAAGTTGTCAGGAGAAGCTCGGGTGAATTATAATAAACCCGAAACACATGAGGGGTTGCTGGTTGGTCTAAATGGTGAACTTTTTGTACACAATAAAATGAAAAACGTTGAAAACAGGACTTTAACGATCTGATTTCAAGCACATACGGCAAAGTATGTGTCCGTTCCCCTTAAATCTCTGAGAACTGGCTATTTTTCGGTTTTTGTAGACTTTGACAAATAGGGGGAAAGAGAGGAAAATCAAGAACGGTTAATTCACCTGTACATAATTGCGCACTATGCGTATAAAAAGATAGCTTGTGTGCATAAACAAAAAGGGGGACTTTGCTTCATGCTTGACAAGATTGTGCTTACGTTTCAGATTGGCTTGGCGCTCGTCGGTGCGTATCAGTTTTTTTTAACATTCTTCGGATGGTACCGTCCAAGAAACAAACAGAAATTTGCGCCGCAAAAATCGTTTGCTGTCCTGGTTGCAGCTCATAACGAGGAGCAAGTCGTTGGCGCATTGATCGAGAATCTGAAGTCTTTGGATTACCCCAAAGAGCTCTATGACATCTTCGTGATTTGTGATAACTGTACGGATAACACGGCTGCAATTACGCGCAGTCATGGCGTTTATGCCATGGAGCGTCACAACCCGAATCTACGAGGCAAAGGTTATGCGATTGAATGGATGCTGAAGGAGCTTTGGAAGCGCGAACGCCAGTATGACGCGGTGGTCATGTTCGATGCCGACAATCTCGCCAGCCCGGACTACCTGATTCACATGAACAATGATCTTTGTTCCGGCTCCAGAGTTATTCAGGCTTATTTAGATAGCAAGAACCCGAACGATTCTTGGGTTACTGGCTCCTACGCAATTTCGTATTATTTTGCAAACCGTTTCTGGCAGATGCCCCGCACGAACTTGGGCCTTGCCAACTATTTAGGCGGTACGGGCATGTGTTTTGAGTCCAAGCTGTTAAAGCAGATTGGATGGGGAGCTACCAGCCTGGTTGAGGATTTGGAGTTCTCGATGCGTTGTATCAAAATGGGAATTAGACCGACTTACAATTACGAAGCGTTCGTTTACGATGAGAAGCCGCTTACGTTCAGAGCATCTGCCAAACAGCGTCTGCGCTGGATGCAAGGACACTTTGACGTGGCCAAGCGTTACTTCTTCCCGCTATTGTGGCAAGGTATCAAAGAAGGCAGTTGGACGAAGATTGACGCGGCTATTTACTCCGCTAACGTATATAACTTCTTCTTCGGAGCGATTATCACCGTGCTGCTGTGGATCAAATCCATAACGCCGGGCTGGTCCGAAACACCGATGCTTGCTGATATCAATCCGGTTTTCTTTAACTCTGTGAGTTTTGCCATTTTCGTGCTGCTGCCAATCTCTATGATGATTGAGAAGGCGCCGCGCCAAGTGTATAAATATTTAATCTTATATCCTGTGTTTATGGTCTCTTGGTGGCCGATTACGTTCTTTGCGTTCTTTACGCAAAACAACAAGCAATGGAGCCACACGGAGCATACACGCGTCATTCGCCTGGATGAAATGAAAAGTAAACAAGTCAGTTGACTTTTCTTCACCGAGATGATATTATACTTCAAGTAAAAGCAGAAGCGCCCGCTTCTCACCTGACCAACTACGCTGTTGGCTGGTTTGAATGAATCATCATGAATGCTCAATAGGTTGCTTAAACCTGTTATTGATGAAGATGTGGGCCGTTACCGTGCCCACATCTTTTTTATATTGGATAGAGGTACATACTTTCTGGAGGTGGAACACTATTAGCAAAGACCATATGATTAATGATGAGATTCGTGTGAAGGAAGTACGCCTGATTGGGGCGGACGGAGAACAACTTGGCATTACGCCGATTCGCGAAGCTCTTCAAATCGCACAAGACGCGAACCTGGATTTGGTAAATGTGGCACCAACGGCGAAGCCGCCGGTATGCCGCATTATGGATTACGGTAAATTCCGTTACGAAACACAGAAGAAAGAGAAAGAAGCTCGTAAGAACCAGAAGATCGTGGATATCAAAGAGATTCGCTTAAGCGCGACAATTGATGAGCATGACTTCCAAACGAAGCTTCGCAATGCGATTAAGTTCCTTGGCGATGGCGATAAAGTGAAAGCCAGCGTCAGGTTCCGCGGGCGCGAAATAGCGCACTCGGAGATTGGTCGCAGAGTGCTTGAACGTCTGGCTACTGAAACAGCCGACATTTCCTCACAGGAGCGCGCTCCTAAGCTTGAGGGAAGAAGCATGATCATGATCTTAACGCCGAAGGCAACAACCTAGGCGGTATACTAAATTAGGAGGAACAACACACCATGCCGAAAATGAAAACACACAGCAGCCTGAAAGGCCGTTTCAAAATTACTGGCACAGGCAAAGTGATGAGATACAAACAAGGTAAGAACCACTTGCTTTCCGGTAAATCATCCAAGCAAAAACGCGTTTTGTCCACGAACCCAGTAATGGCTCCTGGCGATGTACGTCGTTTGCAACAACAACTGACACTAATCAAAGGTTAATTCTTTAGCATTCGAACATTATTTATACATCCCAGGAGGTAGTTAACAATGGCAAGAGTCAAGGGCGGATTTATTCGCGCTCATCGTCGTAAGAAAATTTTGAAATTGGCAAAAGGTTATTTCGGTTCCAAACACCGTTTATTTAAAACAGCTAAAGAGCAAGTAATGAAATCTTTAGTGTATGCTTACCGTGACCGTCGCCAAACGAAACGTAATTTCCGCAGACTGTGGATCACTCGTATCAATGCAGGCGCTCGTCAAAACGGCTTGAGCTACAGCAAATTGATGCACGGCCTGAAATTGGCTGGTATCGACATCAACCGCAAAATCTTGGCTGATTTGGCTGTAAACGATGCTAAAGCGTTCAACGATTTGGCAACAGCTGCAAAAGCAAAAGTAAACGCGTAAGCTTGGCTTCGCGTACAGGAAGCTTGTCCCCGCAAGGGGGCAAGCTTTTTTTATTTTAACACGCATTCTCGCGGGGGGCTGGGGTGTCCTCTGAAGGTGGATTTTTCTTGAGCTTGCGGAATAAAATGGCGATGAACATGGCGAGAGGGAGCAGAATTTGAAAGATGGGGAACAGCTTAACGCTCACGGCTAGACCTAACCAGATGTGATAGGTGTAGTTAGGCTCTAGAAAGGAAGAGGCGAATATGACAGAGCCGACTATGCAGATAGAAACCTTGGCTCTGCAGCCTGTGAGCTGGGAAACCCCATAAGAGGCCGCCCAGAAAAACGCTGTGAGTTTCACGAATAAGCCGAGAAAAAGCAGCAGGGTCACGAAGACGTCCAGCCGTTCAAAAATATCGCCAACCTGAATTAACTGCACGGTCTGCAAAAAGGGCAAGGTGCTGTTGCCAATCAAGGAAGGGCCAAGCACCAACACATTTATCATATTCATCCCAACGAGGAATACCGCTACTCCAAGATAGGTGAAAATGCTGATGCGTTTCACTTTATTGCTGTCTGCCATGAGGTGCCAAAACATCAGAAATACGACCATTTGGCCAAAAGGGAAAGAGACCAGATCGGGAAAAGCTGCCGTTAGGATTGGCTTGAAGCCCTTTTCCATAATGGGTTGTATACGCTCAAGCTTGACTAATTTGGAACCAAAAATGAGGAGACAAAGGATGCTATAGCTAAAAACTATCGGCAATATTAAACTTTCGGCAACGCGGCAAAAGGTTTCAATGCCCATAATTATCGTATAGGCGGCCAGCAGGATGACGAGCAGCATGACGACAAATTTGGGTGTTCGCGTGAGCAGGGTGACGCTTGTGATTTCGCCGAAGTCGCGCACGTTTCTCATGGATTCATAAGCAAAATAAATAAGAAAGCAGCTGCTTAGCATGCCGCCTGCTATTTTGCCGAAGCACATCCGCATTAAGAAGATGAGAGACTGATCCGGCGCGATGCTTTGGATATAGAGGAACATTCGCAGCAGGATTAAGCCAATGATTGCCGCGACGATCATAGCAACCCATGAATCCTGTTTCGCTTTACTGCCAATGGCAAATAAAGGCGTGCTGCCGATTTGGAAAAGAATAATCATAACGGCAATTTGGTAGTTGCTGATTCGTTCCATGCGGTTAGACTCCTTCTTCTTCCGAGTGCCATTAGCGATTGTCGATCTCAATAAGCTGCTTAACGGACTTGCTGTTCATGCCGATGTTCTCAATGTCGATTTGGAAAGATGACTCCATCTGGATTTGGGCAAAATATTCTTCCCAGTCTGGCTTTAACTTCTCCCACGCTTTCGGATCCTTTCGATGGATAAGACCTGCAAATCCAAGAACATCTGCTTTCATGCTTTGGGCTTTACGTAAGGAAGTCGACATAAGCTCCGAGATTGTTTCTCCGATGAGCTTCTCCATCTCACGACTGCCTTCTGGCTTTGAGGCATCAATCACACACCCATTTTCAAGCAGTTGTCCGCTAGCTTTTACCGCAGCTTGGATGATCCACTTGCCTTGGATATTCACGGGGGTCAGTTTGGTTGAAGCCTTGGTAATACGTATGGCGGAGCGAGATTTCTCACTTTTCTCCGAGCACCCGAAAAATAAGGTGGACTGATTGATCTCTCCTTTAAGCCAGCTGAGTCCGTAACCTTCATGTCCAGTCATCCAGCCGACGAGCTTATCTTTTTGAAAAACGCCAATGCGCCCCATTTTGAGCTTGGTATCGAAATTGGTGCTCTTTAAATTTTCAATCGAGGTCGATTCGATACCCTTGCCTGAGATAAACACTTCAGGGATGGTGGAGTAGCCGGAATCGCTAGCCATCCTCATCGCGAGCTGATAAAGCATGACTTGTTTAAGGTTGCCATCGGTTTTGTCCTCGTTAAGCACCATGTTTCTTAACGCTGCGCCTGGAATTTTTTCAAGCGGTAAAATTTGCTCCAGGATTTTTCGTCCTTCGTCTCTGCTCACGAGCAAGCTTACGGTTTCCCTGGAATTCGCGCTTCTTAAATAAACGTCGATGATGGGAGAAATGCCTTTCCGAGCTGCACTTTCGCCAATGACGACGACTCGGTTATGAGCGAAGAACATCGTACGAGGCATCTCTAAACTGGCTCTTTGAACGGCAGATTGGATGGAATCTCCGTTCGTTGAGAACACCAGTACAGGAGCCTGCTGAATCGCCATTCCACCTGTGCTGGAAATGGACTGAGGGATGACGACTTGATAAGAGACCTTCCAGTGATCATTCTCCCAATCGACGGCGGTTGCTGCGGTGATGGCGATCTTATTTAGTTCAGTCCGGTCCCAACAGCTCGTGCATAAGCAGCAAATAACGAAAGAGATCAGGCTTGTCAACACCACTCGGCGCTTGGTTCGCATGCATCCAGTCTCCTCCGTGCGCAGTTATTTTTTCTTTGGATTTTTTGCTGTTGGACGCTGTCTATAAACGTTCTTGGTCAGTACCAACGGCCTCGTGATTAACTTCCACCATGGAAGACGAATGAAGATATCTTTCACATTGGACGGAATAAACGGAGAAATTGGTGCCATATAAGGAAGTCCGAACGATTTAATTGAACACATGTGAATAAGAATGAACATACAGCCGAATAAAATCCCAAACAATCCGAGTAGACCGGCAAGCAGCATAAGCATGAAGCGGATCAGCCTTGCTGCTACAGCCAAGTTAATCGCGGGCGTGACAAAATTGGAGATGGCTGTAAATGACACGACGATCACCATCGCTGCAGACACGAGACCGGCTTGTACGGCAGCTTGCCCGAGGACAAGCGCGCCTACAATGGAGATGGCGGGCCCGACAACGCGGGGCATCCTCACCCCTGCTTCCCGCAGCACCTCGAATGTGATCTCCATCAGGAACGCTTCTACAAGCGCGGGGAAAGGCACGCCTTCCCTTTGCGCAGCGAGGCTGATGAGCAGTGTTGTGGGCAGCATCTCCTGATGGAACGTGGTAATCGCGATATAGAGAGACGGGAGCAGCATGGAGACGAAAAAAGATGCGTAGCGGATCAGACGCACGAAGGATGCGATATCATATCGTTGGTAGTAGTCCTCACTGGATTGCAGGAACTTAAAGAACGATACGGGAGCCATTAAAGCGAAAGGAGTTCCATCGACCATAATGATGATTTGTCCTTCAAGCAAACCGGCTGCTGCAGTGTCAGGTCTTTCTGTGTTTAACATGGTGGGAAAAGGCGTATAACCCTTATCCTCGATAAATTCCTCGATATACGCGCTCTCCAGAATGCTGTCCGTATCAATAAGCTTAAGCCGTCTGCGTGCTTCATTCAGCACTTTTTCATTGGAGACGCCATCGAGATAGGCCAAGATGATCTCAGTCCGGGTGTAACGGCCAATCTTCATGCTCTCAAAGCGAAGATCAGCCGACTTGATTTTTCTGCGGAGCAGAGTCAAGTTTGTTCGAATATCCTCCGTGAAGCTTTCCTTCGGTCCCCGAATCACGGTTTGCGATTGGGGTTCTTCGATCGCTCGTTTCTCCCAGCCGTTCGTGCAGGCGAAAAAGGCTTCGTCGAATCCATCAATCAAAATAACCGTGCTGCCCTCTAAAATGGCATTCAGCAGCTCACTATCATATTTGGCTTCATAGATCTCGCCAACGGAAATGGTTTGCTGCAGGATTTCGTGAACTCCGCAATATTGCTCGCTTGTCTGCTCAGTTGCTTGAACATTTAATAAGGGCTCTATAAGGTGCTTATGGATAGATTCTGATTGGACAAGCCCATCTATGTAGAGTAAAGCAACGGAGAGGTGATCCTGAGTAACCTGCACATCGAGCAGGCGAGTAATGAAGTCTGGAGAATCGCCAAGCGCTTCTCTCAGTCTCGAGATGTTCGTATGCAAATCGGTTGCTAAAGGGAGAGCGGGTTGCAGAGAAGATGTCATCAGCGAAGCCCTCATTTCCTGAATTGGTAGTATATTCCCTCACTTTCGTTTGTTTTATTCGATATGCTATTGACTAATGCTCCGGGGATGCATATAATAATCTCTAATATCATCTTAACGGATGGTGTTCACGAATAAATCGGCTATGAAGAGGAAGAAGTCATAAGGGCACTTATGCGCAGAGAGCGTTGGACCTGCTGAAACCATCGCCTTAATCCCTTACGTACGAAGTCACCTCGGAGCTGTTTTCCTGAAGACTTACGGCATTGTCTGTAAGCACTAGGGAGAATCGGAAAAGCACACGTTATCGTGCTGAGGGTATTGTTCTATGCGAACATACCTGCTAAGGCTGTATGCTGTGAGGCATGTAGCAAATTTGGGTGGTACCACGGAAGCTTAAACCCCTTTCGTCCCGTTTAACACGTTACGTGCGTGTACGGGATGAACAGGGGTTTTTCTTATTGTCTAAGAAAGCTCGAAGTATAACATGGACTTATTTTTTGAGAGGAGGATCACAATGAATGTTCAAACTGAACCAAAGAGGTCGAAAGAAGAACTGATTGACAAGCTGATGAAGCCGGACCTGATCACAGGATCTGAGATTTTGCTAAGAAGCTTATTGCTGGAGGGTGTGGACTGCGTCTTTGGATATCCGGGCGGCGCTGTTCTGTACATCTACGATGCGATGCATGGCTTTTCCGATTTTAACCACCTACTGACAAGACATGAGCAAGGAGCCATTCACGCTGCCGATGGATATGCACGTTCCACAGGCAAGGTTGGCGTATGTATCGCTACATCAGGACCGGGGGCTACGAATCTCGTCACTGGGATAGCTACCGCCTATATGGATTCTGTTCCACTCGTTGTTATTACAGGGAACGTTGCAACGAACTTTATCGGTACGGATGCTTTCCAAGAGGCAGATATTACGGGGATTACGATGCCGATTACGAAACACAGCTACTTGGTTCGTGATGTAGAAGATCTGCCGCGCATCATTCATGAAGCGTTCCATATTGCGAACTCAGGTCGTAAAGGTCCGGTTCTCATTGACATACCAAAGGATGTCTCCGCTCATAAAACGATATTTAAGCCGGTAACAGAAGTAAATATCCGCGGCTACAACCCGACTGTTCAGCCTAACAAGCTGCAAGTTGACAAATTACTTAAAGCGATCGAAGAAGCTGAACGTCCAGTGATCATCGCAGGTGGCGGCGTTGTTTACTCAGACGCTTCCAAAGAGCTGATCGAGTTCGTGAATGCTACGCAAATTCCGGTAGCGACTACGCTTCTTGGACTCAGCGGTTTCCCAAGTGCCCACGAGCTATGGCTTGGAATGCCGGGGATGCACGGAACGTACACGGCGAACACAGCCATTCAGAATGCGGACCTCCTGATTTCCATCGGTTCGAGATTCGATGACCGTGTGACAATGAACTTGGACGGTTTTGCACCGAAGGTGAAAACAATCGCACATATCGATGTGGATCCTGCGGAAATCGGCAAGAACGTGAAAACGGATATCCCGTGTGTTGGCGATGTGAAAGCAGTTCTTGCTTTAGCGAATCTTAAAGCGAAGCCTGCGAAAAGCGAAGCTTGGATTGCTGAAGTTCAAGCGAACAAAGAGAAATTCCCGCTCAAATACGGTGATACGGAAACAGAATTGAAACCACAATACGTGGTTGAAATGATCAGCGAAACGACAAACGGTGAAGCGATTGTTACAACTGACGTTGGTCAGCACCAGATGTGGGCTGCTCAGTTCTACAAATTCAAAAACCCTCGCTCCTTGGTAACGTCCGGTGGACTTGGTACGATGGGCTTTGGATTCCCATCCGCGATTGGTGCTCAAATGGGGAACCCGGATAAACTGGTTGTATCCATCAATGGCGACGGCGGCGTTCAAATGTGCGCGCAAGAGCTTGCGATCTGTGCAATTAACAATATTCCGGTGAAAATTGTTATTTTGAATAACCAAGTACTTGGCATGGTTCGTCAATGGCAGGAAATCATTTATGACAACCGCTACAGTCATATTGATTTGGCCGGCAGCCCTGATTTTGTGAAGCTTGCTGAAGCTTACGGCGTGAAAGGCCTGCGTGCCACGACGAAGGCAGAAGCAAGAAAAGCTTGGCAGGAAGCGCTTGATACACCTGGACCGGTCTTGATTGATTTCGTCGTACCAAAAGGAGAGAACGTGTTCCCGATGGTTAAAGCGGGCGATACAATTAGCGACATGTTAATGGGGGATTCGGAATGATGACGACAACTAAACATACAGTTTCCGTACTCGTAAACAATCAGCCTGGTGTTCTGCAGCGAGTATCCGGTTTGTTCGGACGCAGAGGCTTTAATATCGAAAGTATTACTGTAGGGGAGTCCGAAGAACTCGGACTTTCCCGGATGGTTATTGTAACAACAGGGGATGACAGCACTTTGGAGCAAATTTCCAAGCAGCTGTACAAGCTGATTGATGTCATTAAAGTCATCGACCTCAGCTCCAACCCGATGGTCGCTAGAGAATTAGCACTTATTAAAGTAAATGCTGAACCTATCATGCGTCCTGAAATACTCGGAATTGTCGAAACATTCCGTGCCGCGGTTGTCGATATTGGTCCATCTTCAAT
Organism: Paenibacillus violae; assembly: GCF_032461945.1. NCBI lineage: Bacteria > Bacillati > Bacillota > Bacilli > Caryophanales > Paenibacillaceae > Paenibacillus > Paenibacillus violae. The sequence goes on from NZ_JAWCUD010000008.1 coordinate 263,391, forward strand.
TATCGTGCAAGTTGTCGGAGATTCAGATAAAATAGATGCTATGGTAGAATTGCTTCGTCCATACGGTATCCGTGAGCTCTCCCGTACGGGAGCGACGGCGATGATTCGGGGTTCAGTTAAATAAAGAATAGTCAACAATGTGAAAAAGTAGGGAAAGCCTCCTTGAGTGGGGCTTTGAGCGATAGACTCTTTAGCGCTTTAAAAGGCTAGTTGTTCAGGGTTAATCGTTGAAACACCCACTCAAGGGGTAGACATTACGGATTCATCATATCAAAGGAGGATTTATACGAAATGGCAGTTACTACTTACTATGAAAAAGATGCAGACTTAGCGGTACTTAAAGGCAAAACGATTGCAGTTGTTGGTTATGGTTCCCAAGGGCACGCACAAGCGCAAAACTTGCGTGACAGTGGTTTGAATGTAATTATTGGTCTTCGTGAAGGCCGTTCTTGGAACGCAGCAAAAAATGACGGTTTCGAAGTTGTATCCGTTGAAGAAGCAGCAGCACGCGCTGATGTCATTCAAATCTTGATGCCGGATGAAACACAAGCTCGCGTATACCGTGAGTCCATTCAACCGAACATGAAAAAAGGCGCAGCTTTGATGTTCTCCCACGGCTTCAACATCCATTTTGGTCAAATCGTAGCTCCTGAAGGTACAGATGTATTCTTGGTTGCTCCTAAATCCCCAGGTCACATGGTACGTCGTACTTATGTTGAAGGCTTCGGCGTTCCTGGTCTGATCGCGATCGAGAAAGACGCTACAGGCAATGCAAAAGCAATCGGACTTGCTTATGCGAAAGGTATTGGCTGTACTCGCGCAGGAGTTATCGAAACTTCCTTCCGTGAAGAAACAGAAACGGATCTGTTCGGTGAGCAAGCTGTTCTTTGTGGCGGTGCATCTGAACTGGTTAAAGCAGGTTTCGAAACATTGGTTGAAGCTGGTTATGCACCTGAGATGGCTTACTTCGAGTGCTTGCACGAGTTGAAATTGATCGTTGACATGATGTATGAAGGCGGAATCTCCTCCATGCGCAGCTCCATCTCCAACACAGCGGAGTATGGTGACTACGTAACAGGACCTCGCATCATCACAGCTGAAACGAAAAAAGAGATGAAAGCTGTTCTTGCTGACATCCAACAAGGTAAATTCGCTCGCGACTTTATCTTGGAGAACCAATCCAACTTCGCGTTCATGAACGCAACTCGCCGCAACGAAGCTCAACACCCAATCGAAGTTACGGGTGCTCAATTGCGCGAAATGATGCACTGGATCAAAAAGTAATGTAATGCCTTATTGAATCATATAGTTATTCATCCCACAGGGAGTGATTGCGGAGAATTTCCCAGTCACTCCCTGTGAATACTATGTAGACGAGTAAAAATTAATCTGTAAATTTTTAGAACCTTCCCTGAAATGCCAAGTGGAGGGCTCAGTGTTTGTCGGAGAAGCGTAGCGTTCGTATTTGAAAACGTGTCCCGACTTTTTGTTTTATTCAAATCAGGGGACACGGTTTCAAGGAACGATCGGAGACAAATACGGAAGAACGGAACGGTCAGCAGTTAGGGTAAGGTTGTAACTCATTTACAAAGAATCTTTTAGGAGGTGACCATGGTGCGCAAAATCTACATCTTTGATACAACGCTCAGAGACGGAGAACAATCGCCAGGCGTGAACCTGAACACACAGGAGAAGGTCGAAATCGCGCTTCAACTAGAGAAGCTGGGTGTCGATCGGATGGAGGCCGGCTTCCCGGCTGCATCACTTGGTGACTTGGCAGGCGTTAATGCCGTAGCGAGAGCGATTAAGAACGCCTCTGTAATCGGTCTGTCCCGCTCGAAGGAGACGGATATCGAGGCTGTCCGTGAAGCGCTGCAGGGCGCTCAAGACCCATGCATTCATTTGTTCCTGGCGACGTCCCCGATCCATCGGAAGCATAAGCTGAAGATGGAAAAGCACCAAGTGCTGGAGACAGCGGAAGCTGCGATTAAATATGCGAAGAAGTATTTCAGCAAAATCGAGTTTTCACTCGAGGATGCCGGACGTACGGAGCTTGATTTCATCGCAGAAGTAACAGCAATGGCGATCCGCGCCGGCGCTTCGGTCGTGAATATTCCCGATACAGTCGGTTATATGACACCGTACGACTATGGGAATATTTTCAAAATGCTGAAGGACACAGTCCCAGGCATTGAGAAAATCCAACTGAGCGCGCACTGCCATGACGATCTTGGCATGGCGACGGCTAACGCGCTAGCGGCGGTTCTGAATGGTGCCGATCAAATTGAAGGCACCATCAACGGCATTGGCGAGCGAGCAGGGAACACCTCGATCGAGGAAGTTGTGCTGGCGCTGGAAACACGCCAGGACTTCTACCAAGCGAAAACTTCGCTTGTGTTGAACGAGATCTACCGTACCAGCCGTTTGGTCAGCAAGCTGACCGGCATGGTGGTGCCAGGCAATAAAGCGATCGTCGGCGCTAACGCGTTCGCTCATGAGTCCGGCATCCATCAGGATGGGATGCTCAAAGAGAAAACGACCTACGAGATTATTTCCCCGGAGACCATTGGGGTCAAGGAAAGTAAGCTCGTGATGGGTAAACACTCCGGCCGCCATGCGTTCCGTGAGAAGCTGATCGACCTCGGCTACGACCTCGCAGACGAGCAAGTGAACGTGGCGTTCGGTAAGTTCAAGGATTTGGCCGACCGCAAGAAGCAGGTGGAAGACGAAGATATTCGTGCGCTGATCGAAGAGAAACTGATCGAAACGCCGGAAATTTTCGCTCTTGGCACGCTTCAAGTGGCCTACGGCAATCAAATGACACCGACAGCGACGGTGCACGTTCGTTTCCAAGACGGCGGCGAAGTGACGGAAAGCGCTGTGGGTAATGGTTCTGTTGATGCGATTTACAACGCCATTGACAAAGCGACAAAGGAAGAAGTCGAGCTGGATGACTACTCCATCAAGTCGGTCTCTCACGGGAAAGATGCGCTCGGGGAAGTGCATGTCGTTCTGAAACAGAACGATGTGTCCGTTCAAGGACGCGGTATCTCGACAGATATTCTGGAAGCAAGCGCCAAGGCTTACCTGGACGCTGTGAACAGACTTATTGATAAACGCAAAACCCCAACAAGCAATAGAAGCAACGTTACGTTGATTTAATAACCCTAAGTCCACGGGACTACTAGATAAGCACCTCACCTCCAAGCTAGAGGAGGGGTGCTTTCTACAAATGCGAAAGGAAGCGTCCATTTATGAAATATCGATTTTCTAAATCGCTAGAAGGTTTCTCATCCTCGGCGGTAAGAGAAATTCTGAAGCTGACACAAGGCAGCTCGATTATTTCTTTTGCCGGCGGATTGCCAGCGGAAGAGTTTTTCCCATTGGACGCGGTGAGCGATGCGTTTAAACGAGTTGTTGGCGGCGGGAAGTCAGCACTGCAGTATGGATTAACCGAAGGGTACAAGCCGCTGCGCGAATCCTTATGCAAACGTATGGGTGCCAAAAACATGCAAGTCACGCCAGACGAGATGCTGCTAACGACAGGTTCTCAGCAAGCGATTGATTTGTTGACGCGCGTATACATTGATGAAGGCGATGTCATCTTGGTCGAAAGACCGACTTACTTGGCGGCGATTCAAGTTTTTCAAGCTAAAGGAGCGAAGATTTACTCCGTAGATAGTGATAACGACGGTATGATTCTTGAGGATTTGGCTGCCAAGGTTGCTGAGCATAATCCGAAGCTGGTTTATGTCATTCCGACATTTTCGAATCCCGCAGGCCGTGCGTGGAGCTTAGAGCGCCGTCAAGGATTGCTGAACATTTGCCGTGAAGCAGATGTCCTGATTCTTGAGGATGACCCTTATGGTGAAATTCAATTCGATGAGAATGAAACGTATCCATCCATTTTCTCGCTTGGCGGTAAAGCCGAAGGCGGTAATGTGGTGTACACGAGCACCTTCTCCAAAACGGTAGCACCTGCTTTCCGGACAGGCTGGGTGATGGGGGATGAGACGCTTATTCGTCAAATCGCTCGTTTCAAACAGTCGGCGGATTTGCACTCCAGTACGATTGATCAGCAAACCCTGTATCATCTGCTTGAGCATTTCGATCTTGACGCGCACATCTCTTTGATTCGTGAGCAATATTTGGACCGGATGAAATTCATGTCGGGTCTTTTGAAAGAGTTGAATTGGCCGGGTCTGAAGTGGGAAGAACCAAAGGGCGGCATGTTCATCTGGGTGGAACTTCCACCAGGTATTCGCGCAGAAGATCTGCTGAAAATTGCGGTAAAAGAAGGCGTAGCTTTTGTTCCGGGGTCCACATTCTATGCGGAGAACCCACAGTACAACACGATGCGCCTGAACTATACACACACAGATCGTGAGAACACGATTCTTGGTATGCAAAAACTGGCGAAAGCCATGGAATCTTACCTACAAAGCGTATAAAAAGAAGGGACTATCCCGAGAGTAGATGCTTCTACTGTTGAGATAGTCCTTTTGTTATTGGCATGCGACATGGCTGCGAATCTAAATTTGATGAAAACTTAATCATTTAACTGGATCGGGAAACCAGATCTAACAAATTAAACATGGATGGTACAATTCCTTCGATTGTATGATGAAGCAGTTCGTTGTCTTTATATTACATGCGAAAGGGTGTTCAGAATGAAGCTTCTGGTTCTGATCCATGTGCTTTCAGCCATCATCGGGGTTGGCCCGACGTATTTCGCTCATGTGCTTCTTAGGAAAAATCAATCGCTGGATGAACTTCGCTCGTCTTTACGTGTAGGAGCACGGCTTGAGATTTTTCCGAAAATAGGAGGATCACTTGCTGTATTGACAGGATTACTGCTGATTTGGCTGGGCGATTACGGCTCCTTCATGCAAATTTGGCTGTTCGGATCGCTGGTTGCTTACGTGTTGATTCAAATTATTGCTATTGGTTTCGCTACACCCTATCAGAAAAAGCTCGGAGGTTGGGTACTCGATCCAGCCAATCAAAAGGCTTCGAACTTGCCAGCCGAGCAGCTCATGCAATGGATAAAGGCACGCAAATATTTCTATGGTGCATCGGCTATTGGTCTTATTTTGTTCATTTTTATGATTGTAAAGCCTAGTTAGTGAAAGGTAAAAATAAACGTGAATTTGTATAAAACAGAGCGGTAGTAAGGACGTAAAAAACTCCTAGACTACCGCTCTGTTTTCCAATTGTAAATTACGACTTAACGATCTGAGCCAGCGCTTCACGGATTGGCGTTGCCGGGCGGCCGAGCAGCTTCTCGAAATCATCGCTTTCGATCTCAAGCGTACCTTCCCGAATACCTTGTTGAATACTTACAAGGATAGGGACAACGAAGTCGGGAACCCCTACGCCTTTCAAAATATCCGCATAAGTGGCATCATCGACTTGCTGCACAGAAACTTCCTTGCCTAGCACTTCACCAAGTGCAGATGCGAGCTCATCTTGCGTGTGTAATTGACCTGAAAGCTCATAGGTTTTATTCTCGTGTCCGTTCCCGACTAACACAGCCGCTGCCGCCTCCGCGTATTCTTGCTGCAGTGCCCAACCCACCTTGCCAGAACCGGCAGAGGTCACCCAAGGAGCTCCAGCCATCACGCCTTGAATACTCGACAGTTCATTCTCCAAGTACCAGTTGTTGCGCAGGAAGGTATAAGGAATGCTGGTTTTGACGATAGCTTCTTCTGTTGTACGGTGCACCGGGGCCAGGAAATTGGTGCTGCCACTTGCATTAGCTATGCTGGTATAGGCAATAAATGTAACGCCAGCATGCTCTGCAGCAGCTACAGCATTGTTGTGCTGGCGAATTCTTGTTTCTGTATCTCCATCCGCCGAGATGATTAATAAGCGATCGATCCCTGTAAAAGCAGTCTGCAAGGTTTCTGGACGATCAAAATCCCCCAGGCGAACATCTACGCCGCGAGCACGCAATCCTTCGGCTTTCTCCGGATTACGGACACTCACAGCCAGTTGACTTGCCGGTACTGTTTTCAACAAAACGTCTACTACTCTCGATCCCAATTTTCCTGTTGCGCCTGTGACTAAAATTTTCATGTTCTTATCCTCCTAAAATTATGTGTTGTAATCATCTTCGTTATAACAATAATTGTTACAACTTATATATAAAATAAAAGCTCTCTATATGGAGCTCTTACTTATTTGAACTTCTCGGTAAGTTGACTCAAAGTTGTCTGTGACAGCCTGTGTTCCATAGCGGATTGAGCCTCGCTGAGCTCCGACTGAAGAACGGATTCAATGTTCCTCCCGACAGGGCACCCCTCATTCGGATCTTCATGAAATCGGAATAACTGGTTATCTTCAATGACGTGTACAGCCCGGTAAATATCCAGAAGCGTAATGTCTTCCGGTGTTTTGAGCAGAGAAGCGCCCCCAACCCCTGGACGTACTTCCACTAATCCTGCCTTTTTCAACAAACCCATAATTCTTCGGATAATCACAGGATTGGTATTCACACTTCCCGCAATGTAATCACCTGTACAGTCCTCACTCGAACTGACTGCAATCAGGGAAAGTGTATGTACAGCGATTGAAAAACGAGTACTGATTTGTTTCAAAATCATTCACCACCATTGTAACCATTATAGTTACTACTCGGAAATGTGTCAATATCCTTGTATTTAAAAGGAGCTAGATTGCTGTTATAGGAGGAACCTATTAAAGCAATAGCTTTTATATCTAATGAAAAGGGTTATCTTATGTTACAATGAGAGCATCATATAGTCGATAGAGATGCTTACCAAGCAGCTTTACTAATTTAAGGAGTGAATGACAGTCATGGCAGATGTGAAAAAAATTGCTGTAATCGCTGGAGACGGCATTGGTCCAGAAGTCGTTGCAGAAGCGGAAAAAGTATTGAAGCGTACCGAAGAGCTTTTCGGTTACCAATTTGAAACAGAGCATGCTTTGTTCGGTGGAATTGCCATTGATCAAACAGGTACACCACTTCCGGAAGAAACATTGAAAGTTTGTCAATCCGCAGATGCTGTTCTTCTAGGTGCTGTAGGTGGACCGAAATGGGATAACAACCCGAAAGAAACGCGTCCGGAAACAGGTCTTCTGGGTATTCGTAAAGCGCTTGGTTTGTTCTCTAACATTCGCCCGGCTTTCATCTTTGACTGCTTGAAAGAAGCTTCCACATTGAAACCGGAAGTACTTGAAGGAACGGATCTGATCGTTGTTCGTGAATTGACAGGCGGTATCTACTTCGGTGAGAAATTCCGTCGTGAAACAGCGAACGGTCAAGAAGCTGTAGATACTTGCGCATATAACGTTTCTGAAATCGAGCGTATTGCTCGTCAAGCGTTTGACATTGCCCGCACACGCCGCAAAAAACTTGCTTCCGTTGACAAAGCAAACGTTCTGGAAACTTCCCGCCTATGGCGCGAAACGGTTAACCGTATTGCGGTTGACTATCCGGATGTTGAGCTTGAGCACGTGCTTGTAGACAACTGTGCAATGCAACTGCTGCGTCGTCCATCTTCCTTCGACGTCATCGTGACAGAGAACATGTTCGGTGACATCCTGAGCGACGAAGCTGCAATGCTGACAGGCTCCATCGGGATGCTGGCATCCGCATCGCTTGGCGAAGGCAGCTTTGGCTTGTATGAGCCGGTACACGGTTCTGCGCCTGATATCGCAGGCCAAGGTGTCTCCAACCCAATCGCAACGATTCTATCCGTTGCTTTGATGTTCCGCCTGACTTTCGGTTACCACGATGCAGCGGATTCCATCGAACGCGCTGTGAAAGAAGTGCTTGATGCAGGCAACCGTACAGGCGACATCGCTGTCGATAAGAGCAAAGCAATCGGAACATTGGCTATGGGCCAACTGATTGTAGACGCTATGCGTAAATAAGAATAAGAGCTTGCCCGCTAAGCATCTGTGCTGCAGCGAGCAAGCTCTTTTTTTAGTGATACGTGGGATTAGGATGGAAAAGGAAGCGCAATTAAACGTGTTCAAGGACCTTTCATATTTTAAAGTAATTATTATGTTGTATGTGGTCTAATTATTGACTTTCATCTATTCGGATGATACCATTTTATACGAAGAAGATAGATTTGAGGAGGAATTATACACATGGCAGAGCGTTTAGTTGGTAAACAAGCTCCAGATTTCACAATGGAGACAGCTACAGGTGACGGTACAGGGTTTGGCAAAGTATCTTTGTCCGACTACAAAGGCAAATGGTTAGTATTGTTCTTCTACCCATTGGACTTCACATTCGTATGTCCGACAGAAATTACAGCGCTTAGCTATGCTGCTGCTCAATTCAAAGAATTGGACACTGAAATTCTTGGCGTTTCCATCGACAGCATCCACACGCACAAAGCATGGATCAATACACCTGTTAACGACAATGGTCTTGGCAAATTGGAATTCCCACTTGCTGCTGACATCACGAAATCCGTAGCACGTGACTACGGCGTTCTAATCGAAGAAGAAGGTATCGCACTTCGTGGTCTTTTCATCATCGATCCAGAAGGCGAATTGAAATACGAAGTTGTTAACCACAACGATGTAGGCCGCAGCGTAGAAGAAACACTTCGCGTGCTTCAAGCGCTACAATCCGGCGGATTGTGCCCAATGAACTGGAAACCAGGCGACAAAAACCTTGTCGTAAAATAAGCTTTTTTTTACATAGACAAGCTCCTCTTAGCTGGCATGCGAATGCGGCGGGGGGAGCTTTTCTTCATGAAGGAGAATGAACGTGACTGTACCTACGCATCTGCAATATACAAGAGATCATTATTGGATACGCATAGAAGGGAATGAGGCTGTCGTCGGCCTGACGGAAATCAGCTTGCTTGCCTGGGGGATGGTTCTATTCATCGAGCTTCCGGAACGCGGAGCGGTGCTTGGGCAAGGTGATTATGCAGGCTCCTTGGAGACTGCTGAAAGTGAGCATGATTTGTTAGCGCCGTTATCCGGCGAGGTCATTGCTGTTAACATGCTGCTGGAGCGGGCTGTGATGATGCTGATTGAGTCGCCTTATGATAAAGGGTGGCTGTTCAGAGTAGCATGCAGCGAGCCTTCGGAGCTGGAGCAGCTGTGGGATGCGCAGACGTATGCGTTGAGTTATTCGTTTGAGTGAGGGTACAGCCGAAAGCCGTAGGACTACTTTACAGGGTCTTGCGGCTTTTTTATTGGTGTAGCCGGATTGAAGCCTGTTTCATTGGACGTCTTCCAATGAAACGGCGATTTCAATGGCTACAAAGGTCATCTCGTTGGATGAATTCCAGTGAAAGGACTGAATTTGGCCCTTTTTCGGCGCAAAAAAGTCAGCTTTATTGGATTTTGTCCAACGAGAATGAGATATTACCCGCCAGTTTAGCCAATTTATTGGTTTTCATCCAATGAACCCGGTGCATCATTTTACACGCTATGTCCAAAGCAAAGGTTTGAATCGAAGTTAATGGAATCAGCAAAAAAACAGCCGGGTTAGCACTTATTCAAAAAAAGTGTTAACCCGGCGGACCAGTTGCATTATTGTTTGGAGAGCTGCTTGTATTTGTTTAAGTACTTCACAACGGCAAGCACATAAGTCGCATGCGACCAGGTAAGAGGGGCGACGGAGACCGGATCGCCTGAGAAAGGATCCAACTGCTCAGAGAGGACGCCGCTTTCCATAGCGTGCTTGACGACCCATTCTAACGTCTGGCGAGGCGCTTCGAGATCAGCGAGTGTTTTGGCGTATTCGATTTCCCACTCTGCGATCCAAAGCGTACAGATGATCCAAGGGTTTCCGGGTACATTTTCGATATCGGTGGAACGTTGGAAGTAATAATCATGATGATAGCGGGCAATGCCACCGACGCCTGTTTTAATTCTAAGACCTTCTTTATTCGCTTTCATGGTACCGACAACACGCTCATCGTCAGCAGGCAGGACGCCGAATTCAAATATACCGTAAACCGAGCTTTCGAGCGTCATATCTTTGACCCATTCGCCGTCCTCCATGTACAAACCGCGAACGAATCGGCCTTCATTCTCATCCCATAGATGCTTGAGAATACCGGCTTTAATTTTCTCCGCTGTATGCTTATAGCGGTTGCTGCGCTCTTCGTCCCCGAAGAGGTTGCTGAAATTGGAAGCTGCGATAAGTCCGCCATACACCGCTGAAGCGGTAAAGGTATAGATTCCGTAACGCTCTTCCCATAGATCATAACTAGGCTTCGGCAAGTTCAATTCCTGATCGATATAAGTGGACATGAATCTGGCCGCTCTGCGAATTAAATTGCGATAGAGAGATTGGGCGAATTCAAGGCTTCCATTTTTCTGGAAATCGGCCCAGAGAGCGAAGAGCACAAGCGCTGTTTCATCTTCTTGAATAGGGAGCTGGACACGTCCGGAATGAATATAAGGATGCCAACTGGAGCCTACGGTGCCGTCCGGATTATATTTATGATGCAGGTAACCTTCAGGAGACAGCACATTCGCACAGAAGTTGAAGAAAGGAATAATCATCCCTTGGTAGCCGGCCATGGACATGGAATAAGCGATCAGGGCGCCGTCCCGAGGCCACATGTAGCTGTAATGATCGCGGTTGCTCTGCATGATATCCGAATCGTTCGCGGCGATAATCGCGCCGTTCACATCGGTTTGCGTCCTGACAAGGAGCAAGCTTTGTTTGAAGAGGCGCTGTACATCGGGATTCAAATCTCCGTAATCTCTCTCGATCTTATTCGCCCAGCGCTGCCAATAAACCGTTACGCGATCGAGCAGCTTGCCGGGGTGGCTGTCTTTGACGTAGGCGTCAAGCTTCTTGACTTCCTCAAGCGTTTTGCCGGCGCCCATCCAGTAGTAGAGCGTTTGGTCGGCATTTGGCGGCACAAAAAGTCGAAAGGAGATCGTACTATCGACAGATCCTTGGGCAATGGCGTTGCCCATGAGATGCCCGTCTTCCGCATCGCGCCATGTGCCTTCCGCGTTATAAAATCTTTTGACACCTGTAGAGTATTGATAAATGCCTTCTGTTCCGGTGCTGCCATTGAACATGAAATATCTGTCTTTTTTATAGTGGAATACCGTATTCGTCAAAGGATAGAAGGCAGCGGTATCGCCGACCTCAGTTTCATTAATGAGCAAGTCCTGATTGAAGAACATTCTCACTTCGCGAACGGTATGATTGTGATTCGTAATTTGGATGCGTTTAATATAAATATCCTCTCGCTGATGAACGCCGTCATTCATGAGTAAAGTGATGCCAAGACCAGGATGCGTAGCTCTTACTTCAGTAACAAGAGAATCTTCCACATAACCAAGCTGGAACTGCCACTCGGGGGAATTCAGCCAGGCAAAGTCACCATCCACCCAAATACCGACACGGCACTGATAACCGCCAATATGATTAAGCTGGCCTACGAAAGGATAGTACAGATCTCGCATATAGGAATGCTGATCGAGATTAATAAGAAATTTTCCGTTTCCGATGACCAGATGTCTAGGCAATACAATCACTTCCCCACTCTTTTGTTTGATCAAAATCGAACATCGTTAGCACAAGGCCTGCCAATAGGTTACCTAATAATTACCAAGGAATCAATGTTTCTTTGAAAAAATTCTGAAAATTTCGACCGAATACGCTTTCATTTGGCATAGATGTCCATATTATTTGATTATTTCCTTTTGATGCGGGATTATACCCGATGACCGCTCGTGAGCGATTAATTTCGTGTACAAAGTAGCCGTTATGGCACCGATCTGCTCCCATCCAAAGTTGTCATGGATTTTGGCCAAAGCCTGAGCAGCAAGTTCAGAAGCAGCAGCGGGATTTTGTAAAAGCTGAACAATTTGCAAAGCAAGCAGGTTAGCATCACCTGCAGGAACTTTATATCCGTTAATTCCATGGTCTACGATATCGGACAGACCTCCTGTATCCGAAACGATAAGCGGTGTACCGCTGGCCATCGCTTCCAAGGCCACAAGGCCGAACGGCTCGTAGAGGCTGGGAAATACACAAAGCTCGGCATGATGTAATAGCAAGCTTTTGTCCCATTCATCCAAGAAACCCGTGAAATTGACACTGTCGCCGAGCGGGGCAGCCGAGAGTTGGAGCGCTTCAAGTTCTGGTCCTGTACCGGCAATCACCAACTGAACCCTAGGATACTCCTTGTGAACGTGCAGCATGGCGTTAATCAAGAGGTGCACGCCTTTCTCATAAACAAGCCTGCCGAGGAAAGCGATAATGGGACGAGCAGCCTCTCCATCCATAACCGAGAGTACGCGAGAAAGCTCCAGGTTAACCGCTGAATCATGAGCGCCGGGTACCCGAAATGGCATAACGCCATTAGGGATATGGGTCATTTTATGAAAAGGAGTATGAAAAAGGTGCATAACTTCTTGCAGCATATAGGGGCTGCAGACCACCAGGTGATCGGCTTCGTGCGCTAATTTATTTTCTAGGGCATGAATGCGCTTTTGCGCTGGCGTATCCAACTTGCCCAGATTGCGTCCCGACTCCGTCGCGTGAATCGTGGCTAGAAGAGGGATGTGCAGGATCATCTTGCACTCTTTCGCGGCATAGTAGACGAGCCAATCATGAGCATGGATGATATCGAATTGTTGTCCTTGAGCGAATAGGCGCTGGACGGTATCCGAGAATGCCAGGTTCATCTGAAACACCCAATCCAGGAAATGAAGGGGTTCAGCAGAAGAAAATACGTCTACACGGTGAATATGCACACCGTCGAGCAGCTCGTAGGACAAGCATTCGGGAGACAGGCATGTGACGACATGGATCTCCAAACCGCTTGCAGCAAGCTGTACAGATAGGTCACGAACGGCTCTGGCGAGACCTCCGATGACTCGTGGCGGATATTCCCAGGCAAGCATCAGAACGCGTAGAGGTTTTGGAGCTTCCGGCTGTGAAGGCGCAAGGAATGAACGCTCGGCGGCATCAGGGAAAAAGCTGATCGATGAAGCAGGCTGAAAAAGACGGTAATGCGCCTCGGGCATAAAAGGCGTTTGCCGCTCCAGGGTCAGCACAAGCTCGGAAAGTGCTTTGTCTGTCATTTCAGCTTTATTCTCGTCGTCAACAGCATCTAACAATATATGGAAAGAAGCGAGATGCGTCTCGATTCGTTTCACGGCGTAGCTGGTTACCGTTTCAGCATCCAGGATGAAGGTCCAGTCGCTGCTTTGCGCGAGCATCAACTCGCGCGCGGCTTGATTCAGCGCACGAACCTGCAGGCCGCTGAGCAGCTCCGGCTTCCGGTGCTTATGCGCCGCAAGCACCAAGCGATCCTCCGCCGCATGCAGCAGCGGATGCACCCACTGGCTGCGCGGCTGCAGCCAGACCTCGGCGAAGCCGCCACGGCCCCAGCTGGACTCCGGCAGCGTGGTGGCCGTGGTCGGCGCATAGGCGGCTGCATAGCCGCCTAATGTCGCCGTCTCGCAGCGCGCAGCGACAAAGCCGCGCAGCACGGCCTCCAGCCACTGGTGGCCTTCATGCCACCAGTGGCCGAACAGCTCGGCATCGTATGGACATACGATGACCGGCGGGTGCGGCTGCTGATCCGCGCAGCCGCGAAGCTGCGCCACCCGGCTGGCGACGAAATGCTCAGCATGCTGCTGAGCTTTCTGCGCGGCCAACGCCGGGTGGTAGGGCGCTTTGGCGTCACCCTTACCGGTGACGCGGTGGTACTTGAAGCCCGTATGAATGCGTGCGCCGTCCGGCAGCACATAGGGCTTCAAGTACTCCCATTCGGCCCCGCCGCTGTGGCCGAGGTCAAAGCCGATATCGCGGTAATATTCGCGATAGTCGGGGTCGCTCGGGTAACCGCTTTCGGCGCTCCATACTTGAGCGCCGGCTTCGAGGTCCCGAGCGTAGGCGCAGGCGCCGTTTGGCGTGCGCAGGGGATAGCTTGTGGGTGCCCCGGCAAAGGCATGGGCATCCACCACGAAATAGCGCAGCCCCAGTGCCTGCAAGTGAGGCTCCACGGCAGGCGTATAGCCGCACTCCGGCAGCCAGATGCCTGCCGGAGCGGATCCGAAATGCCGCCTGAATTCCTGGACGGCGGCTTCAAGCTGCGCGCGCAGAGCGGCGTCGTTCTTGACCAGGGGCAAGAAGGCATGTGTCGCGGCGCACGTTATTAACTCTAAGCAGCCTGAGCTTCTCAGGCTGCGGAATTTTCCGATCAGATCGCCCCTCAGGCGATCGTACAAAGCAAGCAGCCGATGATAGTGATCGGCGTAGAGCCTGGCTGTTGGGCCGAAGTCGGCATGACCCCACAGGCGAATCACTTCGCGCTGGGACAGCTCGCAGAGGGAGGCCAGATGCTTGCGAAGCCGTTTCTGCAAGCCGGTATCTTCCAGCATAGCAAGCAGCGGCGGAGATAGGGATAAAGTCAGCGCGAAGGGCACGCCGTCCTCAAGCAGCCGATCCATCATTTCAATGAGAGGCAGATAGCTGTCCACAACCGCTTCGAAAAACCAACGTTCTTCTAACGTAATTTCCGCTTTATGATGACGCACGTAAGGGATATGGGCATGCAGTAGCAGAGCAACATAACCGTGTACGTTTGTGCTCAATCGAGATCGCCTCCGAATTCCGAATCTGCTGGGTGTGTGCACTTGGGTAAGTACACGGAGTAGGCCGAGAAATACTCATGAGCTATAGAAGCCTTAAGCTGAATGGAAACGGCAGCAGGCCTGTAAGTAACTTGGTTTTCCGTTGTTAAAACGTTTGAAGGAAATTCTTGATTCGTATGTATATGGGGAGTCTGAATCGTATTAGAACGCAGAAGCGGGAGAAATTGTCCCTGCTCATTCTTAATGCCGAGTTCTGCGAAGTAAAACCGGCCGGGTAGGAAACCGTTCAGGAAGCAGCATTCTCCTTGTGGAAGGGGGAGTTCAGAAATTGTATCTGGCCGGTGAGTGCTGACGGCTTGTTCGACAGTTGTTTCATAAAAACGCAGAGTGGGCTGAAGCAGGAGCCAGTCCGCTCCGAAGTGATCCTGCACCATCCTTTTTTTTCGCGAAGAAAGCTGCCAATAAGCAAAAAGATTAGCCGATGACTGCACCAGCAAGTAGAGTGTATCCCTGTCATTTGAATGAGCAGAGAAAGCTTGAGTAGGAATCAGACTCACCTTTTCTTAGGTCGTAATGGGAAATAAATGGGATAGACCATTCGGACAACATTGTAGCATACGCACCTAGGAAACGAAAAATCTCCTCCTTTCAAGAAGGGGGAGATCTCCTGTATGTGCTTTACTTGATTGGAGGTTGACCTTCCATGTATCGGGTCTCCGTAAGCCTCATTAAAGAGTCATATCGATTGACAGAACTCAGAATCAATAGATAATCATCCTGATTAATATTCGTATAAGATGCCTTGAAACCGGTATGATATTGAACCGTCATACTGGAAGATTGATCGTCATACTGCACAAAAGCGATCTGCCTGGAAACACTTGGAATCATATTCACGCCGCTCTCCCCTTCATCTTAAGACTTCGGATCACCCGCTAATGGATATATCTGTCATATAGTATGCTTATTGCAGCACATTTAGAATGTGGTCTCGGTAGGAATGGACAAGCTCTTCGGCAAGAGCCGGATTCTGAGACTGGGCGACAAGCCTAAAAACAGGGTCTTCACTATCGGGCAGCAGCAAAATCCAACCATTTTCGTGATAAAATTTGATCCCGTCCACTAAATCAACAGGCGTGTCCTTGGCCTTGTTCATCATACTCCGCATCACTTCTCCCTTGGCGTCCCATGGGCAATCGATTTGCTCGCGGTGCAGATAGAAACTCGGAATCAGAGATAGAAGCTCTGACAGCGGTAAACCGGTTCTGCCTAGATGAAGAACGACAAGTCCAATGGCAAAAAGCGAGTCAAACAAAGGATGCATCCGCGTCTGCTCCGTAGCTTCTAGAATGGAGCGTTCCCATTCCTTGGTGCGAATGATTGTAGCGCCTAGTCCCTCGGCCATGCTCTCCAGGAGCTCAGGCGCGCTGACGGGAGCGCCGATGGTTGCTCCTGGCCGACTGTGCAGGTAGCACAGGTATAGGAAAACGGTCTGCAAATCCGTATCGACAAGCTCTCCCTTCTCCGTCACAAGCTGCAAGGTGCGGCCGTCGTCCAACATGCGCAAACCCAAATTGGCCCCGGCTAGCGATGTGAACAGGGGGAGTGGTTCCTGGTTATTTGCCGCGGTCACATGAATCGCTTCCAGTCCCAATTTCTCGAAAAACGGCACCAGATAAGGCTGCAGCCAAGGGCTGGCTTCAATGACGATCCTCATAGTCGATAGGGGCAATTTTTCTCCTTCATCTGCGATTTCTTCAGATAACGTACGGACATAGGTCTGAAACCAATGTGTTTCATCTTTATAGCTGCCGAGGTGTTCCATCGATGCCCGTCCGTAATCCTCTTGCCAAAAGCTGTTTTCCACTTTGCGCTCGGCGGATCTTGTAATAGGGAGCCCTTCGGCATCCATGCAAGCCAACAGGCACCGTTCGTTCTCCTTGCCTGACCAATCGAGGTGGATACCTCCTGCGGCGCCCAAGTGACGAATGGCAAACGAAGCTGCCGGAGCCAGGCAATCTCCCAAATCAATGACATCCGTGCCGACGGATTGTAAGCTTGCCGTCAAAGCACGCTTAAGCAAACGAGTGAATGTATGCGGGGCGCAGCTTACTGTGAGTGTTTTACCGGCAGCAAGAGTTGCACCATAGGCCGTTCCGAACTTGGCGGTCATCTCGGGTGTTAGTTCGAGATTGGGAAGGCCGCTGACTCCGCGGGTTTTGAAAAGCGTTTTGGCAGCATGCTCCCCCCATATATGAGAAGTATGAAGGCGGGATTTATCGCGAATTTGTTTATGGGGCCATATTTTCACATAAGGCTCGATTCGGCTCTTTTCCCCGATGATGACATGATTGCCAACGACCGACCCTTCGCCGAGATACGAGGCCTCTTTGCAAACAATGCGGCTGGTTAGCGTCGAACCGTCTAATTCGTTATGGGGGGCGATGTGGTTATGGTCCCAAAGTACGCTGCGCGTGAGCTTGCTGCCCTTGGAAAGCCGATTATTTTCCCCGACGATGCAGTATTCTCCGAGTTCTACCCCGTCCTCAATCTTACTCCCTTTGCCGATAAAAGCGGGTCCAACGACGCGGGCTGTGTCACTGGTCTCTACATCGTCTGCGATGTATACGCGAGGCCGGATTTGGGTGCCGTGGATATGGAGCTGTACTTTGCCATCGAGCATATCGAATTGGGTTTGCCGATACTGCTGCAAGTTGCCGATGTCCATCCAATATCCGCTGCTGACATAGCCATAGAGCCCTCTATTTTCTTGAAGTAATGCCGGGAAAAGCTGCTGGCTAAAATCAAATTCCTGGCCCGGCGGCACGCGCTCCAACAGCTCCGGCTCCATGATATAGATGCCGGTATTCACCGTGTCGCTGAACACTTCCCCCCAGCTTGGTTTCTCCAAGAAGCGGGTAATCAGGCCGTTCTGATCGGTCATGACCACACCGTATTCCAGCGGATGAGGGACACGGGTCAGCAGTAACGTAGCTTTGGCTTGCTTTTCTTTGTGAAAAGCGAGCGCCTGCTCCAAATCGAAATCGGTTAAGGCATCACCGCTAATGACGACGAAGGTATCGTTTAGAAACTCATGCGCCTGCTTTACGCTTCCGGCTGTACCCAGTGGACTCATTTCTTCAAAATAGTGGAGATTAACGTCAAACGCTTCTCCATCGCCAAAATAGTCGCGAATCACTTCAGGTTTATACTGCATTGTGACGGCAATGTCCTGGATGCCGTGTTTGTGCAGCAGCTCAATAATATAGGCCATGCACGGTCTTCCCAGGAGAGGCACCATGGGTTTGGGAAGATGGCAGGTAAGGGGGCGAAGCCGTGTGCCTTTGCCTCCAGCCATAATAACAGCCTTCATAGTGGGTCCTCCTTAGAGTTTTCTTTAGAAAACTTGCTTCGTAAGCGTGTGCTTGAGTTTTCTTTAGAAAACTTGCTTCGTAAGCATTTGCAGTTGCTTAACTTTTTACTGTAACCGGAATGTCAGAGAGATTGGTGGTCAGTTTGCGATAATCCTCCTGAACATGCGCAGCAATATGGTACCATTGGTAATTTTTCTGCAGCAGCTGGTAGGCGCTGTCGGCCATTTTGGCGGCTAATTTGGGATGCAGCAGCATTTCGGAAATATGCCATGCCAGCGAATCGACGTGTCCCGGCAGAGCTTTGTAGCCGTCCACGCCATGCCGAATGATTTCAGCCAGACCGCCTGTATCCGAGAGAACGAGTGGCCGCCGACTGGCCATAGCCTCTAAAGCAACGATTCCGAATGGCTCATACAAGCTCGGTATGACACAAACATTGGCATATTGATAGAGCTGGGCACGGTAGCTATCATCTATGAAACCAGTAAATAAGATGCGATCTCCTAAATGGGCCGCTAACGCGCGAAGTTCGTTTTCCATCGGTCCTGAGCCGGCAATGATGAGCTTTGCTTGCGGCACATGCGTTAAGATGCCCGGCATGGCATGGATGAGCGTGTGAATTCCCTTTTCATAAACAAGCCTGCCAATATAGAAAATGACTTTATCCTGTTTCGCAATTTCACGAGGACGTTTCCCTGTTTCCTTGCCGGATGACAGAGAGAGCTGAATGCCATTTGGATGAACGGTGACTTTATCCGGAGGCAAGCTGAAGATGCGGACAACTTCCTCTTTCATATAGGAGCTGCAAACAAAAACGCGGTTGGCCTCATATGTCAGTTTCCACTCTAACTGATGAATTTTGCGCTGTAAGTCGGAGCCCAAATTCCCTTGATTTCTTCCCCATTCCGTCGCATGAATCGTCGCTATCAAAGGGATGTTGTAACTCATTTTTATTTCTCTCGCAGCGTGAAAAACCATCCAATCATGTGCATGTAGCAGATCAATGCGGCCGCCATTATGCACCCAATTGACCAAATGATCCGTCATGGCCAGATTCATTTCGAAAGTCCAGTGATAAAAGGATGTATCACCGGAATGCTGAACAGGCAATCGATGGACATAGACGCCATTTTTATTCTCAAAAGAAGGTGCGCCGTCATAGGACGTCGTGATGACATGCACTATTTCTCCAAGGGAAGCAAGGGCTTCCGACAGTTCATGGACGGCTTTCGATAAACCGCCGACTTGTTTGGGCGGATATTCCCACGCCAGCATGAACACATTGTGGCGATGTTTTGTAGCTTCGAGTAAGTCTTCCCATTCACTTCTGCTAGGAATAATAGGAATAGGCGACTGGAGGCTGACGCTTCTGAAAGCTTGATACTCGACATCCGGAAGGCAATGATCGTGCTCCTCTAATGCAGCAAGGAAATCCTCATCGATCTGATAACGATTCAATTGATCACAAAGTTGGTGGAAGCAGCCTAGATGGTTTTTTATCCGGCGGCTGGCATAATCAGCATAGGTTGCCGAGTCCATCAGGAAGGCCCAATCGCTGCTCTGAGCCAGCATGAGCTCTCTGGCGGCTTGATTCAATGCACGCTGGAACACATCGGCGTTTGCTTTGTCAGCGTGATTGAGATGCTCCTGATTTGCGGCTAAGTGAATCATCCGCTTCTCCGCTTCATGAAGATGACGGTAAATCCAGTCATTGCTTGCTTGCAACCATGTTTCAGAGTTGTGGTTGCGCCCTGTGCTGGAAGGGTTCAATTGGCCGACACCGGCCGTTGGATACTCATCTAGGTATTCGCTGGGTGTTATCATTCTCACCGCCGTCTGATCGAGAAACATTTTGCGGCAAAGCTGCTCCAGAAAGTGGGGACCTTCATACCACCAATGCCCAAAAATTTCCGCATGATAAGAGGAGACGATAACCGGTTTTCGGTCCAGCCAGCGACGCGCTTTTTGCACCTGCTTTTGGCGATGTTTGAGAAAATCATCGGCATGCTCTTCCGCTCTTTCGGAGGCGCGTGCCGGATGATAAGGCATTTTGAGCCGGCCTTTACTTGTATTGCGGTCGTATTTGAACCCTGCGTCGTTAGCCGAATAATAATCTCGATAAAGAAAATCGCTGCTATACCCATCCTCAGGTGAGCAAATTTGATGAATAGATGCTAGATCGCATGGAAAAGCCGTCATGCCGTCAGTCGACGTCAGCAACGGAGCCAACTGTTCACGATGGGGGTGAGGGGATGCAAAAGCAACGGCGGTTGCGTCCGTGAAAATATACCGAATGCCGGCTTCGCTCAAAATCCGCTCAATCCCCGGCGTATAACCGCATTCGGGTAACCAGAATCCGCGCGGCTTTTGATCGAAATAACGCTCAAAATCTTTCACCGCCGTTAGAATCTGAGCCCTGATGGATTCTTCCGTTTGCATCAAAGGCAGATAGGCGTGTGTAGCGGCAGATGTTACGATTTCTATATGACCTAATTCTTGAAAATGTTTGAAGGCGACAATGACATTTCCGTCATAACTTTCGTACAAATCCTGCAGCTTTTGGAATCTTTGCGAATACTGGTAGGCAGCCGGGAGGAGGACGGGGTCCTGTTGTAACCGAACCTGTTCGCTATCTGTAAGCGTAATAAGCTTTTGGAGATAAACACGATATTTGGCTTGCCAGAACGGATCGCTGAACAGAGATAACAGTGTCGGAGTTATGGAAAAGGTCATGCGGAAATCAATTTGATCTTGCGAGAGTTGTTGCATGACTTCCAATAATGGCAAATACGTTTCTGTCATAGCTTCAAAAAACCAACGTTCTTCCAACGCAGTGTCCGGACTTTGATGGCTGATATAAGGAAGATGAGCATGCAGGACGAGGGCGAAATACCCCTTAATCTCAGGCTTTGATTTCAAGCGATTAATCAAAACTTATCGTCACCTCGGTTCTCCCCAATTCTCTTCCGAATCTTTGGGGGTTGCGACACAATTGGATCGAAGTAAAGGGATGAACTCATGCTCCCACGTATACGTCCCTACATCCACGATATAGTTGCGATTAGCCCCAGCTTGATGCAAGTAGGCATGCGTAGTTTCGGGCGGTATGGTTGTATCCCAGGAGGTATGGGCATTATGTCCATTAAAGAGTACATGGGTCACATCGTACAAACGGATGACACACGGCATGGCGCCGAAGTCGCATTCAAAATGCTGGGACACCAGCCACCTGCGCCTGTCAGATATTTCCCAATATACATAGAGCGAATTTGTACCTACAACCATAAGATGGAGTAAGTCCTTGTAATATCTTCCAGGAACCTCATACTCCGAGATTGGTGAAGCTTTCAAGGCTATTCCTCTTTTCTGGGCAATCGCATTTCTGGCGACCATTTTCTTGTAAAAGCATTCGCTTTTCAACAGAAAAATATGCGTGGATTGCTAAAATCTAGATGTCTCGTAAAAAAGGAATTTCACACTTTTAAGGCGAATATATTGGATTAATCCGGGTGACAAAGATGATGCTATGATGCAAGTTTTCCTCACGGAAAACGCAAAGGGAGTGATATCGATGAGTTTTTGTTGTGGCGCTAGTATGATTGGAACAAAAGGTACATTGAAGCACATCCGTACACAAATTCATAATGTGCCGATTCTCTTCTGCCCGGTATGTCACCACATTGAGGTTCACTATCTGGTAGAGAACGAATACGAAATATTGGCGGAATACGCCCACGGTGATGGGGCTGCCGAGGTTGATTTTGTAGAATACGTAGATGGGAAAGACCATCTGCTGCATGACAATTGTGTGAATCATGAAGGCGAAGAGCCTATGGATATTGTGCGCAGCCAAATCGATATGGCGCTGGATCTGCTCATGGTGGCCAAATCCTTAGCGGATGCCGAATGGGAAGATCAGCTCATGAAACGATTGAAAATGCTGAGTGTACGCCGCGATAAGCTGAAAAACAAAAAAACCTCCAAGCCCATGTAGAGGTTCTAATGATAAAAGCCGCTATCTTTTCCTAACGGAAGAGAGAGCGGCTTTTTGTTTGGATGAGTCTAGACTTGGTCATGTATTTCCTGGAGCAATCGCCCGAACTCTTTTTGCAGACTTCTGCTTAAAGGGATTTTTATCGGCGTATGATTCAAGTGAATAAGAAATCTGCGGGATGTAGGAAACCCGCTTTCCTTCACATAGCTGACAACATGCCGCATATTGACAAGAAAGCCCTTGAAGGGGCTGAACATCAGTGGTGAGCTCTGAGATAAGATGTCCGATAAATTGGTGCTGGAATCCATATGTGCACCATTCTTGAGATGAATTCTTGATAATCGCTTGTCCTCTTTCTCGATGAAAAGAATCGATTCCTCTGAGATAGGCAACTGCGATTTTTGATTTTTTACAGTAATCCAATTTATTTTCATTGGGGGCGGCGCTTGCTGCGCATGATTGCGTTCCAATTGAATTTCGGCGATGGCCTTTCGAATGGCAGCTTGAAACTTAGGCAGCATGACGGGCTTTGACAAGAAATAAACAGAACCCAGGTCATGAAAACTCGTGAGGATATGATCGATATTGGTCGTTCCGCTAACCATGATGACCTTCTGCTGATAACCGGCTCTGCGTAATGTCTGTACCATGGTAATGCCGTCCAGATTGCCTTCCAAGCCAATATCGACGAGCAGGATATCCGGAAGAAGCTGGTCATACATCCGAATGAATTGTTCGCCATCCGCGGCGATCGAGACGACATCCAATCCGCACTGCTGACAATAGCTTTCAAGTAATTTACCAACCCAATGATTATCTTCCACAATGGCAACGGTGTAATGAAGCCCCATACGATCATCGCACTCCATTTCTCTCGATCATCCATGCATTCTGTCAGCTCATGCTCAGAAACAGCCAACTTAGTCCACATTGAACGCAAAAGAGCTATTATCCTGTATAATTCTAGTTGTAGAGTTAAGTGACGTAATTTCTAAAGAGCAAGCTTAGAAATGAGGGGTTAGTCTTTGTTTACATGGGCGATATTTATCTTGACCTGTCTTGATTTTGTTCCCATGATTCTATTCTCATTGGTTCTATTCAGACAAAAAATAAAGCCGCACAGGTTGCCGATTGCTTTGGCATTCCTTGCTGGAACGTTGGTTACATACCTTGGCCAAAGGCCTATTTTATACATAAGTATCATCTGTGTGCTATTAATATCTGTTTGGAGATTTTATCCGATACCTGCCGTCATTCTCGCATTATCCGGATATATCCTGTCTGTGATTGTATCGACAGGCGTCTTTGCGATATGGGAACTGACTCCGCTCACGTCGTATGTGTCTATGAAAAATGATCCGGATGAGTTCGTTATCGTCCTGCTGTTGGCATTAGGCGCGAAATGCGGTATTCTTGCAGGTTTACATAAACTTCGCCTTGGTTTTACATTCTTGACGCATTACACGCGAATAATGCCAACCAAAGAAAATGCAGGCTTCTATCTTTTTATTATTGTCGTGATGGTTGGAATTATTTACCGACATTCCTATCCAAACAATGTGCTAAGCGCACTGATGCCGATTCAAATGCTTGGTATCGCAACAGCTCTATTCATCTATGTTATGCTAGGTAAGGAGCTTAGCTTTCAACGATAAGGGATGGGCATCGCCATCGGCCTGAGCAGTAGCGCCCGTATTGCGAGCCACATAATCCACAAGGGTTTGATGATATTTCATCTGCGCCATGGCAGCGATAGTAACATAAGGTCCATCTTCATAAGCATCAAAATAAAGTTTGCCTTCCGAGGGGGCATACTTTTTTATTTTGTTCAGATTGACGAACAGGTGCATATCCATTTTTGCAAATTGAAGATCCATTAATGCTTCTATGAAACTAGTAAAAGCCACGAGTGATTCTACGTTTTCTTCCACCATTCCATCTTGTGAGACGTACTTGATTGATTTCGTACCGAACTCCACATACCAGACATTATCTAAACGGATTTCGTTAGGCGTCTGCCAAGATGACGCTTCTTCCAGATATCCGGCTTTCATTAAAAGATCCGTGTAAGGATATTGATAAGCTTGCGAAAGCTTCCTTAAGGTGTCAGGGGATGGCTTGATGATGTCATTCGTGGTACGATTACGTCCAAGCTCTAAGTCTCGGATGTACGCATGAGACAGGCCGCTTTTGCTGGCAACTTTGCGCAAGGACATTTTGCCTCGCAGCGTCTCTAGAAACTTGCCAAATTGATTACCTTGTTCCAAATGAAACACCTCCTTACCTTAATTGTAAAGGATTCTAGTTTAAATTGAAATCGTCTACAAAGGTTTTATTTCCCAGTAGGTGCTCATTTGGACATCTATGTTATAATAAATTTGCTTTTTATTTCTTTTTTACATATGCTGTACCCCCCGAATTGATATACATAAGGACGAAATTACTATACTGTGAGGTGGAAAGGTGCTACTGGTACTATTCAAAAGGTTCCTTGGAAAAAAGGAATCCCAGGGTCAAAGTGAATCCTATGCCTCTTCCCTTGAGGTTACCATACATCAAATTCAATCCGGAGACCTAAGACTTAGGAATCAATTTATTTCAGACTATCAGCCCTATGTGGCTAAGGTGACAAGCAGGTTCTGTAAAAGGTATATAGATCCGGCTAGGGACGATGAATTCAGCATTGCTTTAGGGGCATTTAACGAAGCCATTAATCAATATTCTTCTGTGATGGGGAGATCTTTCCTCGGGTTTGCCGAAACTGTCATGCGGAGAAGGTTAATTGATTTCTTGCGGAAAGAACAACGTTTCAAAGGACAGATTCCTTATAGTTCATTCGATCAGGAAGATGATGAAGATAACCTACTCAATCCGATTGAGGTTCATCAAGCGATAGAAGCTTATGAAAAGCAAAAAGGACTTGAAGAACGGCGAAGTGAAATTATGGATTTCAGTCGCTGCTTAAGTGACTTTGATATCGATTTCTCTGAGTTGACGGAAGCCTCTCCTAAACATGACGATTCCAGACAGATGCTTTTCGGCATCGGTCGGACGCTGGCACAGGATGCGGAACTTATGCGGACTCTTCTAACGAAACGGCAGCTACCCATTAAAGAGCTGCTGGAGCAAGTACAGGTTTCTAGAAAAACCTTGGAGCGCAACCGTAAGTATTTGATAGCTATCGCTCTCATTTACAACGGACCATACCCTTACTTGCGGGATTATTTACAGATTCGAGAATGAGGACGGCATTAAGAAAGGAAGAACAGCGCATGAACAAGGGAATCGTAATGGAAATTAGCGACAGCTCCATTATTGTCATGAGTCCAGAGGGTCGATTTGAGAAGCTCCCTAAGGGAACACGAAATTGTGAAGTAGGAGAAGAAATCCTGTTCGCACCTGCGACAAGACGTTTCCGGGTACCGCAAATAGGGATTCTTTCTGGTTTGGCCGCCGCAATTATCGTGTGCTTTGTCTTGGTATCCACTTTAACGGGAAGTGTGCCAGGTGGCCAAGTGGTTGCTTACGTAACCATAGATATCAATCCAAGTATCGAAATTGGGATTGATAACGAAGAGGTTGTTCAAGATCTGCAGGGTTTAAACTCAGACGGCGATGAGTTAATCAGCACCTTGGAGTACAAGGGCAAGTCGTTAGAAGCTGTTACCTCAGACATCTTGGATAAAGCGGAGCAGGGTGCCCTTGCAAAAGGGGAAGGTGATATTATCATCTCATCTACAGTCGTAGAACAAAAAGCAGCGGTGAATGATGAGGCGATTGCCACCAAATTGAAGAATCAGGTGAGCAAACATATTGAACAATCGCATCCCGATCAAGTCAAAAACTATGAAGTGACTGCGTTCGCAGCACCGCAAGAAGTGAGACAAGAAGCTAAGGCCAGCGGTGTATCCGCAGGGAAATATGCCATCTATCTCAATGCGGTAGACAACGGGGCAAAAGTATCGCTGGATGACATCAAAAGCGTCTCCATTCATCAGCTGGCCAAAGAAAACGGCGGGATCGACAAGCTGGTGCCATCATCGAAGCCTATCGATAAGTCTTCCCTGCAAAGACTTGTCGCCGATGAAAAATCAGGGAAATTGAGTGAGCGAATTCAGCAAATTCAAAATGACCGAGATAAAGGCAAAAGCAATGCAAGCAATGATAAAAACGATAAGAGCGATAAGAGTGACAAGAACGACAAAAATGGCAATGGCAATAATAACAATACCAAGTTCGGTAAAAACGAAAATAATGGCAAGCCTAGTGTGAAGCCGACACCTACGCCTACGCCAAGAAACAATCGCAATGACAGCAAGAACGGCCAGGATGTTAAAAACGGTCGTGACGATAGAGATGACAATAATGACAATAATGACAAGAATGGCAAAAACGACAACGATAATAAAAACGGCAAAGATAACAACGGCAAGGATAATGACGATGAGGACAAAAATTCATCAAAACCAGGCCGTAAGGACAACAATGACGATGATCCGAAAAATGGATCATCGTCAAAGCCACAAGAGACCCCAAAGCCTAGTGTAAAGCCTACCGTCAAACCAACAAGCACGAGCAAGCCGACGGCAAAACCGACAGCGAAACCGACGGCAAAGCCGACATCGACTCCAAAGTCAGACAATGATAACAATTTTAATTGGAATTGGGGCAATCGGGATTGGGGACAGAAGAAAGACGGCAAGGATGATTGATGAGTTAATAACCCTGAGACACTTTGAGTGTCTCAGGTTTTTTTATTGGGGGGAGCGGTGGCAGGGGGGCCGTCTACCCCGATCATTTACTCGGATCGATTAACGCTGCGACGACGCAACCGGTGCACACTGACAAGCTGCTCCAGCTAACTCCGCCAAGAGACTAGACTGACAAGCTGCTCCAGCAACTCCGCCAAGAGACTAGTTTGACAAGCTACCCCAGCTAACTCTACCAAGAGAGTAGACTGACAAGCTGCCCCAGCTAACTCCACCAAGAGAGTAGACTGACAAGCTGCCCCAGCTAACTCCACCAAGAGACTAGACTGATAAACGGCCATAACCAACTCCGCCAACGGTCTACTTCGACCTGCTACCCCAACCTGCTTACGAAATCTACAGGGTCTCCCCATAGGGGAACTATGGTTCACTATTTGTAGTAAAACAGGCGATTGGCTAGATGCAAGGGGACTCTGATCCCTTATTTTTCTAGTTTACGACGAATTGCTGCTTATTTTAAGAGAATAGCGCCCTGTAGTTCCCATATGCACTCCAATATACTGTTTTCTAATGATATAGCTTCCTATAGTTCCTCTAAGCATGCACGATCTCGTGGAAAGTAGGATAGAGTTGTATTACAATGGTTGCATGTGCAATTATTCATATCTTCGTTAACGGAATGGAAGGGTGATCTTGGCTTGAGATATTCGAGATTCGGTAAATCCGGTTATAACGTATCGTCACTGGGCTTTGGGGCAATGAATCTTCCCAATGTACCCCTGGAACAGGCTAGAGAGGCGTTGAACTATGCCTTGGATCACGGCATTAATTATATCGATACCGCAGCCGCCTATCGTAACAGCGAAGAGATCATCGGCGAATGCATTTCGCATCGCAGGGATGAGTACTTCTTGGCGACGAAGACAGGAGCGCGCGATTACGAAACGGCGAAGGCGGAGATCGAGCGAAGCCTGGTGCGTATGAAAACGGACCATGTCGATTTACTGCAAATTCACTATGTGAACTACGTAACTGAATTTAAAAAGGCAATGGATATCGAAGGCGCTTACAAGGCAGCGCTGGAAGCTCAGCGAGAAGGCAAAGTCCGCTTCATCGGCATTTCCGGACATCGGCCGGATTTGCTGACGAAATGGATCGCAAAAGGGCAATTCGATCAAATTTTGTTTCATTTGAATTTAGCGCAGCCTTTTGCCTTAGAGGAGCTTATTCCGAAAGCAACAGAGATGGACTTGATGAAGGTTGCGATGAAGCCGCTATCAGGCGGATTCATTCAACCCGTTGACCGGGCCATCCGGTATCCGTACAGCCAGAACGTTCATGTAACCATTTCGGGGATGGTCAGTGTGAAGGAAGTGCAGGAAAACCTGGCTGCACAAGAACAAGAGGTTGGCACGGAAGAGCGTCAAGAGCTCGAACAATTGGCAATTGAACTCGGTCAGCACGATTGCAGACGGTGCAACTACTGCTCCTGCCCACTTGAAATCGCCATTCCGGATGTGATGATTTCGAGCAGATTCAGAGAAAAATTTGGTTTGCTGCCGAAGGGCGAGGGATTTTTCGAAAGACAAAAGGATAGAATAATAGGCTGTGCTGACCATGATCCGTGCAAAGAGAAGCCGATTTGCGAAGAGAAATGCCCATATCACCTGCCTATGCAGTCCGTTATTCAGAAGGCAGCATCTTTTTATTAAGCTAACAGGGAGAATGACACTATGTTTGAAAAAAACACAGCAATTACGACGGGCGTGTTCACGTCATTCACGCATAACGAGCAAGGGGCAGACGCCATCGTCGTCTGCCTAAGTGAAGTCGAGCTGCGCGAGGACACCGTCCTCGGCGAGCCGCAGCTCGACCAAGCCCTTCAGCGCATGCGCGCGAAGGGCATCTTTACGGGCGCCTCAGGCGAGCTCGAGGCGCTGCCCACCTACGGGCTGCTGCCGTACGCGTACGTGCTCGTTGCGGGGCTCGGCCCCGCAACCTCACGCGATACGCTGCGAGCAGCCGCCGTGCATGCAGCGCGCGAGGCAATCGCACTGAAGCTCGAAAGCTTGGCGCTGAAGCTGCCAAGCGGCTTCGACAGCCGGTCCGCCGTCACGGCGCTGACCGAAGGGCTGCTTCTCGGTACATACCGCATCGCGGTGTACCGCAAAGACGAGCCGGCGCGCGCAGAGCTGCGCCGGGCGGTACTGCTCACAGAAGCGGCTGCGGAAGCAGCGCTTCTGGCATCGGCGATCGCAGCCGCTGAGGCGGTTGCGGAGGGCACGAACTATGCCCGGGATCTCACGAACCTCCCGGCCAACAAGCTGCTTCCGGCTACCCTCGCAGAGGAAGCCATGAAGCTTGCCCAGCACTACGGCTTCGGCTGCGAAGTGCTGGACGAGCACGAGATCGCCGCCCGCGGAATGGGCGGCCTGATCGCGGTTGGCGCTGGCAGTGCCAACCCGCCACGGATGATCACCCTGCAGTACAAGGGTGATCCGGACTCAGCCGACGTGCTGGGCCTCGTCGGCAAAGGCGTGACCTTCGATACCGGCGGCATCTCGATGAAAAGCCCCGACGGCATGGAAGAGATGATCAGCGATATGGGAGGAGCCGCCACGCTGCTTGGAGCTCTTCACATCGTCGGGCAGTTGAAACCGAAGATCAACTTGGTCGTCGTCATCCCGTCGGCGGAAAATATGACGTCCGGCTCGGCGTATCGTCCAGGCGATATTGTGAAGATGTTTAGCGGACACTCCGTGGAAGTGCTGAATACGGACGCAGAGGGCCGTATTATCTTGGCGGAGGGAATTACCTACGCGAAGAAGCTCGGAGCAAATCGTCTGATCGATGTCGCTACTTTGACAGGAGCTATCTTAATTTCCTTCGCCGATGTCGCGACGGGGGCTGTGACGAACGATGATGAGTTCCTGAAGCCACTGCTTCAAGCGGCTGGCGAAGCGGGAGAGAAGCTCTGGCAGCTGCCTAACTATCCGGAGTATCGCGAAATGCTGAAAAGCGACGTGGCGGATATTAAAAACCAAGCCTCCTCAGATCGCTGGGCGGGAGCTATTACCGGAGGGCTTTTCATCGGGTACTTCGCCGAAGAAACGCCTTGGATTCATCTCGATACAGGCGGCACCGCGTGGTTATGGTCAGCCAAAGGCATCGAGCCCAAGGGAGCAACAGGCGTTATGGTGCGGACATTAGCTGCTTATTTATGCGGCGATCAATTAAGATAAATGCTTTTCTAATAAAAATGAGGCTGTCCCAAAAGTCATCCAATGACCGAGGGAGAGCCTATTTGCGTTGCAAATTCTTGAACTCCAAAAAACAATCATGCGTGAAAGAATTGATGGATAAAGAGGGAGGGGATTTGTAAAATGGACAGAATCTGTGGTTACGTCAGCAGGCTGGGAAATAATTCAGGCTATCAATGGTCTGAATTTTTCTCCGCTAGTTGGTGGAGTTTGAAGTTTGTTTGGTTTGAAGAGCTGCTATTTCGAGATGCATTGCTTGTCATACTGATCCACTGGCTGGGTGTTCGATTGGGAATTGTTCTTTCGGCAGCCGCGTTTGGGGCTTATCACTGGTTCTCGTATGGTTTGTTCGGTAATATTCCTGTCATGATCTTGATGTTTGCAGCTACTTTTGTGATGGGACTGGTATGGGCGTATGCGTACTCAAAATCGGGTTCCATGGCCATCGCAGTAGGCAGCCATCTTGGTTGGAATGCAACATCGGCAATTGTCTTCTCTGACGGTCCTATTGGTAATCAATTGTTAATTCAGCTTAAAGGTGCTGAGTATATGCCGCTCACGGGCCTGCCATCGCTATTGTTCTTTATCGCTTCAACACAGCGTTACCATGCATATTTTTTTGGATCAAGTACAAGAAATCGGCTTAAAAAATCGGCTCCATAAAAAAGAGGCTACCCCAAGTCATCCAATGACCGTAGGACAGCCTCGTTTGTCGTTTAAGCACCGACACTTCTACCGGCTGCAGCAGGCTGCGAAACCGTTTTTTGCAGTAGCTCATTCACATCAGACAATTGAATGACGATTCTGTTGATTTCATTCGTCGTATAAGAGAGTTGGCTCATACGCTGCTGAAGCTGGGGCAAGGAGATGCCGATCCAGTTTTTCTTTTTGCGATGCAGGGACAGGTCATATTTGAGCACCGTCATTGTGGCGGCGAATGGATCTGGTTTGATATAGACATCTTTCATGACATCATCCAGATTGAAATAGAGCTGCCTACGGTCCCATTTAACAAAACCTTGCTCGAACAAGATCACTAGGAAATCGGAACCTGACTTGTCTTTGTTCTCCATCGTAATAAGTCGGACAGCGCCTTTGGCCTGATTTGGCTTGATGTACTGGCCTGAACGAATATCAGGAAGGAAAGGAACAATGAGAAGCGGGCCTACACTGGCGATATACAAATAAGTTGTTGACTGAAACACAAGAGAGAGTACAATAAAGGTCAAAAAGAGTATTGAGCTTGTGATAAGACCAAAATGGTTTGGTTTCATAGTATGTCGATGATCCCGCCTGACATGATAGATTAGGTAGTCTGTCCCATTTTACCATAAGCGCCCTATATCTTGTAAACTATTAGATCTTTCAATAGGTTTTACCCTTACAAAATGGAGGCGAGCATGCTTATGAAAATGCTGGACAGCTTGTGGAATCCCCGGAAAAAACGCTCCTACTACCGAAAAAGTCTTCTCATTGCTACGCTGGAGGGATTCCCGGCTGTTGTGATTTTTCAGCTTTTGGGCGGTCCTTTCTTGACCGGGTATTTATTGTACCTTGGTGCGACATCAACGGAGATCGGGTTTATATTAGCCATCACGACAGTGGTGAATATCATCCAAATCGGTATGGCTGTAGCGATGCAGAAATTCAGGAACCGCAAGCGGATGCTCCTCATTTTCGGCTCCTCTCACAGGTTGTTATGGGCTTCCGTAGGTTTGATCCCGTTTCTGTTCCCGCAAGATTGGTGGGTCGTGATGTACATCATTCTGTACACGGTGGCTCATTTAGGCAATGCCGCAGGCGGTGTCGTATGGACCTCGTTGATCAGCGATGCGGTTCCGGGCCCGGTTCGCGGGCGGTATTTTGGAATTCGCAATACGATTCTAGGCGGAGTAAGTTCCCTTGCTCTTTTTATAGGCGGTCAGATTCTGGATAAATATCCTGGCGGACAGGGTTTTACCTATTTATTTATGATTGTCGGCGTTTGCGCGCTCCTCAATATATTGGCTTATTGCTTATATCCGAATCCGCCTTTCGAGCCATCCAAGGAATCGAATCCGATAGGAATGATTGGGAAGCCATTGAAGGACCGCGCTTTTATAAAAGCGATTATTTTCTTAGCTGTGTTTTTATTTGTGCAAAGTTTGACCGTACCGCTATTTTCCTATGTCATGCTAAAGCTCATGGCCATTAATTATGAAACAGTTTCCTACATCACCGTCGTCCATACGTTGGTCATGATGGCAAGTTACTATGTTTGGGGTAACCTAAACGCACGTTATTCAGCGCAAACCTTGCTGTTATGGTCTTTACCGATCATTGCCCTCGCTTGTCTTTTGTGGGGGGCGATTGCCCTCATTCCGGCGATTGTCGTGCTTTATGCGGTTCATATCGTGCTTGGTATAGGACTCGGCGGGTTTAACCAGATGGTCTTTACATTTACAATTGGTGATACACCGAAAAGTGAACGGCCTATGTACATTGCAACGTATTCGGCGATTACGGGTTTTGCGGCCTTTTTAGGACCGATCGTTGGGGGAAAAGTATATGAGCTCATTGCGGAGGCCCCGATGTGGATGCAGATTTATGGCGTTTCGACACTTGTGGGCGCTGTGCTGATGATACTTGGATTCGTGGTAGGACGCCTGGTACTCGGGAAACAAATAAGGAGCTGACTTTTTAAAATGACAAGAAAAAGAATCGGAATCATCGGGCTTGGGGATATCGCGCAAAAAGTATATCTGCCGCTTCTTTCCGTTAATGAACAAGTGGACATCGCTGGCATTATGAGCTCCACACCGGCAACCGTTGAACGAATGAAGACCAAGTATCGTATCCCATTCGGGACAACGAAGTTGGAGGAGTTGCTCGCGCTTGATTTGGACGCTGTTTTCGTGCACAGTCCGACTCCAACCCATTATGAAATTGCTATGAAAAGCATGGAGCAGGGTGTTGCGGTTTATGTAGATAAGCCATTGTCCTACGATTGGGAGCAGTCGGTAGAGATGGCTTCTTATGCGGAACGAAAAGGGGTGCTCCTTGCAGCGGGCTTTAACCGCAGGTTTGCTCCGCTTTATCTCGAAGCGCGTGATTGGCTGCAGGGAGCAGGCGGTTTTGATTGGTGTTCAGCGGTTAAACACCGGATTAAACAGCAGGGTCATGGCGCGAAAGAGACGCTGTATGATGATTTGATCCATATGTTGGACCTTTTGCTCTGGCTGGGGGGAAGCCCCTATGAAGTGGCTTCGTATCATCAACAAGTGGATGAAGTTGGAAGGCTGCTTCACGCTTCAGGTGCACTGTCTTTCGGCTCCTCGCAGGGTACCTATAGCATGGTAAGGCTGGCGGGCGTGGATCTGGAAAAAGTCGAGCTGCATGGCAGCGGCCGTTCGGTCGAGGTGACGAATCTGGAGTCAGCAGTCTTCTATGAAAAAGGCGCCGCGCCGCGCGTACGTTCCTTCGGAAGCTGGGACACCGTGCTGGAGAGAAGGGGATTTGCCAGCGTCGTTCAGCATTTCCTGGACAGCTTGGCTGACCCGAATGCCTGCACGATCCGGGGCGACCTTGTGCTCGCGTCTCATCAGCTGGTTGAGCGGCTGTCTGTTTAGAAATGTTACTAGGGACTGTCTTTGAGTAGAATGTAGGTTCTACTTGAGGGGAGTCCCTTTTTGGTTTAGCTGAGCTAGTTGGGTAGCTTCGTATCAAAGGTGTGTTTTGCTGTGCGGGAGAGGGGAGCGGAACTACAGGGCGCTATTTGAGCGGAATGAGCTGATTTTGGGTCACTGGGGAACTACAGGGTCTTAATTGATGGGAAAAGCTGTTATTCGCTCTGAAAATGGCGGAATAGAGGATCACAGTTCCCTTAGAAGGCTGAGCTAGCGGATTATTGCAAAATAGGGGATTGTAGTTCCCTATTATGAGGATTCGTCTGGGATAGCGGCTAATTTTACTCAGTAGGCACTTGTTGAGGCACTTTGGTCCGATGGAAGATTGATACGTAGATCTGGTAATAAAGTTTAGTTGGAGTAAATCCAACGAGCAGGTCGTCTTGGCGGATTATTCGTGTAGTTCATTGGATTATTTCCAACGAGATGGTTGGAAATGACCTGATTATGGCTCATTTCAGAGGCTTTATTGGAAATAATCCAATGGGAAGCTGATTTACGAGCCTAAAATGACCTTCTCATTGGAATTCTTCCAATGTAACTTGAATTTGAATCGTATGGCCAGCCACTTAGGCAAATGCGCGTGCGAAACGAATCTTGAAGAGTAACCTCAGACCGGAACATGCTATGATAAAACCACACGTAACCTTTCCCTAGGAGGACTAGCCCCGAATGTCAAAAGCGGATCAAATGCTAGCCATTCTATGGCTCATCAAATCACATAAACAAATAACGGCAAAGCAATTAGCCGAAAAGCTGGAGATACACATCCGCACGGTGTACCGGTACATCGATGCGCTATGCGCGAGCGGTGTTCCGATCATATCGGATTCCGGGCATCATGGCGGTTACCGCTTGCTCGGGCAGTTTAATGAGGCGCCGCTCGTCTTCGATCTGGATGAGCAGAAGGCGCTTATCCACGCTGCTTCGTTTGCCTTGGAGGCAGGGTATCCCTATGGAGAGAAGCTGAATCAAGCTGTTGCCAAGCTTAAGTTATACACCAATCGGGAGCAGCTGGAGCAAATCCATCTTCATGAGCAGGGGTTGGACGTTATATCGCCGCAGGCGGATGCCGCTAAATCTTCCTTGCTGCAAGAAGTGGAGATGGCCGTCGCCAAACGAGTCACGCTTCGCATGCACTATCAAAAAGGCTACGGTGCGGCAGCAGAAACCCGCGATCTGAATCCGTATGGACTCGTTTGCTGGAAAAACAAATGGTATGTCGTTGGATACTGTCATCTGCGGAACGAAGTCCGCAGCTTTCGAGTGGATCGCATCCGGGAGTTGTCCAAGATGGATACGACATTTGAGAGGCCGATCGATTTCTCGGCTCGCCAATTTATTCTCACAAGCGTCCTGCCTGAAGCAGATAAACCGGAAGAACGGATCTCCGTTAAAATCACCGGGAGTGAGCAAGCGCTGGACGACCTGTGCGGGCATTGGTTCCTGGCCCATGCCCTAGTAGAGCGCTCGCAATATGAAGCCCATTTTCAAGTCCAGGAGAAAGCCATCCACACTCATCTTCCATATCAACTCCTCAGTTATGGAGGCACAATTCAAGTTAAGGAACCTCAAATGCTTATCAAGATGCTGCGGGACATTACGCTGAATTTACATCATTATTATTCGTCGCTGCCAATTGACTGACCGTTTTTGTCAGTGAAGCCGAGGTACAATGAGCTCATAGTTAACACAGAGTTCCATTCTGAGGAGGATGATGAAGCATGAGAGAACAAACGATCAAAACCTATGATTATCACGTCTGGGCCAATAAAAAAGTATTTGAACGACTGGAGGAATTGCCGGAGGAAGTCCTGCATCAGGAGCTTGGCAATGTGTTTCCGACGATTTACAAAGGGCTGGTGCACATTTACCAGGTGGATACGGTTTGGTTGTCAGGCATGATGGGGAACAGCTATGAGCAGATTGTAGAGCTGATAGGCACGATTGAAGCTAAGACAGCGGGTAAAAGCCTGAAGGAGCTGCAAGCAGTATATTGGGAAAAAGCCGAGGATTATCGCGTTTTCCTGAACCGTGTAGACGATCTGCAAGCGAAAAAGCAGTTTCCGCATCCAACCTTTGGCGTGCTGAATGCCAACATTCAAGAATTGATTCAGCATATCGTGAACCATGGCACCTACCACCGAGGCAATATTTCCTCGATGCTTCGTCAGCTGGGACATGCGGGGGCTTCAAGCGACTTCGTCTTCTATTTATATGAGGTCAATAAGTAAGAAAAAGGGCTGCCCTAAAAGTCTATGGATCATAAGACTTCTAGGGCAGCCACATCTTTTATCCG
Organism: Paenibacillus violae; assembly: GCF_032461945.1. Lineage (NCBI taxonomy): Bacteria > Bacillati > Bacillota > Bacilli > Caryophanales > Paenibacillaceae > Paenibacillus > Paenibacillus violae. The sequence goes on from NZ_JAWCUD010000008.1 coordinate 299,266, forward strand.
CAGCTGCAATTCAGGACAGGCTTGCGGGCGGCAAGCGCTTCGTCCATACGGCTGACCACGGTGGTGTATGGCGCATTTTTAACGATATCGGGATTTTCTTCGGCCTCTTTGGCAATGGCGATCATCGTATCGATGAATTCGTCTAGCGTCTGCTTGCTTTCCGTCTCGGTCGGCTCGATCATGATGCATTCTTCGACGCTAAGCGGGAAATAGATGGTCGGCGGATGATAGCCGAAGTCAAGCAATCGTTTGGCAATATCGAGAGTGCGCACGCCAAGCTTCTTCTGACGGTTGCCCGACAGCACGAATTCGTGCTTGCAGAAGCGCGGATGCGGCACATCGAAGTAAGGCGTCAGCCTAGCCAGCATATAGTTGGCGTTGAGTACGGCAAACTCGGATACTTTGCGCAGACCTTCCGGACCAAGCGTTCGGATATAGGTGTAGGCGCGGACAAGGATGCCGAAGTTGCCGTAGTAGCCTTTCACGCGACCAATTGACTGCGGATAGTTGTAGTCGAAATAAAAGCTGCCGTCTTCCTTTTGTGCCACAATCGGTGTAGGCAGGAACGGGATGAGCTTTTCTTTGACGCCGACTGGGCCGGCGCCGGGACCGCCGCCGCCGTGCGGGGTGCTCATTGTTTTGTGCAGATTGAGATGGACGACGTCGAAGCCCATGTCGCCGGGGCGGGTAATGCCCATAATGGCATTCGCATTAGCGCCGTCGTAATAGAGCAATCCGCCTGCAGCATGAACGATCTCGGCGATCTCTACGATCTGCTCCTCGAATAGGCCGAGTGTGTTTGGATTGGTGAGCATCAAGGCGGCCGTGTCCGGTCCAACGGCTTTGCGAAGCTCATCGAGATTCACGAGACCGCGTTCGTTGGACTTGATCGTGATGGTCTCAAAGCCTGCGACTGTAGCGCTGGCAGGATTCGTGCCGTGCGCGGAGTCAGGGCAAATGACCTTGGTCCGCTTCTCGCCGCGGCTTTCATGGTAAGAGCGAATCATCATGAGTCCGGTCCACTCGCCATGTGCGCCTGCTGCGGGCTGAAGGGTGACGCGATCCATGCCGGTGATGGCTTCAAGGTCTTTTTGGAGGTTGTAGAGCAGCTCCAGGGCGCCTTGCAGCGATTCTTCCGGCTGGTACGGATGTATTTTGGCGAAGCCTGGAAAGCGGGCGACGTCTTCATTGATTTTGGGGTTGTACTTCATGGTACACGAGCCAAGCGGGTAAAAGCCGTTGTCCACGCCGAAATTACGGCGGGAGAGGGCCGTATAGTGGCGGATGACATCCACTTCATATACTTCCGGCAGCTCCGCGGCGCTTTTGCGTTGGAACTTGGAAGGCAGGACGTCGTTCAAGTCCAGCTCCGGCACATCGGATTCCGGCAGGGAATAAGCGACACGGCCCGGATGGCTCATTTCGAAAATGAGGGCTTTGCCGTCATTTTTTACGGTAATGTTGTTCTCATTCGTACTTGTTGTCATACGAGTTCCTCCAGTGCATCAGCGAAGGCATCGATCTCTTCGCGCGTTCTTTGCTCTGTGACGGCAATTAGCATATGGCCGGCGAGCTCGGGATAATCGCGGCCAAGGTCGTAGCCGCCGATGATGTTACGCTGCAGGAGCTTGGTGCTGAGCTCCTGCACATTCGCGCCGTCCGGAAGCTTGACGGCGAATTCATTGAAGAAGCTGCCGGCAAATGGCAGCGAGAGCTTACCGGACACGGTGAGGCGTTTCGCCGCGTAGTGAGCTTTTTGGACGTTGAGCTTGCCAACGTCCTGGATGCCCTGCTTGCCCATCGTGGACAAGTACACGGATGCGCAGAGCGCGAGAAGCGCTTGGTTGGAGCAAATGTTCGATGTGGCTTTCTCACGGCGAATGTGCTGCTCCCGCGCTTGGAGCGTCAAGACGAAGCCGCGCTTGCCGGCGCGGTCGACGGTTTGGCCCACGATGCGCCCCGGCATGCGGCGCATCCAGCTTTCGGCGACGGCGAAGTAGCCGCACGTCGGCCCGCCCAGCGCAGCTGGGATGCCGAGCGGCTGGCAGTCGCCGACAACGATGTCAGCGCCGAGCTTGCCCGGCGCTTCGAGCAGCCCTAGTGTGAGCGGATTCGCGCTCACGACAAGCAGGGCGCCCGCGCCGTGCGCGATCGGCTCCGCCGCGCCGATATCCTCCATGCAGCCGAAGAAATTCGGCGATTGGAGGATGACGGCGGCGGCGCCTTCGGCCTTGGAAGCGAGGTCATCCAGGTCCGTCACGCCCTCCGGCGTGAGGCCGATCTCGACCACTTCCAAGTTCAGCCCGCGGGCGGTCGTGCGCAAGATGGCGCGCGCCTCCGGGTGCACCGCGCGAGAGACGAGAAGACGGCTGCGCTTCGTCGCTCCGCTGGCCAGGGCGCCGGCTTCGGCCAGCGCCGTGGCGCCGTCGTACATCGAGGCGTTCGCTACGGCCATGCCGGTAAGCTCGCAAATGTACGACTGAAATTCAAAAATCGCCTGCAGCTCCCCTTGGGAGATCTCCGGCTGATAGGGCGTATACGCGGTGTAGAACTCCGAACGCGAGATGACATGATTGATCACCACGGGAAGGTGATGATCGTAGATGCCAGCGCCGAGGAAGCTGGGGTAGCGGTCGAAGTCGGCGTTGCGGCTGGAAAGGCCGCGCATGTAGCGCAGCAGTCCTTGCTCATCCAGCGCCTTCGATACGCTCAGTTCGCCTTGAAAGCGAACCTTTTGCGGAATATCTTGAAACATCTCTTCCATCGAGGAGATGCCGATTGTCGCCAGCATATCTTTCTGATCTTGCTCGGTAATAGGCAAATAACGATGCTTCATGGTGGGGGCTTGCTCCTCTCCGGGTTACGGCTTTCTTTTATAAAAAGGGGTGGCCACGACTTTCGCTTTGACCTGTGCCCCGCGAATTTCCACATTCACTTCCGTGCCTAGCGCACTGTAGGCGGAATCAATTAAAGCGAGGCCCACATTCGTTTTGAACGTAGGGGACTGTGTGCCCGTTGTGACTTCCCCGATAGGCGCACCCTCCGTCGAGAAAACCTTGTAATGCGGCCGCGGAATGCCACGCTCAATCATTTCAATGCCAACGAGCTTGCGCGGCGTGCCGTTCGCTTTATGCCCAGCAATCACATCACGGCCTATGAAATCTCCTTTATCTAATTTCACGAAATAGTTCAGTCCAGCTTCCAGCGGCGAAATATCCTGGGTGAGCTCCTGCCCGTAAAGGGGAAGCCGCGCTTCAAAACGCAGCGTATCGCGAGCGCCCAAACCAGCCGGTACGAGCCCTTGTTCTTGACCTGCCTCCAGGAGCAGCTTCCATAGTTGAACGGCATCGTGCCCATCGATGTACAACTCGAAGCCGTCTTCTCCGGTATAACCTGTACGGGATAGTAAGGCGTTAATACCGGCTACCTTCACGTCGGTTAGGAAACGAAATGTTTTCAAAGTCTGAATAGGCGCGTCTGTCAATTTGGCTAAAATCCGTTCGGCGTGAGGACCCTGCAATGCGAGCATAGCGGTTTCATCGGATATGTTGGAGATTTCAGTGCGGCCAATAAGATTCTGCTGCATCCATGCCACATCCTTGTCGATGTTGGATGCGTTAATGACCAGCATGTAGTTGTTGTCGCTTAGTTTATAAACGAGCAGATCGTCAACGACACCGCCGTCCGGGTAGCACATGAGGCTGTATTGGCATTGCCCGTTTTCGAGCTTTGCCACATCGTTCGTGGTGATCTTTTGCAGGAAAGGGAGGGCGTCTTCCCCGGTAACCCGGACTTCTCCCATATGTGACACATCAAAAAGCCCGGCTTGCTGTCTGACGGCATCGTGCTCTTTTTGAATACCCGTGAACTGCACCGGCAGCTCCCAGCCTCCAAAGTCAATAACTCGCGCTCCATACTCCGCATATACAGGAAAGAGCGGTGTTCGTTTCAGCATGCGTTTACCTCACCTTCGATTTTGTACATCCCATATCTTGCCCAAAATACAAAAAAGAGCAAAAGATATGCAACACAAACATACCTTTTGCCCTGTCCTTTTTACCTGAGAGTTACCTCGATTAGACCCCTGTTATGCGGCCGTCAAGTTTCCCCTTTGGTGTTCGAGTTTCCGCATGCGCGGTCACTCGAAGCTCTCCAGAGTTGCGTCCGGTACAAGTCCTTTTGCCTGAGAGATTCACCGTTATTCGGCTTACTCCTTCGGCGCCGCGATCGTTCTCTGCGGTCTCTCCCTGCACCATCATTCGCCAATATTCAATTTGTAGTATTGTATTAATTTTTGCCTATGAAGGTGTGAATTGTCAATTGTAACTTTTCATAAAATTTACCTTCGTCCGCCTTGACTTTGATGTTCCCATTAGATTAAGCTAAAAGCAAAATTTGCTGGTAAGCGAGGCGTAAAACGATGAGTAACGTACAAGCCAATTTGTTATACACCAAAGAACATGAGTGGGTAGAAAAGCTTTCGGACACGGTAGTTCGTGTAGGTATTACTGATTTTGCCCAAGATCAATTGGGAGATATTGTGTTTGTTGAATTGCCTAAGGCTGGAGCATCCATTACCGCAAATGAAAGCATCGGCAGTGTGGAATCCGTCAAAACGGTTTCCGATATTTTCTCGCCCGTATCCGGCAAAGTAACGGCTGTGAACGGCTCATTGGAAGGATCACCGGAGCTGGTAAACAGTGCGCCGTTTGCCGAAGGCTGGATGGTTGAGGTCGAGGTATCCGGCGCGGATGCGCTTGAAGGTTTGCTGACGGCTGCTGAGTATGCTTCGTATATCGGCAACGAGTAAGACGTATTTGCATAAAACGAGTTCCTAGCTATCGATTTTTCGATAGTAGGACTCGTTTTTTTTGTTTGCCGGAATGTGGTAAACAATTGTCCAACGTAGGTTGTATTTATTGCAACCAAAACACATATTTTCTCTGCAAACAGCCGCTTCGTTGTACAAAATACAACCATTTTAGAGGAGAAGGTGTCAAAACAGCCCTTTAGAGTCCAAATTGTTGTATTAAGTGCAATGAAGCGAAGGGTTGGATCCTGTAAAGCGCTCTCAAGTTGCACAAAGTGCAATATGCACTTGAACTCGCACTGCGCTTGAACGCGCAATTCACTTGAACGCACACTGCGCTTGAACGCGCAATTCACTTGAACGCACACTGCACTTGAACTCGCAATGCACTTGAACACGAGCCCGAACACGCACTTGCACGCTGACGGAAATGGATAAACCGAAGGTAAACGTGCACCAATCCAACTGCGATGTTCGGGTATGCAGGGTGTAAATATCGCCCCCAAGGAAAAAGTCGATTTTTGTCGGTAAAACTGAGTTTGGACTTGACAGCTTTTAAAGAGGAGGCATATAATAAGAAACATGAAATAGGTAACCGGTTACACATCGTGTATCACAGTAACATTAATAATTTATATGCAATGTGTAAATAATAGTATTTATCGAGATAAAGGAAAATTTCGGGAGCATGTAACCGGTACCCTACGCAAGGATTTCTTTGCTAAGAGTACGGGTTTGCTTTTTAGTAGGAGTGAGTCGTAACCAGTGGCAACAATCAGAGATGTAGCAAAGTTGGCAGGCGTTTCCGTAGCGACCATTTCCCGATACTTGAACAAAAACGGATATGTCAATGAAGAAACAAAATTGCGAGTAGAGCAAGCGATCAAAACGCTTCAGTACGAACCAAACGCGATGGCTAGAGGGCTTGCAGGAAGAAAGACAGGAACGATCGCCTTAATATTCCCCGATATCACGAACCCATTCTTTGCGGAGCTGGCCAGAGCGGTTGAGGATGTTGCCCGCATGTATGGGTATACAGTAATCCTGTGCAATTCGGATAATCAGGCAGATAAGGAGCAAACCTACATCAGGGTGCTGAAGCAGCGGTATGTAGACGGCATTTTGTTTGCTTCCTACAGCCTTCGCTCCGATGATGTTGATGCTCTGAACAACGAGAAAATTCCTTTCATTATGTTGGATAGAGCGCCGCGCGAGACTTCTTGCACGGTCGTCAGCTCCAAGCATTTGGAAGGGGCACAGCAAGCTGTACAGCATCTGCTCGATGAGGGCTGCACGAAAATTGCTCATATCTACGGCCCGCAGGATACGGTAACCGGAAGAGAGCGATTCATGGGATACGAGCAATCCGTGAAACATTTTCCTTGGTATTCGCCAAGCCTCGTCGAACCGGGTTATTTCCGCGTCGACGGCGGAATGGAAGCGGTTGAAAACCTGATGAAACGCCATCCTGATATCGATGGAATTTTTGCAGGCAACGATACGATGGCGGTTGGAGCGCTTAAAAAATTGCAGCGAATGGGCGTGCGCGTCCCTGATCAAGTTGCGTTGTGCGGTTTTGACGGTATCGACCTTACGGTCATCGTAGAGCCGGAAATTACGACGGTCGCACAATCGATTTATGATATGGGGATGCTGTCAACACGGCTTCTTATTAAGAAAATCGAAGGTGACAACAGCGAAGATCAAACGCATCTATTCGATGTCAAACTCATTCCTCGCGAATCAACGAGAAGAAAAAGAAAAGAATGAACCATCGAATCGGATGATGGACAGTGGAGGTTGTAAAGCAATGGAACAATTCAAAATTTTGGCGCCCTGTGGGATGTTAGGCTACGGATTTCCGAAGTCATCGTTTATAAGAGGGATGGAACATAAGCCGGATGCGATCGTCGTAGATGCCGGATCAACGGATGCCGGTCCTCATAAATTAGGAGCGGGTACGGCGATTGTCAGCAAACAAGCTTGCAAGAAAGACTTGGAACTGATGATCGTAGCGGGCGCTGAGGCCAAGATTCCGGTCATTATCGGATCTGCCGGAGGAAGCGGCGCAAAGGTCCATGTTGAATGGACGCGAGCGATCATTATGGAGATTCTTGAAGAAAACAACATTAACGGTCTGAAAGTCGCGACAATCTGGGCGGATATTCCGAAAGATGTCGTGGAAGCTAAATTAGCAGCAGGCGAATGTGAACCTCTTGGCCTTGCAGTGAAGACGCTTACGAAGGAAAGATTGGAAGCTACCAACGGTGTTGTCGCCCAAATGGGACATGAACCCATTATCGCGGCGCTTCAAGAATGCGCTAACATTATCATCTGTGGTCGCGCTTACGACCCTTCGCCGTTTGCCGCGGTCGCGATGTATCATGGTTTTGATACAGCGCTTGCTTATCATTTGGGTAAAATTCTTGAATGCTCTGCGCTTTGTGCAGAACCGGGGACAACGAAAGATTGCATGCTGGGCATTCTGACCAAAGATTCCTTTATCGTCAAACCGCTGAACGACAAACGTAAATGTACGGCCGTTTCCGTAGCTGCGCACACGTTTTATGAGAAGGATCATCCTTATCTGCTTCATGGTCCTGGACTTGTTCTGGATCTTGAACATTGTGAGTTTAAGGAATTGGGAGACGATAGCGTTGAAGTGCGTGGCAGCCGGATCTTGCCAACTCCTGAATATAAAATCAAGCTCGAAGGGGCAATGAAAGTCGCTTACCGTACGCTCGTCGTCGCAGGTATCCGCGATCCGCTTCTGATCGAACGGATTGAAGAAGTTGAGGACTTGGTCAAACAGCAGGTTTGGGAGTATTACAGCGAAATACCGCAAGAGGATTATGAAATCAATTTCATCAATTACGGCCTTAACGGCGTGTTGGGTGAATTGGAGCCGCAAAAAACAGCCGGTCACGAATTAGGTGTCGTCTTCGAAGTTATTGCAAAGACACAAGAGCTAGCGAACACAATTTGCAGCTCGGTCAGATCAACATTCTTGCATTACGGCTATGAGGGCAGGAAATCGACAGCGGGTAATCTGGCGTTCCCTTTTGCCCCAAGTGATATCCCTTTCGGCGCTGTGTATGAATTCTCTGTTTATCATTTGATGCAAGTTGCGGATGGCGTGGAGATGTTCCGCAACGAGTATATCGAGGTGTAATTATGAAGCTAGTAGATGCAGCGAAAGTACTGAGAAGTAAAAATAGCGGACCGTTTGAAATTACGGTGGATGCCCTTTTTACAGATCCGGAGATTTATTACAAAATCAAGAGTTCCGGCGTCATTAACAAAGATTTGGTATCGAAGCTTTACAACATTGAGCAAGATAAGATCATGCATATCGTCTTTTTCGATCAAGCGCTCGGCTTCAAAATTACGTTCGCGCGGAAAGTTTCTTCAGGCACGTTCTTGGATCGTGACGTATACGGAGCTCAACAGCATGCCCCACTGATGGAATTGGAAGTCGACGTATGATGGGAAAGGAGTCGATTCAAATCAGAACGCATTCGAAAATGAAACAAATGTGGAGTGACAAAGTGCTCTACTTGATGCTTTTGCCGGGAATCGCTTATTTTATCATTTTTCACATCTGGCCGATTATCGGCATGAAACTAGCCTTCTACGATTATCAGATTCTTGGAGATAACGTTTTTGTTGGATTGAAATATTTCCGTGAGCTCTTCAGCACGCCAATCTTCGAGCAAGTATTAAAAAATACGCTCATTATCAGTGCGATGAAAATGTTTCTTATTTTTCCAATTCCGATCATCTTCGCGCTCATTCTTAACGAATTCATTAACGGAAAGTTCCGGAAATCGATTCAAGTCATTTCGTATTTGCCGCACTTTCTGTCCTGGGTCGTTATCGCCGGGGTATGGTTCGACTTTTTATCCAAATCAAACGGTGTAGTCAACGAGATCATTCAGGTTTTCGGGTTTCAACCGCACGACTTTCTGACTGATAAATCAGCGATCAGATGGGTGCTTGTTGCCAGTGAAGCTTGGCGGAATATCGGATGGGATTCGATCATTTTCCTTGCCGCCATCATGGGTGTGAATCAAAGTTTGTATGAAGCGGCACACGTTGATGGAGCCAACCGCTGGCACATTGTGACGCGAATTGTATTGCCTCATCTGTATATTCCGATGGTGACCATCTTCATTCTGAATGTCGGATTTATTATGAATGCAGGGCTGGATCAGGTGTTGAACTTCACGAATGATTCCGTTAATAGCCGGATTGATATCATTGATACTTATGTTTACCGCGTTGGTTTGATCAACGGTCAATATTCATTCGCAACAGCGGCTAATTTGTTCAAAAGTATGATTGGGGTCGTGCTGGTGCTTTCCACGCATTTCATTTCCAAGAAACTGACCTCGAAAGGCGCATGGTAAGGAGGAGCTAGCATGAGTGTCCAAAAATTTTCGTTCACCAAATTAGTGCTCGGTGCCATACTCATCCTCATATCGCTGACGATGTTTGTACCGATCATGAACTTGATCGCCAAAGCTTTCTCGAACCCTAACAAAGTTCATATGCTGCACGGCTATGACATTTTGCCAAAAGGTTTCTCGTTCATCAATTTCCAGGTCGTGCTCAGCAATCCGATCGTCGGGAAAGCGTTAATGAACTCTTTATTTATTACGATTGTCGGAACGGCTTTCAGCATTTTCTTCACCACCATTACAGCTTACGTATTAACGCGTAAAAATCTGGTCGGTAAAACGCCGATTATGATTTTCCTCATCATTATCATGATTTTTGAACCGGGGATCGTGCAAGAATATATGGTCATCAAAGACCTGCACTTGCTGGATAATCTTTGGGCGATGGTCCTCTACCGCACGATTAACGTCTTTTATTTGATCATTATGATGCGGTTTATTGAAGAAATACCGGATTCCCTGGTTGAGGCTGCGAAAATCGATGGCGCTGGGCACATGACCGTGTTCATGCGGATTATCTTACCGCTGTCCCGCATTCCGCTTTTGACCATCGGTATGTTCTATGCGGTGGCTAGATGGAATGAGTTTTTCAAATCGAGCATTTTCTTATCCAGCCGAAGCAACACCGTACTGCAAGTACTGCTCAGGCAGTTCGTTGTTGAAGGAGATACAACGACCTTGGTCGGCGCGGCTGATTTGATGAAAAATAATCATATCGCACAATTGGACTTCTCGTCCTTGAAAGCGGCTACGATTGTTATTGCTATGGTTCCGATTCTAATGCTATACCCCATTATTCTGAAGCATTATACCAAAGGAGTAATGGAAGGCGGCGTAAAAGAATAGTATTCAAACATTATCTTGGGAGGCAATCCAAATGAAAAAAGCGCTTTTTGCAATGGCAGCAGTCGTTCTGGTCACAACAGCATGCAGTTCCGGGGGGAACAATTCAACGAACACATCTGCACCATCCGCAACGCAAAACGGCCAAGCGGTTACGACGGTTTCCATTTTGGCTAAAGATTTTGCACCAGATGATCCTAACGTTCAGAAGTTGATTAAAGGCATCGAAGACGGCATGAAAGCAGAAGGTAAAAATGTAAAGCTGCAAATTACGCCGGTTCAAAGCGGAACGTATTCCGAGAAAATGGGCTTGCTCTTACAAAGCGGCAATATCCCTGATCTGATCTACTTCCAAGGTGGAGATTATCAATTTGCAACGACTCAGAAAATTTTGGAGGACTTGACTCCATATATTGATAAATCCAAATATGTTAAGGCTTCTATGAATCCTTATAACATTGAAAGAATGAAGAACTACCCTTACTTGCTATGGTTATCACCGGTTAATAGTGCTATTCCTGTCGTGCGTCAAGACTTGATGGACAAAACAGCATCCGGTAAAGCAGCTTTGGAAAACCCAACAATCGATAACTACTACACGTTCTTCAAAGAGTTAAAAGAAAAAAGCGGTGCGAAATACGCCTATACGACAGCGGGCAATCTTGATGAGTTGGATGCTATGTTCGGGCAAGCCTTCGGATTGACGACAACTTGGATCAAGGGTACAGACGGTAAATTCGAATTCGGCAAAACAACCCAGTTTGAAAAAGAAAAACTAGAATTTTACGCGAAGATGTACAAAGAGGGCTTGCTTGATCCTGAGTTCCTGACGAAGAAATGGGATACGAAGGAAAAAGCATTCTATGATGGTCAAGCAGCTATCATGGCGGGTACACAAGGGAAAGTAATCGACTTGTATAACTCCAAATCAACTGCACAAAATGGCGCAGGCGCGAAAGTCGTTCCTCTGCCGCCGGCAAAAGGCAAGGCACAAGGCTACACACCGGTAGATACAAGCAAAGAAAGCCGTGGTTTCGCGATTTCCAAAACGTCCAAAAACAAAGATATGGCTTTTGCCGTATTAGAATACATGGCAAGTCCAAAAGGTCAAATGATGGATAAGCTTGGTTTTGAAGGCTCCGAGTACCAAATCGTGGATAACAAAATCAAATTGACAGATAAGTTTGCCGCTTGGTATCCACACTTTGTCGAGTCCGTGATCAGCTTCACGCCGGACAAAGAGTTTGATCCGACGACACCTTACTTCTCGGAACCGGCAGCGAAATCGCTCAAAATGTTCGAGAGCAATTCAACCAAAGACAATATCTTCATTATGCCAGCTGATTTGACAGCGAAATGGGATGCAGCTACAGCAGTCTACAAAGAATTCGCGGCTGATATCGTAACGGGTAAGAAAACAGGTGCTGATTTCGATAAATTCGTTCAAGCCTGGAACGCAGCAGGCGGTAAAGATGTAACGGATTACGCGAATAAAACAATTAAGTAAATCGGGCTTTGATGCCAATAAATGAACTGCAAAGTGTGGGGCGTAACAGCCCCGCACTCCCTGTAGAAGGGAGTAAGTCAAATGGTTACTTTTGCTGATAGAGTGAAAGGCGTTGTTTTCGGTACGGCGTATGGCGATGCAATGGGCGCTGTCGTTGAGAAAATGACGTTTAATGAAATTTATGAAAAGTATGGTCGGGTTGAAACGACGATGACCAAATGGTGGAAAGCGGATTGGTCGGAAGACAAGAGACTAGGCAGGATGAGAGGCGAGGGCATCGTTACTGATGATACGCTAATGACGCTAGCGCTTATGAATGTATACGGCATTGAACGCCGCCATCTAGACGCTTACGATCTGGCTAATGAGTTTGTCAAAGAAATCTCGTTCCGTCCCAAATACATTCCCGAGTTGGGGAAAGTCGCGATGGTGATGGACCGTTTGTTTTATCCGGAGAAGCATATCTTCAACCGTCATGTGCTTGCCAATTGCGAGCCTCGTGAAGGCGGCTATGGCAATATGGTTAACTGCGGCGCTGCCATGTATATCTCGCCGATCGGTATGGTGAATGCCTGCAATCCGAAGGCAGCGTATGATGAAGCGATCCTTTTTGCATCCGGTCATCAAGTCAGTTATGGCTTGGAAGCGGCGGGCGTATTGGCTGCTTGTGTTGCGAAAGCTTTTGAACCCGGTGTGACGGTAGAAGATATCATTCAAACAGCCTTAACGTATGCAAAAGATGGTACAAAGCAAGCCATTCAAGATCTGTGTGACACCGCTCGATCCCTCAAGCCAATCAAGAATAATCGGGCCGAAGTTGTTGGGCAGCTGCATGCGGCAATGGCTAAATACTCGCCAATGGGCGATGATGTCAATCGAAGCATTCATAAAGTAGGCATTCCTTCTAATCACTATACCCCAAGTCGATTATTCTCGATTGAGGAACTTCCTTTAGCATTAGCTTACATTATTTTGCATAATGGGGATTTATTGGAATCTGTAAAAGACGGGGTAAGCTCGGGACGCGACACGGATTCTATTGGTGTTATGGCCGGTGCCATTCTCGGAGCTATGCATGGCGTTGCAGCTATTCCGCAAGATGAGATTGCTATTATTGAACAGATTAATAAGCAAGAAATCGAGAAACACTGCAATGAATTTATTGAAGCTGCCTCATTTATTATTGAGCAAGATCTTGCATTGAGCAACCGTAGACAACAACAGATTCGTTCTATTATTTAAAAGGTGGTGTAATCGTTGATTCCTTCTAATTATTTGGAAAAACTTTATTCAGGTTACTTAGGTATGAACATTGGCATAAGACTGGGCGCTCCGGTAGAACCGACGATTTGGACTTATGAAAGAATACAAAGCACATATGGCGACATCACCGACTATGTCAAAGAATTTAAAAACTTTGCGGCGGACGACGATGCGAATGGTCCTTTCTACTTCTTGCGCGCGCTGTATGACGATGCGAAAGACCGCGATATTACGCCTAACGATGTCGCTCGCGCTTGGTTGAACTATGCCCGTGAGGGGATCGGGATGTTCTGGTGGGGCGGTTATGGCGTAAGTACAGAGCATACAGCCTACATCAATTTGAAAAAAGGGATTGAAGCTCCACAGTCCGGTTCGATTGAGCAAAATGGACTTATTATCGCCGAACAAATCGGCGGTCAAATTTTCATCGACACATGGGGTCTCGTCAATCCTTGCAATCCGAAAAAAGCGGCCGATTTCGGTGAAGCGGCAGCTCGTGTTTCTCATGATGGCGAAGGCGTGCTAGGCGCAAGATTTTTCTGCGCAGCTATTTCCAAAGCGTTCGAAACAAGCGACATCAATGAAATTATTGAAGCCGGTTTGGCTCAAATTCCAGCTGACTCGATCTATGCTCAAGTGTCCAGAGCGGTTCTTGCGTTCCACGCGCAGCATCCGAATGATTTCAGAGCATGCCGAGATATGCTGGAAAGAGACTGGGGTTACGACAAATATACCGGCGTATGCCACATCATTCCTAATGCAGGCGTCTGCGTACTGTCCATGATTTACGGCCAAGGCGATTTCAACAGAACCGTTGAGATTGCAACAATGTGTGGTTGGGACACGGATTGCAACGCTGGTAACGTTGGTACTGTGCTTGGTGTAGCTTGTGGCTTGGAAGGTATTGCGGATAAGTATCGCAAACCGATCAACGACTCCATCGTCATGTCAGGGATTTCAGGTTTCATGAACATTCTTGATATTCCGACCTATGCGAAAGAATTGGCGATTCTCGGACATCGCTTGGCGAATGTTCCCTGCCCGGAAGGCCTTGTGGAGAGCTTCACGGAGCACGATATTTATTTCGACTTCGAGCTGCCAGGTTCCACACATAACATCCGTATTTCGGATCCGTTTTTCTGTCAGGCGAAGCACTCCACGGAGAAATCATTCAAAGGAACAGGCTCTCTGGAAGTAGTCTTTGACCGCATGGTTCGTGGGGAAAAATCAAAAATATTCTACAAACCATTTTATACACGCGATGATTTCAGTGACGAAAGATATTCACCGACATTTGCGCCTAAAGCATCCTCCGGTCAAAAAGTATCCATGCAAATCTTTTTGGATCAGTGGGGCGGCAACGAAACAATGGGTATCGCACCTTATGTGCGCCTGTCCAAAAGCAAAAAAGAGCTTGTACAAGGTTATGTGAAGCTCGTTGATCAAGAGTGGGTTCATATTGAATTTGTCATTCCGGATTCCGAAGGCGAACTGATTGATGAGGTCGGTATCGTGTTGGAAGCTTATTCGACTCGCAAACCGAAAAGCTTGGGACGTATTTTCATCGATGAATTCCGGATCTACGGCAACGCTGATTACACAATCGATTTCAACAAGCAATTAAGCAATTTTGGCTGCATCACGCCATTTGCGCATAACAACGGGGCTTGGAGCTTGGAGAATGGCGCGATGTATCTCATGACGGCGGAGCCAAGCGAAGCGTATACAGGTAACTATTTTGCCAAAGATTACTCCGTCTCTGCCCGGCTCAACCCTCAAAGCGGACATTCCCACTTAGTGGCTGTTCGTGCGCAAGGCGCAATGAGAGGTTATCACGTAGGATTTGATGGAGCGAATCAAGTGTCTCTGTACATCAACAATTTCGGGTTCACGAAGCTGGCGGGTGCGGAGTTCCCTTGGCAGCTAGGCAAAGATTATGATTTTAAAGTGACGGTTCAGGGAAATACCCTAACATTTGCTATTGACGGGCAAGAAATTTTGAAGCACACTGACGATACATTCGATTACGGTATGTTTGGTGTAAGCACAAGAACTGCAGCGAGAACTTATTTTAAACATATTAGATTTACGGAAATTTGAATTTGTGGGTGGATCGGGGAACGTTATGAAAATAATCGTAATTGGCAGTGCAAATATGGATATGGTCATGCAGACTAGCCGTATTCCAGAAATGGGCGAAACAATGCGGGGCGATGGATTTATGCTATCCGCCGGAGGCAAAGGGGCCAATCAGGCAGTTGCTTGCGCAAAAATGGGCGCTGATACCTGGTTTATGGCGAAAGTTGGCGACGATATTTTTGGGCAATCGTTGATCGGCAGCCTCAAAGGGTTCGGTGTAAAAACTGATTATGTAGGAATTGAACCTGAAGTTACAACAGGTGTAGCCGCGATTACGGTTTGCGATGGGAATAATGCGATCATTCTTGACGGCGGCGCCAATAACCTAGTTAAACCTGACTATATTGAAAGCTACAAAGATCAGTTGCTCGCAGCTTCAGCGGTCATGCTGCAGCTGGAAATTCCATTGGAAGCCGTCTATGAAGCCATTCGACTTGTGAAAGGCAAGGTGCCGATTTTCTTGAATCCGGCGCCTGCCGTTCCACTCGATGATGAGATTTTGGATGGTGTGGATTATTTCACACCGAACGAGATCGAATGCCGGTTGTACACGAATGTGGAAGTGAAAACCACGGAAGATGCTTTTGCGGCGCTGGATATTTTACGCGGCAAGGGCATTCGCTTCCCGTTGATTACACTTGGCGAGAAAGGCATTGTGTACTATAACGGCACCGAGAATGTTTACATGGAAGGCCGTAAAGTGAAGGCCATAGATACAACGGCTGCTGGAGACACGTTCTCAGGGACGCTTGCAGCTATGATTACTTCAGGTAAATCCCTCGATGAAGCGGTAAACATTGCGCAGCATGCGTCTTCCATTTCGGTTACCCGGAGGGGCGCACAGAATTCGATCCCGTATTTATCGGAGCTTGCAGGTCTATGATGAGCACAGGGGAGATCCGTTTTCATGAGTTGTTGAAAACTGCCGAGCACTTAGGTGAACACCGTATCAGTACGGTGGAAAATAGGTCAGATGAGCATGGTGACTATGCTGCTGTGTATCTAGAGACCGAACTAATTCCTGGCCAGTGGGTGAAAACGTATTTCTGGATAGGCGTTCCTTATGGGGAAACGCCTTTTCCTGCTATGCTGCACATCCACGGGGGAGGTTCGCAGACGGCGAATTTGGAGCATGTCCGGCATTGGACGAGCAAAGGGTATGTCGCGCTTAGTTACGACTGGAAAGAGGAACTCTCCGGGCAAGCGCATTACTCCGATTTGGCGGACATGCCTACGAAAGACATGGAAGAAGAGTTTGACCCGCTGCAATCGGTCATGTTCACGCGCCTTATTCATGCGAAGAAAATGGTCACGTGGTTGGCTGGGCTGCCAGAAGTGGACGCAGGCCGGATGGGGGCGTTCGGTATTTCCCGAGGAGGCACGGTAACGAGACTGCTTAACGCCTGGGATAACCGTTTGCAGGCGGCGGCTCCTATTTATGGCTGTGGCAAGCATATGTCGCCGGGACGGCTGAACCGCAACGTTCGAAGGCCGCATACGTTGGAGGACACCTACGAATGGGAGAAGCTGCTTAGCGGTTGGAGGCTAGCCGAGCGGGAGCAGTCGCCAATGCTGATCATGTCAGCTACGAATGACTATTGGGGCTGGATGGACGCGATCTGTGAAGGAGCTGCCCACCTCCCGAAGGCGAAGCGCGGGTTATTTTTTGCAGCCAATCAGAACCATCATCTGGATGGCTGGGCAGGCGCCACGTTGGATTGCTGGATGGATGCCCTGGTCAAGGGTGATAGGCATTGGCCGCAAGCCCCGGCGGCTGCAGTTTCGGTTCACGAGGGAACCTTGCGGGTGAGCGCCGTATTTAGCGCTGACAAGTTGTCCGCGCTTCCTCAAAAGCTCCGCTTTTGCTGGTCTTGGTATGACTGGAGCGAAGTGCTTCCGCCGGGCAGATACTGGCATGTGAAGGAAATCGATTGTTCGCCAGACAGCGGCTTTAGCGTGGAAATACCGGTTATTGATCCTGCAATAAGCGGTTTCGTTTATGTGGATGCCATTTATGCAGATGGGGTAAAAACGAGCAGCTTCCCTCTGCGATTCTCTCCCATTTATCTGGGAGCTGTTGCATCTGCTATGCCTTTAACGCTGGAGCTGGCTGATTTCACTAGCGGGCTGGACGGATGGCATTGTCCGGAGCAGCGGACGGAGCCATTCGATCCTGATTTCCGCTACGTATTTGTGGATGATCCGGAGGGCGGCAAGGCGCTTGCCTTGGACGAACCGGGCATGAAGTTTGCCCTGGTTACGCATAAGCTGGTCGATCCGATGATGCAAGCGGACAAAGACCATTTGCAGCTGCAGCTCAGGCTGTACACGGATGTTCCGGGCGTGTGGGAGATTTCGGTTTTACATCGTCCAGATCAAGCGGGTCAGATTGTTTGGGTGAGCGAGGTAAAGGGAGTGCTCGGCTGGACAGACGTACGACTGGCAAGGCAGTCGTTTGACAGTGCAGGCGGCAAAGGGCTCTCATCTTGGGATAAAATGCACAAGATCTCCGTGTGCTTTGTCCCAGAGCAGGTGAACGCAAGCAGCGGTTGTAGGCCGGCTCTTGGCTCGGTTCGTTTTGTTTAAGATGGCGGGTTACCATTAACGCCGATTGCTCCTGCTATTTTCTGTGATTTTGCCAATATCGAGTAAATAACTGGAAATTGTACCGCTAAAATCACCGAATCTAGCAAATTTCGTTCAGTTACCTCGATATAGATGTAGATTCTACCGTTATTTCGTTCCCTGCCAAGGTGCAGCGCGGAATAGCGGTAGTTATTGCTTCTACGTAAACTAAGCCGGGTTAAAGGATTGATAGAAGTGCTTAACAGGACTACGGAGAAAATCCGTAGTCTCTTTATATGACGACGGGCACTCCAAGGCGCATGGCTGCGCCCTAAATTGTCAAAATAACTGTTGACACAATCTGAGCTACTTACTACTATAAAAGTGTGGGTAATTGGATGATCCAATTCTCAGCATATTGCCAGACGGAAGGTACTCATCATGACAATAAAGAAAATCAAGTACCACAGAGTGTATGAGGATGTTATTGAGCAGATTGAAAAACTGATTCTTGAAGGCAATCTTGCGCCTGGAGACGTTTTGCCTACGGAAAGAGAGCTTGCCCAAGCGTTTGGGATCAGCCGCGGAACTTTGCGTGAAGCGTTCCGAATTCTGGAACGAGAAGGGCTGATTGAAACTCGTCCCGGCGGCGGCCGTTTTCTTAACAAGAACCTCAGCAAAGCGGAAGATAAAACGAGAATCCTCGATAATATTGAGAGAGCTACGATTATTGAGCTGCTGGAGGCTAGAGAAATTTTTGAAACTGGTATCGTGGAATTGGCAGCCTTGAGAGCATCCGAACAGGATATTCTAGAAATTGAAAGCGCTCTCGAAAAATGGGGGACCATTGACACGGAATCGGATGATCCCGTTTCTCCAGATCAAGCTTTCCATCTATCCATAGCTAAGGCTACACATAATGTGGTGCTGGTAAATCTTATCGATCTTAACATGGATTTGTTGAAACGAACGGCTACGAAGACGGTTGAGATACCCGGTCGCAGAAACGAAGTGTATAAGGAGCATTTTAACATTTTCCAGGCTATAAAAGAGAGAGATCCGCATAAGGCCAAAGAAACGCTGCTGTACCACTTGAAGCAGGTCAAACAAAATATTCAAATGAAATAGCCAAAAACGGATGAAGGTTATCCGTCTTGACTAATTGGATCATCCAATTACCCAAATCATTCATGTAATCGCTTTAACTAAATTGTAAGCGGCTACAGGAACATTAATGGCGATTCTCGTTCCGTATCCCATTCTTCTACAGGCAGGCACGACTACGATACGAATGAAGTATGGAAGACGGCTTCAAAGAATAATAGAAAGAATAAAAGGGAGGAAATAGAATGAAAAAGGCACTTCTCATGGTGGTCTCGGCTTTAATGGTTGTAACAACCGCATGTTCCAGCGGCGGCAGTAAGTCTTCTAGCAACACATCAGCTCCGACGTCCGCTCCAGCAGCAACAACCTCAGGGGAGGCGAGTAAAGAACCGGTCACTCTCTCCATCGTAGCGAAAGATTTAATGGGAGATGACCCCGGCGTTCAGAAGCTGGTGAAAGGCATCGAAGAAGGAATGAAAGCGGAAGGTAAAAACATTAAGCTGAAAGTGGTCCCTGTTCAAAGCGGGACCTACTCGGAGAAGCTTGGCCTGCTGCTGCAAAGCGGTAATATTCCTGACCTTATTTACTTCCAAGGCGGCGATTACCAGTTTGCTGTAACGCAAAAAATTCTGGAAGATTTGACGCCTTTTATCGATAAGTCGACGAACGTGAAGGCATCGATGAACGTTTATAACCAAGAAAGAATGAAGAACTATCCATATCTGCTATGGCTGTCGCCTCCGAATAGCGCTGTACCTGTGGTTCGCCAGGATTGGTTTGATAAAACCGCATCGGGCAAAGACCTGCTTGCCAATCCGACAAGCGACAACTATTATACCTTCTTCAAGGACTTGAAGGAGAAAAGCGGTGCTAAATACGCCTACACGGTGGCCGGCACACTCGATGAGCTTGACGTCATGTTCGGTCAATCCTTCGGCCTGACATCCACATGGATCAAAGGGGACGACGGTAAATATACTTATGGTAAAACAACTCAGTTTGAAAAAGATAAGCTCCTATTTTACGCAAAATTGTACAAAGACGGCTTGCTGGATCCTGAGTTCCTGACCAAGAAGTGGGACACGAAAGAGAAAGCCTTCTATGATGGGCAAGCTGCTATCATGGCAGGTACGCAAGGCAAGGTAATCGACATCTATAATAACAAGTCGACTAGTCAAAATGGAGCGGCCGCCAAAGTCATGACATTGCCGCCGGCGAAAGGGAAAGCACAAGGATATACCCCGGTTGATATCAGTAAAGAAAGCCGCGGTTTTGCCATCGCTAAGACATCTAAGAATAAAGAAATGGCCTTTGCTGTGCTGGAATATATGGCCGGCCAAAAAGGTCAGATGCTGGATAAGTTAGGCGTTGAAGGCGACGAATACCAAATCGTCAATAACAAAATCAAATTAACAGATAAATTTGCGTCTTGGTTCCCGCACTTTGTAGAGTCGACAGTGAACTTCAAACCGGATAAAGAGTTTGATCCAGCAACACCATATTTCTCTGAGCCGGCAAGTAAATCTCTACAAATGTTCGCTTCCATGTCGACCAAAGACAACAGCTTTGTGATTCCTGCTGAACTCGCTGCCAAGTGGGATGCTGCCTCTGCCAAGTACAAAGAGTTTGCGGCAGATCTCGTAACCGGTAAGAAAAGCGCGGCGGATTTCGATAAGTTTGTTCAAGAGTGGAACGCAGCAGGCGGTAAAGAAATGACAGAATACGCTAACAAAACGATTAAATAAACAACAGACGGCAAGTGGGGCGCAAGCCCCACTTTTTACCCATGAATAGAGAGGTGAAAGCAATGGAATTTCATACTGGAGATGACAATCGATTGTTCATTCCGGAAACATCGTACTTTTATCGTGTTCAACATCGCATAATGGAAGGGGATTGCCAGTGTGATCACGGGCCTTTTCTGGTTACGGTAGAGGCTTTCTATATAGACAAATACCCTGTTACGAATGAGCAGTACAAACTGTTTCTGGACGAAAGCGGCTATTATCCTGAAGACAGTCACAATTTCATCAAGCATTGGCAAGAAAACGGCATCCCTCAGGGTAAAGAGAATCATCCGGTCATCTGGGTCAGTCAAGAGGATGCAAGAGCATATGCCAAATGGAAGGGCGGAAGGCTTCCGAGAGAGACGGAATGGCAGCTCGCGGCTGGAGGCAGCCAGAAATTAAAGTGGCCGTGGGGCGATCATTTTAACGCCGACAAGTGCCATTCTTCCGGTTCGGATACAATGCCGGTTGATGCTTTTTCCTCCAACAGTAGCCCTTATGGTTGTGTTGACCTATCTGGTAATACCTGGGAATGGATGGATGATACCGTAAACGATGAACAGCACAAATTCACCTTTTTGCGGGGAGGATCTTACTATAAAGCGCCACATACATGGCATGCGGAGGGCGGCCCACATCCGACAGATTATCATCTGAAATTCCAACTGCTGAATGAAGGGTTAAACCGCTGTGAAACCGTTGGTTTCCGCTGCGTTTACGAGGTGACACGATGATTTTGAGCGATAAAGCCACTCACATCACGACGATTAAAAATGAGAAGATGGGGTTTGCCGTCAAGCATAACGGTCATCTCTCTTTGCATCAGGTGTTTCATCGTGCCATCTCGCAGCGCGCTGAACTGACGGCTGAAGAAGCTGAGCTGTTCACGATGGAGCTTGAAGGGGGGCACCTGCTTCCTTGCAGCCAGTGGCTCATTACGGGAATGGAGTCGGGCGGTGATCAAACGGAAGAACTGGTATCCGTTTCACTATCGATTCAATGTGGGCAGGATGAATTGATGGCCAAAGTCATTTTCCTTCATCATCTGGAGGATCAATCGATTCGATACCTGATTCAGCTTGGCGCTAAATGGGATGAAATGGGGCCGAAGGAAGTTTATTTACACATGCCATTCCTGGCGAACTTTAGATGGGACGAAGAACAGGCGAATCATTACTATTTTCCGTCTAATCCGCAAGCGAAACGAGATGGCAGCAGCATTATGCAGATGCACGTTGAGTTTACGATGCCACTCGGGATTTTCCATCCCAACCAGCAGCATGGTTTCAGCTTGGAGTTCCCCAATTTGAACGAATATTGGTTTATTTGGGTGCAAAACCGCAACATGGAGTTAAAACAAATTACCTCTCTTACGGAGTTGAAACATCATTGGTTGTTGCTCCGTCCTGATCCGGTGCCAGCGGATGTGATGGAAATCAAGTTCTCGGCGATCGAGCGCGGGTGGGTGGAGTTCTTCACTAGTTGGAGGCAGAATGCTCGTAAGCCGATATCTTATAAAGAGTATGAGCGGCCGGAATTGAAATGGTATAAAGATATGTTCCTGCAGCATTTTACGTACATCTTCAGCAAAGAAGTGTATGATTTTGAGAAGAATCAGATCGATGTGGAACGTTTACTTCAGCAAGGTGAAGCATTCGGAGGCTACGATTCCGTGCTGTTATGGCATCAATATCCGCGCCTTGGTGTAGACAGCAGAAATCAGTGGGACTTTTTCGGGCAATTTCCTGGAGGCATGCCGGGATTGATTAAAACGGTTGAGCAATTCCACCAGCGCGGTGTAAAAGTATTTTTACCTTTTAAACCCTGGGATATTGGCTTTGACGAGTCGGTGAAACAGTCCACCCTGAGTATTGTGGAGATCGTGAGAGAAACGAATATTGACGGTGTATTCCTAGACACCATGGACAGTGTTCCCGACAGTTTCCGTGATGCTGTTCATGAAATCAAACCTGACTTCGTGTTCTGTTCCGAAGGGCGTCCGAAAAAGAAACATCAAATTGAAATCATTACGGGTTCGTGGAACCAGTTTAAAAATAAAGAATCGATGCCGGAAACCGATATCTTCCGCTATGTGATGACCGAGCATTTCTCGCCGATTATTTCGCGTTGGCATGTAGGCATTCGCAAGGATTTGCTCATCAAACGGGCTATTTTTAATGGTACTGGCATACTGGTCTGGCAGGATGTTTTCGGCAGTTGGCTGCCTTATAACAAACTGCAGCAGGCAGCAATAAAGAAGTGGAAGCACATCTGGCGGGAGCATAAGGCGAACTACCAGAGCTCAAGTCCTGTTCCGTTGTATCCGATGCTACAGAGTGGATTATATTGCAATGCCTTCCCGTCCGATGATGGAACGAGCATTATTTATACGATTTATAATGATACCGATAATGAGATTCGTGGGGATTTGTTGAAAAGCGCAAGCTTGGGAATCATGAGTGTTACAGAGTTGTGGGATGATCTTCCGGTGCAAGTGAAGCAGCTGGAGGGATATGACCTAATTCGAGGGACTGTGAAGTCTAAAGAGTTGTCGATTATTAGAGTGGGTTTGTGATCGTTGTAAGGATGCCATAACAAAAGAGCTAAGCGAATTTCATATCGCTTAGCTCTTTTGTTCCTCAATCCACCAACCGCAAAAGTTCCGCCTTCACACTCTCGTAAGCGTTCCGGTCGCCTTTTTTAGCATAAAATCGGAGGCCGTCTACACCTTTGAAAAGCAGCGCACACTTCAACCGCTCCTCGAAATGCGGGATGTCTCGCTCCTCACTGGCCCAAGCGCTGCGCACCATTTCTGGAATTTGCAGCTGTGGCGTCCATAGATGTTGCGTCGCCAAGTCGAACACGAAGTCGCCATAGAAGGCCATCTCCCAATCGACGATTCCCGTAACGCGATGCCCATCCGTCAGCATATTCCCCAGATGGAAATCACCGTGTACGAGATATCGCTGCTGCGGTGAATAGGTCGACAACTCCATCATGATGTCATATAAGCGTTGAAAAACATCCTTTTCCAAGAAAGTGTCCGTAAATAGCGTATACCAGTTATGCCAAAAGCCCGTCTGCTCCTCCCGAAAGAAGGAAGCCAGGAAATCAGGCCAACTCTCGTGAGTGCCGTCTCCCGAAGGTTGAATCCAGCCATACCCTTTGGTTTCACCAAGCTGGACTTCATTCATATTTTTAAAATGGTGGAGGAGATCGGGAAGAATCCGCTTGATCTCAGCTTCCGGATAGGAGATGACGGTACGTCCCGGTACCTTTTCGGCAATGGAAAAGCATAGCTCTTCGTTCGCACGGCCAATCTCCAGAACTCGAGGAACCGGCAGACCCTGGGGTGAAAATGTTTCATGCACATAACGCTCTCTGACAAACCCTTCACGGCCACTGTTAAAATGAATGATAAATTCCTCATCGTCTTGAGAGTAGCTGAACACTTTGCTCACTTCGCCTTGCTCAATCGGCCGGACATCGGTCACGGGTTTGTTCAAAAACTGCTGCAAGAAAGCTTCTGCTGATCGGGTATCCATGTTGGGTTTAATCCCGGACATTTGCCATCACCGTCCCTTATTCATCCTATGTTTTTTATTCGCAGCCTGGCTATATGAAACATGAAAGCAGGATACTTTCTAGTCTATCACGAAAATTAAAAACAGGAAAAATAAAACAATTTTCTGAAATAATAACTGACAGTATGCTGTCAGGGATCCTCCTGTATGATTATGATAACAATGAGAAATGGCCTTGAGCTAAAGGAGAGATACTTATGACGCAGCAGATACGGAACATGTATGATTTCCATGTATGGGCGAATCAAACGATGCTGACCCACTTGAAAAAGTTAGGAAAAGATGTGTACACACGTGAGATACAAAGTGTTTTTCCTACGGTGTCGAAGGTTATCGCACACATCTATGTTGTGGATGCCGGTTGGTTAGACATGATGCAAGGTAAAAGCATGAACGAAGCCATGGCGGATTCGGTTCAGTTGACGGCTGATGCGGAGTCCAAGAGCATGGAGGAGCTTGAAACGATGTATGTTCAATTATCGGAGAGGTTCAAAGCTTTTTTGGATGAGCATGCGTCTTTGGAGGAAACGATTGTGCTGGATAATCCTTATGCAGGGGTGCGGGAAACCAGCCGTGCGGAAATGCTTCTTCAAGTGGTCAATCATGGCACCTATCACCGCGGAAATATTACAGCGATGCTGCGCCAAATGGGGCACGCCTCTGTAATGACGGAGTACGGTCTGTTCTGGTATGCCGGATAGCTTTACTGCATGTTCTCCATAGCTTGAATCGCATAGTTCAGCTCAACATCTTGTCCTTGTATATATTTTTGCTCGAAAGTCTGTTCATTTAAGGGAATGTCAATATCGGGAATGGCGCCGCCTTGCCCCTTGTCGTCACTATCTCCTTGAATCATTTTATCTTGATTTAGCGACCTGCCATCCGGCAGCTGCAAGAGATAGCCTTCCGGCATTTCAACCTGTATAGGGCTTGAAACAACCCCAAATGATCCATTTGTAGAGGTAAATCCAACAATTCGAGCATGGGGCAAGCCCTTCACCACAAGAGGTAAGCCTTCTCCGGAACTTCCCGTTCGTTGATTGATCAGAATAGCTAACTTACCGCCATAGTAAAGCTCTGCAGGTTTGATTATACGAGTTTCAATAGCATTGATTTCAAACTTGCCAGCCATTCGATTGTAATAGCTCACATACTCATAAAGTTTCGGCTTATTTACAAAATAACCTGCCATTGCAATAACCAGGTCATCACTTCCCCCCGGATTGTCACGAACATCAATGATGAGGCCATTTATTTGCTTTTCCTGAAACTCTTTCAGTTTGGTTCCCAATACTTTATCCGGATGAGGCATTGTCGCGCTTGGGAGAAAATATCTGATCTTCACATAGCCATATCCGTTACTTAGAACTTCGCTTTCCACTGGAGCATCCGTTTTATTTGGTTTCACTCTTGTTTTCTTTAGCGTCTCGTAATTGTCGTCATAAGCCGTTAAAGTTACTTTTTTTATTTCAGTCTCCCCTTTGTTTTTAAAAGCCACCTGGACGTCTTTCCCAATGGACGTTCTTACCATAAACCTTCCTTGATTATCGTTCCGGTCTCCATCCGTAGCCATCGGGTTTTCACTCCAGTAGGTGGCATGGTAAGCTTCTTGTGCCTCTTTTCCATCCCAAGAAATGATCTCAGCCCCAAGCTGGATCCCGCTTTTTTCAGCGGGACTGCCCACTAAGAGCAAATTGACCACAACCTTGCCCTGATCTAATTGAATCGTACTTAGACCAACACCACCACCGACTTCTTGTTTAAAAACGTGATTATCATCGTACAATTTCTCATTCACGATTTTGACATGCCCGTCTCGAAGAGAATAAAGATACGATCTTAACGTTGTATAGTATAAATCTTTGTTCTTTTGCTGTTCTGCTTGTAGAAATAGAGGTTCATACTTATTTTTCATTGCTGCCCAGTCTACCTTTTTCCAATCACCAAACGGGTACTCCCGGGATAGCCGCTCATTTAATTGAACAAATGCTTGCGAATAGCTCATATGACTGAAATGACTCACTGGATTGTAACGTGACTCACCCGCCAGTATCAACGAAAAGACAAGAGGGAGCATACCGAGTAGACACAGGGCGACTCTTATAATTCTATACTTGGGCAAGGGCACAGGGATGTGACGAACCGGTCTAAATACTTTCTTGACCGTACATAAGAAAAGAACCGCGGCAACTGCGTAGAATATTAATGCCAGCAGGGTCGTATCACCATTTAGTACACTAGCAATGGCGATAAGGAGACCGGCGCTTGGCAAAAGATCAAACCATGTGACATGTTTTTGAATTGGTATGGCATACCAGACTAACACAGTTAAAATGATGGCAAACAACAGCAGTTCATAAATTGTGAACCACTTCAATGAACCTAAAAAATCTCCAATCATGCTCATGTTTCATCTCCTTCATCTAAGTCTTTACGTTGCATTTAAAGATTAGAAAAGAAATATGAACGGAGCGTGAACGCCACAAATACCGGCACCATCAGGTACCGGCTTTTGTTGAAAGCGTGTTTGGCGGAGAACTCGGAATATGCAGGGTGAATTTCGTGCCTTGTCCGACTGTGCTTTCTACTTCAATGTTTCCATGATGATGTAAGACAATTTGCTTCACAATAGCGAGGCCTAGACCACTTCCCGTACTGTTTCGCGATCTATCCGTTTTGTAAAACCGCACGAAGATTTGATTTAGTTCCTCAGGCGTAATCCCAATCCCTGAATCTTTAATGATAACTGTATACGAATGGTTGTTAGCGTGGAGTTCGATACGAATCGTTCCATTGTCAGGCGTGAATTTGATGCTGTTTCCAAGCAGGTTAATCCACACTTGATTGAGTTGATCGGCATCTGCCGTGATTTTGGCGCCAATGGGCAGCTTCAGGTCGATACGAATATGTTTGACAGACCAGAGTGGCTCGCAGGAAACAACGACCTGTCGGATTTGTTCATCAAGGTTAAACGTTTTTGCTACAAAGGGATGATGCTTGGATTCAAGAGAAGCAAGCTTGAGTAGATTATCGCTAAGTCGGGACAGTCTATCGCTTTCCTTCAGAATGATGTCCAAATACCGTCCCCGTTTCTCCGCTGTTACCAGATGGTCGAGCTTTAGCGCCTTCGCAAAGCCCGAGATGGAAGTTAACGGCGATTGTATCTCATGGGAAACATTCGAGACAAAGTCCTGACGCATCATCTCCAACTGCTTCAGCTCACGGGCTGTCTCGTTGAAACTTCGGGCAAGGATCCCTAGTTCGTCTTTTCGCTTAAGCTTCAATTCCACATCGAAATCGCCCTTAGCGAGTCTTTTGGTTGCTTTCGTCAATAGCTTAAGGGGCCTCACCAAGAATCGGGCGGCAATCAGAATACATAAGCTTCCTATAACAAGCACAAGAAACAGAATAGTGATCAATAACCGGATTACTGCCTTTTCATTTTTGGTGGAAGATTGCAAGAAGAGGGCATAGTTCTTACCTTCAAACGCAAACGGAAGCCCTACATACAAGTCCCCCTCTGATTTAACCTTCGATCGGTATCGTGTGCCTTCCAGCACCTGTTGGACGGGTTCCTTATCAATAGCAATGAACTGCTCTTTATTGTCTGATCCATATAGTTTCTTTTCGCCTGAGGCAGCAAATAGTTGAATCGGGTACACCGTTAACTGGGATGCTTTTTCCATGAAGGCATCCAGATCTTGAGGCTGAGTTTGTTTATAAAGTTCAACGATGTTGTCGCTTACCTTGATCATGTCGTTTTGTCCCAACTCGTTTAACTCTTTTTGAAATATGGCAATTCCGATAATAAAAGAGGAGATTAAGCCGATTACAATTGCAGCTAAAAAAGTGAGCACTATGCGTACATATAAGCTCTTCATCCTGCCACAACCACAAGTCTGTATCCGAGACCACGCGCCGTTTCAATGTAAAAGTGTTTGATATCGCTGGCAAATCTCTGCCGCAGCCTCTTGATGTGCACATCGACGGTCCTGTCATCGCCTTCGTAGTCCATCCCCCAAATTTGAGTGATCAGTTGCTCTCGTGTGAAAATTTGGCCCGGGTAACTGGCCAGCTTGAACAGCAGCTCGAACTCTTTTAGAGGAAGGGCTTGCTCCTCATTCCCACGCACGACTTTGTAGGTACCCAGATTTAGCAGAACCTCACCCAATTGTATGACCTTGGAGGATGAGATCCGGGATCGCTTCAACAGTGCTTTGATGCGCAGCACGAGCTCCACCGGATCGAACGGCTTCGCCAAATAATCGTCTGTCCCTAGCTGGAAGCCCTTTACTTTATGCGCCGATTCCCCCTTGGCCGTCACCATTAAAAGGAGGATATGAGGATCTCGCTTTCGGATCTCTTTGCACAAATCCCAGCCATCCACCAGCGGCATCATAATATCAAGAATGACAAGCTCAACGACCGTATTTTCCAGTAAAGAGATTGCTTGCTCTCCGTTCTCCGCTTCTATAACGTCGAAGCCTTCATTCTGTAGAAAGAGGCTCATCAGCTCACGAATGTGCGCGTCATCATCAACAATAAGTATTTTGCTCATTTACTTTCTGACTCCTTTTTATGAGATAAGCTACTTAAACCAGCCTTTTTTCCAGAACCAGGCGAACATGCCAAGCCCTATGCCGAACATGATGAGGAGGATGGCAAAATACCCCCAATGCCATTCTAATTCGGGCATGTGCGCAAAATTCATTCCATATATGCCGGCAATGAATGTCAAGGGCATGAAGATCGTGGTTATCACCGTCAATGTTTTCATAATCGAATTCATGCGATTGGAATTCAAGGAGATGTAGCTGTCACGCATATCGGCTGTCATGTCACGGTTGGATTCAATCATTTCTGAAAGCTTGAGCAAATGATCATGAATGTCCGTAAAAAATACAATGTGCTCGCGAAATTGTTCAATCCGATCGGTATTGATGACCCTGTATAGAAGATCGCGCATAGGCACGATCGTTCTGCGTATTTTTAACAACTTGGAGCGAATTTCAAAAATATCATTCATGAGCACCTCAATGGACTCAGAATGCACATTATTCTCAATCTCATTGAGTTGATCCTCTAATTGATAAACGCTGGGAAAATACTGGTCAACTAAGTTATCTAGCACTAAATAGGCGGCGTAAATATGGCCTTCGCTTCGCAGGTTTTCTTGCTCGGACAGACGGCACCAAGCATCCTCAATTTCTCTGGAGTCATGCTGATGGAAGGTGACGATAAAGTTGCTCCCCAGAAACATATCCACCTCTTCTGCATCCAGCGTCTTCGCATTCATCGCATGCATGACAAAGAAATGGACATTTTCATAATGGTCCATTTTCGGTCTTTGCAGCAAATAAAAACAGTCTTCAATAGCCAAGGGGTGAAAATAAAAATGGTCTTTTAGCTCCAACGCTTCTTCTTCACTGGGATTGTGAAAATCAACCCAATACCACTTAATGTTGGCGTCATCGAGCTGGCGAAGAGGAACATCGTGATGTACGGTAAAATCAGTCGTAACCGCTAATGAACGAATCATAATAAAACTCCTAGGTTGAAATACGTTATTAACTACATATTTTACCATACAAAGAGGCGAGATCAGAATTTCCTGGGCAATAATCGGGCGATTTTTGTGGTAAAAGCAAGAAAAAGTGCTCGTGTGAATTCACACGAGCACTTTTTCGATGGTAAGCGGATGAAGCGCACGGCTTTCATCCACATGCACGAAGGCGTCGTACCGCCGCGCCATCACCGAGGGAACATAGTTCCCGCGTTCATAGGCTTGGCGGTACACGACCCCGATGGCACGGTGCCCCAGCACCTCGTGCCCGAGAACAGGATCCTCCCTGCGCAGCAGGAGGATCTGATCGTGCGCGCCGGCGCGGTGCATGAGCTCCTCCCAGCTGCCCGGCTGGGCAGCGGGCACGTGCATCGCCGCCACCGGCGCGCCCCAATCTTTCGCGGCTATGACCGTGCCGCGATAAGTGCCGAAGCCGATGGCGAACACATCGGCTTCACCGTGCGCTTCGCGCACGAGCTGGCCGACGTTGACCATGCCGTCGGCCTGCATATCCGTTGCACGCGCATCGCCGATGTGCGTGTTATGCTCCCAGACGATGACTTTGGCGTCTGGGCCATGATACTGTACGAGGCGGCGCAGCGCCTCGGTCATGTGTCGATCGCGGATGTTCCACGAATCCGCATCGTGGCGGACCATGGTGCGGTAGTAGTCCTCCGCGTTCACGGCAACAAGCGCGTTGAGTTCCGCGCTAAGGGCCGCTTCGCTGTCTTCGTCGTACCGCACGCGCTTCGCGTGAAGCTCTTTCAGCAGCTTCACGACCTCGTCTTTGCAGCTTTCTCCGTAGAAAGCTGCGGAAGCGCCATAGTTTTGCCCCTCCTTGTCATAGGAGTCAAAACAGGCGAATGCCGAGCGTGCGATCGCGAGCTGCTCAGGCAGGCCTTTTTCCAGCAAATAGCGTTCGATTTCCTCGAAGGACTCCCACAAGCTATAAACGTCGAGACCATAGAAGCCTACGCGCTGATCCACGGGTTTATCTGCATTGTGCCGCTCAAGCCAATCGACAAGTTCTCCTACTTCCTCATTGGCCCACATCCAAGTCGGCCAACGGTTAAATCCTTCTAACACTTCACGGATGTTTGGTTTTGCATCTTTATACTGTTTGACATAACGGTTGACCTCGTAGCAGGAGGGCCAGTCGCCTTCGACGGCGATAAAGGAGAACCCTTTCGTTTGTACAAGCTTGCGAGTTAACTCCGTGCGCAATTTATAAAACTCGGATGTGCCATGTGTTGCCTCGCCCAACAGCACATATTTCTTATCTCCGATGGCCTCGATAAGCACATCTAGATCATCTGGCGTGTTAAGAGGAACAGCCTGCTGTTTGATTTGTTCCACGATGGCTTCTTGGACGTTCTCGTTCATCTTCATGGTTATCTGGCAAACTCCTCTCCTCTGGATTTTCTTCTGTAGTATGTACAAATTTGGCATGATCAAAAGGCGATTCGTCATAAAACCATTTTTTTGTAACACAATTGGAATATTTCTGTTACAGTCCTCTAATATATGTGGGGTATTATAATAAACAAGACCCCCTTTTTTAATATAAACTTTGGACCTGGCCCCGTTGGCTAGGTCCCTTTTTTAATCTATGGAGGTGTAGCTCGTGCTCATGTCAAAACCTTTCGTCATCATCATTAACGGACTTCCTGGTACAGGAAAAACAACCTTAGCGAAGCGGCTTGAACAAGACCTGCGTATCCCATTATTCTCGCGGGATGGTATATATGAGACCCTGTACGATGCGTTAGACTGCCAGAACAACGGTTGCCCTCCTTTGATGGCACCGGCCTCTTTTACTATGCTTTACGCCATTGCAAGCACTTTGTTATCAGCGGGTCAATCCATGATGATTGAAGGATTTTTTGGCCGACCTGAGTTAAGAAGCGCTGAATTTTTAAAATTACAGCGTGCTTCCGGATTCGAGCCCATTCAAATCCTGTGCAGAACAGAGGGCAAAGTGCTTCTTGAGCGCTTCCTTACACGTATGGGGGCAAAAGAACGCCATGCTGCTCATGCTGATTTGGAATGGATTGAACAGGAGGAAAATAAAGCAAGAATCTCGCGGGGCGACCTTACACCGCTAACTCTTGGTGGTACAATGATAGAAATAGACACAACGTCACCTGACAGTTTTGATTATGCACTTTTAATTAAATCGATACAGATGACTTTGTTGCATTCTCAAATCAACTAAATCAGAAGTGGGGGATCTCAGTTTGCAAAATATAGCGCTCCCAGAGGACTTGTCGAAATTGACAAACGGTTACAACTGGCAACGAATCACCCTTGGTTTATCTCAATCTCAAACGTACTTCTTGTCAGGTGCCACCTCCAACTTATACATAAAAATCCAGTCCCGCACGGCGGTTGAAAGTCTTCATCACGAGAAGGAAAGGCTGGTTTGGCTGCAAGGTAAACTGCCTGTTCCAGAGCTCGTATATTATGGACAAGACGATGCCAATGAATACTTGCTAATGACGGAGATTGAAGGAGTCAACGCCTCGGACAAGTACTATGAAAGCATGCTGCCGCAATTAATGCAGCAATTAGCCATTGGACTTAGAAGCGTCCATGAAGTCCCCGTTGTTGGCTGCCCTTTTGATCAAACGCTGGAATCGAAGATCGTTGAAGCTACAAGACGAGTGGAACAGCAGCTTGTTGATGAAGAAGATTTTGATTCGCAGAGACAAGGGCGAAAAGCTGAGGATTTAGCACAGGAGCTTCTGCGCCTGAGGCCCGAGACCGAGGATTTGGTTTTTACGCATGGCGACTACTGCTTACCCAATATCATCCTCAAAGATGGAAGGGTGCACGGTTTTATTGATTGGGGCAGGGCGGGGATGGCAGATCGATATCAGGATATAGCCTTGGCGATTCGCAGTATCCGATATAACTTTGGTCATGAATATGTGCAAACTTTCCTGGATGCTTATGGCATGCCAACATTAGATGAGGCTAAAGTTCATTATTATCAACTTTTGGATGAGTTCTTTTGAATGAAGAGGAACTACAATCCTCTATTTGCCCGAAAATGGCGAGATCGCAGCTCAGAGGGAACTACGGTCCTCTATTTTGCCGATTTCGGCCGATGTACAGCCGTCTGGCCGCATATAAGACCCTGTAGTTCCGCTACAAGGGAATAACGGCTGATTTTGCTCAAATAACGCCCTGTAGTTCCCCAATACTCTTAATTGGAGCAAAATTTTGAAGTTGTATGAGATCTTGGGATTGCACTAGAGGTACTGAGGATGCACTTGAGGTACCGGGGTTGCACTTGAGCTACTAAAGTTGCCCTCGAGTTACTAGTCTCTGCAGTTGCCCTCGAAATTCAGCCCGCCAATCCCGCAGCAAAAAAAGGGACCCAGCCACCAAGGCCGGGTCCCTTCCTATTATCGCTTAGAACGATAGATATCCTTCACGATCCGGTAAGCCAGCTTAGGCTTGCGGTATTCATTCAGCAATCCTTTGTTGTTAAAGCTCCGCGCACGATCGCGGAAATATGGGCGGTCACTGCGAACATCGACGCGGATGTCGGCGAAATGCCAGATCAGCGTACCGACGATACGTGGATCCTCGCGGAAAATATGCAGCGCCTGCTGCACAACGTCAGCCTGGTAATCTTCGCTGAACAAGCGCGGCTCCCAGCCTGCGTCTCCAAAAATACCGGCCGCACCGAACTCGCTCATGATCAAAGGCTTGTCCCCAGCGCCTTGTGCTTCGGCATTACGGTAGTAATTTTGCAGCATATCGCGGAATCCGCTTACGTTCCCTTCGTACCAGCCGTAATATTTATTGATGCCGATGACATCGAAGTAGGACAGGACGATATCTTCAACAGGGTGCATGGTTGCATAAGTGACTAGACGGCTTTCGTCCATGCTGCGGATTTTACCTACGAACTTTTTCGTTAACTCAAGCGCCTCTGTCGTGCGTGTATCGATTTCATTATGAGCTCCCCAGAAAATAATTGACGGATGATGATAATCGCGGGTAATCATTTCATCCAGCATCTTAACGCCACGTTCTGCAAAAAGAGGACTAGCCAGCGTATCTGTGCTCATGAAACAGCCCCACATCGGGATTTCGCTCCATAAAAGCATGCCGTGTTCATCCAGCAGATCCATCCAGAACTGGCTTTGCGGATAATGCGAACCGCGCACGATGTTGCAGCCCAGATCCTGTAAAATGGCAAGGTCTTTCAGCATGAGCTTCGGTGGGAAAGCAAAGCCCCACTCCGGATGCTCCTCGTGCCGATTAACACCTTGCAGATAGAGCTTATTCCCATTCAAAAGGATTTGGCCATTGTCGACCGCAACCGTTCGGAATCCTGTACGGTCGATAAGGTCGTCTTCGCCAGCCTGAACGGTGAACGTATACAGTTCGGGGCGGCCTACATCCCATCGACGGATGTTAGCGAGGGTTCCACGCAGGGTTAATTGGGTGGATTGGCCTGCTAGCAGCTGTACGGTGACAGCGGGGAAAACGAGTCCGTTTGTAGAAGCGTTAACCTCGACTTCGCTGTCTGTATCGCTGAGCGAGTTGACCTGTACTTGCAAGCTGATATCCGCTTGATCACCTGTCAAATGGTAATCGATTTTCATCGTATCAATATAGACGTCAGGCAGCTCTTGCAGCTCTACGGAACGGATAATACCGCCGTAGGAGTACCAATCCGCCACATCGGTAGGCAGTGTCTGCCAGTCTAAAGTGCTGTCTACACGAATAATAAGTTCATGCTGGCCTTGGGCCAAATGAGGAAGCAGCGTACTAAACTGTGTATACCCACCAAAATGATAACCAAGATGCTGACCATCCACATAAATATCGGCATGATGAAGAATGCCCTCAAAGATCAAACGAATATTGCTGTCTTGGGTTGTATCAAAATAGGTACGGTACCATGCAACGCCAATGTATTCAAATAAGCCTAATTCATTATTCCAACAGGAAGGAACAACGAGCTTACGGGAATCGGAAGGAAATTTCTTGTACCATTCCTCTGTAGTGCCTAAATTGCTTGGATCTGTGACAAAATCCCATAGTCCATCAAGTGTGCGTGTTTTGCGAAGGATATGTTGTCCAAAAGTACGGATCAAAGGAAAAAGCCCCTTTCATGTCTGTTTCGTAAAGCGTATCATGGAGGAATGGGGATAATCTATGGATAAAGGGTATTATCATTTGTCAAAATCGCTTTGCAGGTGGTGGTTATATGGAATCGAAAGCGCACAGAATTTATCATCTTCGCCTGACCTATGAGAAGCTTCCCGTGCCTGGGTGGAAGGATATTCGCAATACGATGGATGTTCATTCGCTTTACTGGATTATGAGCGGGGAGGGGGAATTCTCGCATTCACCGGATGAGAAGCCCATTCAAGTGAGAACAGGGACGCTGATCTATCTCAAGCCGGGTTTTACCCTTACGATGTCATCTTCCATAGACCAACCGCTATACATCCGTATGCTTTTATTTGATGCTTTCGATGTGCCTTATGAGCAGGACATTTGGCAAAAGCCTGTGTACCTGGACACGCTAAACTTGCCTTTTATCAAACTATATTCTCCGGAGCAAGCGGTTTGGATTCATGAGCAGTTTAAGCAAATGTGGTCGATTCAAGGGACTGATCCGCATGAAAGACAAGCCGAGTTTCAATACGTGCTTTCCAAATTGCTTCATTATATGAGAGATACGCAGGAGTCGACGGACCCGTATATGAAAGCTTTTCAGCAAGCAAAGTTTTGGATGGAAACCTGCTACAATCGTCCACTTAAGATGGAGGAGCTGGCGCGGAATTTTCATATCTCCGTTTCCCAATTACGGAAAATGTTCATGCAGCAAATGGGCATATCTCCCAAAGAGTACTTGAACCGAATTCGCAATGAGAAAGCCAAAACACTGCTGCTGCTGACAGAGGAACCCATGAAAGCGATCGCGGTCGCTTGCGGCTTTGCCGACGAGTTTCATTTTGGTAAAATGTTTCGGGCATGGAATGACATTTCTCCGGCTCGTTTCAGAGCCTTGTACAAATAACTGGCAGCAGGTTACGTAAGCATTTTTATGGTAAAATGGTGGTTAAAATAAAGATTGGTTTGGGAGAGGGGCTTACCTATGAGTGCTGAAATTGAGAAAAAATTTTTATTGCCTGCATTCCCTGCGAGTGAATTGGAGAATCAAGACATTAAGCTGGTGTCCAAGCAGTACATTTATCAAACGTATTTGGCTTTTTCGGAGGATCAAGAAATTCGAGTGCGTCAGCTGGTCGATAGCTCTGGCGAGTCGCATTTTACTCATACGTTTAAGTCCGGTCATGGGATGGTTCGTGAAGAAATTGAGTACAACATCTCTGAACCGGTTTATAAACAACTTTTGGATCACACGGGCTTGATTCCGTTAGAGAAGATTCGTACTACGGTAGAACATGCGGGACTTTATTATGAAATTGATGAATACAAGCAAGTGGATTTAGCAGTGGTTGAGGTCGAGTTTCCAAGCATTGAAGCGGCGGAGCAATTTGAAGCGCCAGCCTGGTTTGGACGCGAACTTGGCTCAGAAGACGAATTCCGTAATAAATCGATGTGGGTTGCTTTGCAAAAAAAGTCGGCCATGGGGGATTAGAGCACATTAGTGCACATTAGAGCATTCTGCTGAAGGAGGATCCATTGATTTTGGACATACAACGATTAGGGGAGCAGGATGTGCCGCAGGTGCAAGCACTTTTGATGGATGTGGTTTCACGGCTGCCGTCCAGTGCTTATTATTCGACGGATCGTTTAGAAGCGTTATATGAATATGTTGAGCAAAAAGGCGAGATGTACGGCGCTTATCAGGGGAATACACTCGTTGCTTATACGGTGATTGCATTCCCTGGGCTAAGCGCCGGCAATCTCGGACGTGAGTTTGGCGTGCCGGAGGCAGAGCTGCCAAGAGTTGCTTCGCTGGAAGGATCCATTGTCCACGAGTCGGTGAGAGGACAAGGACTGCAGCGGCGTTTCCATGCCTGGAGAGAACAGCGCGCGCGGGAGAAGGACATGCTCTATTTATATGCGACCGTTCACCCGGACAATGTGATAAGCCGCCAAAATTTAGAGTCCGCTGGGTTGACGCTGCAGTTCTCCCGCCCGATGTACGGTGGTTTACCAAGGCACTGTTATGCGAAAAAGTTATTTTGAATAAGCCAATTCTCTGACTTTTTTCCACTGGCTTAACTGTTTTTCCAAATGCTCGACTAACGTATCGACATCGTTTAGAAACTTGTCTTTTTCGCCGGCGTCGAGCTTGGAAGCAGCGCTCTGCAAATCGCTTTCCGATGGAGCTTGTACAACCGAGAGAAGTTGCTGCAGTTTAATTTGAATAGGCGTCACTGTCATTGCAGCAGTCTCATCTTGTTGAAATTGGCTGCTTGGCAAGAGCCCGCTTTGCTCCGACAGTGGCGTATCAATCGCTGTGCTGGCTTTTTCTGCTTTTTGCGCTTTGGCGGGTGCCTTAGCCGGAGCAGGTTTAGCCCGTTCTGCGCGGTTGTTTTGAAAAACAGACCACGTTTCGACTAATTCGTGCCCCGATTTGTATAAAAGCTTCCCTTTCGTACTCTCCGAAATCTCTTTATCTTTGAACATTTTTGCGATTTTCTTCACATCGCTTACCGGCATTTCGTCTCTTGCAATAATCAATGCAAGCGGGTCACGATGCTCGATGGCTAAATCTTTGATAGGCAGCAGCTGATCTTCGGTCAGCTTGTCCTTGCGAATTTCTGTGCCGCTGACGATCAGCTTTTTGACGGCGTTGCCAAATTTTAATAGATCACATTTATTTTTGATATAGGACTCGGGTTTGCCGAGTTTGCTGGAGAGGTACTTAATAGAAGAACTGAACTTCGCATCGTTCATCAGTTTATGAAAAGCCTCGGCTTCCTCAATCGGCGAAAAGCCTTCCCGCGTCAAATTCTCCGCAATTTGCTCCAAATAGATTTCCATCTCATCTGTCACATTAGATACAATGCAGGACATGGTAGCCTTTCCGAGCATTTTACTAGCTTTGTACCTGCGGTTTCCATAGATGATTTTGTAGCGGTTGTTTGCCGTCGTTCGTACTTTAATCGGAGAAAGCAGACCAATTTCCTCAATGCTTTTCATAAGTTCTTGAAGTGCTTCTTCATCGAATTGATATCTGGGCTGATCCGTGTCTTCATCAATTAATGCGATAGGAATTTCAATAATATCCATAACAAATCTCCAATCGTTCAGATTTCATCTAAAGCGCGACATTGCGTTGTTTAAACTCCGTTGGGGTCAATCCGGTAACCGCCTTGAAATTTCTGCAAAAATAATGAATGCTGGAATACCCTAATTTCATGGCTACGGCTTCAATCGTGGATTCGTGCAGCAAAAGCAGCTGCGCTTGCTTCACTCTTTCCAGAACCAAATAGTGCTTAGGGGCATAGCCGGTTGCTTCGCGGAACAGCTCTGCGAAGTAGGTAGGATGATAGCCGCTTATAGCAGCAAGCTCGGGCGTTGACCAATTGCGGGACGTATCCTGCTGAATCGCTTCAATGGATGCTGCAATTTTGCTATGCTCGGTTGCAGCTCGAAAACGTTTGTCCATTTGGTAGCGCAACAAAGTGGTAAGGATTTGGATGAGGTAACCGCGGGCAATCGAACCATAACCAGGCTCCTGATGGACGAATTCCTTGGCGATCCGGGCAAACAGGCTTTCCAGCTGCGTAAACTCGTAGAAATGCCACATATCCACATCTCCGTGACCTTCCACATGAACGGTATAGGTTTTGGCAGGTCTCACTAAATGTTCTTTCGTATGTAAAATGATTGTCGGTTCTGGATGTATGGCTTCGGTCGAGGCGGAGTCCCAGCTAAAATGGATGCTCCCCAGCGTCGAGGGACCGTCGGAAGAAATGGTTAGTCGATGGGGTGTGTCTGAGCCATAGAACAGGCAATTCCCAGGCAGCAAATTCAGGCATTTTCCTGCGAATTCAAAACTGGCGGATCCAGCTACCAAGAGGATGAGCTGGCAGTCGGGAATCGTGCGCGGCCCCCAGAACGTACCTGCTGGAGCTTGGAAATAATTACTGAAATTGACCGTAGGACGCAGATTTCCGAGAGATCCGAGATGCGTCTTCATGGACATCCCCCCACAAGGGTGTGACTTGCCTCTATTGTTTCACACTATCTGTGAAAAGTGCAAGACCTATTCGGACTGTAAACTCTTTTCTATGTCCTGATTTTGGATGACATCCATTTCATATAAAAAGATTGATCTAGCGGTTCGCAGATGAAATAATAGAGAGGAGATGTCGAATTATGACGTTTAAAGTTTAAGGATGACGGGAGTAGAGTCTCATGAAAGCGATGCAATACACGATAATAGCTCTAGTCTTCGTCATATTGGTCTCATCTTCCGAGTTCGTTCTCGGTAAGTACAAAAACTCCTTATTGAATGAGCTTAGAATGACCGAACAGTCGCAATTATCCTCAAGGGCTTTGGTATTGCAATCGGTCATTGACCGCAATTTTAACTTAATGGTCAGTCTGGAAGCCTATGTGAGTTCAAATTATTTGCAAAACAAAGATGATCAAGAAGTGTTGAATTACATTGCTTCTCTATATCTTGGGGCTCAAGCTTCTGCACTTAATCTACTCATTGCCCCCAAAGGGATTGTGAAGGACGTTTTTCCGCTTAAGGGCAATGAAAGCATAATGAATTGGGATTTGTTGAACGACCCTCGCCCGAACGTACAGCAGCAAATTGTAAACGCGCTAACAACGAAGAGGATGACCATGGATGGTCCGTTTAAGCTGCTGCAGGGGATGGACGGGTTAATTGCGCGCAAAGCGATTTATCAAAACGGGGAATTCTGGGGATTCGTATCGGTTGGAGTCGATGTGGATCAATTGCTTGCGGAAGCGGGCATTAAGAACGGGGACCCCAGAAATGATCGACTTGCGATCCGCAATCCAGGCCAACCTGCCTTTTTTGGGGATGATTCGGTATTTCAAGAGTGGCACATGAAGGCCAACATAGAGCTTGCGGATCATAATTGGGAGCTGGGTGCGCTTCCTCCGAACAGTGCGGTTGAGAGCATCAAGCAGCAGATTTTAGTGACGCGTGCATCATTCATTACGATATTGGTTCTCGGCTTGCTTTTCTTCCTTTATATGCTTAGACAGCGAGACACATTAAGTAAAGCAGTGAATGAACGAACGCAAGAATTGCAGCTCGCGAATGAAGATTTGACGGCGGTGAATGAGGAACTGCTGGCCGGGCAACAGGAACTGCAAGAATCGACCAAAAGACTAATGGAGTCCGAACAAATGCTTTCCTATCTGGCCTATCATGATGTACTGACAGGGATTCATAATCGTACGTATTTTCAAATGGTTTTGAAGGAACAGATCGTCTATAACGAAATCAGTCATACCTCGCTGGCGGTGCTGTTTTTTGACTTGGATAACTTTAAAATGATCAATGATTCGCATGGCCATCATATGGGGGATCTGATGCTGCGTGAGGTTGTAAACCGGATTCAGCAATCTGAGCTTTCCTATCATACATTCGCCAGATTCGGTGGGGATGAGTTCGCGATCCTGCTCGAAGATTGTGCGGATGAGAAGGACGTTCGGGATTTCTGCGAGCAATTGATGGAGATCTTGAAGCCACCGTGCCTATTATTGGGTCGTGCTTTTTTCATCAGTGCCAGCATAGGAATTGTGCAGTATCCGTATGGTGGATTGACATGGGAATCCCTGCTTAAAAATGCGGATATCGCCATGTATATGGCCAAGAAAGAGAGTGGCAGCTCCTATAGCTTCTTCGATAAACAAATGGCGATGAATTCCGTATCCAAGCTTGAAATGGGGAACCACCTTCGTCAGTCCATGGATAGGAACGAACTTGAGATTGTCTATCAGCCGCAAATCGATTGCCAACTGGGGAAAGTCATTGGTGTTGAAGCTTTGCTGCGCTGGAACCACACGACGAAGGGGTATATATCTCCTTCAGAATTTATTCCGATTGCCGAAGAAATGGGCTTTATTGTCGCCATCGGTGAGTGGGTGATGCGGGGAGCCTGCCAGCAGATGAAGGATTGGCATAACATGTTGCAAGAACCTTTGACGGTATCCGTTAATCTCTCCGTTAAACAGCTGAATGATGAACGTTTTGTCGATAAAGTGATTCAAATTCTAGAGGAAACAGGCCTGGAGGCCAAGTATCTGGAAATTGAAATTACCGAAAATGTCGCGATGCGTGATGACCAGCTGGAGGCTCTCGGACGATTGCGTAAGCTAGGTATTGCAATATCCGTTGACGATTTCGGCACGCATTATTCTTCGCTCAGCTATTTAAAAAGGTTTCCCGTTACCAAAATCAAGCTGGACCAATCGTTTGTTCGCGGCGTACAAACCGATGACAAGGACAGGGCAATGATTAAAGCGATCATTTCCGTGGCCAAATCGTTTCAACTGCAAATCATTGCTGAAGGGGTTGAGACGGAAGAGCAGGCCAGATTTTTGGTCGCGAATGGCTGCAGCCAAATTCAAGGTTATTACTTCTTCCAACCGATGTCGGCCGATCAGACGCAGGTTACCTTGCAGATGAGTATGCAATCGAAGCTCGATTTTATGAATAGGATTTAAATGAAAAGAGGCTGCACCGAAGTAGAAATATCTACTTGCGGAGCAGCCTCCTTTTTATAGAGGAACAACTTGTTTTTGTTTGTTTTTGAAATAAACCCAATGTTTGAAGCCGATCTCTTTCAGCGTTTTGCTCACTTCTTCCCAGTCATCTCCAACACGGCTTGGGATATGCGCATCGGAGCCGAACGTAACCTCAACGCCGTAGTGAAGGGCTTGCTCTAACATCGCGTGCGAAGGGTACCAACCACCTACGTCTTTGGTTTTGCCTGACGTATTGATTTCGATAGCTACACCGGATTCGCCAATGACTTTCAATGTTTCGTTGACGGCTGGCGTCGGAATGTCAGAGAATGCCGGGTAGAAGCCTTTCATAGCATCAATATGCCCAAGGATATTGAACATGCCGGAGCGGGCGGATTCAGCAATGAGGCGATAGTACTCTTCCTTATGCTCGATTTTCTGCGCATCATTCAAATTTTTCCATCTGTTGCGATTGAAAATACTGACGCCGCCGGACAAATGCACCGAACCGATGATGTAGTCGAATGGGTATTTGGCATACTCTTGACGGTAAATATCAACATGCTCTGGGAAATAATCGGATTCTACGCCTAACAGGACATCAATTTTACCTTCGTATTCTTTTTTAAGCTGAAGCACTTCCTCGATATAGCGAGGGAATTCGCTTTTGGCCATGGCGATTAAAGGTTGTGCGTGATCTTCCGGACTTCCGAAATAAGGGGAGTGGTCCGAGATTCCAATCGCCGTCAAACCGCCGGCAATGGCGGCTTCGATATAGTCGCGAATTTTATCCTGGGCGTGCCCGCACCGATCGTGATGGGTATGTAGGTCGAATTTCATACGAGAAAACCTCCTAAGCCTGTTATTTATTCTGAGCCAAGAAATTGAGTTTCCGGCATACCTTTTAAATCTCGAAGGAACTGCTGCATGGCAGAATTTAAGTAACGTCCCGACTTATATACTACACCTACAGGATGGGTAATATCCAACTCATTTACTTTTACAATTTTCAAAGTGCCGTGCCGCAGTTCATCCGCTACAGACAGCTTGGAAATGATGGCGACGCCGAGGTTTAACTCAACCATGCGCTTCACTTCTTCACTGCTGGACAACTCCATGACAATATGCGGCGCGACATCATAGTTTTTGAAAACTTGATCGACAAAGCGTCGCCCAGCGGTCTCTGGAGAAAGCATGATGAATGGAATATTGCGCAGTTTTTCAATGGATAAATGGGCGAATCGGCTGAGTGGATGCTGCGTCGATACAACGAGCTCGAAATTGTCATAATACAGCACGGAAGTTTCTAAGGCCTGATTTTTCTCAAATAAATAAGTAATCCCGATATCGATTTGACTATTCTCAACTGAGGTCATAATTTGCGAAGAGGTCATGGAGTGAATGGTCGTTTTGATCAAAGGGAATTGGTCTTGGAAATAAGAAAGCACCCGCGGTAAAATTTGCATGGCAATTGAGGTCGTCGTGCCGATGTGGATATGGCCTTGCGGTGTTTGGTGTAGATCTGACAGGCGCTGCTTGAGGTCACTGGCGATCCGTAGCATTTTCTCAGCATGCTCCAGAAATAGCTTTCCACTATCGGTTAACGTGACAGGTTGGTTGCGATCAATGAGAATCGTGCCGAATTCGTCTTCTAGGCTCTTGATTTGCGCGGAAACGGCAGGTTGGGTCAAATTAAGAATTTCGCCAGCTTTACGGAAGCTCATCGTCTTGGAAATCGTGAGCAACGTTTCCAACTGGTTCATATTCATGCGATTACCTCCTGCTATTCAAATTGTAATTACAAATAAAATTTATCGAAATTGTAAAGGGCATAAAAACCTTTTCTAACCTTATTATATGATAGGAGGGAGGCGGTCGGCAATGTCTCTCAGAAAACACGGACAATCGCCTGTTGAATTTGTTTGCCATATACTCAAATTTGATTATAATAATTAATATATAATAAATTGAATGGTAAAGGAGATTTATTTCATGTCGTTAACACGCAAGTCTAACCCTACCTGGACAGTCGTCGGGTTGATGTTAGGACTTTTGCTGGCTGCGCTGGATCAGACAATCGTTTCTACGGCGATGCCAACCATTGTGTCCAAACTAGGGGGATTCAACCAGTATGTCTGGGTTTTCTCAGCCTATTTGATTGCTAACGTGGCAGCCATGCCGATTTTCGGAAAGCTCTCGGATATGTACGGGCGTAAGTTGTTTTTCATCATCGGGATCATCGTGTTCATGATCGGATCTGCACTTTGCGGAACCGCTGCATCGATGACCCAACTCATCGTGTATCGCGCGATCCAAGGTATCGGAGGCGGTGCCTTGATGCCGATTACCTTTGCGATTATTTTTGACATTTTCCCACCGGAGAAACGGGGTAAAATGCAAGGGCTTTTTGGGGCCGTATTCGGTTTATCGAGCGTACTCGGTCCGATCATTGGCGCTTATTTCACGGACTATGTCACATGGGAATGGATTTTCTTCATTAATCTACCGCTCGGCATCGTGTCCTTGTTGCTTATTATTTTCTCCTACCATGAGTCAGTGGAGCACAGCAAGGCCAAAATCGACTGGGGCGGTACGATTTTACTGACAGCAGCGATTGTGTCCCTGATGTTTGCACTGGAGCTTGGTGGTAAAGACTATGCGTGGGCTTCGTGGCAAATTATTAGTCTTTTTGCAGGGTTTGCCGTACTCTTGGCAGTTTTCTTGACGGTGGAAAAATTTGCAGCCGAACCGATCGTTCCGCTCGACTTGTTCAAAAACCGTCTCTTCACCGCAAGCATGGGTGTCAGTTTCGCTTATGGGGCTGTTTTGATTTCAGGCGGGACGTATATTCCTTTATTTATTCAAGGTGTATTTGAAGGTTCTGCAACAAGCGCGGGGTCTACACTCACGCCGATGATGCTGGGTGTTGTTGTCAGCTCTGCGTTAGGCGGACGTTTCATTGGAAAATTCTCTTACCGTAACGTGATGTTGGTATCCGTCGCATTGTTGATTGTGGCAACTTCGCTTTTGGGAGGCATTTCGATTGATTCCAAGCGCTGGGTCATCACGACTTTTATGATTCTAATGGGACTTAGCATCGGAGCATGCTTCCCGATTACTTCTATGTCCGCCTTGCATAAAGTAGACTTCCGACGCAGAGGCACAGTGACTTCACTTGTTAGCTTCTTTCGTTCCGTAGGTTCCGCCATCGGAGTTGCGGTGTTTGGCAGTATTCAGGTAAACTCACTTAGAGATAACATTACACAATCCCTACAAGATCCGGCTATGGCTGAAAAGTTTCATGATGCGCGCGCCTTGCTGCAGCCTCAGGTTCGTGCCAGTATTCCTGCCGATGTGCTGCACAAGCTGCTGGCCGCACTTGCTGATTCTATTGCGGTTGTTTTCCAAACAACGATTGTTTTAGCTGTAATTGGACTCGCGTTTATCTTACTTATGGGGA
The DNA here is from genome assembly GCF_032461945.1 of Paenibacillus violae. Lineage (NCBI taxonomy): Bacteria > Bacillati > Bacillota > Bacilli > Caryophanales > Paenibacillaceae > Paenibacillus > Paenibacillus violae. The sequence continues at coordinate 344,036 of NZ_JAWCUD010000008.1, forward strand.
ATGCGAAGCTGGAAGTGGGGAAAGCTCCTGTCAAAGGGAGTGCACCTGTAGGGCACTAGGAGGTAACCGCTATGTCGATGAAGCTCGTCATACTTGGTCTGTTGATGGAAGCCAACCGGCATACGTATGAGATTCGGCAAACGATGAAAGAAAGAGGCATGCATAATTATATGAAGCTGCAAGACGGCTCGCTTTATTATGCGATGGATCAACTGCGCAAAGACGGTCATGTGGAAGCACTTGAAGTTGTACGCAATACGAATCGTCCGGAGAAAACCGTCTTTCAAATTACAGAGGCTGGGAAGCTTAAATTTCAAGAGCTGTTGATCGAGCAGTTTCATGAAGAAATCAAACACTATCACCCGCTCTACGTCGCTCTGCCCTTTTCCGTACATGGCGATCAGGCCAAAATAGCTGATATCTTGGAAAATAAAATATTGGCTCAGAAAATGAGCATGAACAGAATGAAAAGCTTGTATGAAGAACATCTGAACGTAGTTCCTCGCGTTATTTTACAGATGATGATTGGCACCTATAAACGTTCGTTCAGCGAGTTAAAATGGCTGGAGCAGCTGCAAAAGGATGCAAGGGAAGGCCGTTTGCAGGAAAAGGGCTCCCCGCCTGAGGTGGACTGGGACCATCTGGATTGAACTGAACGTAAGAAACCGCAGGCCGCTGGAAACAGTTAACCACAAGAAACCTCCAATTCCACGTCTGTGGGTTGGAGGTTTTTTGTTTCCAGTGCCCCAGTATGGCTGCTGCACACCTGCAAAGGGAACTAGGGTACGCTATTTCGTAGAAAGGTACATTTTCCACCCGTGAGGGGAACTACAGTCCGTTATTTGAAGGAATGAGCTGAAAATCGGGTGATGGAGGCCGAATAAAGCCCTGTAGTTCCGCTCCAAGAGGAAACAGCGTGTTTATCCTGCAAATAGAGGCCTGTAGTTCCCGTAAGTAAAAACCCTAGCGTTATTCCCGCTAGGGTTTTTGAAATTTGCGGCTTATTTCCCGCCAAGCCGAGTAAACTGATCGATGAAATGTGCCAAATCATCGCAAACAAGGTCCGGCGTCACGCCCGCCGACGCCATCTGCTCGTGCACGTTCTCCGGCGTTGCGACGCCGGTCAGCACGAGCGCCGTGCGGCACCCCGACACCACGCCTCCGCGGATGTCGGTATGGACATTATCGCCGATGACCCAGACATCGGCGGCAGGTAGACCGAGCCGCTCGATGGCGTAAGCCATGATGATCGGCGAAGGCTTCCCGATCACCACCGGCTCCACGCCGGAAGCGGCGGTGATCGAAGCGGCCAGGGAGCCAGCCCCTGGCATAAGCCCTCCATCCGACGGCAGCATGCGGTCGGGATTGGTTAACACATAGGTCGCGCCGGCCTTCAGGTGGCGGACCGCTTCGGTCAGCTTCGCATAAGTGAAGCTGCGGTCAATGCCTTGGACGACGTAATCCGGAGGCGTCGTCCCTTCCATATCGAAGCCGGACGCCTCCAGGGCGATCCGTAGTCCGGATTCGCCGACCATATGCACGCTGCGGCCTCGGCGCTGCTCGGTCAAGTACTTGGCGGCGGCCTGCGAGGACGTATAGACCGCCGTCTCCGGCACTTCGATGCCGAACGCCAGCAGATGTTCGGCGACCTGTGCAGGAGTACGGGACGAATTGTTCGTCACCAGTAAGTAGGGCAATTGGTGCTGCTGCAGCCACTGAATGAAAGTAGCTGCATGTGGAATCGGTTCATGTCCCCGATATAACGTACCATCCAAATCTATGAGAAAACCGTTCATGTAACAGACACTCCTTCGGTTATTTTAACTTGTATGGAAGGAAGTGTAATTTCAACCGTCGTTCCTTCTTCCAGCTTGCTTTGAATTTCCATCATGCCCCCATGTGCCTCAATAATCCGGTAGCATACCATGAGGCCAAGACCGGTGCCTTTTTCCTTGGTACTATAAAAGGGTTCCCCCAGCTTGGGCAGCCGCTCTGGTGCAATACCGCACCCTTGATCGATAAAGCGGATGGTGATGTTTTTCTTAGCAGCATCGGTTGCTGCTTCAATACGCATTAAACCTCCCTCTTCCATGGACTCCAACGCATTTTTCAAAATATTGATGAAAACCTGTTTAATTTGCCTTTCGTCGCAAGAGACAGGAGGCAGATTGGGCTCAATATCGGCTTCGATTTGAATATTTTCCAATATCGCTTGAGGTTGAAGCAGCTCGATCGTGCTCATCACAATAGAATCAATGGTTCGGGTATCAAAATTGGTAGCCTGCGGTTTTGAGACGAACAGGAACTCATTCACGATAAACTCAATGCGCTGCAGCTCTTTTTGCATAATTTCTATGTAATATTGCTCTTTTATACTGTTTGTTTTCAATAATTGCAGGAATCCCTTCAAAGCTGTTAATGGATTGCGGATTTCGTGCGCCACTCCAGCCGCCAGTTGGCCTACAGCCGATAGCTTATCCGATTTGATCAGCAGCTCCTGGGTCTTTTTTAATGCGGTAATATCTTTAAATGTAATAACGGTACCGAGAATGTGCCCCTTCTCCTCTAAGATGGGACTCGACATGAACTCGACAGGGAAGGAAGTGCCATCCTTTCTCCAGAACAGGTCCTCTTTCATAATAGGAGCATCCCGATTTAGAATCGTATTCAAAACAGGACTCTCTTCGCGCGAAAAAAGAGTGCCGTCGGTCTTCTCAGGCCGAATTAGATTATGTATTTGCCTGCCGAGCATTTCATCTACTTTCCAGCCGGTTATCGCTTCAGCAGCTTGATTCCAGAAGATCGTGCGCCCGCTCATATCAATCCCATAGATGCCTTCGGAGACGGAATTGAGGATGAGCTGATTTTGCTTATAGAGTTTGTCGATGACTTTTTTCTGTTCTTTCACTTCTGTCAGGTCCTTGAGAATCGCGTAAATCCCTACGACTTGACCGTCGACTTTCGTCGGGACGAACGTGACATTAGAAGGGATGGGAATCCCGTTTTGATGAATAAAAGTAGCCTCGAAATTTTGCGGCATCCCGGCTGACGCCACTTGGAAATGATGCAAAGCTTTAAGCAAATCAGGCGGGCTGATCATTGGAATAAAAGAAGTTGTGGCGTTCTCGCGCCCAAGACCCAAGAGGCTTTCAAGCCCGTGATTGGCTGACAGCACTTCACCGTCTAGGCTAAAAGAAATAATTGAATCCGGGTGATTGTCGTATAGAGATTGGTACCGCTCAGCGGTTTCCAGAATGGAAGTTTCGCCTTTTTTGATTCTTCTGAGCCCGTATAAGGCAACTCCAAGCATCGTGCATAATACGACAATATCGATAGCCAGCCCGATGGGACGGTGTTCGATTACATATGGAAGTTGATGAATAATGAAAAAGTTCGTACCGATTAGCAGCAGAGCGATAATATGATAGACAAGCGTAAGTTGATATAACGTGTAATGTTTTATTGTCGTTTTCTGTTTCATCATGGTTGCCTTTCATCGCTCCTTTAAAAGGACGAATACCCTGCAAGCCTATCAGGATTCGACACATATTTATATATTCTTCCAGATTACTTGCTGTATTTCCTGCTGATTAGGATCCATTAATCCAGATTCGACAATTTTAGTATGAAGGCAGGAAGAGTGTCTGTATGTGAGTATAAGGAACTATTTTATGAAAAAATACAGTATACTTGTCCTAGTATTTTAGGTATAATGTTGAAAAAGGTCGTTTTTGGTGGAACTTATTCACAAATGAGATCGGAGCGGAGCTATGAAGGCTGAGTACATTAATCCTTTTTTGGAGTCGGCTAGAATTGTCATCGAGCAGGTTGCTAACATTCGCCCAACTACAGGGCAGCTCGGCGTCAAAGACGTCAAATTTGTGGAAAAGTATATTTGGATCCAAATCGGGATGACCGGACAAATGGAAGGCGATATTGTATTCGGCTTGGCTGAGGACGTCGCTTTGAAGATGGTTTCCGCGATGATGGGCGGGTTTGTAATTACGGAGATGGACGAAATGGGCAAGAGCGCTATATCGGAGCTAGGCAATATGATTAGCGGGAATGCAAGCACCATGTTGTTTAATCAAGGCGTAAGGGTAGATATCACGCCTCCGAAGCTGGTTCAATCAGCGACGGCTGCCGGTTTTGTGCCGAAGCGGGCGCTAACGATCCCTTTGATTATGGATAGCATTGGGGAACTGGACATTCAAGTGTTAATTACGTAATATGAATATGGAATGAAATGTTTTATACATAAGCTAGAATGAATGGAGTACTGCGATTAGCGGTTCTCTTTTTTTTGTAATTTACTGGAATGGGGAGAAATGACGTTGAACATTTCGAACAAAATCGTCTTGATCACCGGAGCGTCAAGTGGCATCGGCGCTGTCATGGCACAGCAATTTGCGGCGATGGGGGCGATTCCAATTTTGACAGCCCGCAGCACAGACAAGCTTGAGTCGATTGCTGCAGGTATTCAAGGCCAGCATGCTGTTTACGCGCTTGACGTTACGAACACGCAGCAAGTGCAGGACGTGGTTAGTCAGGTTATCGCGAAGTTTGGTCGTATCGATATTTTAATCAACAATGCCGGTTACGGGATATTTGAGTCGTTCGCCGGTGCGCCGCTGGAGCATTTTGAAGATATGATGAACGTGAACTACATGGGGGTTGTCCGCTGCACGCAAGCTGTATTGCCTCATATGTTGAAGGCGGGAAGTGGTCATATCGTGAACATAGCGTCCATGGCGGGGAAAATCGGTTCGGCCAAATCTACGGGCTATTCGGCAACGAAACATGCGGTGCTTGGTTTCACAAACAGTTTGCGCCAGGAGTTAATGCGAACAGGTGTATTTGTTACGGCGATTAATCCAGGGCCGATCTCCACGCCATTTTTCGATAAAGCAGATCCGAGCGGGAACTATGTTAAAAATGTAGCTTGGTTTATGCTCAAACCGGAGAAAGTTGTGAAAGAACTGATCCATGCCATTGAGAAGAAAATACCGGAGAAAAATCTTCCCTTTGTAGCGGGCGTTGGCATTAAGCTGTTTCACTTATTTCCGCGGCTATTCGACCGGTTGGCATCGGGGATTTTAAATAAAAAATAAGCGGGTCCCGGTCTATGCTGGGATCCGCTTTTTTCATTGTGTGAGCGAAATTACTTCGACTCAGGCTTTTTGGCTTGCAGAGCTTGATTTAAATCACGAATCTCTTCGAAAATTCGACGCACTTCCGCTTTGCTTTCGGGATGCGTTTGATTCCAATGAGAAGTCAGGGCCGGGAGCGATTTATGAACATGATTAAAAAATGCCCATACTTTTATTTTCTCAAGCATTTCAGGCGATGTATCTCCCGTAATGAGTTCTGCGGTTTTTAACACAAGTGCGTTGAATTCTTTCTCAAAATCTGTATTCATAGTTTCATCCCTTCGGATGGAAAATAGTAAGTCACTTCTAGTTTATCTGATGATTTGAAAGCTGTCAAAAATAGGGGGACCCATGTCCATCGCACAATTACGAGATGGTCAATTAATAGGAAGAGCCTGCTGTGATAGCGCGAAAAAAACCAGCATAAGCACTAAGTGGGTTTTATTACCATATTACAATGTTTTTATTGTTGTTTACTCCCTAGCTTTGTCCTAAAATAAGGGTAAGAAACAGAGATGTTTTTACCTGGTTGGCTAGGGGGCGTTTATTTCGAAGTCTCTCAAACTGTTATTTAGCAGTGATTTTTACACTTTAGAGAAGAGCGTGCAGGAACAGATATATCAAGAGTTTTATCTACTCGTCTATCCCATGATTTATTTTATACTTAGGGACCATGCAGCCGTGGAGGATATTATTCAAGAGTCTTTTCTTCGGGCTGTGCGGAAAGCGCCGCTGCTTCAGGATATTGATAAATATGAAAGTTGGGTCAAGAAACTGACCCGGAATGTAACGCTGAATCATCTTCGGAAACACAAACGCAACCGAGATGAGCTAGAAACGGAACTGATGCTGTGCATCAAGGAAACGGCACCTACCTCAGATTATTTGGGTTCCCTGGATCAAGAAGTCGAGCTGAAGCTCATGAGGGAAGCCATCATCTCTTATATTAATCAACTAACTCCCTCCTACCGTCAAATTATTGCAATGAAATGGATACATAATTTATCGTACAAGGATATGGCGATTGAACTAGGGGTTACCGAGGGTGTTGTGCGGCAGCGGTTGTTCCGGGCAAGAGATGTCATCAAGCAGAAACTGTTGGAAGAATGGGGAACGGGGAAATAAGAGTCCATATGGACTCTTATTTCTGCTTATAGGGGAGAGATTGGGCCATCTATTAGCAGCATTTTCGAAGTACTGATTTGTATCGATATACAGCGTGACATATAATAAGATCATTAGGTTGAATGAGAAAAGGGGTTTACGTCCATTGAGTACAAGCTTTGAACAGCTGCAAATTGCACAAACTTATTTAGATAAATTGAAAGAATTGGGTATTGGTGAGCCAACGCCGATTCAGGCAGAAGCCATTCCGGTTTTGAAACAAGGCAGTGATGCCATCATTCAGTCGCAGACGGGTACTGGCAAAACGTTAGCGTATTTGCTGCCGGCACTGGAACAAATTGATCCATCGCAGAAACAGCTGCAAGTTTTAGTTGTTGTTCCTACGAGGGAGCTGGGTATGCAAATTATGCAAGAAATCGAAAAATTAACGGCTGGCGGTCCTATTCGTTCGCAATCTTTGATTGGCGGAGCGGCTGTGGTTCGACAAGTCGAGAAGCTTCGATTGCACCCTCATATTGTTGTGGGGACCCCTGGGCGTTTGCTTGAGCTTATGAAAATCAAGAAATTGACTCTGCACCATGTGAAAATCGGTGTTGTTGATGAAGTGGATCAAGTATTCGAGCTTGGTTCCATGCAGGATGTTGAGTCGGTGCTAAAAGGCATGCTGAAATCCAGTCAAAAGGTGTTCGTGTCTGCGACCATTCCGCAAAGTACCGAACAAGCGGCGGGCAGATGGTTGAAGGAGCCTGTTATTATTAAAATCAACCCAAGCCAGCGCACGGCGGAAACGCTGGAGCACATGTATGTGCTTTGCCAAGAGCGCGAGAAGGTGGATACGCTTCGTAGATTAGTTCGTTTGATTAAACCGAAGTCTGCGATTGTATTTATCAATGTGACAGACGATATCGCTCAAGTTTTGGCTAAGCTGCAGTATGTTGGGTTATCTATTGAAGCCTTGTACGGTGAAGCAAGCAAACAGGATAGGGCCAAAGTCATGGGGAATTTCCGAGATGGGAAATTCCAGCTGCTGCTGGCTACGGATGTTGCAGCAAGAGGGTTGGACATTGAAGGCGTGACTCACGTCTTCCACTTGGATCCTGCCACTAACGCGGAGTATTATCTTCACCGCGTAGGTCGGACCGGTCGGATGGGCCGCGAGGGCACGACCATTTCTATCGTGACACCGAAGGAGCAGTTCATTCTCGAAAAATTCGAGAAGCAGCTCGGTATCACGATTGCGCCGAAGGCGATGTACGAGGGCCGGCTCGTCGACCCGGCCCAGGACCGCAGTGCGGCTGCCATGCGCAGCCGCCGTGAAGCTGCACGCCCGCGGGGCGCAGCACCTGTGCGCAGCGGCTCCGCCGGCTCGCACGATGCTGCCGCGTCTGCGGGCGCGGTGCGCACTAGCGCGGCGGCGACGGACGCGCGCGAATTTAGCGCTGGCCCGGCGAAGCCGGCAGCGCCGAAGCACACGGCCGCCGGCGGCAAGGCCGTGAGTAAAGCCCAGCGCGAGCGAGATCGCAAGAGCAAGGGCGCTCCTCGCTGGCTGAAGGAAAAACAGCAGAACAAAGAATAGCCGTAATTCACATCATGATCTGTACGGCTTGCCAAATCTGTCTTCTGCGGGGTGTTGCAACGTGCTGCAAAAACGATTTATTTTTCTCATCGTGGTCGTCCTTATCCTTGCGGCCACCACGGTGTTGTTCATCCGGCACATCCAACCTACCGAGGATTTAGACCTGAATTATCAAGAAATTTCAATTGGCAGTAAAATCGCGGACATTGTCAAAAACCGGAAGCTCGAGGTTCAGATCACAGAGCAAGATTTGAACAATCTGGTTAAAAAACAGCTGTCAGCCCACCAAAATCTGCCCAACGGCATTCGAATCGAAGGAGCTAGGCTTACCTTGCAGGGAAGCAACCTCGTCGCTGATGTCAATGTTAAATGGCAGGACAAGCTGCCAGTTGGCGCCCAATTGCTTTTTACCTTGGCGTGGGATCCGCCGAATGTGATCATTCAGCATCAGAGTACGATGGTTAGGGGCATACAAGTTCCGAAGGAGTGGCTTCAATTCGCTCCAATCGAACTCTCGATCGAAGATCACTTGCCGCTTCTAATAGGAGTGAAGGATGTACAGTTCGAGGAGAAAGCCGTACTTATTCAATTAAAGGCTCTGCGGTAATAGCGCGGCAGAACCAAAAAGGACAACCCGATGAGCGGGTTGTCCTTTTTTTTAACTCGAAGCCTGAACTTTCCATCTACGCGAATAGAGAACAATGCCGAAAACCACACACATGCCAACTAACACAAACCAAATCGATAAGCCGACTTGAAACTTATCCATTCCCCACCCGACGCCAAGCGGAATGACGGATCCGCCTAAACCACCAGCAGCGATAAGCGTGCTTGTTGTTTGCTCCGTGCGTCCAGGGAGTAATTGATTCGCATAAATAAGAGCTACAGCGAACATTCCTGACATGAAGAGTCCAAGCAGCAGAACAATAGCGAAGCTGCTCCATAACTGCGTGCTGAACAGCCACAAGAAGACGGTTATCAAACTGCCGCCAAAAGCGACGGCCAAGTAACGGAAATAGGTCATTTTCTCGGCAAGCACACCGGCAAATAGACGACCAGCCACCATGGCAATCCAATAAGCTGTTACCGCCAAAGAGGATAGAGAGCTTGAAGTGTGCATTTGATCGATAAAGATCGAAGGCAGGAAATTAACGATCGTATTTTCCATCCCTACATAGATGAAGAAAACAAACATGAACAGAATAAGGAAAGTTAACGAACTTCTTGTCAGAGCTGGCGGTTTTACCTCTTGCTGCGTCTTGTCGGCTTTGTGAGCCAATAATTCGTCATGTTCGCCCAAGGAAAGCTTAGACCAGATGAGTCCTGTTGCAAGCGCGCTTATTCCCAGCAGCATAAATCCATATTTCCATAACCCATTGGCAATCAAAATACTGGATACAATCGGCATAAATAGTGCGCCAAGTCCGAAGAAAACTTCAAGCGTGCTGAAGGCCGAGGCTTGCTTATCCTTTGCCGCCATTAACACGAAGGTTGAAATGCTTGCTTCTACGAGTCCGAAAGCCACGCCGGCTACGAAGGTGAGGCTTACGGCCAAAGCCCAAGGGGGCAGCATGACGATCGTCATCATGGCCAGGAAAAGCAAGCCGAAAGCCGTCGTAATCGTGTTTCGGCGGCTGAAACGGCGGCTAAATGCGGGCATGCTGAGCACGCCAAGCAAAAACCCGCCGAATTCAAGGAACACCAGCAAGCCGCCATCGCTGTAGCTGCGTCCATAATGAGTGAGCAGCTCGGGTAATACCGCTCCAAAAATAACGTGGGTACAGCCCGTTAATAAATAGGACAGGCACCCCATAATTAATAATCTTCTCATACCATTGTGCTTCCTTTTTGCTCTTGCATGTATTTATCGTTATAGGCAAATACATGATCAACGACTTCAGCGACAGACTCGACATGATAGTTCGCTTTTTGTTTGACCTCCGGATGAGCACCTTTCATAGCAAAACTATGCGGAGTAATCCCGAACATGGATACATCATTGAAGGAATCACCAACACAGGCAATTTCCTCAGGTTTTAGACCCAATTGCTCCATGAGGACGAGGAGGGAGTTGCCTTTTGAAACTTGCCGTGGCATGATGTCCAAGCAATCTTTGTCGGAGATGAACAGCTCAACTTGATCGCCCAGCTTTTCTTCTATTAATGCTTTAAGTGCCAGAAGGATTTGAATATCCCCGAATGTAGAAATCTTACAAATAGGAAGCTCGGCTTGCAGCGACTGCTCGATGTCCTCTTTTATAATAAAAGGCCGGAATGTACGTGACTGAACCTCATCGGAAGCGGGCGTCAAATGCGTGATGTAATTGGCTTCACCTGAGCAAACGATCTTCACGACGTCAAAATCTTTCAGCAATTGGTACACTTGATACGCTAATTCAGGCTCAAAAAGCTGAGATTTCAGAAACGAGCCATCTTCCAAATGAATGAATGCGCCATTCTGCGATACGGAGTAGGCACGATGTCCAATTTCCTCTAAAACCTGCTGCATCTCCACATTCATTCTTCCTGAGGCCAGGCAAAGCAGGATGTCGGCTTCTTTCACTTTTTTCAGCGCAGCTTGCTCTCTTGAACTAACTTTCTTGCTGTGATCGAGCAAAGTACCATCCAAATCACTTACGATAAGCTTAATCATCTAAGTCATCTCCTTTTGCCAAAACGATTTCAACTTCACTTGCCAGTAATTTCTCTCTCATTTCGGAGCTCAAGTCTTGGTCTGTGACCAGGATATCGATGCTTTCAAAACCGACCACACGATGGAACAGCCGCTTACCGAACTTAGAATGATCCGCTAGAACGATGACTTGGTCAGCATGTTGGATCATGGCGCGGACTAAATAGCTGTCCTCTTCATTGGGGGCTGACAGCCCTTCCTCCGTAATTCCGCAGGTTCCGATCAGAAGCTTATCGACGTGGTAATCGTTCAACATCTCGATCGCTTTTGCGCCGTAGACGCTATGGTGTTTGCTATCCAACACGCCTCCAAGAATGTGAATCGTAGTTTCATCTTTACGGGTTAAAATAGCAGCGATTTCTATAGAGCTTGTCACCACTACATTATGTTTGGATGTCAGTGCGTTTGCAGCATGCAGCACTGTTGTGGAGGCATCCATCATGATATAGTCGCCATCTTGAATGAGTCCTGCGGCTGTTTTGCCGATGGTTAATTTGGAAGAAGACTCTGCTTGGAGTCGTTGTTCGTAATTGCCGACTTCTTTGGAAAGTGTGGGGAGGATGGCACCGCCGCGTGTTCGCACAATACGGCCCTGTTCTTCAAGTTTCACCATGTCACGCCGGGCGGTATCTCGTGATACATCATACAGCTCGCAAATTAGGTCAACCGTAATGCGCTTATTTGATTTTAAGTAATCAATAATGGATATGAGTCTTTCTTCTTGAAACAAAGGTTTCTCACTCCTTTCACGTAAGTGTTTGTAAGTGAACTTAAGTATATTGCTTATTATATGGCTGGGAGTCCGGTTTTTCAACAACTTTTTTAATTAAATTTTCGTAAAAAAACCGCACACTCGCTCAAGAAACGAATGCACGGGTTTAGTTATTTCACAGCTGGTTTTTTGCGAGTTTTCACGTAGCTAGGATAAGTAATTTCTCCGCTATCCAGCTTTCTAATCTCATCTTCGTTCCAGCCGCTGATTTTGTTGGTGCCGGTTACCCCGGTTAACTTGATTTGATAATGAGCAGCTAAGTACTGCTGTAACTTGGCCATCTCCTCAGGCGTGATTTCTCTAAGCTTTTGTTTGCCGTGTAACTGTCCCAGTATGACACCAATGGATTCAGCAGCCAGACTCGTATTTGGTTGAATTCTTGTACTTCCGTATGCGATTGCTGAGGAGCCCACATTTTTCCCGGCGGCAATGACATTGTCGTAGTTTTTTAATAAAAAGCTGCGCAGCGGCATCCCGTATTTATCAGGACGGCCCATCTCGATGCCCCACTTGTTAGCGCTAGTGCCCTGCAAATCGAGCGGATAGCCGCCAATGCTGACATTATCCCAGAACATGGCGCCTGAAAGCAGGTCGGACGGCTTTAAGACATAATCCATTTCGTAGTGATTATATTCCCTTACGTAAGGGTAAGTCGGCAATTCCCCAAGTTCGGCATGCTCCCAACCGGGTAAGGTTTTACGGAAATGACCCAGAATGGATGCCGTCTCTTTGTTGCCGAGTGTAACAGCTTCTTGGATGGATTCGGGTTTGGACGGGTCAACGGTGTACACCAGAAGGGCGTTAATCAAAACTTCCCCGTCTCTTTGATTCACAGCATTTAAACCTCTTAGGAATACGCGGTCATTGGAAGGATGATAAGCCTTTGTCATACCGCTTAGCCCGATCGCATAGCTGTCATTGACAGAACCGCCGCCAAATTGTTTGGACTTCTCTTCAGGTTTTAACGCGTTGAAAGTTGTACTGAACTTTTTCCAATCGACGTGCGTGAACTTCATCATCATACCGGCGCTCATGTACTCGATATCTTTTTGCCCATAGAACTTCTCCAGTCCTGGCAATCTCTTAGCATCTAGTCGCGAGATGAGTGCGGCGTAATCACTGTTATCGACCCAGTAGCCGGCCGTAATCTTCTTCTTTTCATTCTTTTCCGTCGTGTAAACGATAGAAACGACTTTGTGCATGCTGTCTGGCGTGTTGATTTGCTCAATGTCATTTAAGATAACGCCGGATTCGACAGGAATATTTTTGACCAGTTTATCCATATACGTTGAAAATTCTGAAAGTTTACGGATTTTGGCGTTTCGGAAACCATCGAACAATTCTTTAGCACGGCCCTGCACTAATAAATGGCCTTGATCGTCACGCGTTTCATCCAAAAACAACATTTGACTCTGAAGGATCTGGCCTCCAAAAGCTTTATGAGGATCCAACACTTTTACCTTCAAACCTTCGTCTGCAGCCGCCCTCGCCAGATAGAGGCCTTCTAGCTCGCTGCCGATTACTACAACGTCAAATTGCTCGGACGGATACGTATTTTTGGTTTCTACGGGCGGTGTTGGTGGGGCTTCACTAGTAGTAGGAGAATCTTGATGCGTGCTGGTCGGCACTGTAACAACAGCAGGTTCCACATTTGCTTGCTTGAGCCCGATTTTGCTATAAGAGAAGACTGACAACGCAATTAGAATAACGGCTAGAGCAATAACGAGCTGAACTCTGGAATTACGTAAACGCATACATGAACTCCTTTTGCGGTAGTGTTTTATATCGTTAAGTTTAGCAGTTTCAGGGGGGATTTAATAGACTCGACAAATTTCAAGTTTTAAAGATTTATTTCTCCAACCCCCCTAAACATATTTGCAATGGCGAATTGTTGTAGCATAACCAGGAACCCTTCGCGAAGGCTCCACATTATTTATACCAACTATATGAATATGGGAGAGGGAACTTGATATGAAAAAGAACCTAATGAAGAAAGCTGTAGCAACAGGACTTGTTTTAACAATGGTAATGGGAGGCGCTTCTGCAGCGTTTGCCAAAGGGAATGACCATGATGATCGTGGTAAAGGTAACAATAGCTATACCACTTCTATTAATAACGGTAAAAACAACAACGGTAAAATTAGCGGCAACATTCAAATCCGCATTAACTTTGACGACCTCAAAGGTGCTCAATGGGCAATGCGTTACATAGCTAGCTTGGCATCCAAACAAGTGTTTGAAGGATACGAAGATGGTACATTCAAACCAGATAAATCCGTTTCCCGCATTGAAGCGATTACAGCTGCTGTAAGATTGATGGGATTGCGTGAGCAAGCGGAATCTGCTACAGAAATGGCAACCAAACTAAACTTCAAAGATGCGGACAAAATCCCTGCATGGGCAGTAGGATACGTAGCCGTAGCGCTTGAAAACGATCTATTCACAGAAAGCGATGACTCTGTTCAACCAAATAAAGAAGCGGATCGCCTATGGGCAACAACGCTGTTAGTGAAAGCTCTGAAACTAGAGTCCGAAGCTAAAGCAAAAATGAACACTCAGCTTACATTTAAAGATGCTAAACAAATCCCTGCTGGATCTGTAGGATATGTTGCAGTAGCTATCGAAAAAGGTCTTGTTGATGGCTTCGAAGACAACACATTCAGACCGAACCAAAACGTGACTCGTGCACAATTAGCGGCACTACTGGATCGTACAGGCAACCAAATGCCTGATGACCAAAACTCCACTGCTGGAACTGTGAACGCAGCTGTATACAACAATGTGCTTCCAGTAACGAAAGCGGGAGTTACAACAAACTATGTTCTTCACCCGGATGCATTCATCTTGCGTAACGGTGTGAAAGTAGCTGCTTCTGCCATTCAAGTAGGTGATGAAGTGAAAGTTCGTTCTTTCAACAATCAAGTAGTTTTCGTAGAAGTTACTAAAATGGCTGATGCTAACCAAAGCTTTGATGTTGTAGGTACATTAAATAGTACTACTGTAGATGGACAAGGTAAAATCACTTCAATTTCCATTACGCAAACGATCAATGGTGTAAGCCAAACTACGGTTTATAACGTTGCAGCTAATGTTGCGTTGACTGGTAACCTTGGTAACTTTACACCTACCCATGTTGTTGAGCTTAAAGGACAAAACCAAGTTGTTACTACAATTGATGTAAAATAATAAGAGAATTCATATAGAGATATAAAAAGGTTGAATATTCATAACAGCTCCTTGCTTCTTACAGCAGGGGGCTGTTGTGCTTTTATGCCGTATAAACTTTCATTCCTTGTGGGAAACTGTTCTTTATCTTGAAAGGAGTGGCATGAATATGAACGAAACATTGATGGAGACATTCAAAAGATTTTACGCGGACTATCGAGTTGCAGCCAATGTGGAGCAGAGCTTCACTGACGCTTACCAAGCGATCGCTTATCACGTTATTGAGCAAACCGATCATTTAGCCCAGAGCGGCAACTTGGAAGGCGTGCAGAATATCGTCCGGGAGTTTAAAGAGATCAGCTTATCCATAGCTCCCAGCAACGATGCTTTGAAAGAGCGTTTCGAACAGGAACTAGTAGAAGACATGCTCGATCATGGACATTCCTAAAAAAATGTGGAATAGGGTTGCATTATTTTAACCACCATGGTATATTGTCTATCCGGCCAAGACGAGCTGAAAACTTTATCGAATATTGTAAAAATAAAGCTTGCATCTGATTGGTTGAATATGCTATATTGTAATTCCGGCCGCGAGAGCGGGACGGAATGCGAAAGAAATTGATCTTTGAAAACTGAACAATGAGTGAGTAAGCACAGTCGAGTAATCGACTATAAATGAGATGAATAATCTCGCTAGCAAGTCAATGAGTACAATTAAGCTTTTCTATTATGGAGAGTTTGATCCTGGCTCAGGACGAACGCTGGCGGCGTGCCTAATACATGCAAGTCGAGCGGAGCACTTCGGTGCTTAGCGGCGGACGGGTGAGTAACACGTAGGCAACCTGCC
>NZ_JAWCUD010000009.1:0-354366 GCF_032461945.1 Paenibacillus violae
AAGTGACCCACAGCAACGGGCTGTGGGTCATAATATTATGAATAACTGCCCGTTTAGGTGAGCGAAAGGCTGCCGATCGTGCCTGCAACCTCCCATTATTGTGTATTAAACAAACGTTCCCAGATAGTTCAACACTATGCTCAATGTTTACTGCTAAATGGGCTTATAACTTAGTGCTTGTTCAACGACTTCTTCTGCAGTCAGTTCATTTTCATTCCAGTAAATTAAATCACTAACTTCAGGATGTGGGACGCTAAACTTGAGAAATTCAATCATATTATCGATTTCTTCCTCACTACCTTCAACGCGCATTATTTTTCTTACTAACTCGATCAATTGATCTTTACTTAGAGCCTTCATTATGGCCACCCATCCTCTAAATGATGAATAAATTATTTCTGCGTAGTCATTGCGCCATCCTGCCCTTACACTGCGGCCACAGACTCAAGCCGACTGTTACGCCGAAGCTATTTGCTCTGGATCACCGATTGTATTATCGGTACTGGTTCGGATCATATGGTTTAAAAATCGGTTCTTGATTCTTAAAATACCATTCTACCACTCTATCAGTTAAATCATCATATATGTCATCTTCTAAATAGGGACTATTGAATTTCCTAAGCCTCTTTATATTGCTCTTAATTTTCATTTTCTGTAGCATGCTAAAAACTCCAGAATTACATAAATTTATTTCCAGAAAATCACAAAACATTTCGAAACAACTATCCCAATTGCCATTTCCGTTCCTCTGAGCTTCATCCCTTAATTTCTCTATAGCTCTTATTAACTCACCTTGTACTGTCTCTGATTGACCTTGCTTTGGTACAAAGGATTTCCATAAATGTTTTGCCTCTACGAAGTATTTCATAAAGAAACCTCTTTTATTAGTTGTATAGTAATGGAAATATTCTATCACAACTTTGTTCAGGTGTGTTGCGTTAAACTCCCGATAGTCATAATGAACGAGGCGGCCCCATTTCGCTTATCGTAGGTTACATTTGGTAAAAATGTGTAGTGGATTCTACTTAAAACCAAATGCAGAGCTACATTCGAAAGGAGCCGCTACTATGAAGGATTACACAAAATTTGTTGGTTTAGACGTATCAAAAGATTCAATTTCTGTTGCTGTTGCAGACACAGGACGTGGTGAACCACGTTTTCTCGGCAACATTCCGCATACACCTGAAGCGATTCGCAAGTTGATGAGAAAGCTAGGCACTCCCGAGCAATTGCAAGTATGTTATGAGGCAGGACCAACTGGGTACGCTCTTTTCAGATTTCTCATCTCCTTAGGAATTGACTGTATCGTTGTAGCTCCAACACTTATCCCTAAGCGTGCAGGAGACCGAGTTAAAACGGACCGAAGAGATTCTTTGAAACTTGCAAAGCATCTTCGATCTGGTGAACTTACACCTGTTTGGACACCAGATGAAGATCATGAAGCATTAAGAGATCTCGTTCGTGCTCGTCATGATGCTAAGGAAGATTTGCATCGCGCTCGTCTTCGTCTTGTCCAATTTTTGCTTCGTCATGATCTGCGTTCTCCAAAAGGAACACGAAATTGGTCGCTTAAACATCGCGAATGGTTGAATAGTCTGCATTTTGAAAGATATTCATTACGAATTGTTTTTCAAGAGTATCTTCATGCTATCGATGAAGTCGCTGATCGAATGAAGCGCATCGAAGCTGAAATACATGAGCAAGCCATGAGCAGTGTTCATGCTCCTGTTATCCAAGCTCTTCAAACCATGCGTGGTGTTGCAGAAGTAACTGCAACCACATTGGTAGCCGAAATTGGACAGTTCTCTCGTTTCTCAAGCCCCAGGCAATTAATGTCTTACGCGGGACTAGTTTCTAAAGAATATTCAAGTGGAACTACCAGATGGCAAGGCTCCATCACCAAGGTTGGAAATGCTCACATTCGTCATGTTGTCGTAGAATCGGCTTGGGCATATCGTCACTCGCCATCATTAAAAGGCCAACTCCTTGCTCGACAAAATGGACAAGACCCTGAGGCCAAACGCATTGCGTGTAAAGCTCAGCACCGTTTGCATAAAAAATATCATCAAATAACTTCTCGAGGGAATGCCGGAAAGAAGGCCGCCGTTGCTGTTGCTAGGGAACTCATGGGGTTCATTTGGGCTATTGGTTGTGAAATTGAAAAGCGAACGGAAACTGTTGCAGCAGGTTAATTTTTATTAAAACCCAATTAGTTTATGGGAATAGTTTTGAGGTTTTGGCTCGGAGGCAAAGCTCTGGTAAGGAGAACCCTCATGTTAAGCTATGCACTAGGTCTGTTTATTAACCGAATGTGCGCCGTTAGTCCGAGGCAGCTCCACGACGGATGGAATGAAATGCGGTAACCAACCCGCGCATATCAGACTGTTAACCACCGTCAACTACTTTGCCTTCGTGCTAAGATCTTAAAGCACCTCTTTTTCAGCGCGGCCATTATATCCTTTCTCTCCGTTTGATTGTCAAGGACGCAAAGTCACCGTCCTTGACAATCACTTCGCGAAAGAATCTTTAGGTTATTAGGCTGAAAAAATGAAAGTGAAGAACTAAGAAAACCTTCCAAAAAATGGGGTGTTGACCGCCTCGTTCATATCAGCTTAATGACAAAAGGAGCGGCTGCCGCGGCAACCTGCTCCTTGGTTAGTTTGAAATACGTTACCTGTTAAATGGAACGAAACTATTTCTGTTTTGATTCTGTAATGTTAAAAGTACCCGTTCCCTTATTAATATGGTTTCCTTCGAGCCAATCCACTTCTACCGATACAGGTATATTAATCGGCAGATCTAAATCGGATAATGTTATCTTTTCATTCGATTCTAATTTTGAAACAATTGTTTTTGAATCAGCTTTTACAGTTTTACCTGCAAGCTTTTCTTTTGTATCCACTCGGTAATATACAACTACACTTTTAACAGAAGCGCTCCCTATATACATAAATTCAATATCGTAACCCTGTTGTCCTAGAGTATTGATTTTTGGAATCATTACTAATTTCCAATTTTCTAAGCCGTTTTGATTGGTTAATGCAGTAACGACGGGAAGAATTTTAGAATCTTTATCAGTATTTTTTGAACAACCCATAATAAATATGATGCATACCATTACGATCAAAAATTTTCTCATTACTTCATCACCTCTTTTTCTTATACGAAAAACAAGTAAATTTGTTTCATTTTTCCAGAGTTAAATACGAGCTGAGAACAAGCAAACCTCCGTTATTTCAACAGACAAAGGAGGCAGCTTTTCGTGCGCAGCTACCTCCTTTGTCTGTTGAAGTATAGTTCCCAATTAACTTAATCCATAATAACTTCTATAAAACTCCAAAACTTTATCCCTTCCTATTGTTTTAAGCTTCTTGAGATAATCTAATTCATTTTCCGCTTCAGCGGTTTTTAATGTTCTTAAATACGAAATGGTTTCTTCTAGTCCCGCACCTATTAGCAATTCCCCATCAATATAACAACCTGTATCGAAATTAATATTTTTTGCCTTCCATATCTGCAATGTATCCTCAGCAATTCCATAAGTATATACAAGGATACAGAGTGTTTTCAGGTATTCATTATCCTCACGTTCCTCATTTAAAGACTCGCTACGTAGCAACTCTTTAAGAATATCCCTATGTTGTCTCATTGGTTCTAAGCCATACTGTTCAAGTAATAGCTCCGTTCTGTCCATGGAATCATCACCGTTTCAAAATATTATTAATTGAGCTAACGTCCTCTCGTTAGTGCAATCATGTTTCTCATATAAAGCACCAATAATACTATCTCTTATTACTTTATAAATTCGGGATAGAACCAATGCAAATCAAAGAATAATTTTTCTAATTTTTCGAACCCATCACTTCCATCAAACACTCTATTCCATTGTCTTTCCGCCTCATAAGTATCAATGTATCTAAATTCTAATTTATTACTTTCTAATTGTCTTA
This sequence comes from Paenibacillus violae, assembly GCF_032461945.1. Classification (NCBI taxonomy): domain Bacteria; kingdom Bacillati; phylum Bacillota; class Bacilli; order Caryophanales; family Paenibacillaceae; genus Paenibacillus; species Paenibacillus violae. Next base: position 3,951 of record NZ_JAWCUD010000009.1, read on the forward strand.
CTAATAGTTTAGGCCCTTCATAAGGATAATTCACTTGATTTTGAACAATATATAAATCACAAACTGAAGTCCATCCATAAATATGATTTGAATATTTAGAATCTCTAACAGATACCACCAAGTTGTAGATACTAAAAAACTTGTTTTCTTTATTACTTAATCGTTTATAATCAGAACAAATATCATCCCATTTTCTTATCATAGCAATTCTCCATATACAGTTTTTCATTCTCAACTAACACAGTATGATACCATCCCCGAGTTAAAGATTTCACCGCCACACTATCGTTCCCAGTTAGTAGAACTGAAACCGCTAAAAAAACCACAATACGGGAACTCGCCATATTGTGGTCAGAAATCACTGGAATCAGATGGAATTATCCACTTCTCTTCGTATCCGCCTAGGAGAGCGGTTGGGTTTTTACCATGTATGTTATTTACTACACTTACTCCCCTATACCATGCTACAAGTTCTGCCTTGGACTTACTATATGTAACTTTATAGATAACATTACTTTTATTAGAGTCCTCTGCAAACGGGCTGACGTTGGGGTCTACTCTCTCAATTTTCATTACTTTCCCCCCATTGGAAGAGATAACCTTTCTTATTTCTTCTTCATGTTTCTTTTCGAGTGAGTGTAAGCTAATAATCAACGCGATAGCAGTTATCCCTAGAAGTATTAAAATAATAATAGTTATCCATTTTGAAAACCTTCGTTTATAAAGCATCTAACACACCATCCATTTCAACCAAGCATACTTACCCACTCTGAGTGTTTATTTTAGCACTAATTTCCCAGCTTTATTAATGTATTGCTGAATTATATGTTTATGAGTAGCAACAATTACAAGAGACTTGATATCATCTTGTTTCAAGAACAAGTCCACCGATCATGCAGGCAGTCTCCAATAAGTGTGTTTATTTAACAAACGTTTTCCGTTTGAATGGATAGCTGTTTAATGACTAGATGTCGTCTGGAGGAGCATCTCCTGGTTTACTCCAGTATTTTAACCCATCCATAGCTCTTTCTAAATCATCCATATCATCTTTACCTAATGTGTTATCAAACTTTTCGGACAACACACCTCTAACTTTAGCAAGCCTATTCGTTACCTTCCATTCATCAATGAAACGGGTGGTTTCCTTTTCATATTCCGAATTGTCTTGTATCAACTCTCCTTCTTGATATTTTATAGCATAATAAGAACCCATCTTGTGTAATGATGTCATAATTAACTCAATCTCTTTAAGCACCTCTATTATTTCAGAGCCTGACATACTTATTTGCTCATTTGCTTTTAGCATTTTCGCATCTCCCACTCCTTTATTTGTTCAACTTTAGTTCTTACGTTAGCACAATCTTCTTTTCAAAATTTTAGTTCGTTCTTTGCTAAATCCAAAGCTACGGCTATTTTAATCTGATTCGTTTTACTATGTCCCTTAATCAAATTCTCTATTGGATACACTTCTAAAATCGGAGCTATTTTATCATCGTATCGATCCAATTCAATATTCATAACTGTGTGTGTATCCACAAGAAAAGTGATAATATCTTCCCCCTGCTCAAGTGTCCAGTATAAAATGTACGCAGTTTTCATTGTGGGAAAGGTATCTCTAATAATGTTCAAATACCTTCGCATGGATATATCATCGAGAAGACGAATTCTTGAGGCTTGTAATTCTTTTCTATACGCCTGTTCTGTAATAGTCCCCCTAAGTTTCATGATTTGCCTCCTATTATAAAAAAGACTACGATTATTTGTACATAGCTTATTCATGACAATTCCACGCAATCCTGCCCGTTACTTCAACAGACAACGACAGCCATTACCGGCTGCCGTTTTAGCAATGTTTGAACTATAGTTCATCGTTAATAGAATTTAATTACGAAGCTTTTGCTGTTAATAAGTGATAATAATTAATTATTTTCAATCCTTTTGAAGTTGCATATTTATTAAAAATCCTCTCTACATCTTGCAAGCATTCCTGCCAAACAATATCTCTAAGTTTTTTGCTCTGTCCAAAGCATTTTTTAATTAGAACATCTTCTGGTGTAGATAGGTATTCTATTTCTTCAAGTAGCTCTACATTAATATCCGTTAAACCACTTCCATGAAGATTAAGCACACGCAATATGTCATTTGCTTCTGGTTTTGGTATTTGGGAATATAGGCCTGGGAATAATTCACGTAAAGCACCGTGGCTACCAGCATGGTAGAACCCTATAATTGTCCCACCTGCTCTAACAATTCGATTACCCTCGTGATACCAATCTCTTGGACCTTTTTTTGTATATGCTACATCGAAATAATCATTTGGAAAGGGCAAATTACCATTCCCATCAATAATTAGAAAGTTGATATTTTCTACTGATTTAGTTTTATTACCCTTTTCAATAAAACCCTTTTCTACATCAATCCCTACAACTTCTTTTGCATTTAATGCAAATTGAAACGCAAATTCACCATGACCACATCCAACATCCAATAATCGACCTTCACATAGGGAGGAATTTATTTTTTCTGCCAATATCATTTCAGCTCTCGGTTCATCAAACGTTGACTTCCAAGGATATTTATATTCTCCCACTTCTCCAAACAATTGTTTATACCACTCTGGGCTATGGGGTACTACCCATTCGGGGTGTTTCATTGGGTCAAAAAGAATTTTTTCCAAGCCATCTGACATTTTATTCCCTCCATAATCTTATGTATCTCTTCCCTATATTATTTTCTGGAATTTTGTGGAAAATCCTTTTATTGTTTCAAGAATAATTGATTCAGCAATCTTGCCAGGTCCTTTAAACTTGCGTAGCTTTCCGCCACGGTCTACTGCCCGTTAGCGCAACGCGGCTGCCGATCCATGCCGGCTGCCGCGTTTTAGTTATTTATTCAACTATCGTTCGCCGTTAGTTGAACACTGAATAATCCTTTAATAAACGATTAAACTACCCGTAGGCCATTTCCCTTGATATCCACAGGGAAAGTTTCCTGAAGTATAGATATTTAATAAGTCCTTACTATAAAAGCCTCTTATTCCTTTTGGTACTTTCTTTTGGTATGAATATTCCATCACAATGGATAGCAAATCCCATTTCACACATTCAATAAACAAATTATTTATTGAATGTGTTTCTTTATAATCGTAAATCTTTGGAAAGATTCTCGTTTCCAAAAATATCTTTGCTTCTATGACTAGCTTATTCCAATAAGAGTATTCTATTTGATATTTATCGTGTAAGAACTGTGTTAGTTCGTTATGAGCGTATAATGTCGTTTCTTCCCAATTGCTATCAGTGAAGTATTTAGTTGCTTCATTCCAAGAATAAATATATATGCAATCAAAATCCTTAATTGGATTTCCACAATTACCAAACCAATTAATGTAACTTAAACGATAGCAGATTTCTTCATCTAACTTCATTCACCGATGCCCCCAAACAAAATGCTTTCTTCTCCATTGTCAGTTATATGGTATCACATTAGGAAAATAATGTATTGGGGAATTGTTGCCGAGTTTCCGCTATACTGCCCTTTAGTTGAATAGAAAAAAGAGACCCACAGCAACGGGCTGAGGGTCTAAGGTTATAATTTAAAGGGGGTCAAGTTATATTATAGGCTTAATTCATTAATATCACATGAATGTAAGATTTCAATTATGTTACATCCGCTTAACTCTCGTGTCCCGTTAGCGTAACGAGGTTTCAGTCTACAACTATTTTTCAATCTAACACATTTTATTTTCACCGAACACATTTTCTTGGATTTCATTTCTTCTATCATTCCTTTACATAAAACAAAGAAGAACCTTGTGAGATTCTCCCACAAGGTTCTTCTAATTCACTTCATGAATAGTAGCACGAGAACCTTCACATATCATCAACTGCTTTCATTCAACTGTTGAGGAGCGGGAGACGACGATTCTAGGTTTACTCTTAAAAATTCTTTTACTTCCTCTTGAAGATATTCATAACCAAATGGATTTTGAGTTGGATCGTTAGCCGGTTCTCTTCGTCGTTTATTTCTTGTGTGATTGATCGTGCGGTACACTGACATTAACAGACTTAATGGTTTGATTTCCGGCTTTATCGGTCGCCGTATACATGATGGTGTACATCCGTCCTATACCTTGACCCGATCGTTCCGCACGTAGACTGAACGATGGGTCAAGGGTTCCGTATTCGGCATTTTGGATATCGTTTGGCTGATCATCGGCGCCTGTCCCTTGATCCGGTTCGTTGCTCGTAATTGAGGTCAGGACGATCGAATCGATACCGGATATGTCGTCGCTTCCGTCAACTTGAGCAGTTACTGAAACGAGTTTATGATTGGCTGGCCAAAGCTGTGTATTATCTAACGAGACATTCAGATTAGGTGCCGTTTTATCAATTTGGATTGAAACCGTGTGCGTCTTTTCTACGTTTCCGGCATTATCTGTGCTCCAGTAAACAAGAGAATGTATGCCTTCCTCTTTAATGTTAACCGTCGTTCCCGTCTGCTGGACGCCTCCGTCCAGTGTATAATATGTCGCCGCAACGCCGGAACCAATATCACTTGAAGTAAAAGTAACCGAAACATCATTGTTCACCCAGCCAACAGGTGCATTATCAGAAGTTGTTGGTGCTGTAATGTCAACTAGATAGATATTAGGTATTGGCGGCTTCTCCATACCGTTGCCAAGATAGAAGCTCGTATGCGGCGGTTGATTATAACCGGTGTTCTGCCAAGCGACGCCGAGCCTGTAGACGGGGTCATGCATTAAGGTGTAAATCCGTTGATCCGTCACAGCTGTTGTCGAATAAATGCGAAGCGCGCTACTGTCTTCCGTCCTTACCATGACCTCTTCTCTCCAATCCCCCAGAATATCCGCTTGCAGTGACGGATTTCCTTTGGTGCCGTTATTGGAGAAAGTTCCGTTTAGCGTGGCGATACGGGATAATTTATTGTTCTCATAATCCCATTTATCGATCTTCGGAACACCATTTGTTCCGTCCCAATCATGATCCAAAAGTTCCCGGCTTAAATCTCCGTCCCACCAGACCGCGAAGTTCGAAGTTGGGATTTTGCTCGAGATTCTCGTGCCATCGGTATTGAACATAAAACCGTTCGAATTGGTCTCCGTGGCTGCTGACTTGGTCGCATCTATCGCCCAGGACTCTTCTCCCACGTACCTCGGATCCACATCGGCCGAAAGGCCTCTGCCCGTGTCCGCGCCAACTTGGAGTTGACCATACAGTACTTTGCCAGTTCGGGCATCCAACATAGTCGCAGAATATGGACTGTTCGTCTCCTCCTGTACCGTCCACAATTCCATGCCCAAACGGGCAGGGTTCAGATCTCCCAGATGCATGGCATCCCCATGTCCCAAACCGCTGGCCCATAACAACGTACCGTCATTGTTAATGGCCGTATTTCCAGTAATAATTTCATCCTTGCCGTCTGCATCCACATCCGCTACACTCAGCTGGTGATTTCCTTGTCCATGTCCCGGATTAGGAGAATCGAATTCCCACTGCTTGGTCAGCTGACCATCTCTCCAGTTGTAGGCAACCAGCACCATACGGGTATAGTATCCTCGTTGTAAGATAAGACTCGGTCTCTGTCCATCCAGATACGCAATTGCTGCACCAAAACGGTCCACACGATTGCCGTAGGTATCTCCCCAGTCACCGACATTTCCTCTTGACGGATCGTAATTTGCGGTGTTCAGCGCTTTGCCAGTTGCACCTTCGAATATCGTGAAATATTCAGGGCCAGATAGGACATAACCGCTTGAATTTCGATAGTCCGCTGTAGCATCACCGATTACCGTTCCTATTCCGTCAACGGTGCCGTCAGCTGTTCGAGCCGCTACCTCTGCTTTCCCGTCTCCATCCAGGTCATAAACCATAGGGTGCAAATAATGAGCACCAGCTCGGATGTTTTTCCCCATATCCAATCTCCAGAGGCGGGTACCGTCCATCTTATAAGCGTCCAAATATGTATTGCCAGTAATCCCGGACTGTGAATTGTCCTTCGAATTGCTCGGGTCCCACTTCAATACAATCTCGTAATTGCCGTCGCCATCCAGATCACCGACGGAAGCGTCATTAGCACGGTAAGTATAAGCTTCACCTGTACTGGTGACCCCATCCGCAGGTTTTTGAAGCGGCACAGTGAGGTAATTCGCATTCCATGGTTTTACCGTCTCGGATTGGTTCTTTTCAATTCCATTGATAACGGCACGGACAAAATAAGAGGAATCCGCTCTGCCTTCAGGATCCAGATAATTGGTGCTATCTGTTATCGGAATTGAATTCATTTTGACACCATTACGGTACAGGTTAAAAGCTATATTTTCCGGCTCTGTTCCGAGCAATCGCCATCCTAAGAATACATGGCCGCTGTCTTGAATGGCTACGAGACCTCGTCCCAAATCCTCCATCTGTCTTGCCGGTAGCAATTTTGGTGTAGCGCTCAGACTTACCGCTAACGACTCCGATAGACCTTCATTTTCATATTGGTAAATACCGGTTACTTTGAAGGTATAGGTTATACCGTTCGTTAGCCCGTTTATGGTAGCGACGTACGTCCCTTTCGGTACTGCAGCTACTAATGTTTGAGTTTGATCTGGGCCCACTACATAGATATGGGCTTCTTTGTATGCAGGATCCATCGGCGCTTTCCATCCGACAAGAACTTTTGAATCACGTCCTTCCGCATTTACATCCATGACTGCGGGGGACTTTTCCAGCTTGTTTACATTGATCGTATAGGTTCTGGACACATCCGTATATACGTTAGAAGTAACCGTAATCCCGATGGAAGAAGATGCTCCGGTTAATGGCACAGAAATCGAGGATCCGCTAGCCATACTTGAAGATCCAACCTTCAAATTTACATTAGATGCGTTGTTTGCAACCGGAGCTATTGTTAGATCATTAACAGAATAGGGAACATTAATGGTGTAGTTCTCAATGGTTGGGTCAAAAGAAAACGGCGGAACAAAATTTCCAGAACTTAGTTCCACACTTTTCAACGCAAGGTCCAGCGAGGTTACTTTGAAGTTAGCTAAATTGAATTTGCCTCCACCCGCGTTGGTAAAAAATCCAAAACTACTGATTCTATCTCTAGCACTATAGAAATCATCCGTTGATGAGACCGTACTTCCTGTGTTCAAATCGAGAATGCTGACCGTATATTTTTTCTTTGGAATATTGAAGATCATAGTAAACCGGTACCAATGCGTCGGATCATAGTTCATGAGGGTTGGACCATTATTACGCTTAAAAATCCCAGCATCCATCTGAAAGCGCATTGCTGCAGCAGTTGTTGCATTCACCTTCCCGTCCATCACCCAGAAGGTTCCACCTTTATTAGTTGGGAGGTTCACATCAAATTGCATGATAAAACCTCCGGTCTGTGGAGCAAACCGTTGTCCGAAATAGGAAGAACCAGTTAAATCATGGCTGATGGCGGCATAAGTCAATCCCGTCACCGTATTTTGTACGACATTGACGACCGGGGCGGTTCCTTCCACAGTCCAGTTGTTAGCGCTTCCGATTTTTACAGACCCCAATGGATATGTACTGAAATTCTCATTTACAAAGGTCGTATCTGCCGCTAATACGGGGGCAACGTTTAAAGGCATCAATAACGAAAAGAGGAATAAGGCGATAAGCAGCTTAGATACACATGAGTAGCATGGTTTTTGAAAAAAATACATCCCTTTCAACCTCCTATTCATAGATCAACTTCGTAGAACCCAGCCTTTGCTGACTTAGCTAAAGAATCCGATTTCCGGTTTACTGAACCTCCTCTCGTATTCTCGAGCTAGTGTCCAAGCACTGGAGCAAGCTCATTATAAGCAATCTATTCCACGTATTCTATGCAAAAAACAGTAATAAATCTAAAAAAAACAGTGTTTATTGCACATAAGAAAAAACACCGTAATCCCGAAAATCTTAGCGGTGTTGAACACAAAAGGAGTTCGCGAATCAAGCTTCACCACTCTCCCTTCTCGTTACTTTTATTGAAAATGAAACTAAGCTTAATATTCGCCTTTTACTGGTTACTCATTATGTGCAAGAAAATGTTTGTTAACAACTTCATTTATAGGAGTATCTCCAGATATTTCACCGTTTTTCAACTTAAAAATCATGAAAACAAGGAGCAGCTGCTGTGGCAGAACTACTCGTTGTTTAGTTCAACTATCGTTCCTCGTTAGTTCAACGAGATGCGCGAGTAACTATCTTACTGAGTAATTCTTGTTGTGCTTTTAGAAGCTAGTTGTTGTATTGGGTACTCAATATTGCATACATCACAATGATAAGCATAACTTCTAACTATTCGTTCTGTATGTGTATACAGTGTTTTACCGTCAACACCTTGATCAACAAATGACTTATCGCCAAGCGAGTGGTCTTTAATTTTTTTCTTCATTTTTGCCCCACAACCTGGACACAATTTCTTTTTAAAAAACATATATATAAATTCCTTCAAAGTAAGACTTGCTTCTATTCTCTTCCCACCCATTGACCAATTAGTAACCAATTTCTTACCCCCAAATATTAAAAAATAATTGAATATCACTAATAAAAACAACCTACTCAAACCCGTTACATTGATGAAGAAATTGTATTAAACTATAGTTCCTCGTTAGTTTAGTAATTGATCTGAAAATTTTATATGAATCTAACGGGTTCTGGTCTGTACAGCTTTATTTTATGTTTCTGAAAAAGCTCTTTCACTTTTGCACTCACAATCAATAAGCGGGTTTCGTACACATTCAGATATTCAAATGTCAAATTAAAGTCCCGAAACTTTTCCATCTCCTCTTTCCTATAAATCATTTCAGAACGGATAATCCCTTTGAACCTGCATTCACAACAAATGATAGGATGATGTCCATAAGACTCAAAACGTACCTGATCGTCTAATGGAGGCAAAACGTTTTTTACAACTAACTGATACACCTTTTGTACATTCCGATTCTTATAATCACTGGCAGGAAGGATATCACATCCAGTAAGCTGATTGCTTTCAATTACTTCCTTGGCGTAATCAGTAATTATTAATTCCGGCTTGATTTGTACAAAATGTTTCGTTCTGATCTTCTTCACATCTAATTTCAATTCAGAAGCCTGAATTTTACCGCAATACTCGCAGCAATGATCGTTAGCAAATTTGTACTTCGTCCCATAATGCTCAGCATCCTTGAGAGCATCATGTTCCCACGGATAGTAAACTCCCACATCAAAAAATGCTGCTTCCTTCATTTCTTGCTTTGTGTATTCCCGATTCTCTGCATAGGTGTGACTCAGGTTCTCATTCTTGATCAAAGAGATTAAATCTTGATATCCAGACCTGTCTTCATCTGTTTTTATTTGGAGACCACTAGGTTGGAATGAAATCTCATCTAATCTGTCCTCAAAAAGGCTATGAATTTTTTGAAGTGTGTCACTACTATCTCTAATATGTATAAACGCTGTGCGTTTCACTAAAACACCTCTGAACTAGTTTTTATGCAGAAACTGAACAAATAACTAAGAATAATTTCGTCGACTTTTTACTTATTCCTTTTTTCCCAACAAATCTCCGTTACTTCAAAGAAATCAAAAAGGAGCTACCGCAGCAGCTCCTCAGCTATCGTTATCCGTTAGCATAATTCGTCAAGCCTACATTGATAAATCAAACGCTAAATAGCTTTCTTCATTAGCGTGTTTACTGTCTTTTACTTTTGAATTTTTCAACCAATTTTAGAAACTCAGGTGTCGTCTTCACACTAACAATACCAAGATCCTTGGGTAGATTTTCATCCTCTACTATTTGAAAACTTAGGATAAACTCCGAGAATGAATTTGCTATTAAGTAAACATTATTCCATAATTCTTCTTCGCAGGGGTCGAAGTGTTCTTGGTCATGATCCCAAAAGTAAATTTTTCCCCTTACATCCTCAGTAACTCCAATACAAAGTTGATCCCCACCTGTAATATCCGCAAATGGTATCATGCTTTCAGGCATTCGCCCTAGATAGCGTTCGATATTAGTAATTAAATCATTATTGTCATTTTGTAAGTTATAAAAATACCCCATTCTCCCTCGTTCATCGTGCTTTGGAATGTTGGTTAATTGTGAATAGCTTATTTGATGGTTATAGTTTATTCTCCCATATGTCAAAAGAAATTCTTTATAATCTTGAGGCAAGTGAAACCCATATTTCTGCTCGAATGAAATAATTAAATTATCAGAGTGAATACCACTTTCACTAGTGATGCCTACCTCTAATAATTTCTGTTTTACCTTTTCAAAACTAATCTGCATCTTTATTCACTCCACCCATATAGAGACACATTTACTGGAAATATCTTATCACAAATTACTTATACTTAACTACGTTAACCTACCCTTTAGTTCAGCAAAGGCTGCCAATCAGCCGGCAGCCCATTTTGATTTTTATTTATAAACTAACGTTCACCGATAGCTTAATCGATTTTCTGATTCTTTTTAAATAAATATCGAATACCTTTTCCGGCCATTAATTCGTCAGCATAACGAGGAATTACATGTAAATGTGAATGAAAAATATGTTGTCCTCCCACATGACCACAATTCCATCCAACATTGTAGCCATCTGGCTTGTAATTTTGATCCAAATACAGTTTTACTTCTTGTAGTAACTGAAATGTTTCATTCCATTCATCTTGAGTTAAGTCAAAAACAGTTTCCCTATGTTCTTTCGGGACAATTATACCAGCCCCTTTAATCTCTTGTTCTTTAAGTAAAGTATAAGTGCAACTTTCATTGCTCATTATGACTTCATGACTGTTATCATCGGAAATATTGCAATATGGACAATTAAGCAAACTCCACACCTCACAGAAAATGCTGCTGATCCTGATTATTATTTTCTTTTCTTCACCGTAAAGCTCTTAATGATTGTGACGGCAGCTTTTTCACTCAACTATCGTTCGCCGTTAGTTCGACAAGCTAATTCTATTTACAAGGTGTAATTGGCGCGAAATAAGCTAGTACTCTTTTCGTTCCTATTAAATCAATGAATTTCACTTTAAGTTCTGTATCCTTACCTTCGCCAATGATCTCAAGAACTTTACCTATTCCAAATTTAGCATGTTGAATCTCATCTTCGACCCTAAGTGATTCAATAAATTTTAATTGCTCATCCGGGATACTTTCGGACTCATAAATTTCTACTACTGAAGCTACTCTAAGGTACTCAGGCGGTTCCGGATATGACTTATTGGTATTATCGTAATATTCGCCTTCATCACCTTGAACTCGAGCGCCAATTCTATTTGCAATTGTAATCATTAAACCGATCACCGTATCATTAGCACCACATAGAGTAATTCTGCCGTCTTGAAAAATAAATGGTATCCCTTTATAGGTGTTTAGAATATCTGCAATTTTTATTACATCATCTTTTGTTATTGGGTTTTGCTCACTAGCAATCCAGTGTTCAGCCTTTGTAATATGTAGATCGTAACTCATCGAAACCACTTCCTCCGATATTTGTATTTAAAAGAGATATTCTCCATTACAATTTAATCCACCTTCTGCTTACATATTAACCTGCCTTTTATTTCAATGAAAAAAAGGGAGCAACTGCCGTGGCAATCTACTCCCTGGTTATTCAACTATCGTTCGCCGTTGAACAAAGGCAGCCGATCAATGCTGGCTGCCGTCATGTCGTGATTGAACTATAGTTTTTCGTTAATTGAAACAGCTTCGGATATCGACTACCTTTGCATTCTCCGAATACGATATAATCGTATTAATATAATGCCTACAATTGCTATTATAAAAATAACGAACACAAACCAGTATATTTGATTTCTATTATTCGCAGACTGCTCAATTGTTAATTTCCCTGTATTTAGATCTTTAATTTGTTTTTTATTTACCTCAGACCAATCTCTTGAATTACCACATATATTAGCTTCTAAATGACCATCACGCTGACTTGCGAATATTAAGTAATCTTGACCTTCTATAATTTCCTTCCACATGTTACCTATAGAAATCCCTTTTTCAATAACATCTGTACTTCCTTTCCAAAGCGTCTTCAAACTAAAAACAACAGTAAAATCGTTTTCTAATGTATTAGAATTAAGAGCTGTACCCATAAGTACAATCGAGCTATTCGCAAACTCTTCTTTTATTGATTCTGGATGTGCGCATGAAACTGCACTAACAGGCTCATTCAATACAATACTAAACAACAAACATATAACAAATAATGGCACAATACATATCCTCATCTTATCACCTCTTATATATATCTTAGATAAGTTTCAAGAATGATACTTGTTTGAAACTGCCCGCTTAGCCGCATGAAGGGCTGCAACGCTGCAACCCTTCATTGTTTAACTATAGTTTCTTCGTTAGCGTAATGAATCTTGCCGAATGACAGATGCGTGAATGCGGATTTAGAGGTTGACGGTGGCTTCAGAGATATACATAGAAATTCTCATAATCTCCCCCATGCTCTTTCAATATTATCCGACGCTTTTCTGGTTTCCTTACCCATGTATCTATAAGCAACTTCTAGTATTTCCTTTTCGTCCCCAAGCCTCTCTAGAATAGTACAAGACAAAACTTCTTTAACTAAAGTATCCCCCTTTAATTCCATCCTCTCATAAAATTCAAACAATCGTATTAGTAACTCGGGTTCTATATCTTTTCTTAGTAATTCGATCAAATAATCATTTAAGTCACCAAAAAACACATGGTTAAGAACTTCTTCATATAATGCTTCATGATCAGTAAGGTTAAGCCTGAATTTTGGAAATTCATTAACAAATATTTTTGAAAGTTCATTATATTTCAAGCCTATCCCACCTTCTTAAATTCTAATATATTCGCCTGCCTTGCCTAAGATATTCGCGAAGTTATTGAACTATCCTCCCATTACGTAAAAAGGGAACAGTCTACCGGCCACGGCGTTCTGTTCCCATGTTATTCAACAATCGTTCTTACGTTAGCTTAATGATCCGATGTGGTAGGTTGTGCAAGTTGTCTGCATTAATCTCTTCATCGATAATTCCTGGTGGATCAATGAGTCTAGAAATTGCATTAAAATTGGTTTATAGTTTTGTATAACTTTCTTCATTAAAAGATATTCCTCCTCTTGCAGTTAATCCAAGTGATTGCTCACCAGTTAGAATAGGTTTTCTCCTAATAAATTGTGTATATCCAACGGATTTAAAAGTGATATCTCCTTGATTAGACGAAATATACCAAGACCATTCAATATTTCTATTAATGTATTCTTTATTTCGAGGTTCTTTAGGTTCACTCCTAAACACTTTATCTATCTCAAAACCACCAAATATAGATAAATTAATATCTAGATCATAAACATTCTCAAATACCAGTGTGGAAGGTGCCACCCAAAACTTGAAGTAAATGTTGTCCTTCTCTGGCTTAACCCATTCTAAAATATAATCTATATCAAATATTAGTTTATAATTTTCATTGTCAAAACCAATTCCATACACCTTACAATCATGCCAACTCATGTTATCAAAATCTTCATCATTCCATAGATACTTATTAGTTTGCATGTTTTATCTTCCTTAATTTAGATTTCAGGTTTTTTTACATAACGTCTTATTAATAAACTTTGCACATTTTCGGACAGTTGCCGGTTACGGCGATCTGTCCCTTGTTTTTGCGCTATTGTTTCCTTTTAGTTAAACGAGTCTTCATTCAAAATGACACAAAACTCCTCAAATCTTTTTAATTCATCAAGCGCATCCTGCACTATATCTTCTACCTCTCCGTAAATACCTGCAGTTGCTAAATAATATCCGTCACTTAACCGATCTAAAAATGAAAACTCATTTAACTCTTTATCAGAGGTGCATCCATGTACATACAATGCATAAATATAAGAAAAGAAATTTACTATCGATATTTTCTCATTAATAAATTCTGATCGTATTTTACCCAATATTAAATACATTGGATGTTGAAAATCATGCTCTCCGTACAAAGATTTTAAAATTGAAAGCATGTCGGTAATCTTCTTGGAACTGGAGAGAGATAGTTCAATAAAATTATATGGAACATCATATCTTTCAATACAATTATCCGCCCATTTTATGATATCATTTTTATTTTTATAACCCGTTGCTAATGCGAGATAATAGAAACCTGCAAGTAATCTCAAGTTATTCATATGCACTTTATCCTTCGCAGTTTATTATGAAACGTTCTGCTTTTAGTTTAATCAATTAATATGTATCGTCACCATTCGGTTCCCCAGCAAATTGAGATGTAAGGTTTCGTCCGAAGAGTTAAGATCTTAAGATTTTTATCACGGAATAATAGCTGTGCGAATTCAGAGGCTCCTTGTTTTTTTATTTCTATTCCATAAACTTTCTCCAAAGTAAGTTCAACTAGAACATTATTTTCTTGATGCCATCTTATATGAATAAAACAGTTGCTCGGTTCGATTTCTATCTCTAAAACATCAGTTCGCCTTTTTAGAATGAATCTCCATTGATTGTAGTATTCGGGAATGTCTATTTCATCTAAAAATTGTGGCTCACATTCAAAAAGCCCAATAAGTTCGTGTTTATCAGGAAATATCTCCATTCTTTAACCCGCTTACAATAACCGACATTTCCCACATTATACCACATATGGATTGCGCTAAACTGCCCGTTAGCGTAACGCGGCCACCGTTTCACGCTGACGTTTTTATTTAGCTCCCCCGCCAGTTAGATCAACCAGGAACTGACGTGATTAAGAATACATAGATATACAATGCTTAGTGGGATCCGTCGGGAATGTCATAATATTCTTGTCACCCGACAAGCGTAAATCAAATGTCGTTGGAAAAGAACATATATCTATTACCCCCTAATAGAAAAATTCCCCGCTTTTTTAAGGGGAATGCAAAGTCATCTTTTATATTCAGAATTCAGAATACACGTTTGCTTTTTTATGGTAAGATAGTTCTTCAACAGTAAAAAACAACAGGTTTGAGTCACGCATACCGCGGGTATAATGGTTGAGGATCTAACGAAGCTCTAAGTTAGTTAGAAAAACATTGCCTTTCCAATGCGGATATGGGACATCCTAGACAAGGATCTTCGAGTCCCATAAGACGATAAGGACCGAGGTTAGATTCACTCACGGCGATAGCTATCTCGGTCACGTCTTCCCGGATGGCTGGGCTAATTGCGGTGGCCTACGCTACTGCATCAATTCCGCGTCGCTCCGATTCATCCATCGCGGCGACACGGAGAGCGAGGGCTACGGCAAATATCTCGATCAGATTGAGGAGGTTTAACATGCAGCAGCGCGCTGTACTCGCTGGGGGATGCTTCTGGGGAATGCAGGACTTGATCCGCAAGATTCCCGGCGTCGTCTCAACTCGCGTCGGCTATACTGGCGGTGACACTCCGAACGCGACCTATCGCAACCATGGCGCTCATGCGGAGGGGATCGAAATCGTCTTCGATACTGCGGAGACGAGCTACCGGCGCATCCTGGAGTATTTCTTTCAAATCCACGATCCTACGACGCGGAACCGTCAGGGCAACGATATCGGCACAAGCTACCGTTCGGCGATCTACTATGCGAGCGACGAGCAGAGAAAGATAGCAGAGGAAACGATCGCCGACGTGAACGCGTCGGATCTGTGGCCGGGCAAGGTCGTCACCGAAGTGACGCCTGTCGGCGACTTCTGGGAAGCAGAGCCGGAGCACCAGGACTATCTGGATCGCTATCCGAACGGCTACACCTGCCACTTCCCGCGCCCCAACTGGGTCCTTCCCAGGCGGGAGGCCAGTGGCGCCCCGTCAAGTAGACAACAATGAAATAAGAGCACTAAGCAGCCTTAGTTCGGTACTACACCGGACTAAGGTTGTTTAACTTCTTCTCTGAAACCGCTTGTGGTTGTAAAAGTGAATGTACCGGTGGACCTCATCGATGAGCTGCTTCTGTCCCTTCTTTATTCTGACTACAGGGTGAAATCCTACGAATTCATAAGTCTGAGTGAGGAAAAAGAATCATTTCGAGGGAGTCCAATATGCAATAATTTCCCTTGGCTTAGCTTTTGCATTTTGAGTCCTTCCGCTCCCATGCTTCGTTTCATTCACTTCTATGTCATCTCTCCTGCCCCACTCTCGGTTAAGCTATTTTCCTTAACCCATGTCCACATAGCCGCAAAAATAGGTTGCAGATTCCACCCTCGCTCAGTTAGCTCATATTCGATGTGCAGGGGCACACCGGGGTATTGAGTGCGCGTTATTATCCCCTTCTCCTCCAGCACCCGCAGTCGATCCGTTAACGTCTTCGGGCTAATCGGGTGCAGCTTTCGCCGCAGCTCTCCAAATCGCTTGGTACCGACAAACAACTCTAACAGAAGAGGGAGAGTCCATTTACCATCCAAAATTTCCAACAAAGGATCAATGGCTTCGATACAAGAGCGATCCAACATTTATGTTTCCTCCATAGTTCATTTTTTGAAACTATTGCACTTTATTGTAACTACTTTTCAAATATACCACAGTGATGTAGTCTTATATAAGAGCCATAACACAAAATTCTAATACATATCGATATCAACCCCTAAGTGGTGCGCGCAACCGGGATGCTCAATCGATATAAGCAGGGCTTTGAATCACAATTAATATCTGAATATTCAAATAAGTATTCCGAGAAATTTAAACGCCGTTTAAAACAATTGGCAGAATGGAGGCATAAATGCAAAGACCGTTTGATGTAGATGCATCGGAGTATCCGTTTAAGGACCACTGGATGCCTTACCGCGATGGCGTAATTCATTACATTGACGAGGGACAGGGTCCTGTCATTCTTCTCCTACACGGAAACCCCACCTGGTCTTATCTTTACCGGAACGTCATCAAAGAATTGAGCGATGAATGCCGTCTGATTGCATTGGATTACCCAGGACTCGGAATGTCACGAGCTCCATCCGATTATGGCTATACGCCAAAGGAGCATTCTGAGGCGGTCACAGAATTTATCCGGCGACTGAATCTCAAGGAATTCGTACTAGTTGTCCAAGATTGGGGGGGCCCGATCGGATTCAACTACGCCGTAAGGCACCGTGAGAACCTGCGCGGAATTGTCGTGATGAATACCTGGGCATGGCCGGCCACGCTCCCTGCGATGAAACTATTCTCGTTAGCCATGGGTGGATGGCCCTTCGGGTACTGGCTTCAGACAAGACGAAACTTCTTTGCCAAGAAGATTGTCCCGAATGGGATCTATCATTCCGAGAAAATCACGGATATCTTGAGAAATGCCTACACCGATCCATTCCCAACTCCAAAATCTCGGAAACCTACATGGGTATTCCCGAGGCAGATTCGTAAAGCGCGTGCGTGGCTCGCGGAAATCGAGGCGAAACTGCCAGTTCTATCGAATTTGCCAGCACAGATTCTGTGGGGAATGAAGGATAGCGCAGGCTTTCCACCCGAAGAGATGGCTAAATGGCAAGGTTATTTGAAATTAAACGAAACCGAGTCGTTAGACGATGCCTCTCACTACGTGCAAGAAGATCGGCCGGACCGGGTGGTCGCATCCATCCGCAGAGTCCTTGAACGGACATCGCGGCATTCAAGATAACTAGGTTGAACTATAATCACCGTTTATTTTAATCGATTTTTAGGAGGCAATCTAATGAAAACAATTCTTTGGGCAACACTAACAGGCAATGGCAACTACGCTCAATCGAGTCCGAATAATCCCCCAAAAGAGGAAGCGCTCGGCGATTTTGCGACACATGTTCAAGCAGCCGGTAATTTCATTGTCGGAAGAGGCACTTTTGAAGGAATGCAGGCGAGCGAAGACGGGTGGGCTTTTACCGGAATGGATATCGTTGTCGTATCGGCAATTGTGAAAGAAATTCCCGGTGTGACGGTTGTCGGCTCACTGCTCGAAGCCTTGAGCTACCTGCGGAAAAGAGGCTATCAAACCGCCCTCGTCTCGGGGGGCGCGGACCTTCACAATGCTTTTCTGGGTCAAGGTCTTGTTGACGAGCTCATATTCAATGTCGCGCCGGACTCAATCTATTGATTGACACGGAAAAGTACCAATACAAAGAAGTGAAATTGTTAAACTTCAAATCACTCGGCAGCGGCGTCGTTCAATGGTGTTTTTCTAAAAACTTATCGTCTTGCTCCCCAAGAGTTGAACGGAGTTCTTCGCAGAAGTCGCTAATTAGAAATGTTTCGTCATATCTTCCTTCAAAGAAAGCAAACAATGCAAACAGAACAGTATAGTCCATAGAGCTTTTAAAAACATCGGGTTCCAAAACTGTATATTCGTTTGCTTCTGCAGGTATCTTCTCAAGCCTGGCGAACACTTTGCGGTGAATTACGAGTTCAAGGCCTAGTTTTTCCCTAAACCAGGTCTTTAACTGCGATTCGTATTTTTTCACCAAATCAAATTCTTCCTGTTGTTCCTCCCGGACAATCCAATACTGCTCTAAAAGCAATCTTGAATCTCTCTTTAAATCATCCTTTTTTGTATCACCCGTTGTTCTCATACAACTGCTACTCCTTTACCATGCTTTTGCAGAAGTAAAGTACCGCTCGGCATAATCAATTCTCCATCCAAACACTGCAACTTTATACTACCGTTTCCAGGAACCCATTTTAATGTGTGTCCCCATTCTGTCCGGCCAATACTATCCGCTGAGTGCATACATCTGTTTACAAGTTCCAAAATTTTTCGCCTCTGAGGTCTAGCTAAGATCGGAAGTTCTTCCACCACGATCTTGCCCTCTTGTATTAGTAACTGAAAACTCTGCTTAATCTCTTCTTGTTCCCTCATGTATGTTTCGAGCATTTCTCTTTGCTTTGCTTTATTATCAGCAATCCCACTAATTTTGCCTTTAGTGCGGAATCCCGGTTTCCGTGAGCCCAGTTCAATTGGTTCCTGATCAATGTCCCAGAAGCTTTCGATCCTACCGGAAGTATCATTTTCTTCGCAGGCGAAATGCTTTGTATACGCGACTCCGATTACCAGTGAGGCCAATTTATGAGCATCTTCATCACTACCGAGTTCATAAAAATGTTTGGCTAAATCCCAAAACTCCTGTTTTCTGCTTCGCAAATATTGCTTACTTTCCATAAGCCGGCTAGCAAAACGAAGCATTTTCCGTATAATTTCTCCAGTCTGCGTCATAACACTTTACGCATCGCTGTGTTCACCGCAAAACCAGATAAAGATGGAACTCCATTCATCTTGCAGTCTCTTTCTCATGGCTTCGGGAGACATTTTTTCACCAAAACGAAAAATCGATTGCTGATAGGACACGAGCTGTTCGATGATTTCTTCTAGCCATTGTTCATGAAACTTTTGCTCCAACATGTATTGCAACATCGGAATTTTTTTCTGAAGCACAAGAATGAAATCACGCAGATAATTAACAAGATCTCGACGGCGAACCAAGAAAACCTCACTGAGCATTTCATCTTCTGCTTGAAATGAAGAAATATGAGCTAGATAGTCGCTGGTTTTTCGATCAAGTCTACGGAAGAATTCCATTAAATCTTCCCATCTACGATATACCTCTTCAGGTTGTGTTGAGACATCTACTGAATGTAGCTGCTTAAGTGCTTCCATGATTCGATCGAATAACGTTTTATCCAACGACCCGCCACCAAAGTCTGTTTTGTTGGTCTCAAGCGTTTCTAAAAAGCGCTCTATTTAAATTGTATAATTTGTAGCCTGGTATTTAAATCTCTTAGATTTGAACTCTTCGATAGTATAATAGTCATTCGCCTCTTGACGTGTAGTGACGTTTTTCCATCCCTCAAGTACATCTAAGTCTTTTTTTAAGTCATCTATTGTGTAGGAATTAAATTCATCAAATTGTTTTAAATGCTGCAAAATGTCCTCTGCCTTTAGCTGCGTTCGGTAACCATACTGCTCATAAAAAAACGAAGAATAGGACGGTAGCGCCAAGTATTCATTGTATTCATATAGTTCATTTCTTCGATTTTGGCCGTGTACATATTTTGCATAGTGATCATCCTTTTATTAGAAATCTAGTTTTATTATACTATAGACTTCTCACAATCTACCTTGCCTATTATGTGGCATTGGGCGGCATCGTTACTCCCCTAGGGGCTATTCTACAAAGAACTTTGACGTCCGATACTAAAAGAAGGATGGCATGGCTTACTCCTTCCTTCTCTTTCGAAAGTCCAATGCTAAGTTACAGTTCAAGCCATATCACGCAATCTCCAGACGCTCGTTCTTCATTAATAATAAATTATCAATTCTCTTTTTATTAAATAAGTACCTTTTCCTCCCATCCTTCATTTCGATAATTTGATCTGGTACTAGAATCCCCTCCTTCATCCACTGTCGCGCTTTCTTCTCCCCAATATTTAATTGATCAATAACATCCTGAAGGTAATAACCCTGTTCAGATTGGTTTTCCTTTTTAATCAAATCTATACATTTCTGCAGTTCATCAATTTTGTAGTAATTTTGAGATAATGTACCTTGAATACAATCATTCATCGGCTTTAGTTCATCATTTAATGTAAACTTGATTAACTTAACAATACTTAAGCCGCATACTGAATATGTAATTAAAGCCTCATGGAACCGTATATATCCCTTCTCAATATCTGACCCCAATTCACCGCGGCATCTTTCCAGCAGCCTCTTTACTTCATCGTAATTTAGTAATTCATATCGATTTGATTTTTTATGATAAGTTTTCAGAATCCCAGCCGTAATTAACTTTGGAATAGAGTCTTTTTGGATACCTAACATTAGTGCTGCTTCACTCTTTGTAATATAATACTTTTCGTCCTCAAGTTTCTTGTCAAAAGAATTCCTCTCCACGAAATATTGTTTTCTTTTCCCCTTCTTTATTTTTATCATCTGGATTTCATTGAATTCACTCAACTGAATTAACTTTTCATAGCTCATTCTTTCTTTGGTTCTAATCTCTTCCTTTCTAATAAATTTACGTTCACTTAGCAATTCTGGACTTTTTTTAAAGACTGAAAAATCCCTACGGATCAGTCCCTTATCAATCATTTTTAGCCAAAACTTATTGTAGGCCTCCGACACTTCTCTAAATTGGTTCTTTTCAAGAATTACTTCAAATTGCTTCTTTTGCTCATAAATGTATTTGGACGGTTTACACTGTACAAAATCACTAAGCACCTTGTAAAAGTTATGAGGAAAATTTTGATACATCCAAAATACATTATTAAATGCATGTGATTGATTTTCGCTTTCTCGCTGATTATTCTTTTTTTTATTAAAACATGAGATTATATGCTCGTCACCTAAAAAGCTTTTCAATCCTTCAATTATGTAATAACTTGATTCAGCTAAAATTAAGAAGTCTAAAATACAAAGATTTAACGGGGGACACTGCGTACGTAACGGGTTAAACAATTCGTTATATAAGTATAACTGAGGAGTAATAATAGTCTCTAAAGGTACAGTTCTGTTTAAATTTGCTTGACTTAAATTAAAGTTACAGACTTTACAATTACCGTTTAGTACTGATTCTAAACAAATCAATGAATTACAACGTGGACATTTTTCAATAAGGGAGATCTTATGCTTCGTGCAGATATTCAGAGGATATAATAGCCAAGATAATCTATGATGCTTATTTCCAATTAAACAAGCCGGACAATATTTAATGCGGTTTTTCATAAGTAGTTTATCAGCGAGATCTTTTCCCGTTAATTCCTCAATCCTTATATTTGAGTGCTTTAGCAATAACTCTGGGGGCTTTGAAACTAAAACTCCCACCTGGTTTATTTGATGACTATTAAAAGCATTATTATTAAATTTTGAAATCGTCATTTTTAAATCTGATACTAGATACGAGTAAGACACGTACCGATTTAGTTTAGAAATTCGACATAAATAACTTGTTAAACTCTCTTCTTCATTTAGATCTGCTCGCTTGCAAAACATTCTCCCTTTGAACATAAAGTGTCCCCTCACGAGACATCTCTTCGAATTGATCTTCTTACGAATTCAGAAATCTTAGATGTATCTGGTACAACGTTTGCATTGAAAATCTCACCATCATAAATAACCCTAATGCTATCAATCGAATCCTTCGAATAGATTACGGGTATTAACCAAGTTCCACTTGTTGCAGCTCGAAGATACCATTGCTCTTCAATGGCTCTTGCGCATGTGTAAAAAGTTCGGTTAACATAAATACCCATTGGAGTTACAAAAGCAAAAGAAAATGTTTTTCTCATTAGATAATCTCCTTCATTAGGAAAATTTAAATTCTATAAATCTAGTACTAGTTATTCCCCAACCCCGCGATTTTAATACTTATAAATAGTAAATACTATTTTTATATTTATAAGATAATGTTTCTGTTTCGCTCCTTTGTCTACACTTTAAATAGAGGTGTTTACAATGGGCGGCGACATTTTAAAAATAGTTGGAGCAAGAGTAAGAGATATTAGAAAAGCACATGGATTAACACAGGAACAATTAGCTGAAGTTTCTGGATTTCATTTTACTTATATAGGTGCAGTTGAGCGTGGCGAAAAAAATATCACTTTGCTTAATCTAGAGAAACTAGCTGAAGCTTTAGAAACAGAAGTTCAAGAATTATTTGGATATGCTGAGTTGAATATTGGAAAAGAAAATAGTAAACAAAGAGATCTACAAGATGTGCTTGACCTCCTTATTCGCCAATCAAATGATGAGATTAAAAGAGCAAAGTTTATTTTGTCTGAACTTTATAGAAACAAATAAGTTATGATGTATAATAAAACTAAATATGCCTTGGTGTTATTTTCCAACTCTCGATCGGCTGAATAATAACAATGTAATAAAAGGAACTCATTTCAAAAATGAGTTCCTTTTGCTTTGTAAACCAATTCAAGTTCTCTAAACTTTTTGAGGTTGTGAACACGAAGCAAGGTCAATTCCAAAATAGGTTAGTGCGCAACCTGCCAAAAAGCAATCAGCTAATGTAAAAAGACTTGATTACTCAAGCCTTTATAATGAATTTCTTTTTATTAAGATGTAAATCCCCAATACAATCGGGTAATGCTTTTCACCCGTTTCATGATTTGAAGGAATGCATCAAAATCCTCCTGGGAGAGCGAATCATGCTCGCCTGTCTTGTGACCTTGCAGCGTAAGGCGGAGGAACTCCAGGTAGAAGCAGTGGGTTTGCCCGCGCTGCCTCGCATTCAGCTCCACGAGGTGGAGCTGGTGTGGCAACGCTTGGTGTCTCAACAGGCAAGCTGGGTGACACTGAACCCTAGACAAGAACAGCAACCAGTAAGCGATGGTTCACAGTGGAAGCTATAACGAAAAAGGAGCAGCTGCCATGTGGCAAACTGCTCCTTTCTATTTTCATCAATGTTCGGATCATCATATCTAAAAGGTACAGCTGCGGCGGTATTCCTCGGGAGACTGCAGCACGTATTGCTTAAAGTTGAGGTAAAAGGTCGCCATACTCTAGAACCCGCAGTCGTAACAAATTTCGGTGACACTCTGCTCTGACCCGGCCAGCAACCGTTTAGCATGTTGGATGCGAAGGGTAAGAAGGTGGTTCTTAAATTTCCTGCCTGTCGCTTCTAGAATCAAACGAGATATGTGGGACTGGCTGAGATGAAACAGCCGGCCTAATTGAAGTAGATCGAGATCCTTCTGATAATGTTCCGTGATATAAGATAAAACAGGACGAATATGCTCATAGTTTCGTAGACCATCATTCCATTTCGAACTGCTTATCTCCTGTTTAGACAGACGAAGCAACTCTACACATAGCGACAGCAACAAGCTTTTGATAGCTGTGCGAAACCCGGGAGCCATCCTTTCCTTCTCCTCCCACATATGCTGGATAATTAGACGCAATCGCGTCATACTCTCCATGTCCCCCTTCAGGAGATTACTGAAGTGGAAGGGGTAATACCGAAAAGGAACCATCAACTCAGGTTCTTCCTTCTCCAAGAGTTCGGGATCGAAATTAATAAACACGAATTCACACGGATCGTCCTCATCCGCCTGTGCAATATGATTCTCCAGCACATTCACAATGAACGTATGACCCTGAGCAATAGGATAAGTCCGGTTCCCAAAATGGAATACCCCCAGCCCTGATAAACACAAACCGATTTCAAAGCTGCGGTGATGATGTTGGATCTCCAAGACGGTTTGGGGAACCCATTTAAACTTCGCTCCCATGCAAAACGCTCTTGAAACGCCTATTTGATTATCGTTAACCCTTTAACTTCCTGAACACATCATAACTTCTCCGTGCGCACTCGGATATTGCAATCGGATGGAACCCTGTCACCTCGGCGTACAACGTATCGTTCAGTGGCTTCACCCAATGGTTCGGTAGCTGCTGGGCCCCTGGTGCAGCCCCCATAATCGAACCGACCGTGGCGCCGTTACAATCCGTATCCCCCCCACCCAATACGGATGTGGTTACTGCGACGTTGAAGCCCCCTTTTGCAAATACAAGAGAAGCCGCCACCAACGCTGCATTGTTATTCGTGTGTACAGGATCGTAATGCTTGAATGCTTCCCAAATCTGTTCAACCAAAACAAGCCGATCGTTGGTACCTTGTGCGATTTTCACAGCTTGCTTTACGTCTTGAGCAAGTCGGCAGTTCCGTGGAATCTCACTCAAACCAATTTCTACAATTCGGAGCGGGTCAGATTCTACGAATGCCGCAGCGATCATCGCAGCAACGAACATTTCCCCGTAGATATCGCTTTGATGAGTCCGATCGTCCCAATGGAGATCAAATCTTCGAGATCTTCTCCTGTATTGTCGAATTTTTTGAGGTTAAGAACTACAGACAGCAAATTGAATCACCTTTGTGAATTAATTAGACGAATTTTTGACATCCCTCTTCATTTTATTTCGCTCTTCGGCAATCGCTACTTTAAAATTAAAAGATGTGTCGTTGAATGGATTTACAACATGAGGTCTAGCTGATAGTTCAATCCCACTAAACCCAATGTATAAATCATCTTCAGTTAATTTATTACGATTAGCAGCTACCGCTTCAAATGTTGCACTCTCAATTAAACGCATTAAAATACGCATATTGCCTTTAGTTGCATAGTATAGCTTTTCTGTCATTTTTGGGTCTGACAGGTGCGACGATTCAGTAAATGGATGGGCTTCATCAATTGCTTTTAATAACCCGCGAAAATCCTTATTAAATTTAAACTGCTGCAACCTCAACCTATTTGTAAAACGAGTATCCAGTTGAATGTTATATCGAAAGATTTTTTCAGCAGATGGCACGCCAGATAGTATAATTGGTACATTAACACTGTTTGCCAAACCTTTTATCCAATCTGCCACCTTCTGTAAGACCCGTTTTGTATCACTATCAATTAGATGATTAAATTCATCTAAAATAACTAATTGTACACCACAATTTTGAATAAAGTCTACAATTCGAACTTTCATTGTTTTTTCTGTTCCTTTGTCAAAATAAGGATCTCCAAGCTCAAATAATATTTTCGATGCAACATCCTTTGGTGTTGCACTTGAAGGGAGCTCTACAATTAATACAGGAATAATCGAACCCTGACTTTCCTCACGTCTTGGAAACTTATCACGATAAAGTTCAAGTACTGTTGTCTTACCTGTGCCCGACTCACCAAATATGCACAGACATTCAGATTTTGCCGAATTTTTAGATAACATATGGCACTTGAACATTTCTTGATATATTTTTTGAAACATTGGATGGAAAACAATTAACTTTTTTACTTTTTCCATAGCCTCCTGCTGTCTTTGTAAAAGCTCAGGATTCATATTGAAGTCCTCGTAAAAACTTTCCATCTTTAACTCACTCCTCGAATTGTTTGTTTAAATGTTGGTAACTCCTCTTCCACTCCGTCGTCTAACTTTATATCCACTTCAGGTGATTCTTCACTACTTGAATCCGAATTGCTCTTTTTAGCTCCCTTCTTTTTGCTTTTAGGTTTTTTAACTTGTTCATCCATCTCTTCAATTGAGTTAATTGAATACACTTCATCGGGACAACCTAAATCATTGATAGCACTACCTAACTCAGTGAATTGCAAAATTTGTGCTTTGGTTTCCTCTAATGTATCGGAATATCCATTTAACATATCTTTCTTCTGTTGACTAATAATCTGATCTACTGCGCGAGCTGCATATCCAACATGATCATCCTCATATTTAATATGCTTTGTAAGTTCACCGCTTTTTTCAATTGAACGAAGTTGGATTTGGTAGAAAGGTACCGGAAGGTCCAAGCGGATCTTCTTATCCATCAAGATATCTTCATCTGGGTAAGCCTCAATAAAGGTTTCATTAAAAGGATCACGAATATATATCACGCGCAGATCATCTTTGTCGAATCTAACTCTCACTTCTTCATTGTCCCGATTAAACCTCACCAGTTCATTTTTGAGATCAGCAAGTTCTTCACTTTGAAAGTTTACCGTTTCAAGAGTAATCCCCTTATTAGTAATGGTTCTAAATTCTAAACCGGAACCCATTACAATCTTTAATTCTTTCAAATTTCGTGGAATAGCAAGTTTTAAATGTGGGTTTTCCTCTAAACTTTTTTGCCACAACTTATGTGGAATACCTGCACGAGTTACTGAATGCCTCCAATCATGAGAAATCATATCGACTAAAGCAATATGTACAAGATAATTAAATGCTTGTAGGGTTACGCATGCCTCCCCCTCTGAATCATATTCCCCTCTTTCAAATGGATTAGAAAATGTGGTACCTGGAGTTGCGTGTATCAATTTTTCATTTAAAGTGCGAAAAGCACGTTCAATAGTACCCTTCTGATGACCTGATGCAATGCTGCAGTACTGAATATCTATTCCGTAAATTCGACAAACGTCTTGCAAATCGTAAGATTCATTAACTTTTGCATTATCTAGTACAATCTCTTTTGGAATACCATACGCATTCCACTCATTCCTGATGAGGGGATATACTTCTTTTATATAAGTTTTTGGTAAGAAACAGTGAAGCAAGCACTGCTTAAAAGCAGCTGTATTAGGGACCTCAAATGTTGTATGGAATCCTAGTGGCTGCCCTGAATGAACATCAATTGCATAAACGATCCATGGTCGCTGTCTTTTAAGTGTTATAGGATTTACCAGCAAAATATCTGCTTGTGTCCAATCAATTTCAACACGCTCCAATATTCGTTCTGTGTGTATCCTCCCCTGCGAGCCTTTTTTAATCAAATCGGCCTTTTGCTTTCCATACTTCTGCGAATTCAATTTGTGTATATCTTTTTCTTTTTGGTGAATTCTCCAAAAAGTAGTATAAGAAAATATCTCTTCTTGTTCAGCCTCCTCCCGATACTCGTTTAATTCTTTGATCCTTAGCTTAAATTCTCTATACATTTTGTGTACTGAAGTTTTCACTTTTGTATAGGCCATTTCTTTTACCACATCTTGTGCAATTTGAATAACTTTTAGGCTCGAAGTTCGATCTCTAGGGCCGCGTTTATTTGGGACTAGATGCCGAGTATCTCGATATCTCATCCAAACTCGTAACCAGTTATAAAAGGTACCCTGTGATATTTCATGTTCCTTTAGATGGTCATTTAAATTTGCATACGTTTTGTGGCCTTTTATAAATGGTTCAAGTACAGCGAACCTTCGTTTAGCTTCTTCTGGTAAGAGGTCAGAATCATACTCAATCTCTCTTTCAGGATTATTCGACGTTATTTTAAATTTTAGTTCACCAGACATCCAAGCTTGTAATAGTTCATCAATTAAAAATGTCCCTCTGACTCCAAAGTGTACTTCCTCCAAGACCACTTCTCGATGATTAGCTTTTTTAACAACGTACTCTTTATCTTTCATCAAAAATACTGAACCATGAGAGAAATCGTGAACTGACATCTCAATCCCCCCATTCTATTCGGCTGGATTTTTGACTATTAAAAAAAATTTCAATGCCAATTATGCATTTGGTAAAATGATCAGTTTTAACCTTTAAAAATGGTCTTACTTCACCTACAAATAAGTCTAGCTGTACTATCCCGGAATTTCCCATCATTTATCACCAATCCTTCTTTTCATTAATCTCGATTATTGAAAAATCATTTATACGTTGACTCAACATGTCGGTTTTACAATATTGATTCAAAAGAAGTGTGTACACAGCCGCGTTTACTATTCCTTTTTCAACATTTGGAAATATCAGATGGAGATCTTTAATCATAATTTGTCCAAACATTTGAAAAAGTTCATATATCGCATATTGCAGTCTTATATCGATATTGAGGCGTTTAGCATCGAGTAACAAAGACACATTGTATTTCAACTGACCTTCGTATAAATCTCTATCCGTTATAACTTTAAAGGACCACCCCTTTTCCTCACAAAATAATTCACCCACTTTGAACTTAATTAGATTTTCTTGATCTTTTGTTCTGCTTAATGGTTTAATTTCAACCAATATTTTTTTCCCATCAACTTCCGTCAGCAAAAAATCGGGATAATACTTTCTCCTTTCCCCTCTATAATTAAACGCGATGCAGAGTGGTTGATATTCGATTCGAGAAATTGTTGGTAGGCAATTGCAAAGCTTGATGAAGTCTCTTTCCAACAAACTTTCACTAAAAACCATTTTTTCATCTTCGGTAGTACGACTTACTAAACATCTTCTGTTGACTCCTTTCTTGGGGCCAATCTTTCTTGCAGGCATTGTTTTCCCTCCACAAAGATAATATTTTCCTGATTTTGGTTATTACGAGTTACATCATTAGTAATAACCAAATGTACTATGAACTTATACATAAGTATCCAAAAACCTTATTATCCTGCGGATAATTCTTACAAAACTAAACACTCAAAACCCTTATCCCACAAGGCCTCACTTATAGTGTCTATAGTAGTGTCTATAAGGAATATCCATCCAAGTTCAAACATACAATCTATTAATATTTCACAAAACAACCTAAAGGTATACTAGGTTTATAGAATGGAAATAATCATGTTATAAATGCAAAAGGAGGAGTGAATCATGGCAAGTTTAAATTTCTGGAGAGCAGAGGATTTAATTTATCAGGAGATTGGAAGAAGGGTTAAAAGCACAAGAAGGAGACGCGGGTTAACACAAACTGAATTTGGGATAAAAATAAACTTATCGAGATCGTCAATTGCAAATATTGAGAGTGGTATTCAAAAAGTAACTATTCATTCTTTGTACCAGATTGGCTATGTATTAAAGGTTTCAATCTATGATTTACTTCCAGAAAATAAACATTAATTATCTTAGTATAATCCCCCCCTTCAACTTATTGTTTACTAAACATTAATTGTGTCTAGTGGCAGTTCTAATCCTACATTTGATAGGTATTCATTTAAACGCTCACTTCTTTCTAAAAGGTACCTATCTCCTGGGGCTGTTATGGAGTTAATTGGGAAAACCCCTATAGCCCCCAAAACCCTTAGTAATTTCTCACTTGAACCTATACTGTTATGTATTCGTACAATTTCTACGACAGCTACAAAATTCATTCGAAATTTACTGTAATCATTGATTGTTATCAATTGATGGTTTCCTGAGTTCATTGTCTTTTCAACATTTATGTACCCCTGCTTTACCCAGCGTTCAACTGAATTTCGTTTTACTTGTAAACGTTCAGATATCTCCTTTATACTGATAAACCCATTTTGGAGGTATGATCTAATTTTTTTTTCATCAAAATGATATTTTGAAAGTCCTTGACCGTCAACTTTAGAACTTGCATTTATGTTACCCTGTAGTATTTCGTATAAAAAGTCAGCCATACTCAGTTCATAGTTGCCTGCTATTTGTGAGGCTCGGTAAAAACCTAAACTTCTTACTGTAATACCCATTGACATTTGGTTTTCAACTTTTTCAAGGATGGTGTGGATTTCCGCCTCGCTAAATTTCCAAAAAGGATTCCCGTCTACTGTAGGTCCAGAAATAGGAGTAATAATATTTTTTTCTCTAAAGTAATCGATCTGGTCCAATCCAACTCCAAGTAATGTAGACGCTTGCTTCTTAGAGATACCACCAAACTGATTAGCTTTCTGTTCACCTCTTAAAACTCTTGCAGATATTTTGGCAGATATTTTTTTATAACTATTATCATCCATTGCAATTTGTTTAGTGAATCCATTCTGCCAATGATTCATAAAATAATAGTCGACTTGTTCGTGGATAAAGGAAAATACATTATCATTAATATTTTCTTTTAGAATTTTGTTTATATTCCCAATGCTATTGTACCTATTGTTTGAAATTCGTAGTTGGTCAATAAACACAAAAAAATTATTCGGCCAATCCCAAAATAACCTAAATCCCTCATCAATTGCATTCGTAAGATTGCTTTGAATCAAAAGCTTGGAGAAATTACTTTGTACATGGCTAACTTCTTTCCCATTAATCCACTTTGCTGAATTAATAATTAGGAGTAATAGGTGAAAAATACTAAGATTATTAAGTTCAATATAATCATCGCTTACATAAGCTTTATTATTAAACCTGTCCGTAAGGTAACTAGAAAACAATGAATCCATACATATTACTTCTGAATTTCTAAAATCAAATCCACATTTACAAAACAGTAATTCCTTTCTGTAAGGATCAATATTTCTTCCGCACTCCTTACAAAAGTCCACCATTAAGCATTTATGAGTTGGGCAAACTGTTAACAATGATATTTCCCAAATACTTTTGTGGAATTGTTCCATTTTAAAGCATTCGGGGCAAATTCTTTGTTTATTTAAACAAGTTCCCAAATGTCGGATTTGTTTTTTCATATTCTCTGATTGAATCTCTGTACTAATCTGATTAAATAACAACATTTGATCAAGTTTATATTGATCAACTCCTAGAAGGATACTTAACTCAAACAAATTAATATTTACTTCTTCATCTGGAATTAATATATTTTTTGTCTTATTATATTTTTTAAGTCCAACACTTTTGTAAATTATCATACAATCAGGTTCAAGTAAATTCCTCTCAGATATCCTGAGAATGAATCCTCTCAAACTTTCCCCCTCCATTGGCTCTGAACGTTTCAAAAGGTATTTATTTCTAACACTAAATTCCATGCTACCGACAGCTCCTTCTTAAATTTTATTTTTAATTCTGTATATCCATGATCAACAAACTATAAACATCCAAAGCCAAAAATGGCCAAGATACATAATGAGTATCTTAGCCATTTTGAATTTGCATATTTATGCATTTTTTTGTATGGAGGTTTTTTTGAAAAAATACCTACAGTAATATTTGGAACATTTACAGTTTATTATGAAAAATCACAAAAAAAACCAGGGGCTCCCGCCCCTGGTCCTCTTATGAGCAGCGACTGTAGCCACAGTTCGCGCAATTCTTACACCCTTCGCTGTTAATCAGCGAAGCGGAACCGCAAGACGGGCACAAGTCCTTCGTCGCGGCGCTAGCAGCGTTGCTGCCATGCGCGCTATGTGCGGTGTGCCCGCTAACAGCAGCCACCGGTGCCGGAGCTGGCGCATCCAGCACTTCACTCGTCGCGGTCACGTAGTTCCGCGCGTCGTCTTGCTCGTTCATCACTTCGTCGTGCTGCTCGAGCGCTTTGGCAACCGCGTCAGCGATCGACTCGACACGGTTCGTGCCAAATCCAATGGCGCCGGAGCCGCCAATGCCTTTCAAGTGCTTCACGAGCAGCTTCACTTTGTCCCCATGGTCGCCGTAACGCAAGAACAACGAGCACACGCGGCCAAGTGCTTCAGACATCGCAAAAACGTCTGATCCGGCTTTCCCCACGTTGAGGAATATTTCACTCGGCGTTCCGTTCATATCATTAATCGTAATATACGCCATGCCGAATGGAGTATTCACTTTATAGGTTGCGCCTCGCAGAATTTGCGGGCGGCGCTTATATTGCTTATCGAAAACTTGCTCTGTTTTGGCGTCAACATTAACCGCAAGCTTGCCTGAAAGATTCGTTAAGCTGGCTTCTTCTTTCACAGCTTCCGCAGCTACAGCAACAGGTGCTGCTTCTGCCTTCTCAACTTTCTTCTCCTCTTTCTTGTCTGAACTTGTGCTAAGAACTTGCACATCACGGCTTCCATCACGGTAGATGGTAACGCCTTTACAACCCAAATCAAAAGCCAATTCATACAACCGTTTGGTCTCTTCAACTGTGAAATCGGATGGGCAATTCGCTGTTTTGGAGATCGAGCTGTCAACCCATTTCTGGATCGCTGCTTGTGCTCGAATATGATCTTCAGCCGTTAAGGTCATGGAAGTTACAAAGTAATCCGGCAATTCCTGATTCGGATTAGCGTCCTTCCATTCTTGAGCAATCGGCACATATTGTTTATCAAAGCCCAGACGGCTTTGACGGAAATATTCAAAGGCAAAATACGGCTCAATCCCCGTCGAAGTGCCAACCATCGTCCCTGTGCTTCCCGTCGGAGCCTGCGTGATGACCGTTACGTTGCGCATTCCGCTGTTCTTAATGGCTTCGCCAACTTCCGGGAATACCTTGGTCATATTTTTCATAAAGCCGCTTTCCAGGAACTTATCTGCAACAAACGCTTGGAAAGATCCTTTTTCAGAGGCGATTTCCGCTGATGCCAGATAAGCTTCTCTTGCCATGAAGCCGTAGATTTTGTCCAAAAATGCTAAGGATTCCGGACTGCCGTAACGAATTTTCAACTTAATCATTAGTTCCGCCAAGCCCATTGATCCTAAGCCTACGCGGCGTTCCTTCTGTTGATTCTCACGGTTTTCTTCAAAATGATAAGGCGTTTTGTCAATGACATTATCAAGGAAACGCGTCGAGTAGCGAACAACCGTAGCCAGATCAACCCAATCAACATCATGTTTCTCTGCATCATAAAATTTGGATAAGTTAATCGCCGACAAGTTGCAAACTCCCCAAGCCGGAAGCCCCTGCTCCCCACACGGATTCGTACAAATAATCGGATTGAAATACCAGCTATTCGACATTTGGTTGTAGTATTCCATGAACACAACACCAGGCTCAGCCGATTTCCAAGCGGACTCAATAATCGTGTGCCACACCTCACGAGCTCTTACTGTGCGGTAAGGCTTGACGGCTTTGCCAAGTTGTTTCCAAGCTTCCAAATTGCCGTCCCATTTCTCGTTATATTCAGGATCCGTCGTATCCGGGAAAACGAGTTCCCACTCCAAATCTTCCTTCACGGCCTTCATAAATCCATTGCTTACGCAAACGGATAAATTGGCATTGGTGATTTGTCCCATCGTTGACTTCACCGTAATGAAATCTTCCAGATCAGGATGCCAGTCATTGATCATCAGCATGAGTGCGCCACGACGGCTTCCGCCTTGCTCAATCAGACCTGTTGTATAGCTAAACAAGCCGCCCCAAGATACAGCACCGCTCGAAGAGCCGTTAACTCCTTTGACAACGGAACGGCGTGGTCGAAGGGAAGACAGATTGATTCCCACACCACCGCCGCGTGACATGATTTCCGTCATTTCTGAAAGTGTGCTCATAATGCCGCCACGGCTATCGTGAGGAGATGGGATCACATAACAGTTGAACAACGTTAACTCGTCGCTTGCATCCGCTCCTGCTGCAATTCGTCCACCTGGAACAAGTTTCCAATCATCCAAAATATATCTGAATTTCTCCGTCCATTCCTTGCGTTTCTCGGGTGTCGTTTCCACGGATGCCATGGCTCCGGCCAAACGATCCCACATTTCTTCCGGTGTCTTTTCTATGTTTAATGTAAGCTTCTCAACTGCAGATTTGACTGTCTCGCCACTGCGTGTTCTTACTTGCACGATGTCGCCTTCACGGCTAATTATTTCGCCTACTTCTTTGGCTGGGAATTTGGGATCATCCTTCGTCAATACGAGTACGGTGTCTCCCACTTTAGCAAAGCTCGTATCCGCATTCTTAAGCGCATAGCGATCCAAAAATATTTTCTCGCTTAACCCTTCCAGCCTCTTACCTGATTGCGAAATCCCCATTGATAAATGCCCTCCCAATAAGCTACAGATTCAGCTCCAACTAAATTGAAAATTACAATATCTGGTGTGAGAAATCCATTATACAACACTAGATATGGACCTTCGAATGGCCAAAGGACCAATTTTGTTTAATAAAACAAGTAAATATCGCTTTAGCTAGAATTTCCTCGAAATCTCTCTTTATTTTATAGAAAGCGAGCTGGCGGTTCGTTGCTTTTGACGATAGCGGATTCCTCTGCTAACCTGTATTTAGGATACCACAATTCGCTCAACTTTAGAACATTTGTTCGTTATTTATTTTTCCTAAGGAGAGGTTAGAGACATGTATTTTTATAAAAATGAATTTATGAATAAAGATGATATTCAGCTCTCGCCCGATGATCGCGGTTATTATTTCGGAGACGGTATTTATGAAGTTTTCCGTGTCTATCGGGGCCAACTGTATGAGCAAGACGCCCATATGCAGAGGCTTCAAAGAACCGCCAGCGAGGTGCGGCTTACCCTCCCTTATACCATCGAAAAAATCGGTCAAATTCTCACAGAGCTGGTGGACAAAAATAAGCTGATCGAAGGCACCTTATATCTGCAAATCACCCGAGGGGAAGCTCCACGCGCGCATCCGTTTCCGACTCAGGCAGAACCGATCATGCTGGCCTATTGCACGGAAGTCCCTAGACCAACGGCAACCATACATAACGGGATTAAAGCTATTACGTTTGCCGATATTCGCTGGTTAAGATGCGATCTCAAAACGCTCAATCTGCTGCCCAACGTCATGGCCAAGCAAGCAGCGCTCGATCACGGCGTGCAGGAGGTTGTACTGCATCGAGAAGGTACGGTGACGGAGTGCAGCGCATCTAACCTGATGATGATCAAGGATGGCGTGCTTTATACGCATCCTGCGAATCATTTGATTTTGCACGGTATCACCCGAGCAGTCGTATTGCGTTTAGCTGGAGCTTTGGAAATACCGGTTAAAGAAGAGGCTTTTACGACGAAACAGCTTATGGCGGCTGACGAAGCCTTTATTACAGGAACAACGGTAGAAATAACGCCAATTCTGGAAGTGGATGGCCTCACGATTGGAGCCGGCACGCCAGGGGCATATACCCGCAAGCTGCAAGAGGAGTTTGTTCGCACGTTCTCGTAATCAGCAAAAAACCTAAGGCATCTGCCTTAGGTTTTTTAAATCCTCACACGAGGAACGCCAGGGCGCTATTTCAGCGAAATCCACCGTGTGTAGCGACGGAAGGGAACTCCAGGCCGTTATTTCGGAGCTTTCATACGAATATGCCCGCATTTTCCAGAAATAAGACCCTGGAGTTCCGTTCAAGTCCCCCGACAACTACTTTACCCCTAAATAGCGTCCTGTAGTTCCCCTATTTCCCCCTATCCTACTGGTTCAGCTACCCAAGCTTAGCAAACCCCACGCCTCACCATTATCGCCGAAAGTTCCACTCATCCGTCCCATACTTCTCTTGCACAAGACGATTGGTCAATTCGATCTCAAACGGTGTCAACGAGTCCTCAACCAGCTTCACACCTAAACCGAGACCAATTTCACGGCGGAACGCTTCTTCAACTTGCCCCAAGGTAACGGCTTCTTTCCCCTGCGCCCGCAGCAGCTCGTTAATCGCCACCGCTTTTTTCGAAAAACTCTTCTTCATCCGCTCTGCCACCTTCTCATTAGAGAAACGCAGCATACGGAACAGTTGATCCGTATCCATATCCAGCAGAATCGAGCCGTGCTGCAGCACGACGTTCTTTTGCCGTACCTGCGCGCTGCCGGCGACTTTACGCCCCTCAACCACGAGCTCATACCAGGATGGAGAATCGAAACAAGCGGCTGAGCCTGCCGATGCATATTTCTCTTTCTCCTCATCGCTTGCAAGCTGCACCATTTCAGCGTTAAGTCCTAACGCACGGAAACCTTGCAGCAGCCCCTCGCTCAAGACGCGGTAAGCATCCGTCACATTTCGGGGAATGCCCGGATAATCCTCGGCTACAATAATGCTGTAGGTCAGCTCCTTATCATGCAGAACCGCTCTGCCTCCTGTTGGGCGGCGTACGAAACCAATCCCTTCATTGGCCACGGCCTCCTGATCGACCTCGGCTGCTTTTTGGAAATAACCGATCGACAGGGTTGCTGGATTCCATCCATAAAAACGCACCGTAGGAGGGACGATTCCCTCGCTATGAGCGGTCAAAATCGCTTCATCTAAAGCCATATTTTCAGCAGGAGAACGATCTCCCGTATGTATAAATCGCCATGCCGTCATCAAAATCTTCACCCTTTCTTTCCAACCATGCTTGTCAAAAGACAACCTCTATCATACCACATAACCGCCTTAAGTTACGATTCCTCTCCCTCTCCAAGCTCCCGCCCTGATCCCCTCATCTGTTTTACCATGGAAAAAGTTATGAAAGCGCCTCTTATGGACATACTAACACGTATTCGGCGTTTAGCGCCCGTGCTTCATACAAGCTTAGGTTCACGAAGTCAGTTTTCTTATGAAAACTCTTAGGAGGGCACAACGATGCGTCAACATGAACAGCAAGAGAACATTCGCCCCATTCATCATCGGTTGGACATGCACTTTGAGAGGGACTGGTTTACTGAGCTGGATCATCGTGTGCGCGGAGGAGGGCCGTGGGACGATTGGACTTTGTACCAGCTCGCCTACGAATCGGAAGAGTCGGGGCTTATTTCTACGTTTGATGAAATGCAGTGCCTTCCTCATCTGGGGCAGCTTGAGCCTATGGCTCATCAGATAGAGACAGCGAAGCGAGTACTTAATGAAATGCGCGGTCGAGCCATCTTGGCCGATGAGGTGGGACTCGGGAAAACGATTGAGGCTGGGTTGATTTTAAAAGAATACATGATCCGCGGGTTAGTCCGCAAAACCCTTATTCTGGTGCCGGCATCCCTTGTCCTGCAATGGGTCCGTGAATTAAACACCAAATTCGGCATTCCAGCCATCGCCCATAAAAAAGCGTACATGTGGCAGCAAAGTGACATTATCGTTGCCTCCATGGACACCGCCAAACGCGATCCTCACCGGGAAATCGTGATGGGCCTGGAATACGATATGCTGATCGTCGATGAAGCTCATAAATTAAAAAATAAAAAAACGACCAACTACACCTTCGTCAATGAGCTGCGCAAAAAATATTGCCTGCTGCTCACCGCCACACCGGTTCAGAATGATTTGAAAGAGCTTTATAATCTCATCACCCTGCTCAAGCCCGGTCAACTCGGTGTTCACAGCTCCTTTAAGTCCAATTTTGTTGTCGGCAAAAGGATCCCGAAAAATGAGATTCAGCTGCAGCAGGAGCTGTCCAAGGTGATGATCCGAAATCGTCGTGGCGACGGCGGTGTTCATTACACCAAGCGGGTGGTGAAAAATATCCCGCTGACGCTTTCACCAGACGAGCAGGCGCTCTATGACGGCGTCACCAATTTCGTCCGAACGCGGTATGCAGAGAGCTCCGGCGATTTAAACAGCATGCTTTCGCTCATCACCCTCCAGCGCGAGGTCTGCTCCTCCAGGGATGCCGTCTTCATTACGCTCGTGAATTTGTTCAAAAAAACAGCGGAAGATTCGCCTGTACGCGCCAAAATATGGGAGCTTGTCGAGCTGATCCGCAGCATCAAATCGAATAGCAAAGCGGAAACCACCATGAAGCTCGTTCAAGAGATTAATGATAAAGTCATCATTTTCACGGAGTATCGCGCTTCCCAGGAGTATCTGCTCAACTACTTGAAAGAACATAAAATTACAGCGGTCCCCTATCGCGGCGGCATGAACCGTGGCAAAAAAGATTGGATGATGGATTTATTCCGCAATCGCGTACAAGTGCTTGTTGCGACGGAAGCTGGCGGCGAGGGAATTAATCTGCAATTTTGCCATAACATGATTAATTTTGACCTGCCGTGGAACCCGATGCGCGTGGAACAACGGATTGGCCGTGTGCATCGACTTGGCCAGACGCATGATGTGAACATCTATAATCTATCGACAAATAATACGATTGAAGAGCACATTCTTTCTTTGCTGCATGAGAAAATCAATATGTTTGAGATGGTTATCGGGCAGCTCGATACCATTTTGGAGAAAATCGAGAAGAAGGGATCTCTTGAAACCTCGTTATTCCGCATGGTGATGGAAGCAGGGTCACGCGAGGATATTCGCAGGAAAATCGACGAGCTGGGTCATTCTTTTACCGAAATCAAAGAAGAAATCGAACACAATCCCGTGTATGGAACTGAGTTTCAACATATCCTTGATGCCGTAGGCGGCGCGCAAAGCGGTGAGGTCAGACCATGAACAAACGAAACGTTCATACCTTTGTCATGCGGTTTCTTGAAGCTTATGATTGCACCATTCTAGAGAAAAGCCCATCTTACGTCACAGCCAAGCTGTCTCCGGAAGCAGATCGGGAAATGACGGGCCGACCTTATTATTGGAGCTTCGTCGAGCGAACCGGGACGCCTGCAGAAACCATGACCTATAAATTCGTATTCGATCCGGAACAAATGAGGCTCGATGCCAAGTCCAAGGCAGCACCGACGGCTGTGAAGAGTCCATCTAATGCAGGCGCGCAAGCCGCACCGAACCAGGAACAAGCGCCTGACGGCTCCTCCGACAGCATTCTGGGGCGTTATTTCGGCTTCGTTCCGACGACCATCACAGCGCGTGTTCCGCAGGATGATGTCACTTTTGGCAGCAGACGATTGGAGCAAATGTTCTCTATCGTTCGGGAACGCGGGAAATTCGTGCATCTGTTTGAGGAGCCCTTTCCTACGGGAGCCACCTATCACGCTGCGCTCGTGTATGATACGTGGTTTTGCATCAATTACAAGGTTGAACTCGCCTGCGACCGCAAACGAAGTGAAATCCACTCCCTTGCCATCCAATTGAACAACGGAGAGATTCGCGAGAATTTTCATAAGCATCTGTTGACCAAAGGTCTTTCTCCTAAGCTTCCGGCGAATAGTCATATTTTGCCGGATACGATATCGCTGACCAAAGCCGTGAACCTGCTGGAAACGACGCTTGAACGTAAAATAAGCGCCTATGACCATAGATGGGCGGACGAGGCGAATGAGCAGCACCGCAGCGAGATTGACCGTGTCGAATCCTACTACAACGGCCTTTTGCTAAACGCAGAGCCGGATAAAAGGGATGAAATCGAAACGCAATGCCGCAACCGCCTCAGAGAAATCGACTGGCAGCATAAGCCGCGCATCGCCGTTTCTGTCATCAATTGCGGATTGTTTCATTTAACCGCCGGGCGATCGCCTAGGAACTGACGATAGTCGCTAAAACCTCGCAAATTAACGCTGCAGGTTCTAACAATCTTTTTATAGCATAAGAATTACAATAGATTCATACAAATGAGAAGTTAGCGATAGGCAGGTGAACGCGGATGAAGCTGTGGACTGCATGGACAGCAACTTGCTTCATATGTATTGGCAGTCTCTTATTCATACCCTCCCAAAGCTCAGCGGGCGATAATCCAGATCGGACAAGCCTCGTGCAATCGGTAGGACAACCCGCAGCGATCAGCAGTCAATTAGCTGAAACTGCAAAGCCAGTGCCGGATCTGCGAAGCGAATCTACTTTAACAGCTACGGTTGATAAGTGGAGGATGGCGCTCGCTCGCGAAGAAGGATTCCACAACTGGCAATCAGCAGTTTGGAACAGTTACCCACTTGGTCCAGGGACACATGGCTGGGTCGTGATTCTCACGGATCATGGCGAGGAAGTCGGTTATATGATCGTACAGTCTGTAGAAAATGGCTCCTTCCGATTAATGGAATACGGGACAGGCAAGCATCCACTTTTCAGTTTGACCACGCTGTATCGTTCGTTGGTACAGCAAGAACTCATTCCGGCAACAATTACTTATTCAGATTTTATCGCCAATGAAACGATCGCCAAAGACCGCTTATATATGGACGGCTTAACCGCTGTTTGGAGAATCAAGCTTGACAATCAATTGTACTATGTGGATGCCAAGTCAGGCGAGGTACTCCCTATTAAAGAAGACCCGACCCCCAAGCTTGTGACCGATGATAGCACACGGATGACGACAACAGAATTAAAAGAAGCAAGCACCATCATGCATCCAGCCTTTGATCCTTATGAAAGGATGCCATGGATTGTCGGCTCACCGCTTCCTGTGGCTGGTCTGAGTGAACTCCAAAGCGCTCTTGCCTCCGATCAACATCTGACCTTTGTGACAGCGTTATACGATGGTCAGGTTACTCTGCCACTGGCCGTATTAGGCTATCAAGCATGGCAGGATGGGTTACCTTATCTGGTTCTGGATCACGAAGGACCAAGATACATTCAACTGCCTACCGCTCTGGAAATGGGGCATATTTATTAAAATGAAAAAGGACTCTCCGTCAAGTAGACGATTCTACTTATCGGGCAGCCCTTTTTTTTGTGACTTTTTATTTTTTGGGTTTAAACTGGTCAAATAACATCCGGGCTGCCAAGGGCAGCATGCCGAACCAACGTGTCTGCCAATGCTCCCGCTGTTCTTTATGCATCGCTTTTGCTTGTTGGCGAACATCTCTTGGCGTGTCTATAAACGTCACGACCTGCTGTGTTATGTACTTGACCAAGTCATCACTTTTGGCCATACGCCCACCTGCCTTTTTCTCCCTATTGTAACCAGAGAGCCCCGGACTTAAACGGTAAGGCAGGTGGAAGACATGGATTCAACTGACTCTTCCGCCGCTCTCCGAAATAATTTTATCCGCAAATGTCTTAATCGTGCTACAGCCGAGCAGCATCGGTTTGTTATCGCACTGCAGCAGCAAGGTCTGTGCGTTCATATCCCAAGCGTATTGGAAACCAACGTTCATGCCTACCACGGTAATCATGAATTTACCCGATGCAGCATTGGGAATGGTGAAGCCTTGTTTTTTGCCCACTTGTTGTAACGAACGAAACACCGAAGACGAAATCCCTCTATACGTCCAAGCATTGCAAGCCGCCATAGGTCAATCTCCTCTCTCCCCATATAGGATCACTAAATTGTATGAAGTGAGGGCTTAAATCGTGCTTGTTTCAAAAAAATCAGTCCGGCGCTGCTAGCCTTCAAACACGCTTCTAACCTCGTCCCTGCTGCATATATTAAAGTAACTAGAGAGAAAGGGGTGCATCGAATGTGGGAAGAGATGCTCCTAACTGAACAGCTCAACATCCACATGGATAAATCCAACCACATGCTGGAATTGAGGCTTCGTGACCACGAACAGGAAGATACGTTCTCTACAGTTCAGCTAAGCCATGCTGAGCTCATTTTACTTCTCCATACCCTGCTGGAAGTGAATCGATGTTTTCGCGGGGATGTCCCATATTTTCAAAACTAAAAAAGCACCTTCGATTCCCGATAGTGGGTGTCGAAAGTGCTTTTTTCCTAGCCATTTCTATCTCTTAGTCTCGGCTAACTCCAACAATGGAAGCCAAAAAGCGCAAGATGTACAAGAAGAGATTGATGAAATCCAAATAAATATTAAGTGCAGCGAGCGGAACCTCTTCGGCCGATACGCCATTGCGGTATTGAGCCACATCATACAGCACCCAACCGCTGAAAATCAGAATGCCGAGCATCGACCAAATCAAGTTCGTCATCGAACCAAAGTTAATAAACATGCCAATGACACTCATCAAGACAAGGCCAATCGTTCCAGCGAACAAAAAGCCGCCGAGGAAGCTGAAATCACGTTGTGAGCGGTGCGCATAGAAGGCTAGTCCGCCAAAAATCGCCGCTGTCGCGAAGAATGCGCCCGATACCACGTTAGCTCCGAGCATACCCCCGTAAGCCATAATAACCGGATATAGGGTTACACCGGAAATCGCCGTAAAGGCATAAAGAAAACCATATCCGATATTTTTGCCGCGAATCCGAATGACGATGGCTGCCACCAGCATGGCCACTTCTGCAATGACGAAAAGCATAATCATCGAAGGCGGAACGACCATAGCGCCAATCAGTGTCCCCAGAAAGGAAACCAAGAGGGAGATGGCAAATGTTTGAAGCACATGAGCAAAACTGCCTGAATGAGAAACCGTGACCGTTCTATCCATGAAACTGTCAACTCCTTTTGTTAGAAAACATGTACAATCTATACTATGCATTATACCTAAACTTCATGAAAACCGCTATACGCCTGGACATTAGGCACTATTTGAAGGCGGAGATCATCTTAAGGAATATACGTTTCAAATGCGCACGAAGTTTCGCAGGAAATCTCAGGATAAGACGCGTCCCCCAGCCGTCATAAGTTCCGCCGACTTCTGCGGCCAGAACGAACAATTCTTTGGTAATCGCATTGACGGTCGGAACATCCAGCGTGTGTAATTTGCTCAGGTGAAGCACGTATGGCTCCACCTGACGTGTCGTATCAAATTCGGAGACAATGACCCTGTAGCCAAGTGCGCCCACTTTGCTTTTCATCGCATCCATCCGGGTTGAATCCGGAAAATGCAGCCAATGCTGAACTTCCCTAGCTTTCTCCAGATTGTCTCCCCGACGCTTCAGCGCATAGGCGATCTTGGCATTGCGCATCCACTGCTCTTCCAAGGGTGAAGGCGCCATTTCTTCCAGGTAGAAGCTCCAGTCTGCGTCCAAATTCATCGAGAAATAATAACGGAAGTTAGGAAAATCCGCCAGTATCCGTTTCATTTCCCGCTCCCAATCCCAGTCATCCTTGGCGTAAAAGTACATTTCCATTTTATTATTTGAAGAAATGCGCCCGGCATAGAGGGCATATCCCTGATCTTTCATCCGCGAAATAAGCTTGTCTTCGAGCTCATAAAAGGCTTGCTGCGCCTTCTGCGTTGAGCTGTCCGAGAGGTCCCACAAGCTATACATATTAAATACAATTGTAATTCTTTGTCCATATCCTATGAAAGGAGCTTTCTGCTTCAAAGCAGTGTTCATAAAGACTAGAACCTGCTCCCGATCCCGGATGCGTTCGAACAAATTCCAATCTTCTTCCATAGGATGACCCCCTATTTCCTTTCAAGATAATATTTATTATATAAGTCTTAGGCCTAGCTGCCTACCCGTCTGTGCATGATTTCCTAGGAAATAAAAAACAACCCCTTCAGAATCTGAAAGGGTTGTTACGGTTGATGCGATCAAGAGGACTCGAACCTCCACGGGGGTAAGCCCACACGGACCTGAACCGTGCGCGTCTGCCAATTCCGCCATGATCGCAAATGATGTGGTGACAAAAATAAATATAACATGGGACTCGAAAGCTCGTCAACGAAACTTTTACAATCCATGCATAAATACAAACCCCGCTCCTAAACCTATTCCCAAAGGAGGGATGACGAATGGATGAGGAAGAAATCAAAGCTCTCGAACCCAAATACACAGGCAATCAGCGACATCTCACAGAAGGTGAAGCTGAAGGCATCGTACATGATCCCAATTTCAAAAATGAAGACGAAGATCCGGATGGCGTTGATGTGTATCCTGCCGGGCTCGCCTTCGGCGTTTTCCGCAAACCGTAGATAGGCGTGGCATAACAATGTTATTCATCGCTGGATGTGCCTCCGGCAAGCACCGATGTGGACATACAAAACAAACGCCCCACTGTATCCTCACGGATCAGTAGGGCGTTTTCTCATACAACTGTCCCGATGCCAAGATAGCCTCGTACACGGTTCTTCCAATCATGTTTCCCAGCGCTGTAGCCGTGCCCGCATAGCTGTACAAGCGGCCGCGGCATGTCGTGGCGATAAGCACCGCGTCCGTGGTCGTTCCAGTGGCCGGATGTCCGTCCACTTCAACGCCTAAAGCTTGAAGCGCAGCCGCCTTGGCTTCCGTCGCGGTAATCACCGCGTTGACCATCGCGGCATCCGTTAATTGCCCATGAATAACGACAATGGTATTTATCGTACCGGGATAAAGTGAGGCAGCAGGCACCTCGGCGCCAGCCCTAGCCTTGTTCCCGAGCCCTACGGTGACCCACGCAC
Source organism: Paenibacillus violae (assembly GCF_032461945.1). Classification (NCBI taxonomy): domain Bacteria; kingdom Bacillati; phylum Bacillota; class Bacilli; order Caryophanales; family Paenibacillaceae; genus Paenibacillus; species Paenibacillus violae. The sequence goes on from NZ_JAWCUD010000009.1 coordinate 47,933, forward strand.
AAACGTGCAGTGGATTCGTCTCATTCTCGGTATCCTCTGCGCCATCTTGCGTCCACGTTAGCGTACTGTACCCAACATCCTTCACCCAAGCTGCAGTTAGCATACCAGCCGTCTCTTGAGGATTCAACCCTTCCCGTTGGATGAAATCATCCATCTCGCGAAGGGGATCAGCCTCGTTATATAGCTTGTGTACCTGCCTGTTCATCAACGATCCATGCATCCCGAATCCTCCGCCCCATGGCGAAGAATTCAACGTACGCATCGGACTATCGCTACGAATTAGCACGTAACTGCCGTATTCGGAATTCACCAAATCCATCTGGATGCCCGTGATGGGAACCTTATTCTGATTCATCCGCAGCATCATCCGGTTCAATCAATTCTTGCGGAAGCATATATTCCGGTGGCCGTTCAGCTTCATAAGGCTGATACACATAGCTGCGTGCGAGCTTGACCACTCTGCGATTTTTTTTGCGGATTAAAACACTATCATCATCCCAAGCGACAACAATGCCGCGGACATCATTCCTTGGGCTAACATCGCGAATCACGCGAAGCAATGTGCTTTCAACACGATAAAGATCCAATTGATCTTCTGTTATCATTTCTCATACCTCCAACCATGCAGTTTACACCTTAAGCATACACCAATTCCTGTCTAGTTGAAACTTTACATAAATCCATTAGATCAGGGTTAACTTAATCATGACGAAGAAATAGAACGCCATTATAACCTTGGGGGTTTTTATATTGGACAAAAAAACGTATTACGTGAATGTCGGGACAGGTGAAGTATTGGAAGACAGCACCGCGCTCAATTATGAATTTGAGATTTCCGCTACTGAGGAGGAATTTGATCAATTGCAGGAGCTCTTTGAGGAAACAGATAACACGTCCCAAGCCAGCTATGCGACCTCTTGGCTCCCTTGGTCGGTTTATTACTCCAATGAGACCAATCAAGAATATGATTATTATTTGACGGAAGTGTATCGCACCTTGCACCGATTAGGGAATGAACAAACCAAAAGGCATATTGAAAGTATGAACATACTAAAAAATGGTGTCTAACGAGATCTCTCCGGAAGACTGCCTATGGAATGAAAAAAGGCCAACGAATCCATAACGGATCCATTGGCCTCTTGAATTTACATTAGCTTACATGTTCCTTGGAATCATTCGTTTCAAACCAGAAATCAAGGACCTTGCTTGACATGACACGCTTCTGAATATATTCCACTTGCGCTGCGGAAAATTGCTGTTCCCATTCAATAGTCAGCTCTGTGCAGAGCTTGACGATCGTTAACAACTCAGACCAAGCGACATAGCGTTTGTACCAGAAAAATTGAGGATGTTCGATCATATACGGATATAGATCATCAAATTCTGTATGCTTACAATCAAGAGCACGTTCAAAATGTGTTTTGGCTTCCCCAAGCTTAGTCATGAAATATTCAATGGAACCATTTTCGATACCCATAGATGTCAGCCTCCTCTCTTACCTTGTAACCATTATAATGGATAATTGGCAATCAGGGAAGTCAAAGACTAGATGTAAAATCAGTCAAAAGTGATTTGCCCGTTCTCTAGCGAGGCAATTCTTGCTAACGATTCCACCCGAATGCCGCGTTCTCTAATCGAACTGCCGCCGGATTGGAACGATTTCTCCACCGCAATGCCGACACCGACGAGTTCAGCCTCCGCTTTCTCAATAATGCGAATTAAGCCGCGAGCCGCGTCCCCATTTGCAATAAAATCATCAATAAGCAGCACACGTTCACCCTTATGCAGCAAATGCGAGGAAACCATAATGTCGGTCACAATGCCTTTGGTAAAAGAAGGCACACGCTCGCTGTACGTATCTTGATCCATCGTTAATGTCTTCTTGCGGCGTGCGAAAATCATAGGGATCTCAAGATGCAATGCTGTTGTAAAGGCAATTGGAATACCAGAGGACTCTACGGTTAACACCTTGTCCGGCTTGGTGTCTCTGAAAAGTCTTGCAAACTCCCGTCCCATCTCCATGGTCAAAACCGGATCCACCTGATGATTAAGAATGGCATCCAGCTTAAGTACTTTATCCGATACAACGACACCGACTTCTTGGATCCGCTGCTTTAACAATTCCATGATACTGGCCCCCTTAATCCTGTCTATTATGAGTAAGTTACCATAATGATGAAGTAGGTTTCAAGTCCCAATTTGCGAATATTGCTCGTGGAAGTGAAACTTTTATTGCTGAATAGGTGTCTATAATCATATAGGGTTTAACTTTTTCAGATTTGTTTTAGAAATGCTCACATTTAGGCAGCAAGATCCATTGAGATTGACAACCCGAACGCAGTATGATTAGTAATATTATTTTAAGACAACTATTCGGCAGAAAGGAAAGATGATGATGAACAATGCGATGAGACCCGTCATGCTTGGCTTTGTGCCTGTTGCATTTTCCTTGCTTATCGTAGCTGGCTGCCAAGAGTCATCTGCTCCTTCCGCTCAGCCTACTATAGATCCATCGGTTCATGTTCAGAAGCAGAATCCAAGCACAACCCCGGCCAGCACGCCTGCCGTGCTGGCTGTAGAAACTCCAGCTGCTTCCTTGGCACCGGAGGATACGATAGCCAAGCATGAAGCGCAAGTTGCAAACACGAACAAAACGGACTTATCGGATCTACCTCAGAGCTCTGCAAGCGCCAAGCCAACGACAAAACCGCGGGTGAAGGCTGAAGATGCTTACCAGCAGGAGAAACCGACTCTAATGGGCTTAAAGCTTGGAACGAGCAAAAACCTGGTGCTGGACCGATTCGGCAAAGCCAAGAAACAATTCGTTATGGATGAAGACGATGATGCGATTCAGGTCTACGATTTCGGCGATTTCTCCGTTGGCTTTAATGTCAAGGATGCCCTTGAATTCGTGGATGTACACTCCACTGATATTGATCCAGGACTACGCGGCCTGCACCTCGGTCAGAAAGTAGAGGATGCCATTAGCATTCTCGGCAAACCGGATTCCAACACAACGTATGTGCTTTCTTACAAATCACAGGGTACGCTTCTGAAGCTCGATGTCGACCCGAATGCCAACACGATCCAATCGATCAAGCTTTTCGCAGATCGTTAATACCGCACTAAAACCGAAGACCATACCGTCATCCATAGGATGATAAGTATGGTCTTTATTTGTGTTCAGATCGCTCTTCTTTTTCGAAAGCGGAAATAAATCACCGCTCCTATCGCAGCCACAACCGCAAGAATAATGAAACTGACCCCCATATATTTATGTATCAAATTGAACAATCCATCCAAATTGCTGCCGATAAAATGGCCTAAGGTCAAGAAGGTTGTACACCACAGCAGCGCTCCTGTCCCCGCGTAAAGCATATATTTGTAGAATTTCACTCCGCTTACCCCGGACAAATAGCAGGTGAAATGGCGGACTCCCGGCACAAAATACCCGAAGAATACGGTCCACAGCCCATACTTATGAAACCAACCTTCCGCTCTTTCGATCCGGTCCGGCGTCAATTTGAACCATTTTCCATAGCGGTATAAGAAGGGCTTGCCCACCCGGTGGCCAATGAGATAACTCACAATCATCCCCGTCATCGTACCTGCATAAATCACAATTAACGTTGTCCCATACTCAAAAGGACCTCCAGGCGCGGTCAATGAGCCCACGAAAGCCATCAAAGTTTCATCGGGTATAGGTACGCCAACAATGCCGGCAGATAACAAAATGTACAGTGCAATATAGCCATAATGTCCAATAAAATCATAAAGAGCTTCTTTCACAAAAGACACACTCCCAATTTCTTACGTCTTTCTGTTCCTATCCATTTTATCAAAAACCAGGGCTTGCCCCAAGTTGCAGTCATGCTACTGTCTTCGTGAACATACCTTGTACTATACCAAACGAAAGAAAGCGGGGCAATCCATGCGAAAAGGATCACAGATCGTCCGTATTGCCTTTACCTATATTGGAACTGTCGTTGGAGCAGGTTTTGCTTCCGGACAAGAGATTTTGCAATTTTTTACGCGTTACGGATGGATAGCTTCATTGACGATCGCTTTATCCAGCATCCTGTTCATCTGGATTGGCATCAAACTTATGCTCATGGCTCATACATTGAAAGCCACATCTTATGAGGATTTAAACCGGGTCATTTTTGGGCCGAAAATAGGAAATTGGATCAGCTTGTTTACGATGATCGTGCTGTTCGGAATCACAACCGTCATGCTTGCCGGTGGCGGCACTGTATTTGAGGAGCAGCTTCATCTTTCCTATCAGACTGGACTTTTGGTCACGTTGGTTCTCTCCTATCTCGTATTATCGCGAGGAATTGGAGCCATCATGACGGTCAACTCGATTGTCGTTCCTATCATGCTGCTTTTTAGTGTGGTTATCGTCGTCTATACGTGGCATTCACCGTCTTCGGGAAACTGGCTGAGGATCACAACAGATGATTCGCTTGGTAAAATATGGTTTGCCCCATTTCTCTACACAGCTTTCAATTTGGCCATGGCACAAGCCGTTCTGGTGCCGATGGGATCTTCCATCACGAAACGCTCCGATCTATACTGGGGCGGACTTATCGGTGGAGCGGGCATTGGACTGCTGCTCCTCTCCGCCCACTATGCGCTTTCAGCGCAAATGCCTGGCATCGCACAGTATGAGATCCCCATGGGGAATATCATTAACAGGCTGGGCTCAGCCCCTCAGATCGCCTATTTGCTCGTGATTTACGGAGAAATTTTCACGACATTTATCGCTGACGCGTATGGCTTGTCTTTGCAGCTGCAGCAACGTACCAAATTAAACCCTAAGCTACTGCTGCTAAGCATCTTAGGACTTAGTTATCTCGTCAGCCAAATTGGTTTCAAAACACTTCTTGCCGCTCTGTACCCTGTATTCGGCTTAATTAGTGTTGTCTGGCTCGTGCTCATGATCTGGCGCAACCGTAAACGTACGGTGTAGAGCTCCTGTTTGAGCGAAGCCGAGAACGACAATCAAACGAACCATCAACAAGAGCATCCCCATCGCGCATAAAATAAGGCCCGTGAGCAAATAGGAAAAATGAAAAGCAGCCGTCGTCGCCGTTTGATCGCGCAAGATCGCGAAAAGTTGCGCTAACAATAGCAGCAAACCACTGATAAAAAGTCCGATCACCGTATAATCCATCACCGTCCAACGTGAAAAATAGCTCACCGCAATCTCCACTTGGCTCAAAGCTTTTGGCGCTGCCGCCTGCTGACGCCAAAGCTGATGAATCATCCAAGCCGTGTAAATGGCGACGCCCGTTACAAAAAGGCCTAACAACCCGCCAATTATCGCTAATAGCATATTCATGCCCTAGTCCCCCCTTCTTAATTGTCGACTATCCATGCCGCAGACCATAAATGAGGATAAGCGTCAAACCAAAGCAAAGAACCGGGAGCGCATAAAGAAGGGGGAACAGCATCCAGCTTGGGAGGTTCATCGCTGGTTTCCATAGGAGCTGAAGCCGCCTCACTTCAGCCTCCTCCGGGCTTTCTGCAGATTTGAGTGATTTAACGGATAAGGTCTCCGCTGCCCCTTCGTTCCACTCGATCTTCCCTTTTTTCCAACCAACCTGGTACGTAATTTCACGGTGTTCTTTCTTCTTCTCGCTTCCTGGCTCCACTTTGATTCCTCCAGCTTTTTTCTTCAACTTATATGAGTTTGAACCGGTTCTCATGCCATGCAGGACAACCGTTCTACAAGTTTATTAATTGATAGTTGGGTATAACGCGTGCAGCCGCATCCCGCACATGCCCGTGACACGTAAACAACAACACTTGATGCCTGCTGCTTAAGTCAGCGAGCACACGCAGACAGCTCTCCATCCGTTCCTCATCGAAATTGACCAGAATATCATCCATAACAAGCGGTAGCACCGCTTTGCCGGCGTATTCTTCCACAAGCGCAAAGCGCATGGATAGATATAGCTGCTCCGCCGTTCCGCGACTAAGTTGACTCGTGTCCACGGACTGTCCATTGGATCTAACCGCAACAAGACGCTGTTCTCCAAACGGAGCTTTGACATGGGTGAATGCTCCATTCGTCATCCTGGACAAGTAATCGGATGCTCGTAAAAGCACACCGGGTTGTCGTTCCTGCTCATAAACTTCGCGCGCTTTCTTCATGAGCAAGGAAGCGAAGGATGCCACGGCATACTGATCGACCTGTTCCCGAATCGAAGCCCGGTAAGCTTCAGCCTGAAGCTGGCCATCGGCTTGCTCAGCGCCTTGCTCCAGCTGTTCGATACGTGCCGTCAACTTACCAGTCGCTTCGCGAAGTTCATTCGTTAAGGCCGCCGTTTCCGCCATCTGCTGCTCAAGAGTCTCCAAGCGGTAAGCAATATCGGCTTCCCCTTGCGTCTCCAACAGCTCCGTATAACTGGCAAGTGACGCACGGCTTAGCAAAGCCTCTAGCGAAGATTCCAACAGCTTCTGTTCATCGGTCAACTTCTTGCGCTCTTCCTGCTCTCTCTCCTGCAAGCGGAGTGCTTCGCCATCTTCTGCAGAGGCTTCCTGCAGCAAGATGGCAAGCCGTTCACGCGTGCGCTGCTCGGCAGCATCCAGAAGCTGCAGCTCTTCTGCGACCTCTGCATAAAGCGCTTCGTTATGCTTTCTCGCTGCAAGCAGCTTCAGCTGCTCTTGCTCCTGCTCTTTCCAGCGTTTGAGCGCAAATAAAGGCTCTTGCGCTGTGGATAGTCGAAGCCGGCATACAATAGCTTCTTCATACTGCTCTACACTTTTTAACAATGCCGCAAGCCTTGCTTCCAGTTTATGGAGCTGACGGAGACTCTCCTGCCCCTGCTCAATCGTCTGAATGGTTTCCATCGCGGCATCAGGGGACAATCGCCCGCTTAAGCCAAGGGATACAAGCCAGCTGCTCCAATCCCTTTGAAGCTGCTCAGACTCCGCTACGTGCTGCTCATACACAATCCCTCGCAGCCCTTCTTGATGTTGTAGGGAGTCGCGCATTTCCTTCGCATCCTGCAGCTTGTCCACCTTGCGCTGCTGCTGGTCCAGCTGTTGCTTGTTGTGCTGGGCTTCTCTCAACCAGGCATCCAACTGAGGCTGAAAGCTATGAAGAGCGTGCGATTCAGCACGACTTCTTTGCTGCGAAGCGTGCAAAGCGGATGCCGCCGCAGCTTCGTTAAAGCCAATTTGCGTCTGGCTGGATTTCATGAACGCACTAATTTGTTCCTGCAAGCTTCGTTCCAATTCTAGAAGTTCACGAGCGGTCGTTTCATTCGGAGAGAACTCCTGGCTGGGAGACGCCGTCATCGTGCGGGAAGCCCTACGATCCGATGCCGAGCGGTCGCCGAACTGGATGTAGAGTGCCGCACCTGCAAATAGCAGAAACGCACAAACAGCTATTGCCCAACTGCTCTGCCATGCCAACAGAATGGGAACAATAATCGCCAATGCGCCGAAGAAAAGCGCCATACGTTTTCGAAGCTTTCGCGAGGCCGCCTTCCCTGCCTTGGCGGCTTCCTCCAGGCTGAGCTTGTATTGATTCTGCACAGCTTCCCGCTCTTTGTGATGCTGAACTTCCCTGACCAGAAGCTGCCACTGCGCGTAATCTCTTGCGATTCTTTGCAGCGCCGTTCCCGGGTCGATCCCTCCTGGAAATGAGGGGGCTAACCGGACATCGGCTTCCAAGAGGCGAATGGTATCTTCTACCCGCAGAAGCTGCTGTTCCAGACTTTCCAGCTCGGTTCGAACGCGCAGCTCATCCCCCCGGATCTTATGGAACTGTTCCTTGAAAGATCGAATCTGTTCGCGGAGGGAGATGGACACGGCAAAGGCGCCGAGATCCATCTGACTTTCCCCGTCTGCGCCATCTATTTGCTTCAGCAGTCTGTCGATCTGCGCGCGTGCGTGTTCTTGTTCCACACGCAGCCCGTCCAAACTGCGCTTCTGTTCTTCATACGTGGCTGCTTGTTCCAGCCAATGATTCAGCTCCGTCTGATGCTCGAGCACATCAGGATCGATGCGGATCGCGCCCAGCTGATCCGCAAGCGTCTGCTGCCGCAGGCTGAGCCTTGCGCGCTCCGCATGGAGGCGCTCCAGCTCCGCTTCTAGCGCGTCCAGCCTCGTCGAGGCGCGCTCGGGGAAGCCAGCCAGCTCCGGCAGCGCCGCGAGCTCCTGGCCGATCTGCCGCAGCCGGATCCATCCGCTGCGCGCCTTGCCGGCCAGGCTGAGCCGGAGCTGCTCCGCGCGCAGCGCCTCCTGCTGCTCCTCCAGAGCAGCAATGCGCTCTTCCGCGGAGCGGCGCTCTCCCTGCAGCCGATCATAATCGGCTGCCAAGTCACGGCTGCGGCGCAGCGACTGCTCCAGACCCTCCAGCTCCTTCAGGAGACGATTCATCTCCTGATTGCGACCGCGGGGTCTGTACAGGCCGTCGGCCTGCGCCGTCAGCTTGCGTTCGGCTTCCATAATCGCCGAACCGCTTACACCAAGCCCAGCGCTATATAGATAGCCGCTGAGCTCGTCCGTCTGCAAGGTGCGAAGCTCCTGCAGCTCGGTTAAACCAAAAGCGAACAAGCTGCGGAAGAGGTCGGCCGATAGGCCGCCCAGCAGCGTGTTCAGCAGCTCTTCTCCCCCGGTGGTGCCATCACCGAGGGTAACCTTGACGTGCCCCGCTGAGGCACGTTTGCCGCCTGCGGCGGGCGCGTCATAGCGCTCGACGCGAATGAGCTGACCCTGCTCATCCTGCAGGGTCAAAGCGCCGCCATGGGCGCCGCCGCCCAGCGGCTCGTAGCGTTCCGACCGGTTCTGCCGGGTCGGAAAGCCGAACAGCACCGCGCGGACGAAGCCCATGAGCGTGCTCTTGCCCGCTTCGTTGGCACCGTAGAACAGCGCCAGCGGGCTGTCCGTGTCGAGCTGCCGCTGCCGCAGGCTGCCGAAGCCCTCTACCTGGATGGATACGATCTTCATCCAGGCCACCCCCCTTCCGCGGACAGGAGATCCGCGGCCATTTCTTCCGCAGCGCGCAGCCATTCGCGCAGCCGGTCGGGATCCGCCGCAGCCGGATCGCCGGCTGCCTGCGGCAGGCTTTGCAGCGCGGCGAGGGCTTCGCCCGCGAACGCTTGCAGCGCGGCGTCGTCTGCACGCAGCCCAGCCGAAATCCGCAGGAGGTCGCCAAGAAAGCTCTTCTCCTGCTGCAGGGCCTCCAGATCGAGCTCACTGGCCGTTCGGTCCTCGATCGATTCGATCCAGACGAAGCGGCTCCGCTCCGCTTCGTCCGAACGCAGCTCAGCGATCAGTTCCTGAAGCATCCGCCCTTTGCGGAGCATGCCGGAGATTGCGCTTCGCCCTTCCAAAACGATACGGACGACAGCATCGCGTCCGTCTGCTTCAGCCCTGGCCCGTTCAAGTTGGTCCCCGATCTTGTCCTTCAATTCTTGCTCTGTCTGAACGCCGGCAACAGACAGCCGCATCTGGAACCAGCGCACCTGGTCCAGCGCACGAAAGGCAAGATCCGCTCGTCCATTATCCGACATATCAACGATATAACAGCCTCGCGGCCCTGTTTCCCGAATATTTCGCCCCTGCAGGTTCCCCGGATACACAATTGCCGGCTGCTCCAGAAGCACATTTCTTGTATGAACGTGGCCTAAAGCCCAATAGTGCATACCCGCCTTCAGCAAATCTTGCTTGCTGCATGGTGCATAGTTATCATGAGCCGGGTCACCATCGACATTCGTATGTAAAAGCGCAATTTGAGCCGCATCTTCGAGGCCTGGCTTAAATTGTAACGCTAAGTTCTCCATCACCGCTGCGCTGCGATAAGAAATCCCATGAATCTGGGCGATGACGCCGCGATCCGGTTTCGTTACCGTCAGCGTCTCAACATGATCGCACGCAAAAAAATGGACGTCTGCCGGCCAAACCAGCTTTGCGGCGCGTCCATCCTCCGGGTCATGATTTCCATGAATGATATAAGTAGGGATTCCTTGCGCAGCCAACTGCTCCAGCGCTTTCTGAAAGCGAATTTGTGCGCGAAGGGAACGATCCGATAAATCGTAAACATCCCCGCTGATAAGTACAAAATCCACCTGCTCTTGAATAGCTGCCGCCACGAGTTCCTTGAGCGCACCGAACGTCGATTCTCGCATGCGCTCACGAACGCGATCAGGCAGCGCCGACATGCCTTTGAACGGGGAATCCAAATGCAAGTCGGCGGCATGCATAAACCGCAGTCGTTTCATGTCTCAAGCGCCTTCCTGCTTTAGTTATTTTCGTTCTGATCTTCTTGCTTTTCCGCTTTAGGATCCTGTTCCGCTATTTGATAACTCTCATAGACACTTTTCAATTGGCGAAGAACACGGTTCAACGAATAAGTTTTCTTCGCTTTTTCCCAGGCGGTACGCGCCAGGTTGTAACGGAACGTTGGATCTATAACCACCTTCTCCAAAGCGTGGCTTAATGCCATGGCATCTCCGACAGGCACCAGCAAGCCGTTGTGTCCATGTTCAATTTGCTCTGCAATCCCTCCGACATCGGTCCCGATCAATGCAAGCCAGCATAACGCGGCTTCTGCAAATACAGAACCGAATGCTTCCGCGCGAGACGGCAATACGAAGACATCAAAAAACGGCATGAATTCCTCCGGATGCAGCATATAGCCATAAAAAATCGTTTCCTCATAAATATTATGCTGAATGGCCAGCTTCTCCAGCTCTTCCCGGCTAGGTCCATCCCCGATAATGTGTAAAACAAAAGGATGGCCGCGCTTTTTCAGTTCTCCGCATGCGATCAGCAGTGTATCCAGCCCCTTGGCAGGTACAAGACGGCACACCGTAATGAATTGTGTCACTGCATTTTCATGGGAAATCGGGCGGAAACGTTTCTCATCAAAACCGTTCGGGATTACGCCAATCCGTTCGCTATCCTGCACATACTCGGCGATATATTGTTTGAACGAGTTCGACACCGTAATAATCTGATCGACCTTTGTTTCAAGCTCCTCATAAATCTGAGTGAGAAACTGATGTTCCACGCCATTCTCTTTAATGCGACCGTTCAGTACAAGCTCTCTCTCAAAGCTGGAGTGAATGGTCAAAATCACAGGTGTTTCCGGATAAATCTCCTTCATCGCCATCGCCGCAATCGGGTGATGCGCATGAATAATGTCATATTTCTTGGTCACTCGCAGCTTCGTCCACCAAACATAATCCTTGTAAGTCTGAATGTATTTATCAACGATCGGGTTACCGGCATACTTCCGCCAATCGAAAGTGACGAATTCCACTTCCTCTGTGCCTTTATTGCGAATCCGCTTAGGCAGCGAAAATAGTTCCATTTCCCATCCCTTTTTATTAAATCGGTCCAAAATATAGGGAACCATGGATGACACCCCACCCGGTTGTTCCGGTGGGAAAAATAATGCTTGCAAGATGTTCATTGCATGAGCCCCTCTCCCAAAGCCTTGAGCTTTACCTTCTTATTGTAACTTGTGCGCGCCGAATATAAAAGAGAACAACTTTAAGCCGCTTGAAACGATTCTATCCCTCTCTCCCATTTTCCTTTATAATAGAATCACATCTTGTCGAAAAATAGGGATTTTGGGGGAACGCATGAAAGCTGTTGATCTCTTGTTCGGTGATTTAGCTTCATTATTATCGCATGTTATTGTATTGGTTATTGTGACACTAATGTTTGTCATTTCACTACGTTTGTTTCTCGATCGCCGTAAAAAAGGCTACATGTCGATGACCTTCTCCGTTATCTTCGTCGGCATTCATTACCTGCTTAAGATATACGTCTTGCTCACGGCACTAGATACAAGCTTAACGGCTTACGTATTGTTAATGCTGAAAATCGTATCCTTCGTACTTTTGAATTTTGGAGTTTATCAATTATACAACCGAACGCACCGTAAACAGTACATATTTTTTTATGGTTTGATTATTATGGGATTCGTTGTCTCTATTCTTCATTTTAGTGTGCCTCAAATGTACAGCGGCACGATTCAGCAGGTTCGGCTGCTGCAAGACATTGCCCTGGAGCTTTATGTTTTTGTGCTAATCTTCCTGTGCTTTTACATGATACCTCCTTACATTGGCCAACAAGCGAAGTATCAATGGGCGCTTACCATCTTTTTCCTGATCCAAACCTGTCATTTAATCAATGTATATATGTATGGGAATGAACAGATTTGGCTCACCCTGGCGGGCAATATTTTGCCCATCGTTTTTTACTTTTTATTATTTATCATGCTGTTTGATCGTGTTGTTGAGCTGATGCAAGCCATCTATAATTCATCCATCACGGACGGACTTACTCGTCTGTATAACCGCAAATTTTTCTACAATCGTGTTTCGCAGTATGTCGGGAGACATCTTCCTATCTCTATTTTGTTCAGCGATATTGACAATTTCAAGAAACTGAATGACACGAAGGGGCACCAGATGGGCGACGATGTGTTGAAGCAAGTGGCTCAAATTATGAAGGAAGAAGCCGAGGAATGCGGCATTGCAGGCCGTTACGGCGGGGAAGAGATGGTTGTGATGGTAACGGATCCAAGTGTGAAAATGGAGGCTTTCGCGGAACGCGTACGCAGCCGGATTGAGAAAGAGACCATCGTAACCGCCAGCATCGGGTATAGCAAATACAAAAACGGCGTAAGCGCCGAAGAGCTTATCAAGCAAGCGGATGAGGCCATGTATAAGGCCAAAACAACAGGTAAAAACAAGGTCGTCAAATACGCTTAAATTAAAAAGGGCTGTCTCCAAGGTCTTTAAATGACCCCCAAGACAGCCCTTCATTCTTTTTACTCGTCGTCTGCTTCAAGCACATGCGCTTTGCAAAATGCTTCTACTGCCGCGACTTCATCATCCTCAAGATCAAAATCCAGATAGATTTGCGTCGTTTTCTCATAAAGCTCGTACTTCAATAGCCCTGATTTGTCTTCGTCAACATTGTAGATCGCACGAATGTACAATCCGCTTTCGGAGTACAACTCATCATCTTCCTCAACTTCGATATCTATAAGAAATTCGTATCGTTGTCCGCTCAAAATACCAAACGGATCTTTGATCACTTCAACCGTATAACTCGTAATCGTAAACATCGTATCCCCCCCTTTTTCATCTGCAAGGCTTTAGTATACCTGATTATAGGAAGAATCGCACATAGGCCTCAGACCAGCTTCACGATTTGTCCCGCTGGAATTTCGACGGAGTCACCCTCCATACTGATCCAGACTGAAGTGGCTGTGGGATTATGTACAAGATGGCGATCAACCGAGTAACGCAATTGTTCCAGTGCCTGTAAGTAGGTATAAATCTCCGCATTCGTCGCGTACCAAATGTTGTTGTGCCCGCCTATCATCTCGCCAAAACGATCGATAAGGTCCCAATTGTTATCGTTTTCAAATTCATAGCTATGACCCCATACATAGAAAAGCGCCATCCGCGTGTGCCTTTGCTCAAGTTTGGCGAACTGCTCGCCATACTCCAACATCATCTTATGATGACAGGTAGGATGCCACCTTAGAAAATCGTCGGGAATATGAAATTTCCCATGGCTTGCTACGGTTCTCGCATATTCAACACCGAGAGTCGGCAGCATCGAAACAACTCGATCGCTATGTGTTCCAAACGGATAGCTCATTCCCTTAACGGGATAGCCAACCAGAGACTCTAAAACTCTGCGGTCGTCCATGATTTCCATGACGATTTGTTCATTCGGAGATTGCTCCAGGAATGGATGATCAACTGTATGCGCCGATACCTCGTGTCCTGTGAAAAGAGAGACAACTTCTTCCGCTGTAATATAGTCGTCTTTGCCCAAAAAACCACTGTTCAAGTGGAAGGTTCCTTTGATCCCGTATTCATTTAATTTCCCCACGAATCTACGGTCATGCACTCTTCCATCATCAAAGCTAAGGGTCAAGGCTTTGTGAACCCCGCCAGGAAATCGGTCATTGCGAATACGCATTTGGTTTCCCCCAATAAGTACTTCATAAAGTTATTCCCATATTTTACTTTTGGTTCTCCAATTTTTGCAAGTGATTTCCGCCACATCTTTGTTTAAGGGAACAGCTGGCCTCTATTTGGAGAAAAGACGAGCAACTCCTTCCATGAGCGAAACTATGGGGTCTTATTTCGGTTCCTTGGCTCATCACTCCGCTTATTTCCAATGTTTATCAATAAAAGCATCACGCCCCGAGGAAATCCGTTCTTCTTTATACTCCTTAGGGTTCTTGATGTGATAATTCTGGTGGTATTCTTCCGCCGGGTAAAAGGCAACAGCTGGCCTGATCTCCGTTACAATCGGCTTATCAAAACGTCCGCTTTGCGCAAGCTCCTCTTTCGATTTGGCGGCAAGCTTGCGCTGCTCTTCGTTATGATAAAAAATAGCTGTACGATACTGGCTACCACGGTCAATATACTGTCCTTCATCATCCGTAGGATCTATCTGTGGCCAGTATAACTCGAGCAGTTTTTTATATGGGAAAATAGCTGAATCAAAAGTGATTTCGACTACTTCCAAATGACCGGTTTGCCCAGTTTTCACTTGTTCATAAGTAGGATTCTCTACTGTGCCGCCCATATAACCAGATACAATACCGTGAATCCCTGGTTGTTCTTCAAATGGACTTACCATACACCAGAAGCACCCACCGGCAAAAGTCGCTTTTTGTATCATTAAAATCCCTCTTTCATCATGTATGATAGGATTGTTTGTATAGCTATTTATTATAATTATTTGCGGTTAACAAGTCCATTTTCCCGGAGCTATAAAGCGTTACTTTCAATAAAAAACAGGGAGCAACTGTCTACGACAGTCCACTCCCTGCTTCATTCACTTCGTTCCATATCTAATTACCACACAAACGTCATAGTAACAATAACCAATAGAATGAACAGAACCAAAATTGCGGCTGCACTTGTGCTACCTGCTGTATAACCCATAGATCCCATCCTCCTTTCTAAAAAAACAATCATTCGTTGTTGAGGAGGTGTACGACCTTACACACTAACTGAAGTTAGAATGATAACAAGTAAGATGAATAGAACAAGGATAATCGCTGCCGAAGTATACCCTCCACCATTGCATCCAGCTGTATAACCCATTAACAGATCCTCCTCTGATAAAGAAAAGTGTAACGACCTTATAAAGTACGAAAATTTTTGAAAAGTTGCTTGGACGAAATAACCAGTTACATGTTACCTATTTTGAGTCCCCGTTACAGCTCGAACGGTTTGCCTCCGATGATGGAACAAGTAATAAATAATAAGCGTTAAAATCATAATAAATCCACCGATCAGGAACATCGTATGATAGTTTGTCTTTGCTGCAATCACCCCGAGTAAATAGGAGCCTACTCCGTATCCAGAGTCAAAAAACACGAGAAACGTACTGATAGCAACTCCTCTGCGATGACCGGGTGAAGCTTTAACCGCAATGGTCATAAAGCTGGGAAAGATAGCCCCATATCCGACTCCAATTATTCCGGCTGTAATAAGAAACACAGGTGCCGTATAAGCTTGGCTCAACCAGATCATCCCGATAATGAATAAAATAATCCCCGGATAAGCAAGAATATGCTCTCCTTTTCGATCAAACAATCTTCCGGTAAAGGGCCGGGTTAGGAGGATCATCAAAGCAAGAATGATAAAAAAGTAGCTGGCAATACGCTCTAGCCCCAACGTTTTGGCATATACGGAGATAAATGTAGATAAAGCACCATAAGAAAACGCAAGGACGAAGCCGGCTATAGAAATCGGTATGGCAGACACCTCAATATAGCGTCGAACCCCCTTGATGACCACTTCCGACGATGGACGGTTCACATGTTTCGTGAATCTTGTAAGCATCCCGCACAATAAAGACAACAGTGAAAAAACAGCAACCATCATGAACATGACTACATAGCTAATATGTGTTGTTATCCATAAGCCTACAAAAGGCCCTATAACCATTGCAAGGCTCATAAACAAACTAAAATAGCCAACTCCCTCTCCTTTCCGATGTTCAGGAATAATATCCAGAGCAATGGCTGAAGTGGATGTCGTCACGATCCCAAAAGCAAAACCATGAATAAACCGCAAGATGAGTAGGACAGAATAGTTGTCAATCCATAGATACGACAAACTACATATCGTAGAGATAATTAATGCAAGATTTAAAAGTTTTCTTCTGTTTATCTCTTCTAACCACTTTCCGGTTAAAGGCCTTGAAATGACCGCCGTGATAACAAAAAGCGTGATAACAAGACCAATGCCTTGTTCGCTTCCGCGCAGCTCATCGAGTACAAATTGCGGCAAAGTCACGGCCAATATATAAAAGGTCATAAAGATAAAAAAGTGACTAAAACTGATCATTAGGAAATCCCGGCTCCATAATCTCTCTTTCTCCACTTCGATCCCTTCTTTCTCTCTGTAGTATCTTTAGTATCCAGATGATTCATACAACTATGCTCCTCCGTTGCATGTAAGCATTGTAGTAAAAAAATCATTGATAGATCAATACTTATATTTCAATAATAATCATCTAAAATTTCAATGATGATCATGTTAGATCGATTGAGCCCCTTCCACAAATCAATAGAATTCTTCTATCATTTCAAAAGAAATCACGCTATTGATAAATGAACTTTCATAATCTACAATGCAGGGTAGATGCTTTGAGCACGAGCAGAGGGAGGGATTTGTTGCCCATGGAGTTAAGACAACTGGAGTGTTTCAAAATGATATGCGAGGAACTTCATTTTACCCGTGCAGCTGAAAGGTTAGGAATTACGCAACCCACGTTAAGTTATCAGATTAAACTTCTCGAAGATGAATTGGGCGTCCCCTTATTTAGTCGAATCGGTAAAAAAATCGCGGTCACCGAAGCTGGCAGCATTTTATACAACCATTGCAGTACTATTTTCAGTTCCTTGACTGGGGCGCGTGAAGAGATTTTTGAGCTGCAGCACATTGAGCGCGGTACATTGTCGATTGGTGCACTAATTGGCGAAATCAACGAGTATGTGTCCAGTTTGCTGGTGGACTTCCATAACATGCACCCGAGAATTCAAATCAAACTAAATGGCGTGGTAGATGTTCTAGAACCTCTGATTCAAAACGAACTCGACTTCGCGGTTACCATTTTGCCTGTGGAAGATGAACGATTCAAAACCGTGCCTCTTTATGTAGAAGATTTTTATTTTGTGGTGAAGTCGGATCATCCCTTTGCTGATTACAAATCCATTTCTTTTGAAGTGATTAAAAATGAACCTGTCATTATGTTCCCGAGCAATCATCGTTGCCGCAAAATGATAGATCTTGCTTGTTCGAGCCTCGGTTTTGACTTAGACCCCAAAATTGAGACTACAACCATCAGATCCTTGTTGATGCTGGTCCGATCAGGTGCAGGAGTGTCTATTTTATCGAAAACCCTGTTAGAGATGTACCCTCATCAAGATTTGAAGATGATTCCCATAACGAACCCTTCGTTGCGCAGGGAAATAGGTGTGATTTACCTGAAAGATCGCTATATGGAGAAAGCTGCGAGGGAGTTTATCGATCTAATGTTAGGACGTCCGTACCCTCTTTGAACAACGCCGACGCAAAAAAAACAAGCCCTAAGGCTTGTTTTTAAGCATGTTTTGCTTCCTTAAGCTGAAAATACAGACCACTGGAATCCGACCATTCCGCGAAAAGCACACGCTCATGATGCGGAATTCCGCTAAGCTGCAAAAGCCGATCCACCCAGAGCTTGTCTCGCCCTAAGCGCTGCAATGAATCTTCATTGATGCTGCCGTTTTCAATGATGTAAGCGGGAAGGCTGACGCTGCTCTGCTGGTCTTTTGCGTTGCCGCTGATGCCTTCCGGGTCATTCTGGCGCAGCACACTGATGCTGCCATTCGTCTCGAACAAGGCATAAGCGACTTCGCGCAGCGAGAAAATATTATTTTCCCGAAGCAGCATGCCCAACTGGGCGAAATCAAGATTGTTGCGCTTCATCGCCTTGAAATCGACCACACCGTTCCGGATAATCAGATCGGGCGTTCCCGCGGCATAGCGGGATAGTCTGGGGAATCGAGCGATAAACTTTTCCAACCCCAGCGCAAGAAGCGTCCAGATTATCAGCGCGAAAACCAGATGGCTAAGATGAACTTCCTCATCATAAATCGTATTGCCTACCAATTCGCTGAGCATTAAAGAGGAAACGAAATCAAAAGCGGTCAACTGAGAGATCTCTTTTTTTCCCAGCAATCTGGTCATGATTAATAGACCTATCAAAGCGACTGTAAGTTTGACACCGATACTTACATATAGATTGGCATTCACTTTCATCTTCCCCTTCGTAAAATCAAGTGACCCTATGAGTTCATTTTTTCAACTCTTTCAATAATTTCCGATATCGCATCCATGCTGATGGGCTTGCTGATGTAAGCATCCATACCTTCGGATAAATATTTCTCACTATCGCCTTTAATGGCGTGAGCTGTCACTGCCACAATGCACGGTCTTTTCTTCCCGTTTAACTGCTCATTGATAAACTTCGTGGCCGCCAAGCCATCCATCCCGGGCATTTGAATATCCATAAAGATGATGTCATACGAATATCGCTTGACAGCTTCTACAGCTTCTTTTCCGTTTTGGACCACGGTCGTTTTGTGCCCGAGTTTCTCTATCATTTTCTTTAACACAAGTTGATTTACTTCATTGTCTTCGGCAATTAATATTTTCAAAGACCAATCTTTTGAATTTTCGGCAATGTCTTCCCCCTCGCGCCAATCATCAGATGGAGATGCGTCTGAATGAATCAATTGGACCCGAAAGTTCGCTGTGAACAGGAACGTTGATCCGATTTGATCTTTGGAAGCCTCATACCAGATCTCACCGTCCATGAGCCCAACAAGCTTTTTACAGATAGCTAATCCTAAACCCGTCCCCTCTGTTTTCCGAGTCATAAAATGATCAACTTGATAAAAAGGTTCAAATAAATGACCCACCTGATCTTTCGGTACTCCAATCCCTGTATCCTTGACGGCAAATTGAAGCCGCACATGATCCAATTCTTGCGACACCGTTTCAACGCTGATAGAAATCGCCCCTTTAGGGGTGAACTTGATGGCATTGCTGAGTAAATTCAGTAGAACTTGTCTTAACTTCGTCGTATCTCCATAAACCAAGTTAGGAACTTTAGGACAGACCGATGTTGTTATCTCCAGATTTTTCTCAAGAGCTCTAGACATGACCATATACAATGTTTCTGATAAAACAGTTCTCACACTCAACGGTTCTTCCACTAATTCCGTCCTGCCGGATTCAATTTTGGAGAAGTCCAGAATATCATTGATGATCGCGAGCAACGTGGCGCCACTTTTTTTAATAATTTCTACATATTCAATCTGCTCTTCATCCAAATCCGTCTCCAAGAGCACTTCCGTCATACCAATAACCCCGTTCATCGGCGTACGGATTTCATGACTCATCATAGCTAAAAACTCACTTTTGGCTTTATTCGTCTTTTCAGCGGCTTCTTTTTCAATGATCAACTTCTTTTGTTCCGTCATGTCTTTCGCTATGATGTAAAAGCCCATAATTTGCGTCTGTATAATGATTGGAACCAGCGTTACCAATACTTCAACTGAATGACCATTCTTATGTTGAAAGAAAGCGATATCCTTTTCGACATTTTCGATAGCATGATGATTGTTTATATGATTTTTTAAAGCCAAGAGCAACTCGGTTGAATTTTTTTCGCCAATTAATTTGGACATTCCACTGCCAATCAACTCTTCAATCAGATATCCGGTCATTTGCTGCACCATATTATTGCCATTCATAATAATGCCGTCCAAACCAAAAGAAATAATCGCATCGTGGTTGTATTTCTTTAACGACGTATACCGTTCAATACTTTCCTGCAGCTTTAGTTCAGCTAGCTTATTCTTGGTTACATCAATAAACTGAGCTATAAAATATAAGGGCTTCCCCCCCTGATCATCACGAACTAACGAAACATGGACAGAGGCCCAAACGACGTGGCCGTTTTTATTAAAATACCGATTCTCCAATTCAAATGATGGAATGTCCCCATCCAATAGCTCAGTAAGCATACCTCTGCTGTTATTACGATCATCGGGATGCCGGATATCATCTAATGTAAAGTTCCTGAACTCATCTTCCGAATAGCCGAAAATTCGGCAAACCGCCTTGTTAACATTCAGCCATTTTCGTTCCAGAGAGATTACAGCGATCCCAATCGGTGCATTTGTATATATGTGGCCAAATATAGCTTCAGAGTCAAAAAACTTCAAATCCTGCATCCATACATTCCTCCTTTTGCATTAACGCAATATGAACTTCTTATTCATATTTTACCATAAAAGAGGGACCTGTCCGTCAGCCTGATAAAAATCGAAATCATTCTCTCCTCTGACCCTGCAACATTTCCTGTTAGCCTGTCGTTTGAGATACTGAATGCAAAAACTCAACGAGGTGATAGATCTTGAAATCCCGCAAAAAACTACTAAGCTTATCCGCAGCTGCCGTTTTGTCTTTATCCTTAGCAGGTCAAAGTTTTGCAGCAACCTCAACGTTCACCGATTTGGAGCAGGTTGCGGCCAAAGATAAAATTATTTCCCTACAATCGCAAGGTCTCGTATCAGGAGTCAGCAGCGATCTGTTTCAGCCCGATGCAGCGCTAACGGCCTCCCAAGGCGTTCAAATGATTGTCAAAGCGCTTGGGTTGAACCTCAACGCAATTAATTTCTTCAAAGCACCTCAGGCAACCGACTATTTTGCGAAAGCCAACAATGATGCCTGGTATGCGCAGAGCTTAATTATTGCAGCGAATAATGACCTGAAGCTTGATACTGAACTTGATCCGAACCAGAAATGGACGAAGGAAATGTTTACAAAAGAATTGCTCATTGCCTTGGACGGTCATAATATCATGCACATGATGAAGCTCCCGCCGATCGCCATTAAAGACAAGGACGACATTACCCTTGACGCTCTCGGAGCGATCCAAGCCGCCATTTACAAAGGGATTACAACGCTTGACGCCGACGGTAATTTCCATCCGCAAGCGGATATTACACGCGCACAAGCTGCAGAAATGATCTATAACTCGCTTAAATACATCCATCCTGCTACAGGTCAGATTTCAACACCGGATTCAACGGGTGATGTTCCAAGAAATGGACAAAGCCAACCGATGATCCCTGCAGATGGTCAAACGGGTCAAGTGAAAGCCGATTCCAACGTGTATGAGAATACCCAATACGGTTTTCGTTTCACGCTGCCAAACAGTTGGAAAGGTTACACCATTGTAACGGACAAGTGGGAGGGTCTTTCCGTATCGGATACGCAAGCCGCGAACGTAGTTGAAAGCGGCGCGAAGATTAGCATCCGCCATCCCGAATGGACATCCGAACAGCCAAGACAGGATATCCCCATTCTCGTCTTTACCGTTGATCAATGGAATGAGCTTCAACAGGACAAATTCCATATCGGCGCAGCTCCAATCGGGCCTAGCGAGCTAGTCCGTAATGACAAGTACGTATTTGCGCTTCCGGCGCGTTATAATTTCGCCTACCCTGAAGGCTACCAAGAAGTAGAGGACATCTTAAAAAGTAATCCGATTCAGCCGATTTCTTAATTTAAAACGAAGAAAAAGACCAAGAATTAGTTATCTTCTTGGTCTTTCATATGCTTTAAATTATTAGCTGTAGTCTCATTTTATCATGCCTTCGGGATCACGGATGTAGGCGGGGCGATTGGTGTCCCTGTATTGAACCACTTCGCCAACCAGTTCTGCGCCATGTGCAAGCAGGCGCGCTATTACGCCATTGATATTATCGACGGCAAACATAATGCGGCGGATGCCGAGTTCGTTCACTGTAGTTTTCTCAATCCCAGTTCTGATAGCATCCGGCGTATGGAACTTGTCCAGCTCGATCCGACCTTGACCGTCCGGTGTGCGCATAAACACGAGGGTATCACGGACATTCTGAAGTGCAATGAGACGATCTACGGAGGTACCTTCGACGGTCGTTTTGCCCTCCAACTCGAATCCTAGTTGGAGAAAAAAACTTTAACGGCTTTATCTACAATATAGCCTATAATAACAAATGAATATATACTCACCCATCGTGATGGGTCTGTTAATTTTAAATTAATATTTGAAGCATAGCTGTAACTACACCCGTATGAATGGCTAAGTGTTGAGAAGTTGCAAAGAGTAATTCTCTATAATTATTAGCTTTCAGAATATTATTTCTTACGGGTGTATCCAGCTTCGTCTTTAATGATGTGTGAATCAGATTACGTAGTTCTTCCAGCTGAGCGATCAATCGCTCCCATGATGGTGGTTCTTTAGTCCAATTTGCTGGCTTTGTACTATATGTGAACATCTCTTGATATAACTTTGGAAGATTAAGTGGTTGATCTATAGAACCAAACACATGGTACTCAGTCACAGTAAGAACATGTCCTAAGTGCCAATGAAGATTAGTTTCAAAACCATCAGGAACTAACTTACGTTGATTTTCTGGGACCTTATTCATCAATTCAATAAAAGCGTCAAGTTGTTTGTCAAACAAGTAGAACACGAAATCTTCTTTCATATTTCCGAACCTTCTTTCACAAAACCATCTACTATAATACCTCGATATGTGCCACCCTTCATTCGATGCTTAACAGCATCTTGGTAAGCAGGGCTATAGTACCAAGACTTCGCTTCCTCGATACCTGGAAATTCCAACACAGCTGCTCCTTCTACTTCCGGTCCTTCAATGACTTCATGCATACCGTACATGACTAGAGGCTTCAATAAATGACCTTGAAGGGCTGACGGAGCTTTAGACGCGTAGATTTTTAATTCTTCTATATTAGTTGTCTTTTCTCTGATAAAAATAACGTAAGCTGGCATTGGAACATCAAATCCTTTCCATAATGAATATTAAAAGGCCCCGTAATAACTTAATTGGAGACATACGTTTTCCTAAACCAACTATACACACATGAATTCATATTGTATAATTTATAATTTTCATAATATTAATTAATACAAGTAATGTATGAGGGCCACAGCGCCTGTTTGAGCTAAAGAGAAGAATTAATTAAACTTTTCTTGCATATAACTAACGAATTTTTGAGCAGCCGGAGATAGGAATCTGTTTTTTTTGTAGTGTAGACCAACTTCCCAAACCCAGCCTTTTTCCTCAATCTTGATCCATCTTAAGCCATTCAGTTCCAGTCCAGCTGTTTTTGGCAATACAGATACCCCTAGACCTGCCGATACGAAGCCTGCCACTGTTGGTAGATCTTCAGCATCGTAAGTGGAAACTAAAGTGAAATTCATGTGGTGAACACGGGCCAAGAGTGAATCCTTTAGCGAACAGTTTTTCTTTAAACCTACAAACGGCTCTCCGGTTATCTCCTTCAAGCTAATTGATTCTTGATTAGCAAGAGGGTGCTGGGATGAGACGATAAGATACAGCGGTAGCGAGAGAATGGACAACCATTCATACGTATCGTCTACAGGTCTTTCAGAAGTTATCATCAAATCCGAATCACCGGTCTCAATCCGATCAAGAATCAAGCCTTTGTCTCCTTGCGTTAACTTAAAAGTTATTTTGGGATTAGCTTGTTGATATTCACGAATGAGATGTGGAATGAAATCAACTCCCAAAATATTTAAATACGAAAGATGTATGACGCCCGAATCAGGGTTTGAGTATTCTTCAATTTCCTGTTTTCCACGCTCCACTTCTTTCAATATGGTCTCCACACGCTTCGCAAACATTGTTCCATATCGATTAATCTGCAGATTTCTGCCCTTACGTTCAAATAAAGGTACACCGAGCTCAACTTCTAGCTTTGATATTGAATGACTTAGAGCGGGTTGTGTAACTGATAATGATTCTGCCGCTCTTGTTAAATGCTCCATTCGGGCAACTTCTAAGAAATATTCTAATTGTGTAAGTTCCATAAATTCCTCCTAAACTTATTCTCGTTCTAATTTCAGTTATCATCATACATACCGTATTTGATTGAAGCAATAGCAGCCATGACAGTGCAATACAAGCAAAGACGCAATTGGTGCGTCCTTTTTCTATTCTCTAAAATCGTAGATTACATGAAAATAATTAATGTAAAACATAGATATCATGCATTAGACTGATTGAATGTACATTGTTATGATAATTCAGGTGTTGCGCATAAGAGTGTTAACATCATAAACAAATTTGCTTAGAAAGGACGATCATGCATGCAATTCTATCTAGTTTATTGTTTGTTAACTCATTAGCCAAACAGGTGTGTTCCCTGCTGCCAATTAATCAGAATTTAATGCAGTTGCAATGAACTAACACTTTATATAAAAGGGGTATAAACATGTCAAACTCATTGAAAATTTTACTTCTAGCGATAGTTACCTTTTTCGTTGGAACATCTGAATATGTTATTGCTGGCTTCTTAGATATCATTGCTAAAGATACAGGAATATCTGTTGCTTCCGCGGGTCAGCTGATTTCTATCTTTTCACTCAGTTATGCAATCGGCACACCGATTCTCGTAGCATTAACAGCTAGAATGGATAGAAGAACGCTACTTATTGCGTCACTTGTTACATTTGTAATCGGTAATGCCATGGTTATTTTCTTGCCAGGATACTTACCTTTGCTTTTATCAAGAGTAGTTCTTGCTCTCAGCGCGGGTATTTTCCTGACTGTAGCAATTACAATGGCTACAAAGTTAGCTAAGCCTGAAAAAATCGGAAGTGCTATTTCTACAGTGGTAATGGGCTTTAGTACATCCTTTGTTATCGGTATTCCGCTTGGAAGACTGGTTGCCGCGAATATGAACTGGAAATTAAACTTTGCTGCATTGGGCATTCTTGGCTTTGTTGCTGTTTTCATTTTGATGGCTGCTATTCCACGTACGGAGGGTGAAACACCTATACCGTTAGTTAAACAACTCGCATTCCTTAAAAACCCAAAAATATTGATGGCACTCGTTGTAATTTTCTTCTGGATTTTAGGTTACTCGATTGCTTTTACTTACATCACACCATTCCTCCTAAACGTGGCCAATATGAGCACAAGCACGATCAGTGTGGCTTTATTCATATTTGGTTTTGCAAGTATGATTGGAGCCAAAATTGGTGGATCTGCAACGGATAAATGGGGTGTAAGAAAAACATTGCTTTCTGGACTCATCATTCACGCCATTTCTCTTGCTCTTCTTGCGCTAAGCGCCCACTCCATTGTTGCTGTACTCTTAGTTCTTGTTCTCTGGTCCTTGTCACTTTGGTCTTCTGGTCCAACCCAGCAGGTTAACCTTGTGAGTCAGGCTCCAGAAGCATCCAGTATTATGATCAGTTTGTATTCTTCCACTCAGCAGCTATCCATGGCAATTGGCGCGGGTCTTGGTGGTATTGTGCTTAAGAACATGCCAATAAGCTCTGTTGTATGGTTTGGTGCACTTGGAGTAGCTATTGCTGCTGTTCTTGCAATCCGCGTGATTCGCCCAGTCGTCAAAGTATCAAATTAAAGTATGGAATTGTATAAATCACGAGGTATTTCAGGCAATCATCTATATTTTCTTCAACAAACGTTAAATATATTATTTGACCTGAATTGGCAAGAGAGTACTTATCACTTTTAAATATTGCCCATTCATGAAAATAAATAATAAAATTAATTATTATTATCAATTAGAATTATCGTTATTGTAGGGGTATGCTAATACTTGTGATCGAAAATAATTAATTTTTATAAAGGGGATACAACAAATGAATCTTTCATCTTACGAACATGAATTTCAAGGCAAACGGGCATTAATAACGGGAGGAACAAAAGGGATGGGCTATGCGATTGTAAAGCGTTTGGCCCAAGCTGGAGCCACAGTGCTTACAACGGCTCGTACAATTCCGACGGATTATGACATTCCAGGCGTTCACTTTATTCAAACTGATATCACGAAGCCTGAAGGCACCGCGCTTCTTGTTGAGGCTGTGAAAGAAAAGTTAGGCGGTATCGACATTCTCATCAATACAGTCGGAGGTGCTTCGACTCCTCCTGGTGGTGCATTGGCATTAACTGAGGATGATTGGCTAGAAACTTTGAACATGAATTTACTTGGATCTGTCCGATTGGACAGAAGTTTACTACCAATGATGGTAGAGCAAGGAAAGGGTGTTATCATCCATGTAAGCTCTATCCAAAGAAAGCTGCCACTGTATGAAACTACCCTAGCATACGCAGCTTCAAAAGCAGCGTTGACCAATTATAGCAAAGGATTATCTAAGGAGTTTTCTCCAAAGGGGATTCGAATCAACACGATTGCGCCAGGCTTCATTCAGACGGAAGCAGCAGATCGGATGATTGACCGCATCGCGACAGTTGCTGGTAGTCGCGAAGCTGCGTTAGAGGAACTTATGGACTCGCTTGGAGGCATTCCAATCGGTCGTCCGGGACTACCTGAAGAAGTAGCGGAACTTGCAGCTTTCTTGGCATCCGATCGCTCAGCTTCCATTACGGGAAGCGAGTATGTAATCGACGGTGGTACGATTCCGACGGTTTAATTATTTTTCTGTTTCTTTTACAAAAAAAGGAGGAGTTATTTATGATTCAATTACCAGATTCCGTAAAAGCATATTTCGATGCATCAAACATAGAACATTTAGATTCATTTCTTGCTGCATTCAACGACGATGCCTACGTCTTTGACGATAACCGGGAGTTTAGAGGGTTAGAAGCCATTCGAAATTGGAGTAAAACAGATATCTTTGGTGCTCATGTTCGCTTTGAAATAACTGAGGCCACGGAACATGATGGCGTATACGCCGTTATCGCGTCGCTTGACGGCGATTTTGATAAAACCAATCTCCCCAGCCCATTCTTTTTAAAACATACATTTAAGCTGTCTGGCGGTAAAATTAATGAGTTACAAGTATCCTTACCTTAATATGGAGGAAAGCAAATTCAAATCGGCGCATATCGATGCGCCGATTATTTCTTTTTTAAAGAGGATTTCGACCGATTTTATCACCTTGTTAGTTCACTCACCTCACCACGCAAATCTGCCTTTTGTTGAGCGCTGCCGCGTGAGTCTAATAGTCTATTTTCTCAGTCTAGAACTCTATTTTTCAGTCTACTACTATATTTTCACTGACTACTATTTTTCGAATAAAATCACACTCCATAACAATGAGATTAAATGTAAAAAAAAGACGCGAAAATCGCGTCTTTAGAGAGTAAACTTTATATTCAACTTTACCAAGCGGTTGCCCCGCCGTCGACGACGTAGTTAGCTCCTGTGATGTACGACGCCCGATCAGATGCCAGAAATACCGCTAATTCAACGAGCTCTTCTGGTTTACCAAAACGTTTGAGAAGTGTCTTCTTCGTTATCGCATCTCTGGCCTCTTGGTTGTCCCCAAGATCGCGATCACTAGCCGGGGTTAGGAATGGCCCCGGGCTGATCGTCACAGCACGGATACCGTGGCGTGCGCCTTCAAGTGCCAATTGTCGCGTCATGGCAATTACGCCGGCTTTCGCTGCGCTGTGTCCGATCATCGGAGGAATTTCCCCGGCGATGACCCCTGAGATGGACGCGACATTAATAATGACGCCACCACCGCGCTCAACCAGATGCGGCCATGCGAATTTCGAGACGAAGAAAGGAATGTCGAGTTCGCCGGCGATCGTTTTCCGCCAATCTTCAACAGAGAAATCCGGCATCTGTCCGAAGTACTGGATTGCCGCATTATTATATACGACATCGAGCCCGCCATAAGCTGCCACGGCTTCTTCCACCATTTTCCGAGCTTGTTCAGGATCCGTAAGGTCAATCGGTGCAACAGCCGTCATCTCACCCCCGGCTTGACGAACAAGTTCAACAGTCTCATTGTTGGCATTAACATTGATATCAGATCCCACTACTTTGGCCCCTTCTCGAGCAAAGGCAAGTGCCGCTACGCGTCCTAAGCCACCGCCGGTACCAGTAACCAATACGACTTTATTGTCAAGTATTCCCATGATTGAATCCTCCTTTGTTGTAAAAACTCAGCAGATCGTCATTTTTATCTGGAGTCTTGCTCCATTGCTTCCAATCTTGCAACCTCTTCCCGAACGCGAGGGGCTACTTCTGTCCCCAACAGTTCAATGGCTCTCATCACTTGCTCATGCGGCATGGTACCCACAGGTAAGTGCAAGAAGAAACGGGAGAAGCCTAAATGCTGGCGCATATAAATGATTTTGTTCGCCACTGTTTCGGAATCGCCGACGTATAACGCACCTTCTAACGTGCGTGAGGCATCGAAACCTGCACGAGTATATTGAGACCAGCCGCGCTCTCTCGCAAAATAATTAAAAGATGCCTGTGTGGGAGGGAAAAACTGATCTACTGCAAGTGAAGTACTATCGGCAACGAATCCTAGCGAGTGTACAGCTATTTTTAATTTGGCTGGATCGTGTCCTGCTTGAGCGGCCGCTTTTTTATAGAGTGGAATCAACGGTGCAAAATGTAAAGGACTACCACCAATAATAGCCAATACCAGAGGTAATCCAAGCATACCGGCTCTTATAGCAGAACCTGTATTTCCCCCGCTGCCCAGCCAGATCGGCAGTTGATCCTGAACTGGACGAGGGTACACGCCTAGATTCGTAAAGGCCGGACGATGTCCTCCTCGCCATGACACTTTCTCCGACTCCCTTAACTTTAATAACAGTTCCAGTTTCTCCTCGAAAAGTTCTTCATAGTCTTTCAAATCGTACCCAAACAATGGGAAGGCATCGACCATGGAGCCTCTACCCGCGATAATTTCCGCGCGGCCGTTTGAAATTCCGTCGAGTGTAGCGAATTGCTGGAACAACCGAACAGGATCAACAGCGGAAAGTACCGTTACCGAGCTCGTTAGTCGAATTTTTTTCGTCAATGCCGCACCTGCCGCCAAAATAACAGCCGTAGCGGAATCCGCAAATTCCTTCCTATGGTGCTCACCGACGCCAAAGACATCCAGCCCAACCTGATCCGCGAGCACGATCTCTTCCACAACCTCACGCAAACGCTGTGCATGGCTTATCGTTTCTCCTGTTTGAGCATCCGGTGTGGTTTCAACAAACGTATCTACACCAATCTCCATTTTCATTTTTCATTTCCCCCTTGCGCAAAATTGTAGTTCTTTCTATTAAACAGAATCATCCTTGTTTGCCGTGGCTTCACGTTCCTTTATGCCATATCCGATCTTCTTTAGCACATGAATCAGCCCAAGCTTCTCTTCGTCTGTCGCGAAAGAGAGACTGTCGGATATTAATTGCGCATGCTTGGGAAAAATGGTATCGAAGTAGCTTCGCCCTTCCCCCGTCAAGGCTACATTCGTCTTACGCCTGTCGCCTGGGATTGGAAGCCGTTCTACGAGCCCCTTCTTCTCTAATTTATCGACGACGTACGTGATGCTTCCGCTTGGGATCGAGAAGGTTTCACTTATTTTTTGGATTGGATGCGGACCTTTGTTGTAAAGAAACTCGAGGATCTGGAAGGTTTCCCTGTCCAATCCATAGTTCTCAATATCGCGTTCCAAGCTCCCATACAGAGCATTCACCATGTTCCTTAATACGCGCGAAAGTCTTAAATCAAGAGCTTTCCCTTCAGCATCCCGTTCCGTCATTCAACTACCACCTTTTTATAGAGTATTCCAGTTCAAGCTGATGACAGCTAAGGCCAGTATCAACAGGATGAAAGGCATCATTGCTTTTGCCGCTGGATCTTTAACACGAACTAAATGGACAAGGACTGCAACAACCATCGTTACTGCAATCAATATTCCTCCTACCAGAGCATATGGATCAACCCAAATGCCAATAATAATAATAACGGCGGAAATGATTTCGACTAAGCCTGTAAAAATCCTTGTCGCTGATGACAGCCTGTATCGCTTAAATTCTTCAACCATCTGCTTGCCAAATTTCATGAGGCCAAATAACACAAACCCGATACCCAAAACGCTCTGTAGAATAATAGATAAAATATGCATCTTACACCCACTCCTCCGTATTAATTTTAGTTAGAATTATATATCCTATAATTATTTATTCTAACAATATGAAATATAATACGATTCTTTGAAGCTGTCAACATGTAAATAGTCATTGGACCGAGACATAAAAAAACCAGATCGATGATTACAGCGACCTGGTCTTCTATTTCGTTATCTTTTAACTACTCAGCTTTCGTAATATTTTTTGAGTTTCAATAATGCAATATAAGAATGATAAATTCATCATACAGTCAATGATAGCGCCCAGCAGTACTACCCATTAGGCGAATAAAAAAAGAGACCCTCAGCAACGGGCCGCGAGTCTAAATTACAAAAAGGTACCCACATACCTGAACACCTTTTTTCAAGTGCCAGCCTAGGGTACCTATTCACCTTTTTTGGGCTTGTCATTAAACCATCCCTTCTCTTTGAAACGCATAATAGCCTCAATTCGATTAGTGACATTGAGCTTATCAAGAATAACGGAAATGTAGTTGCGAACGGTTCCGCTTGTAATGTACATATGACTAGCAATTTCCTTCGTATTTTTACCGTCGGCGATCAGGGTCAGCACTTCTTTTTCCCTCTCCGTCAAAGGATTTTCTTCCTTATAGGTCTCATCTACTAACTCTGAGGCATAGATTCTCCTGCCAGCCATCACACTCCGAATCGAGGTAGCCAATTCCTCGCTTGGGCTATCTTTCAACAAATAACCGTTGGCACCCGCCTTCACGGCCCTTTCAAAATACCCAAAGCGGGCAAACGTGGTCAATATAATGACTTTACAACCCAATCCCTTTAGCTCCGCAGCCGCGTCTAGACCGTTCATTATTGGCATTTCGATATCCATGATACAAATATCTGGCTTATGCAGTTTAACAAGTTTTACAGCATCCTCGCCATTGCTTGCTTTACCAACGACTTGCATATCCTCTTCCAAATCAAGTAAGGATGCAAGTGCCCCTAACAGCATCCGTTGGTCCTCGGCAATCACAATTCGGATCATATCCGCACCTCCCTTTCTGGTGGTATGATGGCATTCGGCACTTTAATAACAATCGTTGTTCCATGATCTGAGACAATTTCCATATAACCGTTTACAAACTCAAGTCGCTCTTTCATGCCTCGTAATCCATTTCCAAGTAACACAAGACATTCTTTCGTCATGCCAATCCCATTGTCCCCAACCTTGATAACAAGATCGCTTGGTGATGGCTCAATGGAGATTGAACACTTAGTAGCGCTGCTATGTTTGATAATATTCGTAACCGATTCCTTCAAACACATACTCAGCACATTTTCATTAATCAAGGAAGTGTTAGTTAACTTCGGATCTCCCTCCAAAATAAGCTCAATCTCGGCAGCCTTCAAAATCTGTTTTATTCGAAATATCTCTTCCACTAGTCTAGTGCCGCGCATTTGCGTTACGATTTCCCGAACTTCCTTTAATGCAATTCTAGCCGTCTGACGAACATCATTGATTTCGATTTGTGCTTGGGTTGGATTATTGCTAATTAATTTCCCAGCCAAATCACTCTTCAGACCAATTAATGATAGCTTCTGACCAAGTGTATCGTGTAAGTCGCGGGCAATTCTCTGACGCTCTTCTAGTTTTACCAATTCGGAAATCCGCTTATTTGCATCCTCTAGTTGTCCTTGGAGTTGCTCACTCCTGTTTCGATTGAACGTAGTGACTGGAATGAGAATAACAGCAATGACACTAATAATGATAAAAGGCAATTGGTCAAAATACACAGGATTTTGTGATACCAATCCATAGTTAATCGTAACAATCGTCGTTACTAGATGAATGCAGTACAATGTGATAAATCCTGCCTTACTTTTCATGGTGCCAATAAAAAATGCTAAAAACAGAGAGAAATACACATAACTGAATACGATTGCCATGATAATCGAAATAATAATTTGTATACTAGTCCAAAAGTACACAATCCATCCTTTCGATACGAAGGACAGCACATAACAACTAAAGAAAACCATAATCATGATTGTGCCTAATACAATGTGATAGAGGGTCGAAGAACGAAATATGAAATAAAAAGGGAGGATATAGAAGACAACCCACACATACGGACTAAGACCGGTGTTTTTGTGAAAAATTTGATACCACTTTTGCATAGTCCGTTTAGCCTCTTTTTCTTCAACATAGATTTAATTATATTTTAGCATAAACATGAAACGATGTATTTACTACCCTTGCAAGCTTGATTTACGCACTTTTACTTTTATTGAGTTAGCAAAAGTATCATGCTCATCTTCCTTAAGGTGCACCTGTTTACTATTTTTATAACCGACAAACATTTTATTACGCTCATCCCAAAGACGGAAATTTAACGCCTTCAAACTAGTTCCAATTGTAATGGTCGTTGCTTTATGAAGCGGAGGCGTTGCATTATGCGCCTTTTCCAGATTATAATTTGGCACTTTCGGACTCAAATGATGGACATGATGAAATCCAATATTTCCAGTAATCCATTGCAAAAGCTTCGGCAGCTTATAGTAGGAGCTTCCATCTATCGCGGCTTTCACATAACTCCACTCATCCTCATTCTCGAAGTATGAGTCTTCAAACTGATGTTGCACGTAAAATAACCAGATTCCCATCAAACCCGCTATGAACATGATTGGAGCTTGGATTAGAACAAACGACTGCCAACCAATTAACAAGATCAGTCCCCCATATAAAGCAAGGATGAAGACATTCGTCATATAAGTACTGATTCTTTCCTTGCGTCTTGCACCTTTTGTATTAAAGCGGTTCGTAAATAGGAACAAAAAGACAGGACCAAGTCCGAACATAATAAATGGATTCCGATATAACCGATACGCAATTCGGACCCATAAGGAAGATGCCGCATATTCATCGACGGTAAGTACCCACATATCACCTATTCCACGTTTCTCGAGATTACCACTCGATGCATGATGGATAGAATGACTATTCTTCCATTGCTGATAGGGAAAAAGTGTAAGAATACCCGTAATCGTGCCGATTATTTCGTTAGCTCTCCGGCTTTTGAAGAACGATTGATGACAACAATCATGGAAAATGATAAAAGTTCGTATAACGAAACCGGATGCGATAATCGTAATCGGTAGTGTGATCCAATAGGATATAGAAAGGCTAAGATAAGCAACTGCCCATAGAAGGATTAATGGTCCTAAGGTGTTAATTAGCTGTTTGATACTAGCCCTCGTATTTGTTATTTCATAAGGGGCAACCTGTTTTTTTAAGTTAGTTAGCGTTGATTGTGTCATCGTATTGTTCCTCCTCGGTATGGTGCGCAGGACATGAAAGCGAATACCAGTTGTATTGTCCTATCTTCATTATAGATATCGCTTTCAATTCGTTGCAGTCATAAACATCATGTAGATGGTATGACATATGTCATATAGGAAAGGGAGAACAATACAAATTTGCTTATCACACTTTTGTGTGTTATCATTAACTAGTAAACATTTTTGACATAAACTCACATATTGAAAAAGTGATCATTTGTGTAATGTAATGGTACCTTTTTCAATGTGTGATTTTTTTGTTTAAAAAAGCATGTTAATAACAATTTGGAGGTAATTTTATTATGGAAACAGGAACAGTGAAATGGTTTAACGCAGAGAAAGGCTTTGGATTTATTGAAATGGAGGGCGGAAATGACGTATTCGTTCATTTCTCCGCAATTCAAGGGGATGGATTCAAGTCGTTGGACGAAGGACAACGCGTTGAATTTAATGTAGCTCAAGGCAACCGCGGTCCTCAAG
This sequence comes from Paenibacillus violae, assembly GCF_032461945.1. Taxonomy (NCBI): domain Bacteria; kingdom Bacillati; phylum Bacillota; class Bacilli; order Caryophanales; family Paenibacillaceae; genus Paenibacillus; species Paenibacillus violae. Next base: position 81,737 of record NZ_JAWCUD010000009.1, read on the forward strand.
CCGAAAACGTTGTAAAACTGTAATTCACAGTGAACTGTCCTTAACAAGTGTTAAGGGCAGTTTTTTTATCTAAGGAGGAGAGAAAACTATGTATTTTCGAAGAAAATCGTTAGAGGTGCTCATTCATGAAAACACGAAAGTCTGGGCATGCGATAAAGAAGATTGTAATGGGTGGATTCGGGACAATTTTTCGTTTGAGTACGTCCCCACTTGCCACCTCTGCCTTTCTCCCATGATTAGTAGCTTGAAAATGCTCCCTATCATTTCTAACTCCAATAAAAATATGAAGTCTCTTCATAAAGGCAGACTAATCTTCTAGTCAGTTTATGGCATATGAACTGGCTACCGTTTTTAAGACTTTTTTCATACAAATGTTCATTTGAGTTGCTCCCACGTTAAAGATTCATATAATATAACGCAATCCCACTTACTTTTTTGTTCGAGTAGCCCAGTATATTCAGAATTATCCCAAATAAGAGTGTTAGTATGCAAAGAATACAGCTAATCGCTCTCAAAAGCACTCCCATGCATTTCCAAGGACCAATTCCAAAAGGGATTTCCGTAAATAATCATACATATTTTCCTTAGATTCTTCTCAAAATTAATATTCTATTGAGAAAAGATTCTCTTCCGTTCCGTTAGTGAAGTCCATAGACAACACAAGCGGAACAAAATGTATGTAACAAATATTTATTAAATTTAGCTGCTGTAATCTGTGGATTTAAGCCTCACCAATATTTTTGTAATCTTCTGAGATACATTTTGGGCAGCACCTAATATCATTTGAAATGAATTTTCTTAATAAGGTAGCAACTGGATTTATTGCATAGATTTATTGCATACCCACTAAACATATATTTTTTTAATTTCTCAAGTTGCGAATTAAAAACGAAATAATGAGTGGTAATAAAGTATTATTATAAGACATCGTTTCTTTTTCTCTTTGTAACTATCCCTTGCTTTACTAATTAACCCATTTAAATTATTTGGAACTAACCCAATTCTTGCAGAGTTTTTATTAAAAAGTTCTTTATTCGTTTTATTTAGAGTAGAGTGTGATGAATACTTGTTATATCTAGCAACTACACTTCAGTAGTCTTCCTCTGGAAAAATCGAAAAAAAAAAAATTGATTTCGTGCATTATTTTCCCCTTTCATAAACCCTTTATTTTCTTAATCACTAATCAATCCGAAACACATCCTCCAAATCCTTTCCCAATAAATCACTTAACTTCTTTGCTGTTGCAGGTCCCACTGACTTTAGTGATCTTTCCAGTAGACTGATATAGGAATGACTTAACCCCGAGTGTTTTGCCAACTCCCTCTGGGAGTATCCTTTAATAATTCTAGCCCGCATAAACGAGTCGGTTTTAGCCTTTATCCTCATATCCCTGCTCTCCTTCAACTATTAACTTGAACGCTTATTAAAAAAACTTATGATATGTCATTTAAAACTTATCTAATAAAATGTTCTTATTAGGACCGTAACCTTCAGGAGACTGAATTATCTGAAATAAATTTTGATAAGTTGCACACACTTCTTCATTAATTTCGCCCAAAACCACTTGTTTACAAAAGTTAACAACGACTAACAAACTTTATTTTCCAGTAACGATCTTTATTTTCCCAGATCATCTGTCAGTAGTTTCTGCTCCCCTCCCGTTCTCATTTTGTTCCCCTAGTTTCTATTATATCACAATATTTAACTATTGCAATCAAAAACGTTTACTCGAAATAACAAACTTCCGGCCATCTTTCAGCCCACCGCTCAGTATACTTACTTTTGTATACATGATATTATTAAAATGTTTACTACTGTTTACTTTTCGAATCGCGAGGGTGAAAACACATGTATTTCTATGATAAATTACGAGATTTACGTAAATTAAAAGGGTTTACTTTGCGGGAGTTAGCTGACCGCTCTGGCGTTTCTGCGGCATACATCTCCCAGTTGGAAAACGGAAACCGCGGTATCCCCTCTCCGGATGTGTTGATGAAACTTTCGGAAGGACTCAACACGTCGTATTCTGAGCTTATGGACCTCGCCGGGTACTTGGAATCATCACCTTCCACTGAGAAATTTCAGAGCAACCCCGTCAATTTACGGAGGTTTCTGCGCGAGAATGAGCTGATGTTCGATGGTTTTCTTTTAACCGATGAAGACAAAGAATGGGTTGAGCGGATGCTGACCGTTTTATTTTGGAAGCAGCGTCAGGAATCGAAACTTGAGGATGGGCAAACAACTCAGGGATAAACAACTAAAAAAGCCCATTTCATCCTATAAGAATGAAACAGGCTTTTCCGCATAGTTACTCTACTATATCCCTATTAGTCGTCGTCATTTGACAGACTACCGTTACCATTGTTGCCGTTGCCGTTGCCGTTGCCGTTTCCATTGCCATTGCCATTGCCATTTCCGTTACCGTTGCCGTTCCCATTACCATTTGGTGCTGGTACCTGTCCCCCGTTACCATTCGGTGCTTTAAAGCCATTGCCGTTCGGTGCCGGCGCTACATTGCCATTTGGCATCGGTGCCTGCCCTCCGTTACCATTCGGCGCTTTATAACCATTGCCGTTCGGTGCTGGCGTCGGTGCTACATTGCCATTAGGCATTGGTGTCTGTCCTCCGTTGCCATTCGGCGCTTTATAACTGTTGCCGTTCGGTTCTGGCGTCGGTGCTCCTTGGCCACCACCTTGCCCTTTGCCGCCTCCGCCAAAGCCCTTACCTTCACCCTGACCTTGGCCTCCGCCTTGGCCACCTTGTCCGCCTTCGGTTCCACCTTGCCCTTTGCCGCCTCCGCCAAAGCCCTTACCTTCACCCTGACCTTGACCTCCGCCTTGGCCACCTTGTCCGCCTCCGGTTCCGCCTTGACCTTTGCCACCTCCGCCAATGCCTTTACCTTCACCATGACCATGACCATGACCACCGCCTTGGCCGCCTCCGGCTCCGCCTTGACCTGCTCCTTTAGCCCTTATATAAGCATATGTGATTGATTCGAGGGTTCGGTTATCTACCGCGCCAGTCACGGGAAGTCCGTGTTTTTTCTGAAAATATTTAACTCCCCTGACTGTCACATCATCATAATATCCGTTAATTTCACCTGAATAGCTGCCAAGTGTCTTCAGCATTCCCTGAATGACATATACGTCAGGACCATGCGCAGGTTTTCCAACTGCCCCTGCCAGGTTCGGCACATACAAGAGAAGCATGACTGACAGTATCACAACACCAAGATATTTTCCTGCAAAACCAGTGATTCTCTTTTTTTGCTTGTCGCTTTCCTTCCATTGTTGCACTAGCAGACACCTTCCTTAAGTTGAAAAATATTTTACAGCGATAATACTTTTCCCAACTCTCTAACGTGCTACTTCATTTCTATTATGGGAAATAAGGGTAAACTCGCGGTCTTCCATTCCCTTAAGGTAACTGGTCTTTACCTGCAATCGAGTTTCCCCAAAAGCAAAAAAGGACCGGCAAAAATCGCCAGTCCCTTCTATCAATCTGCCAACGCTATTTAATCGGGTAATCAATGACAATCACATTATCAATGATACCTTTGAGTGACTGCACAAATTCCTGATGAAGAGGATGGGGGCCATATTGCTGTAAAGATTCGCGATCTTCGAAAGTCACCCGCAATCCCAGTGTGTATCCCTGCCTATTCCCTGTTTCTTCCGTCTCATTCACACCTGCGGTAATTTCAACAATGCCGGGAATCTGACCTTTGAACGACAACAATTTCGCTATCAATTCCTGTTCCTTCTGCGCTGCTAATGCCTCTTTAAATTTAAAACAAACCATATGTTCAAACATCACGTAGATCCAACCTCCTAATTGTAATTGTTCCTGCCATATCATCCATTTTATCAAGTTGAAATGTTGCATGGAAAGGCCGCTGTTATTGTTAACAAGTCTCAATACGGCCATACGCAATCCTCAGCCCTCATATCTAAAAGAAATCCCCGAAACGTCGTCATTTCCAACTGATGCATATCCGTTCGATCCAGATAATCAATGCGGCAGCATAAACGCGGCTCCATCCACTGCGTGTTTCCCTCTCTTACCGTGCATAGCGGTCCAGCCAGCGTAAGGAATAATTCCTTGTCCGCGGTCGTAATACCCGTTGCCACTACACCAACCGGTTTATGCTTCACCGTCCTGAAATTCAGTCCGATGACCAGCTCGAAAGGGTCTATTTTATACCCCAATATTTCCACATGGATCGATTTCACAACTTTTATTTTAAGCCACTCGCTGCTTCTGTTGCCTGGCACATAAGTCGAGCCCTTCCGCTTGGCCACGATCCCTTCCATCTGCCGTTCTTTCATCATTTCGAAAAGCGCCTTCCCGTGCGTCTCCACAAACAACGTCGGCATCAGTACCGGTGTAGCATCAATAGAATCCGATAAACGCTTTTTCCGATCTACTAAAGGCTCATTTAAATGCTCTCTATCCGTATACAAAAGGTCAAACGCAACAAAAGTCACCGGATGCGTATGCACAGCACGGGCTATTTTCACTGATTGACTGATCCGGTCCCGATACATAAAGTCATCGAACGCAGGTATACCGTCACGCAGTACAATCCCCTCGCAATCCAAAATTGCAGAAGACGTCCTAATCGCTCCTAACGCATCCTGTAACTCCGGGAATTTGTGTGTGACCGCTCTCCCGCTTCGCGTGTAGGCTTCAATGCGGCTTCCCTGCTTATGGATAAGGATTCGAACGCCATCCCATTTCGGCTCAAAAATAAAGTCGTGATCGTCAAAGGGCTCCCTTCCAGGACTGACGGTCATTGGCTTGATGGCTGAAAACAACATAAAAACCCCCTCCTGTTACCAGTTTGGGGATTTCTTTGGCGATCTAAACGCCGGTTTCTCTCCTTTGACTCTCCAACCACGCAAAAGCTTTCTTAAGTTCTTCCTTCGGTACGTGGGCATACCGATCACCGATTGAAACCCATTGGAGTCTTTTGAATACAAAAAGTAGACCCACAGCAGCAAGCTGCAGGTCAAAGTGGATCATCCGAGCAGCAGATCCTGACCAATCGTTTTTCCTATTTTTATTTAGTTCTAAGCATTTACTTAGAACAATAAGAAATATTCGTACATAAAATGATCTCATTATAGAATCATTGGAGGATCAAAATGTATTGGATATATCCAAATGAATATCGTGCCACATTTCAGCCAATATGGAATGTAAACTTACAACAAGCTTTAGAATTAGTGAAATCATCCGTACAGGGTGAAAGAAATGATGAGTTGTTCTACGATGAACTTATTAAGCTTGCACCAACGTCTGAACAGTCAGCCCTTATTGCCTCCATACGTGATGATGAACGAGGACACAATCAGATGTTTCGCGGTATTTACAAAGATCTTACTGGACAGGAGATCTATGGTGTCAGCAATGAACTATACCCAAAAGTACATTCTTATACTGAAGGATTAAAACAAGCTATCCAAGGTGAATGGTCTGCAGTTGAGAAATATCGGTTAATATGGTTTGGTCTCCCTTCTGGTATTTATCGTGATACCTTGTATGGCATTATATTAGATGAGCAAAAACATGCAAGTAAATACAACTATTTGCTCACATTGAATCGGAAATAATTGATCTTATGTATATAAAAAGCCAATTTGTTTGTCTAAAGACCGACGATATTGGCTTTTTATATTAAACAATACAGAGATTTGTACCGAAGATTTGCTCTTTTGGTTTTCAGTAGCGTTATTTTTTCCTCGATCTAACCACCTGATAGGCATTACTAATAAGCAGTCCGATAAATAAGTACATTAGGCCACCAAAAAAACCATAAATAACAACACCTACTATTGCGCTTAGCACACCAAAAATCACTTGATCCTTATTGGAGACTGGCGAGGTCGGTGGGTCTGTCAGCATAAATAGAGCAAAAAACATTGAAGCGTTTATAAAAGGCGGTCGAAATGCATCGGCAGCTTCTCCAACATGCATGAACCCCATTAGTAGCAATAACAAAAAATACGCACTAAGAAATGCAAACACTTGTGGGAATTTGTTCACACGATTGGTAACTACGTAACCGCCTACTAAAAGAAATCCAATTGTCCACACCGGTAGATCCCCGAATGCTCCCCACCAGCTCTGCCCAGTTTGAAAAAAGAGAATAGACAATAGCAGACCGAAGGCAGCTGGGTTAAATACTGGTTTTTTCTTAAAAACAATAAGGTGCTTAGATAAAATAGCCATGATTACAGTAATGGCTACCAAATACCACGAAGTTGTTGTGCTTAAAATTAAGCCGATAATGAACCCTGTTATAACAGCACCGTCGGCTAGCCATTTTTTTCTTTTCCCAAACAGAAAACAGATTCCATCCATCCCTACTGCTGTTACCAGAGCAATTATAACATTATAAATTCCTTTTATATCTGATAATAATACCTCAGCTATAACTAGAAAGGCTACCAAGCAGATAATAACATAGCTCTTTGGTTTTTTATGCCATGGATGAGTAGACATTTATATCCCTCCAACTCTTTCCACATGTAACTTAGATGTAATCAATATTCCCTTCAATTCCATTTCAATCATCAATTTTTGGCCTTGATCCAGCCCATATAGACATATGACCGTTGAGAAGACATCTGCCATCATTGCATAAGGTGCCACAATACTGCAGCTAATCAACTCATGAGGCGATTGCTTGCTGTTCGGGTTAATAATATGATGGATCTCTGCACTGACTTTGCTTTTACGTTCGTAGCCGCCAGATGTACATACTGCTTCGTTCGATACTTCAATGGTTTCTATGATATGATCCTTGTGTACTGGATGCTGAATGCCAATTCGCCAAGCTTGGCCCATCTCATCTACCCCACCAGCATAAAGATCTCCACCAGCATTTATAACGAAGCCCTGAAAACAAGCCAGCGTCTGGGAGGCGATGTCGATAGCAAATCCTTTCGCAACCGCACCTAAATCAATTACCATTGGTTTATGCAAATACATCGAGCAATCTTGCTCTCGTAAGTCGATATCTCGATAAGTAGCCTTATCTGAAGCTAGATTCGAGCTGATTTCCCCTGTTAAATAATGCCGATTAAATCCATAATACTCCATTGTTTTTCCGATTGTAGGGTCAAATATCCCCTGTGTCCATTCCGCCATTTCCAAAGCAAACTTCAATGGTTGAAATAACCAGGAGCTGATCTGAACATGAGTTCCAATCTGTTGAGAAGCCTTCATTAATTCACTATCCGGAGAGAAACGGCTGCATGCCAGTTCCACATTCCGAAATGCTTCAAATGCTTGCTCGATCACCGGTTCGACCTCAGTCACTGAAAGGGAGCTAACGACCTTTATTTCAACGACCGTATCCATAAACAACTTAGTTTTTTTTAAAATACGAACCATTAGGCATTCCGCGCTTGTGTCAGTGCATTTTCAATAGCATCTTGAAATGCTTGTGTACTATATGTTGCGCCTGAAACATTCTGTACTTGAGCGCTTTGTTTTTGTATTACTTCTTCTGGCAATCCAACAACGTCTTTTTCGGAATAATGCATGGCAAAGTGACTGATTTCGACGTCGGTTATTTTATCATTTGTAATGGTCACTTTTACTCCAATGGACCCACGCCGATTACTGCCACTTCCCTCGAAGGTGCCACTCTTATATTGACTTTTGATCTGGCTTTTAACTGTATGAGTATTGGTTTGAATTTGCTGCTGTGGTTGCGATAAAGCTGCTTGCGTTTCTGTCGTTATATATCCAGCACAATACATGACGCCAATGGCTGTCGTACAAAGCGCAATCCATTTTTTATCCATTTTAGCCATATTCATTCCTCCAAGTTATACAAGAAGTACTTGTGATATCCTGCTTTACTTTTCATCTACTTCAAACATGATACATTATGTAAATGAAATTAAACTGAAATCCGCTCAGGCTGGAATTCAATTTCGAATAGACTTCCTTTCCCTTCTTCACTCGTTACATGAATGTAAGCACTGTGACTGTTCAGGATGTCCGCGGCAATAGATAGACCTAATCCAGCGCCACCCAATTCTCGTGAACGTGCTTTGTCTACTCGGTAGAAACGCTCGAATATGCGTGCGAGCTCTTCCTTGGGTATACCAATTCCCGTATCAGCTATTTGTAAAGTTGGTCTACCGTCTTGTGAAGTGAGAAATGTGATCGTTACTTGTCCGCCAGGTGGTGTATACTTAATCGCATTATCAAGTAAGATATAAACTAATTGCTTTATTTGATCGAGGTTCCCGTGAATGAATGTAAGTTCATGTTCAATTACTGGGGCATCCAACTTTAAAATAATTCCTTTCGCAAGTGCCAGCGGCTGTATCGCCTGATACATATGATGAGAAACTTGAACTAAATTAACCTTATCCATCTTTATCGGAAGTGATTTCGAATCACTGCGGGCTAAAGTTAGTAATGACTCTACAAGTCGGATCATCCTTTTCACCTCATCCTGCAAACTATCCAGGATATGCTGTTCGAACTCGGGTAATGTATCCTTGCATTCCTCCAATAATTCTACCGATGAATGAATAACACTCAGTGGTGTCCTTAGCTCATGAGATGCGTTCGTTGTGAACTCAACCTGGCGAGCATAGGATTTTTTAATAGGGACCATTGCTTTGCCAGCAAAGAAATAAGCTAACCAGATCGCAATGGATAATAAAACAACAGTAGAAAGCATGAGGATTAGCCTGATTGTACGTAGGAGCGCTTCATTTGAGGATATGTCTATGGCCATCCAATATACGCCGCCAGCATCATTTAAAATTTGAGAACTGACTAGAAAGGTTTGCTTTTTTTCACTTTCATCCATATAAAACCGTTCACCATTCTCACGTTTCATTTCATATCGTTGTGACCAATTTAAGAGTTGATTGGACATTGCTGTGTAATGACTAGGTGAAATCTGGGTTTTCTGATCCGGACTCACCCAAACAATTAATTCATCAGAAAGTAAGAATATCCACTCAACATTCTTACGGTCCATTGGTCGAATTCCTTTTGCTTGCTCCTCTATGCGATGCTCCCATTGCTGGGCCATTTTATTTTTGAGATCATCTAATTTCTGAATTTCATTGTGTTGAAGGCTTTTCTGTAGAAGCAGATAAAAAAAAGCAGTGATTAGGATGATAACAACGCCAAGGATACTGCCGAAGAATATCGTCAGTTGCTTTCTTGTTCGCTCGAACATCATTCTCCCCCCTCTACAACCAAGCGGTAACCAAGTCCACGTACATTTTGTATAATTTTATCTGAAAAGGGGTCGTCCAGCTTCTTACGCAGTAATTTAATGGTGGCATCAACTGTATTCAGTGTAATTTCCGCATCTATGCCCCATACTCGATCACTTAACTGCTCTCTACTTAATATTTGTTTTGGATGCTGTGACATAAAAGACAACAATTGAAATTCGCGGCGCGAAAGAGGAATCGAAACCCCGTTTCTACTCACTTCAAATGTACTATGGTCAATGACAAGTGTATCGCCAAATATTTTAGTATCCGCTTCCCAGTTCGTTTCCTTTCTACGATATAAGGCATGAAGGCGAGCAATCAATTCCTCAAAATCAAATGGCTTCACCAAGTAATCATCTGCACCGGCATTTAATCCTTGAACGCGGTCAGTAACGGAATCTCGTGCCGTTAGCATAAGGATAGGCGTCCGATTCTTCTTCATTCGGATTTCTTTGCACAGTTCAATACCGGTTTTGTGTGGAATCATCCAGTCCAATATATAAATATCGAAGGTCACTCTTTCCATTAAATCCAATGCATACTCCGCATCTAATGCCCATTCCACCTGGTACAGTTGCTTTTTAAGCTTATATTGAATCAGCTCGCCAAGCTTCACATCATCCTCAACCAGTAAGATATGCATAGCCATACCACCAACTTCCTCAGTTTAATCGCTATAAAAATGCATGAATCAAAAATAACACAGCAAAGGCTAGTCCACATCTAAGATGCCATTTCTTATCGAGTCTTCTGTAGCGGAATAAACCCGATATCGGTACCGGTAATAGGACGATTAGTGCAAGAAGCCCGCTAATGTTGTTGAAATCCCATTTAAAACCATACATAAAAACGGCAACTGCATGGAGTGTAATGAGTGCAAGCGCCAGAATGGCTATTGCAGCATGAAATTTTTTGGCAATGCGAAGTAACATAACCAACCCTTTTTTCATAGCAGCTAATTTCGTCCAAATCCGATGTTTTATTATAAGTGCTAAAACGTAATTCGCTAACACTACGAATAAGGCTATCCGGGCATTAGATCCATAATCTTTGAATGTATGCTCAAAACGACGATTGTGAAGCGTTGATGCTGGTAAGTGAAATAGACTCCAAAGTTGCCATATCACATAGATTGTAGCTACTCCCATCGCACTAAATACCCACAAGCGTTCTTTCTTAGGAATCCATGACTGTTTTACTTCTTGATTTTGCTGAGCGCCCATCTTACTTCCTCCACCTTCATTATGAATAGTTGTAATATACCCTATCTTTCTGAAAATGAAATGAAAAGCACAAAACCGAAAATAGTCCGTATTCGATTAGTAATGAAAGGCGTCAACCTTGAGAGGGTTAGAATGTAAAAACTCACGCGGATCCAGACATGGGTCTTTTCCTTCTGACCGTACCGGGGATGCCTAACTTACAAGCATTTCGCTATTCTATCGCATAAGGTGTAATCATGAAAGGAGTGGCTGAATGTGAAAATCACAATCGCAGCAGTCGGGGATTTGTTGATGAAAAAGCAGATGATCGCCTCGGCCGCACGTGAAGGCGGATTCGCCCCTATTTTTTCAAAAGTGAAGCCTTATCTGCGGAAATCTGATTTAACGATAGGTAATCTTGAGACGACCTTCTCCGGCAAACATTTCCGCGAAGAGCCCGGAAAACTGTTATTCAACTCTCCGGACAAATTCGCTGCTACGCTCCGGAACGTGGGCTTCGATGTAGTAGGCACAGCCAATAACCATTGTATGGACGGAAAGCTATCTGGTTTGAGGCGAACATTAAATGTCCTCGATCGACACGGTCTGCGACACACGGGCACGTATCGCTCCGCCGGGGAAGCCCGCCGGAAACTGATTGTTAACGTAAAGGGAATTAGAATCGGAATATTGGCTTATACGAAAGGAACGAACGGGATTCGAGTCCCGAAGCCGTGGTTAGTCAACCGGCTTAACCATAAAAAAATCATAGCGGACGTGCGCAGCTTGAAGAGTCGAACAGATTTTATCATCGCCTGCCTACATTTCGGGAAAGAATTTCGAACTTATCCCGACCGCAAACAAATCCAGCTCATTCAGGTGTTGTTTCATCATGGTGTGAATGTAGTACTGGGAGCGCATCCCCATGTGCTGCATCCGATAAGAATGTTTAAGGTGACGGACATCGACGGACTTACTAGAAATCGGGTAGCGGCGTCTTCTCTAGGAAATTTCGTATCCACCGAACTTCCTCGGCATACAGCTAGACTGAGAGGAACAATCTTGATGTTAACCTTGACGAAAAATGCAAAAGGGATCACGGATGTGTTGAAAATATCATGTGTGCCAACCCGTATTTTACAAAATGTAGAGAAGAAAAACGTTTATCGGGTTGTTCCTGATCGATAGAGTTAAACATTGTAGAACAGACATTGTGTGGACATAAATGTGCACTAAAGGAACCTTGGTTGTAAGTATATAGTTGTGGAGTCCAAACAACCATTAACTGTTCTTCATAATACTAAAGAGTATGAATACTGATGCTTGGGGTGAAGGCATGGTTTACTGGAATAACAAGTTAGGCAAATACAAAGCCTTACTAACAAATGAGGAAATAGCTCTTAGTCTGCCACCAACAATCCTTGCAACCGAAGCAAACGTGGAGGGGATGTTGGAAAAATATCGAATCGTTTATCTAAAGCCGAGTAATGGCACCGGTGGCTATGGTATTTTCAAGTTGTCTCGCACGGACACCCGATATCGGTTGGCGAATGGCACGCGGCACCGTTCATTCTCAACCTTTAAGGGAACGTATAGCGCATTTCAGCGTGCCAAAAGGAAGAAAGTCTACTTGGTGCAGAAGGGCATCCCCTTACTCCACTATCACGGACTTCCGTTTGATCTGCGCATTATGGTACAGCGAAACCGACAGCGTAAGTGGGAGGTAACCGGAATCGTGGGACGATTAGCGATGCCTAATAAGGTCGTGACCAATTACCATAGCGGGGGTAGGCCGATGCCAGTGGAAAAGCTGCTTTCCCCTTTTATGTCTAAAAAGGAGCAAGTTTCCTATGTGGAGTCGCTTAAGGCGCTAGGCATTAGGATTAGTAAACATATGAGTGGCATTTTTCCGAAATTTCGTTCATATGGGATAGATATAGGCATTGATAAGGAAATGAAGCCTTGGATCATAGAGGTCAATACACGTCCAGATAAATACATTTTTAATGCCCTTTCCGATAAGCGGATGTTTCGTAAAATCATACGATACGAAAGATTCACCAAATTAAGTAGATGACGTAATTCAGCTCTGGACAATAGAGGGGTAAGAAAACTAATTCAAGACACTATTTAACTCAGATACTTACCATTAAGCTAATTGCCCTTTTTCTTGAGTTGCATCTTCTCCCCTCCAGGACTGACGGCCATTGGCTTGATGGCTGAAAACAACATAAAAATCCCCTCCTGTTACCAGTTTGGGGATTTCATTGACGATCTAAACGCCGTTTTCTCTCATTTGATTCTCCAACCACGCAAAAGCTTTCTTAAGCTCTTCCTTCGGTACATGGGCATACCGATCACCGATGGAAACCTCATAACAGCAAGATGTTTCGTTTATTTCTTTTACATAATGTGTGAGTCCAACCCCAGTTGCTTCATATAAGTTGATTAACAGGGATTCCATCTTCTCTTTTGGCATTTGGATATGTACGTGGAACATATTCGTGACTGGCTGAACAGGGTTCGTAACAATGCCAGGAACCTGATTATACAAAGCAGCAAGTTCTATGGCTCCCTCGTAGTACTGCTCCATTTTATCTACACGCTGCTTGAAATAGTGACTTGCACTAACGATATATGGGTACAGACTGATTAGATCGCCGCCGTGACGTCTTTTCCATACTTTAGACTCTTTCGTAAACGTCTCGTCACCTGCAAGAATTGCCCCGGCAATGCCGCCAATCCCTTTGTAGAACGAAATATACACACTATCAAACAGCTCGCAGATTTCGCGTGCAGACTTCTGATAATAAGGAAGAATTTCGTATAGTCTAGCCCCGTCCAAATGTAATTGGATGCCCCGGCTGCGGCAATAGGCAGAGATCTGAATAAGTTCTTCATAATCCGGAAGCTGCCCGCCAATTTCCCGCTGTGGCAGTTCCAGCAAGATACAAGCGACATCCTCTTTTAGTTGTTGCACATCTTCCAGACGAATTAAACGATCTTTCTCACCAAGTAAAATAGGCTGGATGTGATGAAGTTCTTTTAATCCGTCTTCCTCGTGAATTTCCAGATGGCTGAGCGGGTGATAGGCAACTTTCTTGCTCCCTTTGCGGTCGCACCAGATGCGCAGAGCAATTTGCTGCGCCATAGTCCCACTTGGGAAAAAGACGGCCGATTCTTTTCCAAGAAACGTTGCCATTTCCGCTTGGAAATCTTCAATAAGCTTACCATTCCCGTAAGTATCTCCATCCGTAAGACCATCAACATCTTGCAAGGCGTCTATCAGAACTTGAATATTTCTTTTGCCATGCCCACCCAATGGGTAGCTAGTTTGTTGGAACGCTGCTAATAATGGATTGATTTTGTTCATTTGTATCGTACTCCTTTGTTTGTCATGGCTCACTCTTGGTCTCTGAAGGGCAGTGGATTATAATCAATCTAACGCTATTTCGAAAAAGGAGATTCAAACATGAAGGAAATCCTCATCGGTTCCATTGATCAATTTACTGCTTTTCCTGTGGAGGTTGAGCTTGACCGTGATCTATATTTTTTGATGCAGGTAGACGATGACCAGTACACCCTTTACTCAAGTGTTTGCCCTCATGGCGGCTACACCGTGGATCTGATTGACGGAGAGCTTGAATGCCCTCTGCACGGTTGGACGTTTGAAGTGCACACAGGACGGTGTCATAATGTGCCTAGCGCCAGACTCGCCTCCTATAACGTCATCCTTCGTGACAACCAGCTGTTCGCTCAGATGGCATGATCCTACGTATATTTTACCAGTGGTCAAGCTATAATAACAGCTGTTGTTATCAAATGAACGGCTTTAGGAGGCTTCATGTCCGACAAGATGAGTACGAGCAAGCCCCAGGGAATGAAGTGGTGGCAGTTGACTTTACTCGGAGTCGCCTGCACAATAGGTACCGGTTATTTCCTGGGCTCCGGAATCGCGATTCAAATGGGCGGTGTCTCCGTCCTTTTCATGTTTATACTCGCAGCTTTCGGCACTTATATTGTCTATGACGTTCTGGCCAAAATGACGGGCAAGGAACCTGCACAAGGCTCGTTTCAAACCTACGCCGCCAAGGCTTTCGGACGCTGGGCAGGCTTCAGCAGCGGCTGGGTCTACTGGTGCTCAGAACTATTAATCATGGGTAGTCAGTTAACAGCGCTATCCTTTTTTACCCGCTTCTGGTTCCCCAGGTTCCCGATGTGGGTGTTTGCCACGGCTTATGCGCTCTTAGGACTTGGTGTTATTCTCCTGGGGACCAAAGTTTTTGAACGTGCTGAGCATATTTTTGCCATTATCAAAGTATCCGCCATTGTGATGTTTGTGATTATCGCGGGCGCGGCGGTCTTTGGATTCCTTACAGGGACCTACCCGCCAAAGTTTCCGACTTCCAAGCAAGCCTTTTTGCCAAAAGGGGGAGTCGGTATTTGGTCATCCTTCATCTATGCTTTTTATGCATTTGGCGGCATTGAAATCATGGGCATTATGGCCGCCAGACTTAAAAAGCCTGAAGAGGCCCCGAAAGCCGGGAATTCGATGATTTTTCTTTTAACCATCATCTATATCGCCTCGTTAGCGCTTGCCTTGACACTGATCCCACTGAGCGGTCTGCAGGGAAAGGAAAGCCCTTTTCAGGTAGCCTTAGGTTCCTACCAACTCCCATTTGTTCCTCATGCCTTCAATGCGATATTAATCATCGCAGGGTTTTCGACCATGGTCGCTTCCCTATTTGCGGTTACCACGATTCTTGTCGCACTAGCTCAAGATCACAATGCTCCCGCCATATTTGCTAAACGAACAAAGGGCAAACGCAAAATGCCGTTACCCGCCATCGGATTTACAACTGGCGGAATAACGGCAGCCGTGCTAATGGCCTTATTTCTGCCTGAAAAATTGTACGCCTATATCACCACCGCGGCAGGCATCATGCTCCTGATGAATTGGCTCTTCATCCTGCTCTCTTCAGGACGATTACTTCAGTTATCCGTATGGGGGAAAATTAAAAGATACACAGGCATGCTTCTGATCCTAGCCGCTACCACAGGAACGGCCTTTCACCCGACGAGCAGACCCGGCTTCTGGATCAGCTGCTTGTTCATCGGAGTGATTGGCGTTGTAACTTGGGGGCTCAGCTTTAAATGGAAGGAGCAACTCTCTATGAAACAAAGAGGGCATGAAACGCTTTTATTCCAAAATGCAAGCCAAAACCAATCAAGGATAAACCTGAAACGACGGAGATGACCGAAAGTCCGCGTGGCGTCAGGAATTTACGAAATACGCTGGCTAATGAAGCCATGATGAGATCCCATAGGATAATCCCCACGAACATGATCCCCGTATACAACAGCACGTGGTTTCTATCATACTTGGCGATGGTTTCAGCTAACACCGATCCATAGATTCCCAGCCAAAACAGGATCGACAAGGGAGAACTGATTGCCATGAGGAATCCGGTAAAAAAGGATTTGGCCAACGTTTCTTCGGATTTATAGCCCTCCGTTTTCAACTTGCCAGCACTAATGACGCTTTCAATCCCTGTATAGAGTAAAACAAAACAACCAAACAGCCATAGAAACGTCTTCATAAAAGGTGTTGTAAGGAAGTGGACAAGACCGAAATAAATGAGGACGATCATGATGACGTCAGCAAGCATGCCACCTGCGCCTACCATCCATGCATGCACAAAACCGCGTTTGATGCCTCTATCCAGCATCGCAGCATTAATAGGCCCGATTGGAGCGGAAAGCGACAACCCCAAAAGTAAAAAACTTAGCATCACATACATCTCTATCACCCATTCGCTCTTTATACATACAAGCCTTATGGCTCGTAATATCCTATTCTTTGAATAGGGCTTGTATAACTTTGATCCAGGTTTTGGACAATAAAAAAAGTCATTGACATTCACGCAGCGTAAAGCTGTAGAGTGAAGTTGTCAGGAGGTGAACAGATGGAATACACCGTGCAGAGTCTCGGGAAGTTAGCAGGTGTGAGCACCAGAACACTTCGATACTATGATGAGATTGAACTTCTTAAGCCGGCAAGAATCAATTCCTCCGGGTATCGCATCTATGGGCAGGCAGAGGTTGATAGACTGCAGCAGATTTTATTTTACAGAGAATTAGGTGTGAATCTTGAGCGTATTAAAGACATCATTACTGCCCCCACTTTCAATGAGGCCGATGCTCTTAAAGAACACTATACACAGCTTCTGGACAAAAGAGCCCAGCTGGATGCCTTGATTGCCAATGTGGAAAAAACGATAGCATTAAATGAAGGGAGAATATCCACCATGTCAAATACAGAGAAATTCGAAGGCTTTAAACAACAGCTGATTGATGAGAACGAGAACAAGTACGGGAAACAAATTCGTGAGAAATATGGCGACGAGCAAGTGAATAAATCGAATCAGAAATTGAAAAATATGACGCAAGATGAGCATGACGAGGTTACGAGACTGACCCAGGAAGTCATCTCCACACTTGCAGAAGCTTTCAAAACGGGAGATCCGGCTAGTGAGGCCGCCCAAAAAGCCGCGGAATTGCACAAGCAATGGCTTTCCTATTACTGGAGCGAATACAACAAAGAGGCACATGCCGGTCTAGCCCAAATGTATGTGGATGATGAGAGATTTAAAGCTTACTATGATGATAAACAACCAGGAACCGCACAATTTCTGAGAGATGCTATACGCATTTATACCGGTTTTAAGGATTAATCGCCTAGTGTACGGGACACTAGCATTTTTTCTATCATATCCTTCAAACATCCAGTTATTTAGAAGAAACCTGAATAGAATAGTATTACACCAGCCAGCCACCAGCAGCCATGTGTATGTCAACCCCTCGACCCAAAAAAGCACAGGAACCCTTAGGGGGCCTGTGCTTTTCGGTTATGAGTTGGCTGCTACGCCGCCGCCAACAGGTTTGACCAGCGCTTTGCTTTCCCATACGCGGCTTCTCCACCGCAAATACATAATCAAGCCTCGCAACCACTCGTCGCAAGCAAAAGCAATCCATACACCTAGAAGTCCCATGTGCATGTGAATGCCCAGCCAATACGCAAGCGGCACCGCAATGCCCCACATGGAGAGAACACCCATGGCAACTGGAAATCTAGCATCACCCGCCGCACGGAGTGAATTAATAACAACGAGATTAAAGGTCCGTCCAGGCTCCAGAATTACACTTAGCAGTAGAATCCCTGATCCTATCCCAATAATCTCCGGATTATCCGTAAACAACCCGAGCAGCTCTTTGCGGAAGATAGAGGCTATACCAACAACCACAAAGGTCAGTAAGAAGGTCATTCTCAGACTGCGAATGAGCTTATGGTACGCTGCCTTAAACTCGCCGGCTCCAACCATATGACCTACGATAATCTCCGTGCCCATACCGATTGCCATACCAAGCGCCATAAAATAATTCGTAATATTCATCACATACACATGAGTACTTAACGCGACTTGACCGATGATATTAACAAAGCTCACAATCATTAAGTATTGAGATTGCCAAGACAAATGCTCTCCGGCAGCAGGGAGTCCGATGCTCAAGATTTGCTTCACAATACGTTTATCAAACGTGATGTAATCCTTGAAGCGAATCGGGAATGGAATCCGACGATATAAAATCACAAAAAGAACGATAAGTCCAAGTAAACGGCTTACAACCGTGGAGACCGCTGCCCCCGTTACGCCCCACTCAGGGAATCCGAGGTTCCCGAAGATAAGCAGAATGTTCCCTACGACATGGACCACGTTCACGCCTAGAGTCACGTACATCACATCTCTTGTCTGGCCATTGGAACGAAGTACGGAGGATACTGCATACGACAGAGCTTCAACCCATATAAAAGCACTGATGAGATTCAAATATTTCTTAGCTATGGCAATCTGGTCTGGAGCCAAGTTCATTAGCTGCATGATCGATTCGCCAAATACGACCAAGACGATACTGACGGCGATCCCGAATAATAAATTGATGGTTATCGCCAATGCCGAAATACGGCTCGCTTCCTTCGCCCTGCCTGCTCCTAAATTCTGGGCTACTGCTACACTTGTTCCGATTCCAACGAAACCAAACATCAGGATACAGAATACGATGATTTCATTGGCTAATCCGACAGCTCCGGTTACTTCATCCGAGATTCGACTGAGCATGAACACATCCGCGGTACCGAGCATCATCCGCAGAACGGAGTCAATGAAGATCGGCCACGTGATGGCGAATAGACTTAGCTTTTTCCAAGTTGCTGTTGACTGAGTGTCTATCATTTTCTTCTATGCTCCTCAATTTTCAAATGCCTTTAGTTTAGGATACGTAAGCGATTTCAGTCAAATGCTACTAATATCCAACAAAACAACCTTGGATTTTCTCTTTCGAGGAATTCCAAGGCTGTTCTATGATTTATAGCTATTTTACACGAACCCATGCACCGCGATTATCTGCCGATTCAATTTCAGCTTCAGCAATAACAATGCTGTCCATCGTACTGAAAGGTGTAGCTGTTGCTACGTCCTGTCCGGAAATCAGAGTCTCAACGAAATATTTGAGTTCCTGGTAGTAGCCCATTTCCGCAGAGATCTCTGGACTGAAGCCAGGACCGTCGTTCACATTTACTTTTAGCCCTTCTGAGTTGAAAATGATGTTGCCTTTTTCGAAATTAACGCGGAACTGCATATCGAAGCCATAATCCCCTTGCAGCGTCCAGTCCGCTTGCGCATTGATGACTTTGCCGTCTTCGTACAAATAGTTGGTTGAAACAACATCGTACCCGCTGCCTGGCACTACGTTACGAGCCAAGGTGGAGACGGATTCCGGTTTACCGAACAACCAGTTAATCATATCGATGTCATGCACGTGCATGTCGAGAAGAGCACCGCCGCTTTTCGCATTCTGCAGCAGCCATGGTCCCCAAGTCGGCGTTCCGCCGCCGCGGTAGAAATACCCAGCGAGAACTTTGCCATACGTTTCGTTTGCAACGGCTTGTTTCAAATATTCGTAAGCTGGCCAGAAGCGGAGGCATTGACCGATCATCAGCTGTTTCCCGTTTTGCTCGGCAGCTTCAATCATGTCTTTACACTCTTCGGCATTCAGCGCCATCGGCTTCTCACACAAAACGTGAAGGCCTTTATTCAAACATTGAATGGAAATCTCTCGATGCAAAAACGTTGGCAGCGTCATATCTACACAGTCCAGCTGCTCTTTTTCAAGCATGTCAGCAACACTTGTATACTTATTGTAAACACTGAAGTCAATGCCGGAGGATCCTGTATCGATGTTCCCACCGGACGCATTCCCTTCCAGCTTTTCGATATCAATATCGCATAAAGCAACGACTTTAATTGGAACCCCTTCGGCTTCAAGGCGAATGTAGTTTTCCAAATGGGTTCTCCCCATAAAACCTAACCCGATTAATCCGATTTTCAACATGGCTTATTTCCTCCCCAGAATTGCGTCCATAGCACCTGATGTATTATAAATAATTTGCTGACCGTAATGCGTATAGCCAGGAATCATCTCAGCGATCACATAATCTTCGTAGCCAATCGCTTGCAACGCCTTCACCACTTCCGGATAGTTCACATCGCCTGCAAGTAAATCTACGAATCCGTGCAAACCTCCCGCGGCGCGGCGATAATCTTTGAAATGAACTTTTTTGATACGGCTATTTAAAATGGAAATCCAGTGCTCCGGGTAACCGGCATATAAGACATTCCCTACGTCGAAATAGGAACCGACATATGGCGAATTGATTTTATCAATGAAATCTCTCATTTCCAGCGGTGACAACAAGAATTTATTCCAAACATTTTCAATGCCGATGGATACTTTCAGAGATTCTGCAATCGCAGACAGCTCACTGAACCCTTCCAGTGCATAATCGTAGGCTTTATCATATGGCACTACTTCAGAGTCCGGAATGAAATCTACGCCAACCGCACCAGGCACGACCAATATCGTGTCTACGCCTAAAATCGCTGCGCTTTCCAACTGCTTTTTGATGATATCTTTCGCTTTTTGACGCGTCCCTGCATGTCCACTCGTGATGGGGTACGTCCAATATAAACCGCTGGCTAAGCTCGTTAATTCAATTCCTTTATCGTCAGCAATCTTGCGGTATTGTTTGATTTCGCTTTCATTACTTTCAAGACTGAGCTCGCCTGTTTCGTTCAAAGCCAACTCGATACCGTCAAACCCGGCATCCTTCGCGACAGCTATACATTCCTCCACCTTCATGGAGCCTGGAAATGACCAAATATTTATCCCTTTTTTCATCGTTATCGCCTCCGTCTCTTACCTTTATTATAAAAGACGTTGGTTGGATAAGATTTATCCAAAAAGCCGATTTATTTGCACTTTTACAAAAATGAATATGATAAAATAAGGCTGGGTCCTATCACCACAACGACGCTAAGAAAGGACGGACAGCATGGAATTCCCACGCATACAGCTTCAAGAATCACTAACCATTCAAAATCTCATTTCCTTTCACTATTTTGAGTATGCAAAGGGATATGTGTTTGACGGCGAACAACACGACTTTTGGGAAATTCTATATGTCGACAAAGGAGAGGTCGAGGTTCGGGCCGATGATCACATCCACACGCTTCAGCAAGGGCATATGATTTTTCATAAACCGGAAGAATTCCATACCGTTAGCGTAAAACATGAACATAAACCGCCTAATCTTATTGTCATTTCCTTCGAATGCACGTCAGAAGCGATGTCTGATTTTGAAAATAAAATTGTGCCGCTGGGCGACAGGGAAAGAAATATGTTATCCCTCATTATCCAAGAGGGGTTTCATGCCTTTCTGCCTCCCTTTGATCAGCCTTCCGTACATCATCTGGAACGGAATCCGAAAGCCCCTTTTGCCAGCGAACAGTTGATCAAAACATATTTGGAAGCGCTGCTTATCACACTGATTCGCAATCAGAAGTCGGCCGCTTCAACGATAGATTCCGTCACCAAGATTAAGCAGTCCTCTCTGCAAAAAGAAAAAGCCGAACAACGCATTGTTCAGCAAATCATCGCTTATTTACAGGAAAATCTGTCGCAATCCTTCACCCAGGATCAGTTGTGCCAAACGTTTCATTTGGGAAAAAGCCGATTGAAGGAGCTTTTCCAGTCACAAATGCAAACCGGTGTGTTAGAAGCGTTCAAATCGCTCAAAATCGAACAAGCCAAAACCTATATCAGAGAGGGCCGGTACAATTTCACTGAAATTGCCGCGATGCTCGGATATGCCAGTATCCACTATTTCTCCAGAGACTTTAAGAAAACAGTGGGGATGTCCCCCTCGGATTATGCGAAATCGGTGAAGGCGCGTGTTTAACCACCTCTCACTGTAAAAAGAAAACATTGAGTTCATTGGACAAAATCCACTGAACACAATGTTTTAAAGGCCCGATTTGCCGTCTTATTGGATGAAATCCAATGCGATCGATAAATCGCGGCTCTAATGGGTTGAAAATGACCGTTCTATTGGATTTCGTCCAATGTATTGAACAATTTAGATGCGCTATTGGCGTTTACATTGGATATCATCCAGCGAGGCCACGATCCACCCCTGAATCACTGTTTAACACCGCTAATGGTTCATATATATATCAAAAAAAGCACCCTGAACGGGTGCTTTTTTCATTTATTTAATGACTTTCAATAAACGTTTTGCTGTACCATTAGCCGTTTCAATTGTTTCATACACATTCACAGTGAATGGATAGCTGAATTGATCCGTTGTAATGTTCGAAGCATCCAACGTCTGTACGCCGCTAATCAATTTATTGTCGCCATTGAAAGCTGCATCTTTGGAGCCAATAACGCGACCTGCGTTATCGACGATCTCGAATCTCAATTTGGAGAAGTTGTTGTCTACAACAACATTCTCTTTTTGCTCGATACCCAGATCAAGACGTACTTTGTACGTGTAAGTCAATTGAGGTGTCGTTACCGAGTTAACTGTCACATCATTGAATTTCAGATCAAATGGATACAAGGAAATCGTTGAGTCTGTGTCTTCCTGCTGCAGATCCGTTTGCAGTGCTGCAATTGTCGTTGTGTACGGCGCAGCAGCAACTGAATCAAGCAGCTTCATGGAAAAGCTGGTTCCCGTTTCCGATTGCGGAACGATGTACGAGTAGCTTACGACGTAGCTGAGACCCGGGTTCATCATTTGAGTCACATTAGCTTGGCGAGCTCCTTGGTAGGTTAAACCTTGCCTACTCACCAATTCCGATGCGAACGCTGGCAGCGCGATTGGCGTTGTGCTCGTGTTCGTTAGTTTGAACTTGGCTACGGCAGTTTTATAACCCTCGCCTGGGTTCTCATGCAGATGAAGCTCCATCAAAGAGACTTGTGTCGATTTGTCGACCACTTTCGTCAAGGCATCGAACGCGATCGGTTGACCGATCGTATAAGGAACTGCCGTTGAAGTGCCTTGCTCTTTCGGCCATGCAACAGCTAACTTACCTGTCGCTAGTGTCGCTGCATCAGTTCCACCTTTCGGAACATAGTTATCTGTTGACAAGACAACCAAGTTAGACAAGGTCACGCCATTTTCAACCGGGATTGCAAAATGAATATATTTTTGCTCACCGGCTTCCAAAGTAACCGGCTCTACTTCCGCACGTTTTCCTTCGTAGTTCTTCGTTTCGGACTGTGCATCCAAACGGAATGCTGGCACTGTTTCGCGGCCTGTGCCAGGGTTGCTAGCCAGAACAGTAACGACAGCTACACGGCCTGCGGTTGTATTTTGCATGGAAGCTTCAATTGCTGTATAGGTTAAGCCGGAGTTAACACCTGGGATCGAGAACGATTGGCCCCAAGCAATGTTAGCAAGACTTTGTAACGCTGCACTTCCCGTGGCGCCATACCATACGGAATTGGTTGGCATTGCAAGCAGCGTTTTTTCGACTTTCGGGTACGAGTAAACGTCAACGTTGACGAAGGAAAGCTGATCAATCGTGCCGATTTCCTTCGTATCAACGGCCGTCATATAAACAAGCTCGCCGATTTCTTTCGGCTGTAAGGACTCTTTATTGGTTCCACTTGGCTTCAGTGTATAGGAAACGCCGCTGGAAGTCTGCACGCGAAGCTCATGCTCAGGCACCCGGTTCTGTGTCACGCCTCCATTGTATAAACGAACTGTGACAGCAAGCTGTGAACCGGTAGCGGTTGGCGTCACAGCTACACTTTTCACGGCTGCGCGGATGTCGCTTGTCAGTCCATAATTGACTGAAGGGGCACTAACTGGCGCTGTTGGCGCAGCATCGGCTGCCCATACGGCGGTGCCGCCTTGAACGATCATGGCGCCAAGCATAATCGCGGTCAGACTGTTTTTCCATGGTCTTTTTTTCATGTATATACGCTCCTCTTTGTGTAGTTTCGCTGCTGGTTTATTTCGCTGCCGGTGTCGCACTTGCAGCTGGGGAAGCACTAGCGCTCTCTACCTTTTGTCCGTCCTTCAATGTGTTCTGTCCGGAAATGACTAATTTCTCGCCATCTTTCACGCCATCAATCACTTCTTGGAACTCCCCATTGATACGTCCAAGTTTCACTTTACGTTTTACATATTGATCGCCTTGTTCAACAAAGACAAACGTATCTGATTCTTCACGAATGATGCTTAACGTTGGAATTGCAACAACTTGCTCTTCAGTTTCCGTTGTCAGCTGCACCATAAATCTGCTACCCGGTTGAAGTTGGTGATCGCTGTTTGGCACTTCCAACTCAAGCGTGTATGTTTTGGTAGCCGCACTCATAATCGGAGCTAAATAGCTGATTTTTGCTGTTCCTTTTTTGTCCGGCGTATCTGGATTATAGTAAACTAGTTCTTGTTTCCCTTTGACAAGCTGGTAGTTGGTTTCGGTAAGCTCTGTTTTGATTTTAATCGGATCAATTTGCTGAACTTGACCGACCTTACCGGCTGCCGCGGAGATCGTCTGTCCAACGACCACGTTGAAGTCAGTTAGTACGCCACTGCCTGGTGCTTTAACTTCATAATTCTCCAAGGAGCGCGTCGCATCCTCTAAGGCTAAGCTGGCAGATTCTGCCTGCGTTTGAGCGGAAGTGATCGAATCGGAATTGTCAAAGGCCGACAGCTTGCTTTGTGCTGCTTCCAAATTCATTTGCGCACTGTCCAAAGCTTGCTTCATTTGATCCACTTGATGTTGAACCGCTGTACCTGCATCAAAATCATTGCGAGTTTTGTTATAATCTTGCTGAGCATTAGTCAAAGCGGTTTGAGATCTTGTCACATTGTCCGCCAAATCCTTGCGGTTGTTCACTTTGTTGTCTCGTGCTTGCTGTAAAGATTCTTGCGCACTTTTCAAAGCTAGCTCACTTTTCCGTTGTGCGGACAAGGCGTCTTTATTATCGATAACGAAAAGAACTTCACCTTTTTCCACGTACTCTCCGCGTTTTTTCACCACGTTCAGCACTTCACCGTTTGCTTTTGAAATAACATCAAGCGTCGTTCCTGCCGCTACATCGGCTACTTGCTCAATGGGATTGCTAATTTTTTGCTTCTTAACAGCCTCGGTTTTAACTGCTTTTGGCGCTAACGAAACCGTCGCAGCCCCCTTGGCTCCTGGCGCGGAACAGGCGGACGCTAAGACCGCAGCTGCGGTCAATAGCGCAATTACGCCCATCGAGCGATATTTAAATTTACGTTTTCTTGAACTATCGTTAATCATCTATGTGCCTCCTTATACCTCTATCGTACTTGTGGTTGTGTTTTGGTCATTTTTTTTACGATTGAACATACGACCCATTCGGTTCTTAATGCTTTCAATCAACTCGTACACAATAGGTACGACAACTAGCGTTAGAACAGTAGAGGTAATCAGACCACCGATAACGACAACACCAAGTCCTTTACCGATCAATCCGCCCTCAGCAGAAATACCTAAGGCCAGCGGCACCAAAGCCATAATCGTAGCTCCAGCTGTCATAATGATCGGACGAAGTCTCACTTTCCCTGCCTCAATTAAAGCATGGCGAACCGTGTAGCCTTCATGGCGCAGCTGCTGCGCACGGTCGATCAATACGATGGCATTCGTGACGACGATACCGATGAGCATAAGGAAACCAATCATAGATGTAACCGTTAGTGGCTCGTGCGCAATAACGAGTCCGAGCAACCCACCGATAACCGCAAGCGGTAGAGAGAACAAGATAGCGAATGGTGCACTTGCGTTTCCAAAAGCTAGAACCATGATCAGATAAACTACGAAAACCGCAGCAGCCATGGCGACGAACAATTGACCAAAGCTTTCATTAACGTCGTCGGAAACACCGGTCACTTTCGGTGTTACGCCTTCTGGCAATTCAACATCTTTTAATGCCGCGGTAAGCTTAGCACTTACGCCGGTTTTATTGGAATCATTAATTTTCGCGGATACTTTGACAAGCTGCTGCTGATCTTCACGTGCAAGGGATGCAGCGCCCTTCGTTTCGTTAATTTTGGCTACTTCCTTCAACAGAATCGTTGAACCATTTGATCCGGCTAACGGAATATTGCCCAGTTTTTCAAGCGTGTTTTTGTCCGATTTATCTAACGAAACCGTCGTTGTATATGTGATATTATCAAATTTCATATCTCCCAGACTTTGCTTTTGAATCCAGGCACGTGCTGTATCTCGAACAGATGAGGAGCTTAAGCCATAGGCTCTTGCTTTATTCTGATCCACAGCAATCTCTATTTCTGTTTTAGCATCACTTAAGTTATCTTCAATCTCAGAAAGCTCTGGGAAAGTTTGCAGCTTATCTTTAACCATTTTAGCTGCTTTCTCCAGTTGAAGTTGGTCATCGCCTTGCAAAGTGTAGGCAAAGTCCGTCGATGAAACGCCGAAGTCACCTTCCATCGCTTTTGGCTCAACTTCAGATCCGGCTGGCAATTCAGAGAGAATATAAGCCTTCATTTCATCTTTTACTTGATTGCCATCTACTTTGTCATTCACTTGAACGAAAATTTGTGACGCGTACGGTGTACGCTCATCGTCATTGCCGGCATAACCGACTAAGGATTCCACAAATTTGAAAACAGGCTCGCCAGTTGAATCTTTCGTATCTAACAAGACTTTTTCGATTTCCTTCGTTTTCGCATCCGTCGCTTCAAAAGAAGTTGAATATGGTAATTTCAGTTGGAAATACATTGTCGTCGCGGCACTTGATTCAGGCAAGAAGGCCACGGACAAGAATGGAATGGTACTGGCCATTGTCACAACGAGCATCAGCGCTGAAATAAGCAGCGTTTTGATTCTGTTTTTCAAACTCCAAGTCAATACTTTCTCATAGAACGTTGTTAACTTCGTTGGTGCGGACTCATCATGATGAACTTTGCTTGGTTTACTGCGAAGTACAAGCAGCTTAGCCAACATCGGAATAACCGTTAAAGCTACAATCAAGGAAGAAAGCAACGCACAAGCGATTGTTAAGGCAAAGGGTCTAAAGAATCCACCGACAACGCCCGTAACCAAAGCAAGTGGTGCGAATACCCCAACCGTTGCAAGTGTGGAGGACGTAATTGCCATTGAAACTTGTTTCGTTGCCAGAGCAATAACAGACTCATTACGCTCCTGTGCTTTCTGCAAGGAGGCATATATATTTTCAATAACGACAATCGAGTCATCCACGACCCGGCCTACGGCAATAAAAATACCGCCGAGAGTCATCGTATTGAGCGTTAAACCTAGGGTAGACATTAATAGTAAAGTAATCAAAATGGAAAGCGGAATCGAAACCAGAACAATAAGCGTCATCCGAACATTACGGAGGAATATCAGAATCATTAAGGATGCCAGAATAGCCCCTACAATACCTTCACGTATAAGTCCTGAAATTGATTCATTAATTTGGTCTGCGCTATCGTACGTATTCTTGAAAGTAACGTTAGGCAAAGTTGTTTTCCACTCTTTAATTTGCTTTTGAATCTCATCAGAGAAATCAACCGCATTCGCACTGCCTGCTTTGTACAAAATCATCCCAATCGCCGGCTTGCTATCCAGTCGACCGATGAAATCAGATTCCGTAATCGCTTTGACATTTGCAACCTGATCTAGCGTTACGATATCACCTTTTGGCGTTGTAATTTCCAGCTGCTCCAAATCGTATAAGCTGGTCAAGTTGCCCGTTACACGCGTCATCTTGTCATTGCCGCTGATTTCTACACTGCCAATCGGACTTTTCGTCGCAGCAGCATTAATCGCATTCGATACCATGCCTGGCGATAGACCATAAACATCAAGCGCGGCGGCATCCAGCTCAATATCCAGCGAGGTGTCTCTGGCGCCGATTACGTCCATATGGTCAATCCCTTTAATTCCTTCAAGAGCTGGCTTGATTTTGTCTTTAAAAGATTTATCAAGTTCCGTTTGGCTAATGCCGTTATCGGCATAAGCGACTAAATAGTTGGAAGGGAAGGAAGCCGCGCCGAAAGTTGAAGCTTTCGGTGTTCCAGCCGTAGCTGGAAGAGAAACTTCTGCAAGCATATCCTGTACTGCTTGCTTCTTCTTATCAGTGTCTACATTTTGTTTGAACATCAGAATAATCATGGAGAAGTTATCACTTGATGTCGACTGCATCGAATCCAAATCTTCGATATTGGCCAACTTCTTCTCAATCGGTGATGTAATTTCATCCATGACATCCTTTGGTGCACCTGTATACGTAGTCGTTACAGCAACTACCGGGAAAGAAACGTTCGGCATGTTCTCTACTTTAAGCTGCGATGAAGAATACAAGCCGCCTACAAAAAGCATGATCATGATAATGAATAATGCCGAAACATTTTTCATGGAAAAGTATGTGAGTCGATTCATTCCTTTACTCCCCTCATCTAATGATTGTTTCTATAAGATACATTTCAAATATGAACCCAATATGAACAGACATCAAAAAAAGCCTGGAAATAAAATTTCCAAGCTTTCACTGTTCATGATTTCTTCAAGGTATAGGTTAAAATTGGAAGAGTGACTAAAAATTGAGTCCCTTTTCCTTGTTCGCTTCGAACCTCAATCGTGCCTTGGTGCAGGTCAATAATTTTTCTTACAATGGCAAGCCCGAGCCCGCTTCCCGTATCACGCTGCCTAGCTTGATCTACTTTATAGAACCTCTCGAAAATTCGCCCTTGATCTTCCTCCGAGATGCCGATTCCGTTGTCCTGAACCCAAATCTGAACACGATCTCTTAAGGGGACAAGCTTGATAAATATATGCCCGCCCACTGGTGTGAATTTGACCGCATTCCCTATCAAATTCATCCAAACCTGATTCAATTGATCAGCATCCGCCGAAATTTTCACTCGTGGCAATGACAAATCCATATCAAGCTGTTTCTCAGACCATAATGGCTCATAGAAAACAACGATTCTTCGCAGCTGTTCATCCAAGTCAAACGTAGTCGGGTTAAACGGGTGATGCTCAGATTCAAGCGAAGCCAGTTTCAACAAATTATCACTTAGCCGGGATAACCGGTCGCTTTCCCGTTCAATGATTTCCAGGTAGCGCAGACGCTCTGACTCATCGATTTCGGACTCTCGCAATGCTTTGGAGAAGCCGCGGATCGACGTAAGCGGAGTTTGAAACTCATGCGATACATTCGAAACAAAATCCTGCCGCATCTGCTCAAGCTGCTTCAGCTCGCCAGCCATATGATTGAAACTGTCTGCCAGCTGCCCCAGCTCGTCCTTTTGCTTCACAGCAACATGCACGTTGAAATTCCCACGAGCGAGCCGCTGTGTAGCCACTGTCAATTTCTTCAGCGGATTGACCAAGTATCGCGAAGCAACGAGAATAAGCAGGCTGCCCACGACAAGCACAATAACAAGAACCGTAATGATCGCTGTCTGTACTTGACGACGGGTCGTTTCAGATAAATTCGGATGAATGAAGAGCGCGAATGTCTTCTCATCAAGCACAAGAGGAATGCCAACTTTCATATCCCCAAGCGGATCTTTGATCAAACCATAATCCAAGCTCTTGAATACGCTGCCGTTCAAAACATAGGCTACTTCCGAGGCGCTGATCCGGGGGACTCCGTGTTTATTTAATGAAACTGCCGTCATCGGATCGCCCTGTTCATTGAAAAGCGTGAAAATGTAATTTTCATTAAAACGATTGCTCTCCGTCACGAACGTATCCAGCTGCTTCACTTGCATATCTTCGCTAAGCTTAACGATCTGACTGCCTATCGTGAGCATTTCATCCTGAAATTCACTCGTTATTAAACTTCTGAAAAATAACGTTGCCAACGGAAAGGCTACAGACACACTCACGACCACAACAGCCAAGAAAGTCAGCACCACACGGAGGTAGAGCGACTTGATCATGCTTTCACCTCAAGTCTGTACCCCAATCCGCGGATCGTGGCGATCCGAAACTCTTCAGTCAGCGGCTCGAAGCGCTCCCGCAACCTTTTGACATGCACATCGACGGTCCGGTCGTCGCCTTCGTAATCGATCCCCCAGATCTGTTCAATCAACTGTGTTCGCGTGAAAATTTGAGCCGGATAGCTAGCCAGCTTGTAAAGCAATTCAAATTCTTTTAACGGGAGGGACAGTCGTTGATCCGGCAAACGCACTTCAAAGGCAGTGCGGTCAATGACGACATTGCCGACCGCGATTGTCTGCGAAGCGTTAATACGATAGCGTTTCAGTAATGCTTTGACCCGCATCACCAGTTCCAGAGGGTCAAAAGGTTTCACGAGGTAATCGTCCGTGCCAAGCTGGAACCCTTTCACCTTATGTACGGACTCGCTTTTGGCCGTTACCATGAGTAGAGGCAAGTCTTCGTATCGCGCTCTGAGCTCGCGGCATAATTCCCAACCGTCCATCAAGGGCATCATAATATCCAGGACGACTAAATCCGCCGGGGTCGTTTCGAGCATACTGAGCGCCTCAACGCCATTGCTCGCTTGCGTCACCGTCAAACCTTCTCCAACCAAATAGACGCGTATCAGCTCCCTGATGTCTGCATCATCATCCACCACCATGATTCTGGTCACGAATCGCCCTGCCTTTCATTCAGCTTTTGAACTACTTACAGATACGGAATCGGATCTTTCGAGCCCGCTTCTTCAAAGCCCTTCAAACGCAGACGGCAGCTGTCGCAAACGCCGCAGGCTTCAGCTTTTCCGTTGTAGCAAGAAGTCGTCAGCTCGTAGGGAACTCCGATTTTCAAACCTTCCTCGATGATTTTCGCTTTCGTCCAATCAATCAGGGGCGTTTCAATCGTGATGCCTTTCCCTTCCACACCAACTTTGGTTGCCAAGGCAATGACTTCTTCCACCTTATGAATAAATTCCGGACGGCAATCCGGGTAACCGCTGTAATCGAGGGCATTCACGCCTATGTAAATCGCCTCGGAACCTGTTACTTCCGCATAAGACGTTGCGATGGAGAGAAAGAGCAAATTACGTCCAGGCACGTAAGTTACGGGGATTTCGGATTCCTCCGCCTCTCCATTCATGACGTTCGGCACATCAATGCTATCGTCTGTTAAGGCGCTGCCGCCAAAATCACGCAGGAAATCAAGCTTAATGATTTTGTGACGCTGGCTCACTCCATAGTGCTCCGCGACTTGCTTGGCATTTTCAATTTCAATTTTGTGGCGCTGTCCATAGTCAAAAGAAATCGGATACAGGTCGTATCCCGCTTCTTTGGCAATTCCCATGCAAGTGGTACTGTCCAGGCCTCCGCTTAGAATAACAACGGCTCTTTTCTTCTTATCGCTGTTCATGCTCATCATGACACCTCATTTTTTCTTATTGTCGCAAGGATAAATGACTTCGTCGTCCTTTTAGGACGAGCGCGTTTCTACTGAAAAAAGGGATACCACGGCTGGGGCGCGGCTAAACGCCGCGCATCGCCGGATCCCAAATGATCTTGTGCAGCTGCATATTCAGCTTTACTTTGGAGAGTCCCGCCTCCAGCATATGCTGGACGAGTTTGTGCGGCGGCATCGTCTCCCACACCGGGCTGAACATCGGCAGCGCCTTCGTCGGATACTTCTCCAGCACGTCCACCGCGGTGCGGAAGTCGTGCTCGCTGCCGATCACAAACTTCAGCTCATCCTGCTCGCGCAGCAAGCCGAAGTTGCTGATAATCATCTGCTCCATCTCGCCGGAGTCGGGGAGCTTGAAGTCCATAATGTATCGCACCTTCGGCGAGGCAACACGCTCCACAAACATCGCGAGATCGATCGCGCCGTTCGTCTCGATGTGCAGGTCGTCGACCTGCTCCAGCTCGGCGAGCGCGTCGATCAACGCGAGCGACTTCTCGCCGTACAGGAGCGGCTCGCCGCCGGTGAGGCAAATATGCCGGGAGCGGAACGAAGTGACCTTGCTGACAATTTCAGCAATGGTCATGACGTTCTCCGCTTCCGCGGGTGGGTAGCTGTACTTGGTGTCACACCAGGTGCAGCGCAGGTTGCAACCAAAAAGACGGACGAAGACCGTTGGGAACCCGGCACGGGTCCCTTCGCCTTCAACCGTCTCGAAGATCTCGACCATCGGAATGCGGATATCTCGCATTACTCTTCCTCCTCCATCATCGAGCGAGTGATGGCCGCGTAGGAGGTCGGCGTCTCCCACAGCCGGATTTCTTCCAGCTTAATGGCTGGATACAGATTTTCATCCTGAAGCGCCTGATGAATCTCCTCATACATCCAAACAACCATATTTTCTGCCGTTGTATTCATTGGCGGCAGCACTTCATTCAAATATTTATGATCCAAGCGATCAATGACGCGTTCTTTTGCAATACGTTTAATATCCCCAAAATCTATTGCGATCCCCCGGCTATCCACCTTACCGCGCATAATAACTTGCAGTTTGTAGGTGTGGCCGTGCAGATTTTTACATTTTCCCTCATAACAATGCAAATGATGCGCACTGTCAAACGTAAATTCCTTAGAAATCAAAACGGATTTGTGATGATATTTCAATTGGTTCTCTGTGATGTCACGTCCCAACATTTGCACATCTCTTGGGATTTCATAGCTCATATCTATCACCTCTTAATTATAAAAAAAACAGTACTCTACATTATATCATGAAGTGAGCATTTCTCACAATCTATCAACATCTGGCGGATTCCGCCTTCGCTTCTGCGTCCAATCCAAGTGACCCCTGATTTCCTGCATCCGCTCGTTTTCATCACGCAAATCCGATTCAATCGTTGCCATCAAGCACTCGATTTGATCGATCACCGTCTCCGGAAGATCAACCTCTTCCAATGATTTTACGATATAGAGCAGGCATTGCAGCGTTTCTTCCATGAGGCTTTTTTTCTTGCCTGTCAGGACAACTTCCGATAGAAATACAAGGTGGCTCAACTCTTTTTGCGTCATTTTCAAGAGGGACAACCCCTTTCTCCCTTCCATTATCCAACATTTTCCGACAACACGGAAGACCTCTTGACAACTCTAACTATAACATTTATGATTACAGTAAATTGTTGTTTTTGAGTTACAACTTTTAATATATTTTTAATAATTTTACAATAATTATTTTTGGAGGCATTTCAATGAGCACACAAGTACAATCCGCTGTTTTGAAAGTTTTGGAAGACCGTCATTCCGTTAAGCAATACCAAGCAGGACACCAAATGCCGAAGGCTGATCTTGAGCAGCTTCTTATTTCTACTTCTCAAGCTCCATCCGCATGGAACCTTCAGCACTGGAAGCTGGTTGTTATTGACGATCAAGCGCAAAAAGAGAAATTGCTTCCAATTGCATACGGTCAAAAGCAAGTCGTAGAAAGCTCCGTAGTTATCGCTGTTCTAGGTGATCTTGAAGCAAACAAAAATGCTGAGCTTGTTTTCGGTCCTGCCGTTGAAGCTGGTCATTTGCCGAAAGAAGTGAAAGACACACTTGTTGCTCAAATCGAAAATGTTTATCAATACCCGCAAGTTGCTCGTGACGAAGCGATTCGCAATGCTTCCCTTGCCGCTATGCAGCTTATGATTGCTGCTAAAGCAATGGGTTATGACACTTGCCCGATGGGCGGATACGACGCGGCGAAATTCGTTGAAGCATTCAACGTTCCTGCTCGTTACGTACCTGTTATGCTAATCAGCGTTGGTTTGGCGGCTACCCCTGCTCGTCCATCCGGCCGTTTATCCTTGGATCAAATCACCGTTTCCAACACATTCTAATTCAATAAAAAAAGGCATGGCTCTCCTAGCAAAATGGGAGGTTCATGCCTTTTCTTTTTCTCCAGGATCAATGCAATTGATCGGTCTCGAACCAAATTTCATCGATCAATTTATTCCGATACAACATGGACACATTGAAGGTTTCGTACTCTTTTTCCTTATCCAGCTCTTCCAACAACAAAGCCGCAATCAGCTCGCGATCATCGGAATCCCCCGGCTCCCTGAAGTCAATAAAACCGGTTAACTGCCGGGAGCTAATGTCGATCGTTGCCGTCCCGATGGGAAGACCGCCATACGATTGCTGATAAATCTCATACGTCAACGTATCCCCGTCATCCCTGGCCAAAATAATCGTATAATCCTCTGGATTCGGCGGAATTAACGATTCTTCCCTAATGTCATCCACAAGCTCCAATAAATCTATGTGAGTCAGCTCTATAGTGTCAATCGTTTCACCATCAAAAATCATATTGAAAATGAACGTATCCGTTTCATCTTCATCATAATCGGCTACAACCAGTTCCGTCACCGTATCCATTTCTTCATCAAAAGGATCAAATTGCCAGGTGACTTCCCCAATCACATCTGAACCATACACATGCGTGATAACTTCAGCAACCAGTTCCGATTCTTTATCGTATACATGATATTCCACACGATTTCTATACTCTCCAACATTGACGAGCTCGTACCCCAGTTGCTGCCTGCGCTGCTCAATCATGTGCAAACTTTCGGGCCCGTTCGTTCCCTCGATATCATCAAATCTGGTTTCATCATCGTTCACCCATTCATAATCAGCGTCATCATCATCCAAATAGTAATGATTTGTGCGGTTATCGCTTTCCTCCATCACTGGCCCAATGGCGTGGTCGGTCGCGATCACAAAATCATAATCACTATAGCTGACTACTACTTCGCACTCCGTAATAGCCAGTGAATCAATGACATTCTGAATATACGACTGGACAAATTCATATACACGTTCTTTGTCCTCTTGTGCAATGGACTGCCGCTCCAGATGAATCGAGCCTTTAAGTCGATCCGATTCCCTGTAGACTAGCGTTAACGTACCGACAAACTCCCCATTGTACATAATATCGCAGACTTCTCCGCCTGCTGTTTTCAGGTCGGGTCTAAGCATCATATCGGCCACGACTTTCTTCGCCTCCTCTACAGATCTAATAATTCTTCTGTAGATTGTCCCAATATCGTCCAAAATATGAGTATACAGGATAAACGTCTATACACTTCTGTCCTTTACTTCATATGCTATCCTATAGAGTCAAAAGGGAGGGATTCTGACATGTCTGCTGGATACAATAACGTAGGTGCTATTTTAGTTCTTTTCATTTTGCTGGTTATCATTACTAGCGCATTTGTGCTTTAATTCTTGATTAATTAAAAAAGGCTGTCCCTTCATCTTCATGATGGGGAACATCCTTTTTTTATTCGCTTTGTTGATTTAAACGTTTCCGTTCGGTATCAATAGCCGCGAGTTTTTTGCTTATTAAGCCTGCCGTTCGTGGATGCTGCTTCAAGGTTTGCTTATATATCGCCTTGGCGGTGGATGGTTTTCCAGCTCTTTGCGCGATTTCTGCAAGGGCTAGATCGACCTTCCATTCTCCTATTTCATGTTCGGGCGAAACCATATGACGGAAAGAGTGAAAGGCTTCTCTCGCTCTTCTCATCCCTGCTTCTGCTTCGGTATACAGCTGATCCGCTTGCTTCATACGAATTTGAGCAATCATGTAATGGGCATCCGGGAAGTCGGGATGATGGCTTAAAGCCTTCGCACCGTACATCAGAGCATGTTCCCATTCTTTCCGATGATAACTTATTTCCATCAGATATTTATACACATCAAGCAGCCTGCCAAAAAGAGGTTGAGATAATGCTCTGCGTTCCGCCTCAAGAAGCGCTTCTATGGCTTCCAGTTCTTTGCCTGCCCCGAGCAGATCACGTCCTAGATAAAACCAAGCCGCGGGATTATCAGGCTCCTCCTGGACCATTCGATACAGTAACTTCAGGTTTCGTTCGATTTTCTGCTTGTTCTTCATGACCGATGGTTCATATCCATCATGCAGCACTCTTATTTTTACCTTAAAACGTTGTGCTTCGAGATTATAGACACCGGATTGTGTGCCCACCTGTTCATGAACCCGTCCCCAATACTTAAGGCCTTTTCCTAAAGGGAATAAGCGAGCTTGTGAAAAATTATGTTTAATGTGATTTTGAATGGAGTTGATTTGCCATAAACATAATATGGCGGGAATTGCCGTTTTGTGATAAAGACCAGCAGCTTCTCGTATAGCTTTCACATCTTCTTTAACCAAATGCTCATCCGCATCCATCCAAAATACCCAATCCGAATTCATGTGTCGAAGACCTTCATTTCTCGCGGCGGCAAAATCATCCACCCAAACAAAAGGAACAATCGTGACATTCGGATATTGCGAAGCAATTTCAGCTGTCCTGTCCGTAGAGCAATCAATAAGAATAATCTCATCAACAGCCCCTTGCAGTGAATCCAAACAACGCTCAATCGTGCTTTCCATGTTGTAGGTGATTATTCCGGCAGACACCGTTACTTTTCTTACATGGAGAAGTCCCTCAATATCTACCCTTTCATCACCAGCAGGGATTTCTTTGAGTGCATCGATTACCGGCACTACCCAAGTCGCTTCAGGATCGAGCAGCCAAGCACGATAAAACGCTTTGGTCGCTGCGCTCCCATAACCTTGATGCATGAGAGCTTCCCCAAGAAATACCCAGTTTTGCGCTTCTAATGAATTAGCCCGAATGCGCTCTTTGGCTGCGAGCTCCGCTTCTTTGTAGTTCTTCTGTTTTAAAAGTTCGCTGACGGATGGTTCCATTTTTTTCATCATCAATTAGGCTGGTCCATATGATGTATAGGGGATTTTATATACAACTTTCCCATTCTCTAAGGTGAGGATAACCGTCGTGCTTGTATTTGCAGGCAAATTGACACCTTGAACATATACGCCGCATCCATGTTGAATGATAAAATGTAAATCAGAATTTGTTGATGAAACTGTTACATCTTCACCTTCACTCTGCCAATCAAATAATTTGTCTGGAAATATAGTATAGTGTGAGTCATCTCGGTTGCGCGGAGCAATATTGATTCGATCTACATAGGTATGATGATTTACTAAATCTTTGGCAATAATCGTGAAATTATTAGATTCTTGTTCTTCTTCATACATGACACCATCTGCAGCATGTGCGTCCGCCGTAAAATACAACTTGTTTCCTTCAGTCAAATCAATTCCATATGTAATCGAAGTAACTGAAGGATTCTCATGATACACGGAATATTGAACAGAAGCCCCCGCCTCTTGCGGAAACATTTGATTTAAGTCAAACTCTAAGGTGCTGTTTTCATATAAAAAACTCTTGGATAATTCATTTTCATAAAGATCGTAATTCTCTTTAACTACAAAACAGATGGATTCTTGCTCGCTATCTGCCTTCATATGTTTAAATTTATAGATACCATTAAGCGGTGATAACGTAACATGAGTTCCGTTTATGCTGGGTATACTACCAAATCCCTCGCTAACATTCATAATTTCCATATCAATATAGGAACTGTCGTCTACGTTATTGAAATAATTGCGCATATCCAGGGTGATAGAAGCACGTTCCTCTAAATCAAATCGTTCCGAAGGCTGTACAAGAATGGGAACTGTCCCTGAAACAACACCACCCTCATTGTCATAAACGACTACAGGGAGATACACGGGTTCACTCGATGCTTTAAGTGGAGTCAGAGATTGGCCATACTCCGTATTATTGACCCGTATGTATTCGTTCCCTGAAGTTGGGAAAACAACATTTAAATATGAATTCTCATTGAACTCATTCGACTCATCGTCAGGATCCTCAAAAAACTGATGAATATCAAAAGATAGCGGACTTTCACCATAAGAATTAACATCCACATCGACACCAGAAAAAGCCTCAAACGGCATCACATTCATTTTTGGTACGGGCATTAAATTCCCCGGTTGACTATATGGATCGTCTTTCTTGATTGTTGGTGAGGCAAGATCAATATGTTCCATCAGCTCTTCAATCTTTGACTTTTCTGAATACTGAGATGAGAAATTCTGCAGCACGGAAACAACATTTTTAATATTAAAATTTGAACTAGTCCCGCTTCCGGAGCTTGGAACGATGATTACATTAAAGGTGTCGTCGAAAGTCGCCTCACTCTCATAAGGGGTTACCGTTACAGTAAATGTGGCGAGTCCTGTTGGAGAATTTGCTACTAGCGGGTTCGCGTTTATTTCTAAAATGCCATAACGTAGTAAACTTTGGTTTACAGTTGCCAGCGTCGAAGTATTATTAATTTGGAACTCCCTGCCAGCATAGTAGAGTGTGTGTAAATTAATATATTTTTTCCCGCCCTCAGGAATAACAATCGTCTGCAGCTTATCGTGGTTTAAAATTGGAATTTCCGTCTCCACATTCGCCGCAACAGGCACCGTCAGGAATGGCACAGCAATCATCGCGGTACTAGCAATGGCCCCTACCAGTTTCTTTTTTCTACTAAAACTCTTCTGTTCTTTCCCCATAATGACACCACCGTCGTCTAGTTATTTCCCTCATTCTACCATAGCCTGGTAATAGGAAGAACCCCCGAAACGACAAAAATCCCCAAAAATCGAGGATTTTATAGGAAATTTAACTTATAAACAATATTTAACTAGGGCTTTATGCACACCTTCATCATTGTTCGATGCGGTTACCGCATCCGCGGCTTCCTTCACCCCGTCCGGTGAATTTTCTACCGCGATACCAAGTCCGGCAAATGCCATCATTTCCAAATCGTTATAATAGTTGCCAATAGCCATAATTTCGCTCGGATCGATCTCTAAGGTTGCGGCTAAAGCCTTCAACGCGTTTCCTTTATTCGCCTTGGCGCTCATCACATCTATGAATAAATCGCCACTCCGAATCATTCGCAAATGACCATACAACTGCTGCTCATCCCATTCCTGTTGAACTCGATCCAGCATCTCCGGGTTACTAAATAGTGTAAATTTCACTATCGGCAACCCTAGTTCAGATACATCCGTTACGAGTTTGGGACTAACCAGAAACTTGGTATACATCTCTTTTTCGTATTCGCCAATTCGCTCAATGTACATATTAAAAGATGTGCAAACATCGAAATGAATGCCCTCTGTCCTTACGTAATCCAACATGGGGGCAATTTCCGGCAGCGTAAAGGAAAACTCATTCACTAATGTTTTGCCTCGTTCGTCTGCGTGAACCGTCGCCGCTCCGTTATGCGTAATCATCGTTCCTTCTAGTCCAAGTTGTTGCAGGATGGGCAGCGTGCTGTCAGGAGCTCTTCCTGTACACAAGACGATATGCGCCCCTTGATCATGCACTTCCTGGATCGTTTCAATCGTCTGCTCGGTTAATTCATGATCGTCATTCAAAAGCGTTCCGTCAACATCCAATGCAATTAATCGATAGTTCAAGGTTTTCTCGCTCCCTTAGTCATAGCCTTTTTATCGATAATTGTATCATAGGACAGCTTGGGATTCACCGTTTCATACAAAAAGCAGCTATCCGCAGATAACTGCTTCTTAGAATTTATTGAACCCTATGAACACCTACGGATTTATTGACATTGCCGATAATATTTACGTGAATATCTTCTGTTTTTATCACGCCATTGCGATATCGTATTCGAAAATGAATCGTTTGCAGACCTTCAGGTAATCCCTCCGAGAATGACTGAAATTTTGCATCGAAGATTTCACCCCAAAAAGATGTCGCATCCCCTGCCGGACTTAAACGCTCGGGTACATAGAGCAATTTACCGTCTAACCCTGTTGTATCTATCCATGCCGTAACTTCGTCAACAGGTTCCGGCGAGCTTTGACTAAATACCACAAAAATTTCACCGGAGTAAAAATCCTTCGGCGCTGCCACTGTTTGGTGACCACTTTTCTCATGTAAAAGCAGCCAATTGTTCGTATAAGTCACATTCGAGTGAATCGTCAATGGAGCCGCTGTAATTATTTTGACAATCGAGTTCGAGAGCCGTCCATCTGACACAGTAAGTGTCACTTTATAAACACCGGGAATAAGGAACCTGTAGCTAAATGTTGGTGAGGAAAAGAGAACCTCCGTCCCATTGGGCTGCTCCAGTTTCCATGCATAGCTCAGAGAATCCCCATCAGGATCACAAGAGGAATTTATGCTTTGAACCACATCGCCTTCCCAGACCGGCTTAGGAGTCCAGTCAAACTGAGCTACAGGAGCCCGATTGATATAAAACCAAGTTGGCGCTGAATAATCAGACCAAACAATGCCATCGAATACTCTTACTATGACACGCAGTTTCTGCGCAGGAGGGAGATCACGATTAACTTGCCAACTTCCCGCATTTGAAGCTGCACCTTGGTAAAACTGTCCAGAATCCAGAACCATCACGTCATTAGCCTCATTTGTAATTAGCAGCTGAAAATAAGTGAAAGTTGTGCCGGGATCTGGATCCGTTTGTGTCCATTGAAAAGTAGGACGAAGTTCAGTGTATATCGTAGGCGCAGCCTGCGTCCCATTTGGTACTGTCATCGTCACGGAGGGAGGTCTGTTCAAAGTGAACCATCCGGAATTGGACCATTTGGACCAGTACCTGCCGTCATTTACACGAACCTGAACTTGAAATGGGCCTGATTGGCCTTCAAGCACAGACAGGTCGAATTGTTCGATTGGATGAACCGTCCATGAGCTGCTTGTCGTTTCGTACTTGCAACTTCGCCATGAACCCGAATTACTATTATAGGTGCACAAATGAGCGTAGCTGCCTCCTTGAATGGCTTCATTCGTTACCCCATTATCTTGGTATGTGACCTGATTGCCATTATCATCAAGGATTCGATACTGGAAACTTTTATATTGCGTTGGAACGTCTGGATCTGATTGATTCCAAGAGGGTATGAGCAAGCCACTTGTTATCGGAGTAGGTGTAGCGTGTGTTCCATCGGGAAAGGTTAATACAGCAGATGGCGGGTATCCCTTGCTAAAGTATTTCTCCGACCACTGCGACCACATCCCTTTTTCATCCTGTACACGTATTCTCACCTTATAAACTCTATTATCCTGTAAAGTCATTGGAGCAATGTAGCTTAAACCAACCGTCGCTCCTTCGCTTTTTAGATGACTATTCTGAATAAGAGTTGGAGTAAACTGATTTACCCATCGATATTGCGGATTACTAGAATAATCGTAGTAGTAATATTGAACGTCGATTTCAGACTTTACAATGTAACTATCCGCATCGTAATCAACAGCATTCCAAGCAAACAGCGGGTTTGATGATGCTGCCCCTGATGGAAGATTAAAGTCAGAGCTGACAGGGTTGGTTATATCTACAAAAGGAGCATGATTGGCAGGCGGAGCGTCTAACCAAATATACGCCTCTGCCCAGTCTGACCAAGCGTTGTACTCATCTTTTACAGCTACCCTGAACGTATATAACCCGACTTCTTTGACATGATCGATAAGCCCCGGGACTGCAGTGCCGTCCGGAAGAATGTATTCATATCTACGATCAAGGACCCCTTTTGTTAAGGCATAGTTCATTCCTGTAGCTTCTGTAGAGTAATTTGTGGAACTTAACCATCGATCCGGATCATAGCTTTGTGAGTCATCGCATGTCACTTTATAATACAAATCTTGACTGCAAGAGATCTTACTGATTGGTTTGCGATGAATCAAAACATTTCTTGAATAAGGATCCGACTCCGAGACGTAATCGGCAAAAGTTAGATTAGGATATGTATAACCTAGTGGTGCGGGATCATCAACGCCAATATACGAAAGTTTATAGATACCAACTTTATCAAGTATTTTCGTTGGAGCGCCCATTAATGTCTGGCCATGATAGCTGGACAAGCCGCTTTTTCCATCGCCAGCATCCAAAAATTTGATCGAATTGGTATGCTCATACTTCCATTTATCTTTAACAATCAGATGCGGATCGTTCTCTGGGTCCTCATATGTGATCCCGTACGTCAATTCTTCCCCAGCTATTCCTATATCGCTTATTATCGTGTTATCAACAATAGGTATTTTCACATAAACGTTACGTAAATGAGAACCAAAGCCACCGATGAATGCTCCATAAGTCCCTGAAGTGAACGTAAAGTCCGATGCTTCAAAAATGGGAAGCTGACCTAATCTAACCTTGAATTTCGATCCTCTAACTGAAACTTTAAGGTTTACAAAATCTGTCGTGCTCAGACTAATAGGGCTGCTTCGCAGAACTATGCGATCCCCGTTCACTATTTTGCTAAGAGAAATCCAATTTGATGTCAATTCCAGCCTATACATATTCCTATTGTTCTGCGCCCTGAAAATAAACCCTGACGGTGAATTCAAGCTGTAATTCAAATTCGTTTGCATAAAGTCAAAGGAGTAGTCCGCATCGCTTATATCCGTGTCTTTCTTTAGAACTTGGCCGACCTCAGAAGATGCATACAATTTGGGACTGGCAACCGCCCCCTTTATCGTGTAGAAATAATACTTATTAAACGAACCTGATGAATCTTCGTCATAACTTGAGACGTAACTGCCAACACTGCAGCTGCCGCAAGATTCCCATACAAAATTATACCTTCGGAGCTTGTGATATCGTTCCTGGAGCTGTAGATAGTATTCACCGTCTGCCCCGAATCCTGATGATACAATCGTAAACTGCCTATTTTCATATAAGTATTGTTCATTGCTTGAGTAATCCTTGGGACGTAAATTTGCCGTCGTGAAGTCTGCAACTTTTGTGGCAAATTTATCAGCGACTGTTATTTTATTAAACCCATCTACGATGTACACATAGCCATCTTCAGAAACATCCCATTTTACTTGCACGATCGAGCTTGTTGTACGATCTGAGCCTTCTCCTCTAATAACACTTCCATCCCGGGATTGGCTGCTATCGTCTCGATTGACCGTACTTATATCTACTCGCTTCGTAACACCCGTTTGTTTGTTATACGAAGTCAGATAATTCGTGTAAATCCCTCTGTAAGCTGAGTTACTGCCACTATTTGAATAGCTGGAATTACTATAAGTACTCTTATAATCCTGATGCACATAAACGGTTACTTCGGAATCTTCATATACAGCCCCATCTCCTGAATTTGGCCTTGTAATTGTTACCGAAGGTACTTCAAAACCTGTTTCCACATCATACCAACGTGAAAGATCACCGCCACCACAATAAGAGCAGTAATTAGGATTAAAAAGTACATAAGGTATTTTTATTTTCGTGCCATCATCATTAATCTCCATGTTAGTTGCATTGCCAATGTGATTAGGCTGTGTTGGTAGAGCAAAAAAGCCGGCAACCGAAGGACTGTTACTCTCGAAGCTTTTCACCCACGAAACTTGACCAGATGCATTTTTCCTCGTATAGTCGCACCACCAATGATAAACATCGTCATCACTTGAGTAGTTTTCAAAATAATATTTGCAGGATAAACTATAGCTGCCTCCTTTGGCGTCAAATGTTAAATAATTGCCTGTATTGCTTGCTGTCAGCGGATCAATACCACTGAGTTGGGTCGTTGTAGGTTGACCAATCGGACTACCTTGCCAATCAACCTTTTGCACCGTGTAGGGGATTGCACCGCGAACGGCTACTCCGCTTTTTTTGCCTAAATATTGAGTGTCATACAAAGGTGGCATGCTAAAGCTGCTTCCCACGTCAAGTCCAACAGTCGCTGCAGCGTTAGTAAAAATCAAAGAGCTGGCAGGCGCTTTATAGGGCGACTTACTAAAATGTGAAGTAAATCCTTTCGTAATAGGGTTGTACGTGAAACCAATATCTTTTGTTTTATGTAAGTTCGCATTTGTAAGTGTAGAACCTTCCCATTGGTCCCCAAATGCCATTAGCAATTCGTTCTCAGATACGGTTTGAAACAAAGGAGGTTCGGGATTTGCACTAGTTACCGTGAATACGACCTCAGGCGAGTCATTTTTGATATCAATCACAAAAGATTTCGTATCCGTTAACCCCCAATCCTC
The DNA here is from genome assembly GCF_032461945.1 of Paenibacillus violae. NCBI lineage: Bacteria > Bacillati > Bacillota > Bacilli > Caryophanales > Paenibacillaceae > Paenibacillus > Paenibacillus violae. The sequence goes on from NZ_JAWCUD010000009.1 coordinate 125,449, forward strand.
CTTGGTTTTAACGGTAAGCTTATACTTCCCTATCTTCGCAGCCGGCAGCTGTGCTGTTCCACCAACTGCAATAGGTAAATTGAATGGCATATGATCATTAAAAATCCCATCATTATTACTGTCATAGACATAGTTAATCGTAGTTTCAACAATGATATCCCCATCAGGGCTAAATGAAATATCCCGAAATGGAATGTTCCCACGAACCGCGAAAAGCGGGAGGTTAATGACCGCAACAGGAGGTTTATCCTCGACGACATTAATGTTTTTGATCGCTTTATTCTCTGGTAGACTTCGTACACCATAGTTGTCTTTGACTTCGAGAGTAACGGTTTCCATACCGACATTTGGATAAACCGAAAGATTATTCGTCCAAAAATACTCTGTAATTGTCCTGTTCTTAGCTGGTCGGCTGCAAGCGCCGTTGATGGCATTAGGGGGAAGAGGTCGATTTTGCACGACGCGATTTGGAACATTAATGCATGGAACTGGTTCCGGACGCATGATTGTTATTGTCGCTTCCTTCTGCGTACATGCTCCTTTGTCATCGCACATTTTTGCCGAAATTGTATGATCTCCGGCTGTTGATGCCGTTAGCCATGTCAGTTTATCCTCTCCTTTTAAATAGCCCATAGAAGGAAAACTTTTAATCCAAGGACTTGAGCTGTTTGCAAACAACCATTCAAAAGAAACAAAATCATCATCAGGATCATAATGGTTCGGCGCAATTTCTGGCAGCAATCGTACATTCAGTTTGTCTCCAACTACCGCTTCTGACAGGGATGTGCGAGTGTAATAATCATTGTCCGGAAACCATCCGATTTCGAACTGTGGCGGTTTATTTGGAGGCTTAGGACCTAGCGTAAATTTCCCCTCATAAAAATAAGAAGTTCCTCCACAACTATCCTCAAGCTGGTAAGAAATATCCACCTGCCCACTTTGCATGTTGCCAGGATAGCCTATGAAACCCATCATCCCATAAGCAAAAATAGACATATCGTTCACTGATGTACTGCCCAGTGTACTCCAACCATATTGAACGTTTTCCCCCGTTGCTTGGGATAAAATAAAACGTCCTCTAACCGGTGTACAACTGGACGGAATTGTCCAATCCGCTTTTATCATATTAGAATCTTTCCATGTAATTGTAGGCTTGTCTGCCGAGGTTTTTCCGGAATAGCTACCGCCTTTAGGCGCACAGCTAGCTTGTGGAGTAATAATCTGGGAAAGCGTATTATTCGTGGAAGAGGTTTCTGAGATATCGTCATTAGTATCTACCGCTAACGTAATGCTCTTTGTACTATTGAAGGTGTAGGGGACTATCTCGTTTATGCTCTCACCTGGCGGAAGTCCTGCCGTGTAGGTAAAAGTCTTGAACACAGCGCCGTCAGCAGCTACTGTCATTTTGAATGTGCTGCCATTCGGGATGGACACACCAGCGTTTTTGAACTTGATGGTGAGGTTCGTGCTTGCACCCGAGAGGACACAACTGCCGGCATCGATTGATATAGCGGCTAGATCGGGTTTGTTTGGTGGGGTGTAGGTGACTTCGATGTAGGTTTGGTATTTGTAGGTTTCTCCTTTCCATAGGCCTATGGCGTACATGTGGTAGTTTCTTACAAGACCACCCGAATCGTCTAGATCTTCATGCTCCTCAATTTGTGAAACAGGGACACTCCCATCCAAAAGCATCATCGTTCGTATCATGCCTTGACCGGCTGAGTTCCCTTTACCCACTGATAATGGGATTGCTCCATAACCCGCATTTGGCTTCTCCGCATCATATATCTCTACAGTGCTCTGATCAATCTTATCACCATCGGAGATAACTGCACCTGCACTGGATATACTTGCAGTTGCCTCTGAGTCAAACCAATAGTTAGGCCTTGCTACTTCATACGCACTAGTAACCGCATACCCTTCTTTGTTATAATCTTTAACTTTATCACCGCTTGCTGCATGACCAGTTGCTAAAGATTGACCATCTTTTTTGTATTGGTCAGAGTCATAGGAATACCTCAAATCAGGCCCGTTATTTGACAGGTTAGAATAATCGAACTGAGCAGTCGTATACCTTACACGACCATATAATGGAATAGGTCCAGGAAAGTGAGATTTAGGGCTCCCATATGAACCATTAAATTCTACTGGAATTGTTTTGCTCCCCTTATGTTCCCATATTTGTCCTGCAGGCTGTCGATATATTTGATGCATCGGTTTAGTTTCAGACTTACCATATACAACTTTTCTATCACCACTTAAATCGTTAACCATTATAGAAGTTCCTGAAAAGGAAACACTCGAAGAACTGATTTGATTATTATTAAATAACGTTACATTTGTTATGTTTCCAGATACTAAGTTGCTAATCTCTCTAGTAAAACTCTTATTTGCTGATGCTGAATACTGTATCTCAACAGGAGTCTCAGTGTATGCACCTACTTCGAAGTTATAATATAGCCTCTTTAAACTGGCTGCTTGGACTTCGCTTGTTTCAAAAAATGAAGATAGAACTTCGAAGTGTAGTAAGAAAACCAATACAAGAAATATTACTTTTCTCAAAATGAGTTTCACCCTCTTATTTATTTGCAATAACAGTGTGTTTGCCGAGAATATCAAATTCTATAGTTTTAGATGCTAAATCTTTCTTCCCAGCAAAAGCTACAAATCCCATTTGCACTTGTGGTTTATTAAAAATAATCCATCGTTTCAGTTGTTCTGTATTCATTAGAAGTTGATTAGTAGTATCTAATAGTGTTAGGAGCTGGTATGGATGCAACTCACGATATTTATTAACTCCAGATTCACTAACAGTTACAGTAAAGTATGCTAATACGACTATATTTTTATTTTTGTCTGTTTCTCTATACCAACTATCCATATTAATCAATTTCATATAAGGATCATCAGGATCCGATGGATCAGCAATGATTAATTGGTTCAACTTCACTGTCACACCAGTGCCGTAAGGCCACTCAGTCCCTACTTCTCTCGCCTTCAACCCCAACATAGTCCCCACATTACTCCCAGTTGCAGCAATCTCAGCCGCACTCGCCGCGTACTTATCAACCTGTAAATTCTCTCCGTTCTTGGTTGCAAGAATCCGCTCAATGATCGTAATCGCCTGAGCACGCGTACTAGTTCCATACACGTCCAAGTCAGTCCTACTTACACCATGAATTAGCCCCATTTTCGTAGAATCAACCATAGATCCTTTCAATGTCTTATCGACACTTCGCACACTCAAAATAGACATCTCAAACCTTTGCAGCGGTTCGTTATACCGTTCTGGAAACTCAGCAGGAATAATTCCCTGCGACTTCAAACGATCCACATAGGGCTGAAACCACCCATCCCCCTCAATTTTATTGACCTTCTCCCCCATGGCCATTGCTAACATTTTGATAAATTCAGCACGACTGATCGGGACATCAGGTTTAAAAGTGCCATCTTCGTAACCGTCAACGTACTTCTTTTGAACGGCATTTTGAATAGAAGATTCAGCCCAATGCTGGTATGTGTCTTTGAATAGCGTGGGGCTCTGTGCAGAAGAATTCATGACATCATAGCCAATGGTTATTGCGCAAAGTACTGTCATTCCTAATACAGAATATCTTTTTCTCATAAATAACCCCTCTTTCCTGACTAACAGGATACAATTTTGGTAACAAACGCCTAAAAAAACATAAAAAACCACCCTGCCATCGCAATGAACGAAACTCAACGATGACATGGGCGGTTCTTCCGCACGAAATATTTGTATTACTCCAAAAATACCATATACTAGTATTTTTGTAAATCACTAATTTTGAAACTCGTGGGCATTTCTCAGAGCAGTAAGCTCCTCGTCCGTTAACTCTCTCACTTGGCCTAATGCTAGGTTTGGATCCAAAGCAAGAGGGCCCATGGAAATGCGTTTTAAGTAGGCAACTCTCTTGTCTACAGCTTGAAACATTCGCTTCACCTGATGAAACTTACCTTCCATAATCGTCAACTCAATCTCGGAAAGCACTCCATTAGCTTGCTTACCGACGCTTAGAATTTTTAAGATACCCGGCAGCGTCTCATACCCATCATCCAAGGTCACTCCATGCGAAAATGCCTCGATATCCTTCTCGGTAACCTCCCACTCAACCTTAGCAAAATAAGTTTTAGGGACGTGCTTACGAGGAGAAAGCAGGTTGTGCGCAAGCTTTCCGTCATTGGTAAGCAAGAGAAAGCCTTCGGTATCCTTATCTAATCGACCTACTGGGAAAACTTCAAATGGCGCATATGCCGTGTCCAATAAATCCACTACGGTACGATCACGATTGTCCTCAGTAGCGGAAACCACGCCTTGCGGTTTATTCATCATCAGGTAAACGAATTCCCTGTAACGCACGGTCTCACCGTTTACCTGGATGATGTCCTTATCGGGATTGACCTGCATCCCGCTGTCTTTGATTTTCGCGCCGTTCACATAAATTGCGCCTTCCTTAGCAAGGCGCTTGAGTTCAGAGCGCGAACCAATGCCCACGTGGGCGAGTATTTTATCGAGCCGTTGCGTTTGTTTCATGACCGCTTAGGTCCACCTCCAGCCGGGCGGGTATTCGTTTTTCAGCATCCCGTCGATCCATTTGCCCCAGCCGACGGGATGTTCGTCAATGCAGACAAGGCAGTAGCCTTTGGCTGCCTTGGTCACTTCCGGGTCGCGGATAATCTCGCTCTCCGCGACTTCGAGCGTCTCGCCCTTCAGGTACCGAAGGGCTCGCTCGTCGCTCGAAGCCAAGCTCAGCGCTCGCTTGGCTTCGCGCAAACGCAGTCCCATGGCTAGCGCATGGGACGGCTCGAATCGGCCGCGGTGCAGCGCGCCGATGTACCAACCGGGCCGCACGACTTTCAGTCCGTGCAGCTCGGGCAAACCCGCCGGCGACGCATACGCGTGCTCGCCGTAACAGACCAGCCGCAAAGCGGCGAAAGGCTCGCTGCGCAGCAGCTCGTCTTCGAACGCCTGAAGCGGCTCCAAGCTCACGCGGGACTCCGTCCCCGCGCGGCCCTTCCCACGCAGCGCATCACGACCGCCGCGTCCCACTTTCGATACCGACACTACGTCGGCATCCTGCCTTTCCCCAAAACCAACGCCACTCCTCAGCACAGCAACATAATGCCCCTCACCGCGCAACCGATGCGGCCAAAGCCGTGCAGTCCCCGCGACTGCTTCCCGAGCCTGAGCGGAATAAGTCTCCTCACACCAAGGTTCACGCAGCCAACCCGGCTGTCCATGGTCGAAACGGTCAATCGGCACCACATCAAACGCAGGATGTTTGTCCAAAAACTCTGCAATCTGCGCCTCGTTCTCCTCCGGTGAGAACGTACAGGTTGAGTACACAATTGTTCCGCCAGGTGCCAGCATTTGCGCCGCTTGTCCAAGCAATTCCCGCTGCATAGCGGCAAATTCCTGTACAGAATGGCGCTCCCACTGCTGCATCATATCCTCTTCCTTGCGGAACATGCCTTCCCCTGAACAAGGGGCGTCTATTAATATTTTATCAAAATAGCCTTGAAACACATTCAGCATCCGCTCAGGCCGTTCATTCAAAACAACGGCATTCCGAACACCAAAAAGCTCTAAATTTTTGACCAGCGCCTTCACCCGGTCTGAGTGGTTGTCATTCACGACAAGCACTCCCTCGCCCTGAAGTTTTGCAGCAATTTGAGTAGACTTCCCGCCGGGAGCTGCACACAAATCGAGCACTCTTTCGCCTGGTTGAACCTGAAGCAGCTCTACCGGCGCCATGGCGCTAGGCTCTTGAATATAATAAAGTCCTGCATGATAATAGGGATGCTTGCCAGGACGTTCTCCTTCTTCATAGTAAAACCCTTCAGACGCCCATGGCACAGGTTCCAATGCGAAAGGACTTTTATCCAGAAAATCCGCTTTCGTGATTTTACTTGTATTTACCCTCAAACCATAAGATCTTGCTTGGTCGTAAGAGGCCAGAAAGCGTTCAAACTCGTCTTCCCCTAATAAATCAATCATTTTATCCCTAAATAAGGGAGGCAGCTGTTTCGTCATCCGACATCTTCTCTTTCCTCTTTTATCTTCGCTATTATAGCTGAACTGTCACGAAACAGCCAATTATTTTCAAAATCTGAACAGGATATGCTATACTTTTTATCGAAAATAGTAGTTAGTATACAAGACAAGATGAGGTGCATGAAATGAAGAAGCTGCTTATTTATCTAGGCATTGTCGTTATTTTATTCGGGGGTTTATATTTCGTTAATCAACAGTCTACCAAATCATCAGATCAAGCCAATGCCGGTAATCCTTACGGTGTTGCGGCATCCAAGCTAAATCCCGAAACGGTGAAACAATTAAACGATCCGAACTACCAGAACCTAATTCTGCCTAAAGATCTCGATCAAAGGCTGAAAAACAAAGAAACCTTTTTTCAGTATTACTATGCATCCACTTGCCCGCACTGCAAAATAACGACTCCTGTCCTTGTTCCTATTGAAAAAGAGCTCGGTATTGATGTCAAACAGTTCAATTTGGAAGAATTCAAAGACGGTTGGGAGAAATACAAAGTTGACTCCACACCGACCCTGATTTACTACAAAGACGGCAAAGAAGTGGATCGCATCGTTGGCGGTGTTCCTGAAGCCGGCGCAACAGGCGGTAATACACCTGAAATGTTTAAAGCTTTTTTCCAGAAATACAAAGGTTAATAAGTACGGCAAAAGCAGCGGATAACGCTGCTTTTTTTCATTCTAATGGCTGTCTCTCTTTTTTCGAATCATAGCTAGGCCTAAGAGTAATAAGGGGATGACGAGCCCGAACGTTCCCGAGTAAAAGAGCCATATTTTAGATGCAAACTTGATAAAATAGGCGACATTCGGATAGGCGACAACCGACAGCACAACTAAAGTCATTCCCAAAGGAATATAGAGCTGCCGGATTTCACTCAGTTTAAAAACCTCTCCCAAGGCCACAGCAGACGCATACAGGCATAACGTTAGCTTAAAGTAAATAGTAATAAACCAAATCCCCGCCATGACAACCTCTAGACGTTCGAGGAAGCTGCCAATGGATATTCTTCTGGCTAATGAGAAGCTGGGATACATTTGGACCGATGTTAAATCGTCCCCTAGCACAAGAATAGAAAGAAGCGAAATGATAACAATCAAGGAGCCTCCGATGGAAACTCCTGCAAGAAACGCTTTTCCCAGCTTTTTGGTTTGATTGACGAAAGGTAGAATCATTAAAAAGACAACCAGTTCCAGATAAGGAGTGCCAATGAGGGGAAGGGAAGCACGTACAATCGGTTTGAAGCCATATCCAAGTATTGGCATTATGTTGTTTACTTTCATTTGCGTTGGCAGCAGGATGAACATGAGGAAGAAAAAGAGCAGCACCCATGGCAGGAAGATTTCCGATGTACGCGTAAAGGTTTCCAGTCCGTTTCGAATGCCCAAAATGACGATCGCCAAAAAGAAGATATGCGTAAATTGCAGCGGTGTATCAACAAGGACTTGGGTTGAAATAAAATCACCCAGATTACGAAGCACCAACGCGGCTAAAATGAAAAAAAAGCAGAAATAGAGCAAGCCGACGGCTTTCCCCACCCATTTTCCCATTAACTCCTCACAGTATTTAACCAGCGTTTGCTGAGGAAAGCGTTGACCAAGAGCCTGGTATAAGATAACAAGCAGCAGACCTGCTAGGAGTCCTAAAATGGCGGCAATCCAAGCATCCTGTTTGGCATCATAGGCAAGTCCCGAAGGAGCGATGAGGATAGCGCTGCCAATCGTAAATAAAGTAGTCAATATCGTAAACTGGTGAACACCTATCCTACCCTTCTCAAACATGTAACTCACCTCTATTTTAGAATGCCAAAAACAAATCGACTGACCGGTTGATAGACGTATGTAATCCATTCCAGCGGATTCGGAAGCTTCACTCTCTCAAATTGCAGAACGCAAAGCACGGATCCTATGAATAAAAGCGATGAAAATACCCAGATTTCCGGGATTTGTTGTTTGCGCATTAGCTGCGGGAGCTCAATCAACCCCGCGAGAGTCGCAATGATCAAAACCGTGACGATAACTCCCATGTCTTCACTCCTCTTCGCGGCGCATTATGATAGAGTTATTCGTTGTTCCTAGACGGCGTATGTGTAAATCTGCGGAGATATTTACTTGCAGCTTGGCGAATTCATTCTGCCAATCAGGCTCCATCTCTTTCCACAGCTTAGGGGACGCATCTTCAATCACCTCACCAAAACCGAAAATATCCGCTTTATTTTCTTTGGCTTTGTTAATGGAAGCATACATCACTTTTTTCAGGGATTTGACAGCGGTTTGCTCAAGTTCATGAATTGTCTCCGGGTCCAATAAATCGATCTCACACTGAACTTCACTTACATTTTCCTCTAAAATGACATGCACATTGATTTCAGGCTTCCCGTTTTTCACTACTCCTTTCATCTTGGACTTTGAACGAATAATTTCTACGGTTATCGTTCCGCCTTTGGGACATGCCAAATGCCCCATCGTGCTTTTGACGTTACCAACGATATAGTTGTATCCTTTGCTCTCGTCCTCACTAAGCCAATCAATTAATTTATCTTGCTTAAACAGCGCTAGCCCGGTGTACTGCAAGTTCGTGATTGGATTTGTCTCCGCTAGGGAGGATTTCGAGTTTCCCTTATTGGGATCTCCCTCGATTCGAATACCGGTTAACACCGATTCCGTCGTTGGTTCACTAAGCTTCGTTATGAACTGATCAATACGAACACTGACCGTTGGTGCCCACGCCTTTTCTGACGTTTCTAACGTCTTGAACATTTTGTTTGCTGGAATCCTCTCAATCGGCGTCAATATTTGCAGCACTTTGGATGCCGTTGTACCTCGGGCAACGATGATGTAAAAATCAGATCGGATTTCATGATCTCTGGTGATGCCATCCAAGACTTTAGCAACCCCTTCACGTGCAAGTTCCTCACCGATTACGACAATACGCAAATGGGATGCGAATAATTTACGCGGAGCCGAAGTCGTTAATTTCCTTGCCGCTTCCAGAATTGAAATTCCTCTCGCTGACAGCGTTGTGATGGGCGTACTGTAGCCTGCTCCCTTTTTTGATGCCACCTCATTAGGGTTCACAATTTGCGCAGTTACCAAGTATTCATCTCCGCTTTTATCGAAGCCCACACCAACCGTAATAGCCAAATCATTCAATTCATGCCGATCCCAACACCCTGAGAGTACAAGACCAAGTAAGCTTAGCGTACACAGTATACGACCTAATCTTTTCATTGGCCGATCCCCCTTTATCTTCGTTTTGGTTTGGTTGTCGGGGTATTGTTTTCGCGAATAATATTCTTCTGGTTAATAAATCGTGGCCTGGAGAAAAGGCTCCATTGTGGCAATCTGAGAATGGTGTCCTTCTGGTCAGCCATTACGAACGGAGCCATCGGAGACATGTACGGAACCCCGAATGAACGCAGCGAGCATAGATGTTGAACCATGGCGATTAAGCCCACGGTAATGCCAAATAGGCCAAAAGTAGCCGCAAATATCATCAAAATAAACCGGATAATACGTATAGGAATCCCCATACTGAAAGCTGGAATAACAAAGTTCGCGATCGCAGTAATTGCCACGACAATGACCATTGCCGGTGAAACCAATCCTGCATCTACGGCTCCTTGCCCGATAACAAGCGCACCTACGATGGATACGGCTTGACCTACCGTTTTAGGCAGTCGAACACCGGCTTCACGCAGGATTTCAAACGTCACTTCCATCAATAAGGCTTCCACAAAGGCAGGAAAAGGAATGCCTTCCCGCTGCGCCGCTAAGTTAAATAATAGTGAGCTGGGCACAAGTTCTTGATGAAACGTGGTCATTGCGATATAGAACGAGGGTGCCATCAAAGAGATGAAAAAACACATATATCGCAGCATGCGAATCAATGTCGCAAATTCAGCCCGCTGATAATAGTCCTCCGAAGATTGAAAAAACTGTGTAAAAATAACAGGGGCCTCGAGCACAAAGGGGGTTCCATCCACTAGAATGGCGACGCGCCCCTCCAATAAGCCAGATGCAATCACATCAGGACGCTCGGTATTGTAGATCGTTGGGAACGGCGTGAACGTTTCATCCTGAATCAGTTCCTCGATATTGCCGCTTTCAAGAATGCCGTCAATATCAATGCGCTCAAGCCGTTGCCGTACCTCATCTACAATTTTGTCATTCACAATCCCGTTAATGTACATCATCGAAACCGTTGTTTGCGTAACTCTACCTATTGTCATGCTCTCCAGCCACAAATTCGGGCTTTTGATACGCTTACGAATAAGAGAAATGTTCGTTCCTATCGACTCTGTAAAACCATCACGTGGTCCTCTCACAACAGACTGTGTCATCGGTTCCTCTACCGATCGCTGTTGTTCGGAAGCTGTATTCACGGATAATACCTGTGTATAAATATCGACAAAAATGACGGTTTCGCCTGACAAAATCCGATAACATACCTCTTGGTAGTCATGGATGGTTCTGACTTCCCCTAAGGTCTGAAGGATATTCGTCATTAAATCAGGCAGCTCATAGAAACCTGTTTCCAAAGCTTCCACAATTTCAGCCGATTTGGCGCTCAAGCCGTTCATGATATCCTGAAATAAGTTTTTGTCCACCATCTGCTCAAGAAAGGCGAAACCAACTCTGTAGTTGGCATCCAATTCCAAGTACATTTCCCCCGTCTTAAGATCGTCGCTGTTGCCAAAGGTCGCTTTGATCTGTGCGATATTCAATTGGCTGTCGCTAAGGAGGCTTATATGCGAAATAGGATCATCGTGCTCCTGGGAGCGCGTGCTTGGAATTCTTTTATGATTGAATAGTTGATGTAGCGTCTTGGACCAAAACATTGTTATTCTCGCCACCACCAAGCTCTTTTTGAAATCCGTTCATCTTGTGGGAAGTTTTCCCTTCCACCCTCAAAATTATGTATAAAGAACCCGTGACGAAGGAAAAAGGACCTCTGCCCCATAAGGCGAGAAGTCCTTTTAATTGCTACTACATTCATTTTCAACTGCTTGCACTTGTATAATGCCGCAAGGCGAATTTCCATAAAATACGTGTCAGCGTCAAACAAATAACTGCAATGGCGACACTCGAGGCAACTTGCCAAGGGCTAATACGTCCAATTAGCGCGGAAGCAGGAAAGGTTGTGATAAAAGCAATCGGAAATATATACGTTAACGTGAAGCGTAAAAAACCTTTATACACAGAAACCGGAAACCTTGCCGTTTCAAAAAATGAGCTGAATAAATAAGACAAGTTATCTACTTTGACTGCCCAGAAAGAAAACATCATCATCCCCATCCAAAGCGAATAAACGACGACAAGAGCTGCTAGAAATACGATAGCAAACTGGATCAACTCGACGAAGCTTGGTAAGGCATTAAGCTGCCAAAGTGCATAAGCAACTAAGCCAAATCCGAGCACAACGTCAGATAAGCGCCAGAAAACAAGATGCCTGAAACTAATATAAAACTGGCTATCTACCGGTTTCGTCAGAACAAAGTCCAATGTCCCTTTGCGAATATGATTAACAAGTCGCGACATATTAGGCTGTAGGATAAATTCTATAAAACCATGCACCGCATTGAATATGCCAAGCAAGACAAGCACTTCATAGAAATCCCAACCACCAATTTCCTGTGTCCGATAAAAATATAATTGCACAGTCAGGATCGCCATCGCCAGCCAAAACACGGTTGACAACATATTCGCTGCAAAATTAGCGCGATACTCAAACTCCTCCACCAAGCACGCACGCATAAATTCTCGAAATAGCCGAACATATTTCATCGCAGGGTCCCTCCCATCCTCATCCGCCTACAGCGCCATATTTCTTAATCCCTTTTCTCCACAGCAATCGAAATGTTATGAATAGCAGGATGAGCCAAGCAAGTTGAATCGTGAAGTTATGAAGGATTACGGGAGACCCCACCTCGATTTTACCTACCAGGAGTTCTACGGGGAAACCAACTGTACCGTAGAAGGGCAACCAAGCAGCAACCTTTTCAACCCATGAGGGAAACATGCTTAGAGGCGCGATTCGACCTGCAAGAAAGAGATGAAAGCCCTCGTAAAGGCTGTAAATCGCCGTGGCACGATTGGTCCAAAAGGCAAACAAGCCAAACTCAAAGCCGATCAGAAAACGGATGGCTGAGGACACCACGATAGCGCATATAAAAAGTAGCATTATTTCCCAGGAAATTGTTATCCTTAACACAGGGAATAAAGCTGCGGCAATCGCCCACGCCGGGATTAAGAGAAACGCGAAAAACAGTTTGTACACCAGATTTTGCGAGATGCTCCAATGTACGGGGTGGAAAGGGCGAACTAGTTTTGATGACAACGAGCCATCCTGAATACTGGCGTCCAACTCCCATACATCCCAAGTGCTCGTTAAACGGTCAACAACAAGAACACCAAGAAAATACACCATATAATCGTGAGCATCATACCCGCCGATAGCTTGATTGTTGCTGATCGACAGCCACACCGCCATGGAAACAAGAGGCTGTATAAAAGCGCCAACCATCCAGATCAGCGACTCACTGCGGTACGCAAACATCACCGCCCACTCCACCCGAATCAAGATGCGATATTTATGCCAAAATAGTGCTAATCCCTTCATGCTCCGGCGCTTCCCCCTTCGGTCCTTGCCTCAAATGCTTGGGCAATCACCGATTCCATGGATGGATCCTCGATCGTCAAATCCAGCACATTCAGCTTGGATAAAAGCTTTGCCGAAAGCTCCGAAACTTGCTCTCTAGGAACATCCACATCAAGATCCGGAAACGCATAGTGGACTATCGTTCCCATCCCGTGGACAACATCCTCAAGCTCTCGCTCATGCGCACGTTGAGCCAATTGAAGACGAATACGCTTGTTAGGCGCGTACTTGTCTATCAATTGATGGATCGCTCCATCATATAACAGACGGCCTTTACCGATGACAAGGACGCGTTCACATAATGCTGTTACATCTGCCATATAATGGCTGGTGAGCAGAATGGTCGCTTTATATTTACGGCTGTAATCTTGAATGAACCGGCGCATGACTTCCTGCATATTCACGTCCAGCCCAATCGTCGGCTCATCGAGAAACACGATTCTTGGCCGGTGCAGAAGCGCAGCAGCCAGCTCACATTTCATCCTCTCTCCTAGCGAGAGCTGCCTAACCGGCTTGCGGATAACTTCCTCCAACTCGAGAAGCTGTACCAAGTCCCCCAAGGTCTCATCGTAGATGTGATCGGGGATTTCGTAGATAACCTTGTTAACGAGAAACGTTTCTGCTGCGGGAAGATCCCAAATCAATTGGCTTTTCTGCCCCATGACCAGAGAAATCTGCTTCTTGAACTCTTTTTTATGCTGAAAAGGAACAAAACCGCCTACATTCACTTCACCACCTGAAGGATGCAGCAGTCCTGTGAGCACTTTCATCGTGGTCGTTTTACCAGCCCCGTTTGGTCCAAGAAAGGCGACGATTTCTCCTTCAGGGATGAAGAAGGATACATCATCTACGGCTTTCACCGTACGGAACTTACGGTGGAACAAGCTTTTAAGGGAAGCGATGAAGCCCGGCTCCCGTTCGTGCACTTGATACCATTTGCTCAGCTTACGAACCTCAATCATGGCCTTCCTCCTCATGCTGGGGTGGATGCTGTTTCATTTCAACCAGAAGATCGCGTAATTCCGGGTCTAAGAGATGAATGGTTAGATCATACGGTGCGAAGGGTTCTTCCTTGATCCGGTGCAGTTTCGATACATAAGTGTTGCTTTCTTCGATCAATTTTCCTAAATCGATTCCAAGGGAATCCGCCGGATATGGAGCCAACTTATCCAAACCTGCACTAAAAAGCTTAATGGAACCGCTTACGTTTCCATTCGCATGATGATAAAGGCCCACTGCAATCTGCAGTAGACCTTGATATAGAGGGCTCCGGCCTTCTTCCAGCCAAAGCTCCTCCATCACTTCATGGCATTCAAAATAATCGCGCAGCTCGTTAAAATAATATAAGTAAGCTACATATAATCGATCGTAAGCAGCCATAGATCAGTTTTGATCTCCTTTTTTCGCTCGGGCGATTGCAGCTTCAAGATCGGAGGACAAGTCGCTTAAACCGTCCTCCGTTTCCCAAATTTCGTTGAATCTCAGCTGAAATTGCGCTGCTTCCCGAACTCTGTGATAGAAATAAAGCTCCTGTATGTTGCTGAGCACTTTATTGACTAAGTTCGAGTTATCCTCAAACATTTTCTGCGATTCAACGATTTCCCCGCGAATGCTGGACATTTCCTGATCCAACAGGTAGGCAGCCTCTGCCGCCTTGCTCAAACGAGCCCTAACATCAGCCGGCAATTGCTCTTTATATTTATAATTCAAGGAATGTTCGATGGTAGCCCAGAAGTTCATGGCAAGTGTTCGAATTTGCACCTCGGCTAGTATTCGCTTCATTCCTAATGCCGTTTGTACCGGATATTCGATAATGATATGAAAACTACGATATCCGCTTGGTTTCTTATTGGTAATATAATCTTTCTCGTAGACAATACTCATATCCTGCCTGCTACGAATGAGTTCAGCCAGACGTTCAATGTCCGCAACAAACTGACACATAATCCGAATACCTGCAATGTCCTCAATGCCGGATTCCAATTGATCCATCGGTACGTTCAAACGCTTCGCTTTTTCCAACATGCTGGATATTTTCTTAACGCGGCCAGTTACGAATTCAATGGGGGCATATTCTTCCCTGCTTTTGAGTTCGCCGCGCAGCGTTTTAAATTTTACCTTCAACTCTTCTACCGCTTGTTCGTAAGGCAGGAGAAATTTTTTCCAGTCTCGTCCATCCATTGATTTTTCCTCCATTCCAAATGAAGTCAGTTGTGATCTGCACCGATTGCCTGGGAAATATGAGTATACCCATCTTTTTTGAGTAAATCTTGAAGTCCACGATTAATGTTCGTAAGAATGCCTGGACCTTCATAGATTAATCCTGTATAAACTTCAACCAAGCTTGCGCCGGCACGAATTTTGTCATAAGCGTCTTTCGCCGTAAATATCCCGCCAGCCCCAATAATCGGAAGTTTGCCTTCCGTTAGTTGGTAGACGCGTCTAATGACCTCCGTAGATCGCTGTGTGAGCGGACTTCCACTAAGTCCACCTGCTTGCGAACGGTTCGCATGCACGAGTCCTGCTCTGCTCAGCGTCGTGTTCGTAGCAATGATTCCGGATACTCCACTGTCCTTGATCGTGTGCACGGTCAATTCCAACTCATCATCCGTAAGATCCGGCGCTATTTTCACAAGAACGGGCTTACCTGCATCGCCATTCTTTTTCTGTTGAAGCTGCATCTCGGCCGTAACCGCGTCAAGCAATCGCTTCAAATCATTCCCATGCTGTAAATTACGCAAGTCCGGCGTGTTTGGTGAGCTAATATTGACGACAAAGAAGTCGCCGTATGTATATAACTCCCGGATACAAGCCCGATAATCCTCTTCGGCCTGCTCATTTGGAGTCGTTTTGTTTTTACCGATATTGATGGCAACTGGGATATCACGCTTGCCTGTCTGTTGCAGGTTGTACGCCATCTCGTCCGTCCCAACATTGTTAAAACCCATCCGATTGATTAGCGCCTTGTCCTCGGGTAAACGAAATAACCGCGGCAGCTCATTGCCTGGTTGCGGCTTGGGAGTAATCGTTCCAACCTCCATGAATCCAAAACCTAACTGAGAAAAACCTTTAACTGCTTTTGCATTTTTGTCTAATCCTGCGGCCAAACCAACCGGATTGGCAAACTCCAGTCCCCATATACGCTGGTTCATAAGAGGAGAGTTCTGCACTCCGTACATGGATTTAAGTAATTGCGCTCCGCCTGGGAAACGAGTTACCGCACTTAGACCGTCAATGGTCAGATGATGCGCCTTCTCAGGGTCCATTCGAAACAAAATCGGTTTGGCTAACTTCTTATACAGCATGTCCTATGCACTCCGTTCTCTAATGACTCTAACAGTCAGTTTAGCTGACAATGTCCAATTATGCAATCCGAAGTAAGGCATAAACTTATTTTTTCAAACAAAAAATCCCTGCTCCATGAAGGTTGCAAGGGAATAAATTTCACTGACCAAACTCTATACTTCCGAGCGCAGAAGCAGCCGTTCCAGATGCATCGTTAGATAACCGGTTTCGTCGTCAGGCACTTCCAATTGAAGTGCATCGCTGAGCATAAGCGACAGGACTTTCGCCTTCACATAGGTGTCCCCGTACTCTTCTTTGATTTTATCCAGCAGCGTATTTTGAAGTGTCTTTTTTTGTTTCACCCGTTCAATGACACCTTTCAAATGACTGATGAAACGCAATGTGGAGAAAGAGTCGTCGAAATTAAAGCCTAATTCTTTGGCCGATTCGATCGTTTTCGATACGATTCTGACAACCGCCAGGGAATCCGAAGCCTGCTCCTTTTTGCGCGCACTATTAAAGTGCATCGTCAAAAAAGCGACCTCATCCTCCGGCAATTTGACATCGAGATGATCGTTAAGGAATTCGACTGACTTCTTGGCTACTTTGTATTCCTCCGGGTAGAGATAACCAATTTCATAGGCAAAAGGATTTGTGATGAAAATGCCTCGTTTCTGCCGCTCAACCGCAAAATTGATATGGTCTACTAATGAGGCATGAATCGTCTCCGAGAAATCACCTTCCAACATGCTCTGCGCGTAAGCGATAACCTCTTCGGTAATCCCGATAATTTTCACATCAACGGCGTTTAGAATTTGTTCGTAATTCCTGAGCACCTCTGATGTATGCAATAGGAATTCTTGCGTGATTTCCGCTTCATCTATCGGCATGCCCGGTGTCTTTTTAAAGCCGATCCCCTTACCGAAAGCTATCGAGTTTTTCCCTGATGTCAGATGCGCCATCACCACATTGTGTGAGAGTACATGAATGATCGTCCGTTCAATCATAAGACACCTCCCTTTCTTTGTTTCGGGGTCCCCTCTTACGTTGCTTTGTGGGGATAGTTAGGCTTGTCCTGATTTGTCTTTATGCATGTGAAGCATGGGTTTAATACTTTCTCGAATCTGCTCGGACTCCGTTCCGAATACAACGTGTACATTCCCTTTTCCAAGCCGGATAACCCCTATCGCGCCGAGATCTTTAAGTTCATTGTCCAACACAAGCTTCTCTTCATTAACCAGCAAGCGCAGTCGCGTAATGCAAGCGTCAATTGAAATGATGTTGGAAGGACCACCGATATGTTTTAAAATGCGGGTTGGACGATCTTCTTTTGTCTCAATTGGAGGACCTGCTTCCTCCGTTTCTATTTCAGCCGTTTCATCGCGGGTGGATACTTTGATCGGGAAGAAATACAGATACACCCGGAACGTTACATAATAGAGCAGAAAGTAACCTACGCCAACAATGAGAATGAGATAAGGGTTCGTGGAGATATGCCAATTCAGTACAAAATCTATAAATCCCGCTGAAAAACCAAAGCCCATTTTGACTTGAAGCACGTTCATAAGCAGCATCGAAATACCCGTTAAGCAGGCGTGAATGACGTATAAACCAGGAGCAACGAACATAAAGGCAAACTCGATCGGCTCCGTTACCCCTGTTAGAAAGCTGGTCAAACCGGCGCTTAGCAAAACGGGGACAACCAATGGTTTATTGACCGTCGGTGAACTTTTAATCAAAGCCAAGGCTGCTGCTGGAAGTCCGAACATAATCACGGGGTAAAATCCTGTCATAAACATGCCCGCTTCCGGGTCGCCTGCGAAAAATCTGGAGATATCGCCATGAACGATTTTGCCCGTTGCGGTGCTGTAATCCCCTATTTGGAACCATGCGATATTATTAATAATGTGATGCAAGCCGGTAGGAATCAGCAGACGATTCATCATGCCATAGATGAGAACGCCGATATTCCCATTATCAACAATCCATAATCCGATAACGCTAATCGATTTTTGTACCGGTGGCCAGATGGAGCCCATCAGCAGCCCTAGAAAAACCATGACCATCGCTGTTAGCAAAGGAACAAAACGCTTCCCTCCAAAAAAACCTAATGCTTTAGGCAGCTGTATATGCTGAAAACGATTAAAGAGAGAGGCAGACAGGACGCCGACAAGCATCCCTCCGAGGACCCCCATATCCAAGCGTTCAGCCGAATCCGTACCTGTATGAAAAAGCTGTAAAACATTATTAAACACGAGATACCCTACCGTTGCCGCCAATGCCGCGACGCCATCTCCGGACGTCAATCCGATGGCAATGCCGATAGCAAAGATTAAGGGTAAATTGTCAAAAATCGCGCTTCCGCCTGACTCAAAAATATGAGCCACCTGCATGAGAAAAGGATCACTAAACGTCATTTTGCCTATACGCAATAGAATGGATGCCGCCGGCAGCACCGCAATCGGAATCATTAAGGAACGTCCCATTTTTTGCAAAAGATACATCGATCTCATTATGTCTCACCTATTAAGCCCACAAGTTTGGCCGTTTCTTGTTTGCTCTTTCCTATCCCAATTATAGTAGAAAGAACACCCTCCCGAAAGGATAAAATCCTCTAGGATAAGGTGTTTTTTCTATGCAACAGTTTGCTGTTATTTCACCGCTCCCGCCGTAATCCCGCTTGCGATTTGGCGTTGGAAGATGATATAGACAATCAGGGTTGGGAGGGTTGTAATCAGAAGACCTGCGAACAACGGCCCCCACTCCACACGATACTGCATTTCCGCTTGCATAACGGCTAGACCGATTGGAAGTGTGTACTTGGTTGGCTCATTCGTTAAAACAACGCCCAAGAAATACTCGTTCCAGTTATTGAGCATATTCGTAATCATAACCGTAATCAGGCCCGGTTGTGACAACGGCAGCATGACTCGGAAGAAGGTACCGTAATGAGAGGTCCCGTCAATGATAGCGGCTTCTTCAATTTCTTTCGGCAGCGATTTGTAGAAACCAACCAACAGGAAGATTCCGAATGGCAGGTTCAGCGCCGCGTAGACAAGAATCAATCCCAACCATGTATTGATCAACTGCAAATCATTGAGCAAGAAGAACAGTGGGATCAAAGCCAATGCGAAAGGAATCATCATCGATGAGATATAAATCGTAAAAATAATTTTATTTCCTTTAAAATCATACCTCGCTAAAATGTACGCCGTCATCGCCGCAAGAATCATGCCAAGCAGGGTGCTTCCAGCAGTAACAATAATGGAGTTCAGAAAATAAGTGCTGAAGTTATATTTGCTCCATACATAGGAGAAGTTGGACCATAACAGTGGATATTTCGGCAGCGCCCACGGGGCATTCAGGAAAAATTGCTCATTATTTTTGAGTGCGTCGAGCAGTGTCCATAACAAAGGATACAGGACGGCGACGCCCCAAATCAGAAGAATGATCCAGACAATCATTTTGGCTAACGGATTTTTAATCTCCATAAAATGGTTCCCCCTCCTTCAGAATCTTTCTTTTTCTAAGATGACCTTAATGCATTTCGATTGTTTCCTGGCGCATGACGCGCTGCAGAATAAGGGTTGTGATCAGTGAGACGATTAGGATCATAACACCGATGGCCGCTCCATAACCGAAATGATATTGTTGAAAAGCCATCCGATACAGGTAAGATCCCATCACTTGGGTTGTATTGTCAGGCTGCCCGCCGTTCGTCATGAGTTGAACAATGACGAAGGAACCGTTGAGCGTTGTGATAACAATGTTAACAACCGAAACTTTAATTTGCTCCCAGATGAGCGGCATCGTAATGTTGCGAAATTGCGACCATTGACCGGCTCCATCTATATTAGCTGCTTCGTAATAGGAAGCAGGAATATTCACGATTGCAGCAATCATCAAGATCATGTAGAAACCGATACCAGCCCAGATCGTAGGCGGCAGTAACATCCAAATCGTATGTTGAGGAAAACCCAACCAAGTAATATCAACCTTTTCACCCGTAAATAGCGACAGGAAAGCATTCAGGAATCCAATTTGCGGATTGTAGATGAAGTTCCAGAGAACGCCGATAACAACGACTGAGATTACATTAGGGATAAAAAAGATGGCGCGGAAAAATCCGGACCCTTTCACTCTGAAGCGTGTCAAAGCGACTGCGAAGAACGTGGCCAGAATCATAATGCCAATTACTTTACCAACGACCAAGAAATAATCATTCCCGATGGCTCTAAGGATAATTGGGTCTTTAAAAATCTCTTTGAAATTGTCAAAACCGATAAACGTGCTGTTCTCCGACATTCCTGACCAATCATAAAATGACTTCTGCAAGGCCTGTATAACAGGGTAGATCGTGAACACACAGAAGAATAAAAAAGTCGGAATGATGAATGAAGCGATGAACATATTCCTTTTCCACACTTTTGACTTAGCCTTCATTCTATCCTCACCGTCCTATCATTAAAATGGCGGAGAACGCCTAGGGCACTTAGCCTTATTTGTTCTCCGCACTGCCTCATTCCGTTGCTATTTCTTCTGCTTAGCGACGACATCCGTTACACGTTTTACCCACTCTTCTGGGGTAATGGTTCCGATTGTCAAAGCAACACTCGCATCTTGCATAGCTTTGTCAACGTCTGCTGCGAAGGAAACCGTAGGTACGACCACTGTGTCCGGTGAGGACAAGAATTTGGCAGCGTCTTTCACGAAGTTAGGTGCTTTGGAGGAAGAGATATCACCTTTAACGTTAGAAGGAGCACCGCTTAGCTCAGCCCATTGGGAAGCTTGCGTTTTGGAGAATACGAACTGCATGAATGCTTTTGCAGCATCTTTGTTTTTCGCTTTTTTCGCGATGGCAAATGTCGCTGTGGACGTGTTCGCTACCACTTTTCCACCTTTATCTTGCGTGATGGAAGGGATGAATCCGAAGTCGAAGGAAGCTGGAACGTCTTTCGCCATTTCGTTCGGCAGCCATAGGCCGTTCGGAATGAAAGCGTCTTTGTGCTGCAGGAACAAGGATTGGGAATCCGTGTGATTGATTTGAACGGATGCTTTATCGATGAATCCTTTATCACGCAATTGAACTATTTTGTTCAAACCTTTGATGATGGCAGGGTTTTTCCAAGCTTCAAGATTGTTTGTGGACATGTCTTGCAACAATTTGTAGTCATTGTTATTAGCAGATACGATTGCAGGGAATAGTACAGCACCATTGATGTAGTAAGGGTATTTACCCGTGTGAATGAAAGGATTAATGCCTGCGGCTTTAATTTTCTCGCTTACAGCCAGGAAATCTTCAAAGTCTTTTGGCTCAGCCCAAGCCTTTTCTTTGAATAGGGCTTTATCGTAGAAAATACCCCATGAGCTCATAACGAAAGGAACGTTATAGATTTTGCCATCAAACTCTTGTGGCTTTTGAGCAAGCAAATCAATAATTTTATCGCCATCAACGTTTTTCGCGTTTTTGATCCAATCGGTCAAATCTTCAAGTTGACCATCTGTCACCATTTGGCGATCGAACAATTCAGGTCCGTCGATATATACGAAATCAGGTGGGTTCCCAGCGATCCAACGGGGTTTCATTTGTTCGTTGATTTTTGGGCCCGCACTTTCTTTAATTTTCAAATCTGGATTTGCCGCTTGGAAATCAGCAATAACTTTCTTCCACCATTTGTCGCCGTATCCGCCAACAAAGTATTGGATTTCAAAATCACCTGTCAATTTTTTTGCAGCTGCCGCAGTTGGCGCAGCACTTGCAGCAGCTGTGGCTGCGGGTGCCGTTGATGCAGCGGGTTTTGTCGTTTCTGCCGGAGCAGCGGTTTTACCACACCCTGCTGCTACAAGTACCATAGATGCAGCAAGGCCCATTGTTGTCCATTTTTTCATGTTCATGTGTTCATCTTCTCCCTTTTTTAATAAATCTGTTTGGTTATTTTGGAGTAGCGAATTCCCGTTGTCCTGTCCATCCGACGTTTGTACGACCAACCCCTTTCAGCAAGCAATTATTGAAAAAAAATAAAAGGGCATAGTTATAGAAGAAGACTTGCATTCTTCTAATAACTAATGCCCTTACGGTAACATGTTATTAAAACTAACATATTCAGTTGTTTTTACTGTTTCGTGTGATTAAATCTTACAATATAATGACATAATCGTCAATACATGTTTCAAAAATTTCCTTGTGACTACTATATTCTATGATAGACCCATCTTGTGATATGATAGATCATATCGTTTAATCCTAAGTAAAGGGTGATTCCTATGTCCAAACGTAAACCAACAGCCGTTAATCGAAGAGTCAAAGAGGAAGTCAATAAGAAAGCCATCATTTGGACAGGCGCCATTTTGCTTGTTGTCATTATCGGCATGACATTACTGCTCATTTTGGACAAATGATTACAACTGAAATGATTGAATTTATCACATTTTGAATTGTAATCGCTTTCTTGATGATTGTCAATACAAATCCTACGCTGCTTGTATGAGCAGCAAATAACCCCGTCTGAATCAGATTCAGACGGGGTTTACTACGATCATTTATAACGCTGACAGGGTTAATCCAACCACTTATACTTCTTGCCTGGATTGCTGTCATTTGTCTGCAGCGGCAGCCCGAAGGATTGATTCGGCTTCCCTCTTCCGGCACCACTGCCAGGGGACCCTGACCCTGACCCTTCACCTGATCCCAGCTCAGGCAATATCCCCTTGCCAATCGTCACTTTCGTTTGATGTGTCACCATGTCATAGAGCTCTTCAACGTCCGCCTGCAGCATCCGAACACAACCGTGCGACTCATCTTTGCCGATGCTGGAAGGCTTGTTCGTCCCGTGAATAGCATACAGCGTATCGGATAACGTCATACCTCGACTCCCGAATTCACCATTCGATTTGCCGTTCGGATTGCGCACCTTTTCGCTAATGATAAAATCACCCTGCGGCGTTTTCTCGCCGCCTAACCCGACAGGATAACTTCGAATGATCTTATCTCCGCTAACTAAGGCAAGAAGATGCTTATCTGTGTCAATCATAATGCTGAGCGGTTCACGCAAAGGGTCGCTTGACGTTTTAGGCTGCGAGCTGCTCGGCATAGTCGCCTCTTTGCTCTCTGGGCTAGGCTGAGCTCCTTCCTCCGCTTGCTTCGTCCCCTGAGCCTGCCCTGGTGTGGCAGGGTTGGCTTTTAGCATCTTGAGCGTTTGCGGAAAAATCTCCTTCATCTCCGGCGTAAGCCCCGGGAGCAAATTATCCGGGTAGGGCTTGGATAGCTGATCAGGCGCCTCAGGCAGCGAACCCGTTTTCGCTTGATAAGCCTTCATCGCGCTCTGCAGCACTATTGCCTGTTCACGATCCCGCATCCATTGCTCAATAACAGGAACAAGCGCTGAGCTATCAGCAACTTGGCATGAGCAAATTTGCGACTGATAGTACTTCAGAGCAGACGAACTCCCGCCTCCACCTTCAGTCGTAACACTTAATAGCGGACTCACTGATCTGTTCCACTCGATCCATTTGCCATCTGCACTTCGCGGCGCTTGCATAATAACCGCTTCTCCGGCGCTCAAACTGGAAGAAACAAGGACCTGCTGAAGCTTTCTCCCCCAATCCCCTTCGGAGAAATATAACTTCGTCCCTGGCCCTGGCACTTCGCCTTGCATTTGAGCGGATTGCACCTCAGCGTGAGCATTCACGTTTTTTCCAGGTGCTGTCTTTGCAGCTTCAATGGGCATACCGCCATTCGCAGAGTCTATCGCGGCTGGAACTGCCAACAGCAGCAAAAGAACCAATAGCGGCATCCACTTCCCTTTGTTCCTCACACGGTTCGAAATCTCCGCCCCCTTAGTGTTCCCGGAAACGGTAGATGGGTCAGAAGGAAGCGGTCCTTCAATCGTTATTTTTTGACGCTCAAAAGCCTCATATATCTCACCAGACTGCGCAAAACAATAGGCTGCCTTGCCTTCTTTCCCTTGCGCAGCGTATTCTCGTCCCAATAAATACCAAGCCATTTTATGATCAGGATGCTCTTTGACATATTTCTTAAGATACAGCGGATCTTCGATCGGATTATGTTGGAAGAATCGTTCCAACTGATCTTGGCGATGATTATTTTTCACCCCGGATACCTCCCCCGCACGAATTTCGAGACTAACTCTCTCAAATTTATCGGCAGATGAAGCTTGGAGTTGAAGCTTAAAATAAAACGAGCCCAACAAGGTTCCCCTCGGCAGGCTCGCTTAGTTCTTATTTCACAAATGATTTTGTGCGTAAAATTGCTGTTTGCGTCGCTTCATCCCACTGCACATCCAACCCGATCTGTTCTGCAAAGAAACGAATCGGCACATACGTCCTGTCCTGCTTCACATAAGGCGACACATCCGTTGATTGCTTCACATCCGCTTGTCCCGCTTGTTTAAGCACAACGCCCGTTTCACCAATGGTTAACTCCACAGTCGTGTTGCCTTTACTTAACTGTACAATTTTTTTGCCTGCTTGTTCCGCATACTTGACTTCGAAACCAAATGTTTCACTGATTGCTCGAACCGGAACCATCGTCCGTCCATCCTGAAGTTCAGGCTGAGCATCGAAAGCAATCACTTTATCGTCATGTACGACCTTAATACCTTGGCTGGCTAAATTTGCAGGTAAATGATACGGCGTTATTTTACGGATTTTGTTGTTCGAAGCATCTGCAACGATCATATTTCCTTGAGCCGTTACAGTGACGTCACTAGGATTATAAAATTTAGCTGCCCGCTCAACCCCATCTGTCTCACCTGTTTGCGCCGTACCGGAAATGGTTGTCACCTTACCGTCCAACAAATAACGAATCACATGATTTAAGCTGTCTGCAATCAGAACTCCACCTTCTGAAGTCACAGTGAGTCCTTTCGGAAAATCAAACTTAGCTTTTAACGCTTCGCCATCGGCGTAGTCCCCGCCTGCATACAGCTCATTTTTTCCATAAATTGTATTGTTGCTTAATAATGCCGTAGATCCAGCCACCGTCTTCACGGTGCCAGCTTGCAAATCGATATAACGCACGCGTTGATTGCCTGTGTCGCTCACATACAGATTTCCTTTGCTGTCCAGAGCAAGGCCGGAAGGCTCATTGAACTTTGCTTCAGTTAAACTACCATCTTGGTACTCACCAGCAAATGACGCCTCTCCAGGATGAATCAGAATTGCACGAGTAGAAGCTGCATTCAGTGTTGAAACCGTGCCGTCTGTTTCAATTTTACGAATCACATGATTCAGCGAATCCGCTACGTATACAATCCCATCATCCGTTACCGCAACATCACTCGGATGATAGAAACTCGCGTCCGCTCCTTTGCCATCCTTTTTACCCGGAACACCATTTCCCGCAAGCGTTGTAACTTGACCGTTCGTGTCCACTTTACGAACCGCGTTATTCGCAGAGTCGGCTACATACACATTCCCCTTGCCGTCAACGGCCAACCCTGACGGCGCATTAAAAAATGCTTCAGAGTCCTTGCCATCTAGGAGTCCTCCCGTTGGAAATCCTTGGCTGTTCGTAGTAACTACAACCTCTGGTCCTGCGAACGTCGTGACTTTGCCTCCCGATACCTTACGAATAAGATGATTGCGAGTATCTGCAATCAGAATGCTGCCGTCAGGCAGTTGAAGAACACTGCCCGGGGCACGGAATCCGGCACTTAAGGCATCGCCGTTCACATCTTCAAAATCCCCAATTCCAGCGAACGTCGTAACATCCGCTAGAATTTGGCCAGTGCTTGAACGCAGCGCATCTGCAGACAAACCCGCCGCCCACGCGGACGAACCTCCTAGTAAAGTCGCAGCCGTAAACGTGGAAATAAGGATATATTTTAAGGGTTTCATAGGTTTCTCCTTTAATAATTCGATTAAACACCCGCAGGGAGATCTAAAGTTACCGGTTGAATGCTCGATTCGACAATGGGGATGGTTTGAACGGACGTGCCATTTTTCCGTACAATGACGATTTTCCCAACACTAACTTCTTGATGTCCATGACCATGCAAAGGAATTGTCACTAGCTTTTGAATATCAGAAACCTTGATATTGCCAGCATCCCCATAGCCCGTGACCGTGTAAAGCAGTTCTTTTTGACCATTGCCTTGATATTCTTTGATATGTTCGACATAATTGGTACTGCTTTCCCGCCCAAAAACGGTTCCATTGACAGGAGGCATGTCATCACTGTAATAAGTATTTGCGCCATAGAACAGGTGGACTTCTACGCCATAAATATCATTAGATTCAACGAAATTTTTCAAATTAATATCCAGGTTGTAAGTATTCGGATTTGAACTTGTCTCGTTTAATGTCGCTGTTAAATTCACAGCCGGCACTGGCGTATTAGGCGTTCCTGGATCAGGATTACCTGGATTTGTATTCCCGCCAGAGCTGCCTCCGGAATTCGAATCTCCGACGGTCGGTGGTGTTACCGGCGGCTTAACAGTTTCCGACGCCTTCAACTTCGCTAATGCATCCGCTTTAGCCTTTTCCTCGGCGGCTTTCGTAGCTGCCTCTAGCTTTTTCTTCTGCTCTTCCAGCAGTTTAAGCTGCGCCTCCAGCTGCTTCTTCAGCTCAGCTTGCTTTTTTTCCTGTTCAAGCTTCTTTTTCAATTTCTCAGCTTCAAGCTTCTTCAAAAGCTCTTGCTTTTGTTTCTCTTTTTCAGCATCTACACCCGCTGTTTTATCTAAATCCTTCACTTTGCTTAAATCTAATTTCTTGTTTTCCTCAGAAATCTTTTTATTGGCCTCTGCAATCACTTTATCCATTGCAAATTGATCCAGTTTCTTTTCAGCCAGTGCTTTTTTCGCAATATTTCCGATTAAATTATCGAAATTTTGTTTCACTTTATCGAGCTCATCCGTGCTTTTCACGACTAAATTCTCATCATCGGTTACATTGCCTTCGGCAAGCTCTTTTGCTTTTTTGGCAATGAAATCCTCATTTTCTTTATCGATTTCCGCTTTGTTCAGAATGAACTCTTTGATAACTTCAGGCGATGCCTGCTTTACGAAATCATCCAGATCGAGGAAATCCACTTTCAATGCCAAATCCTCAGTTTCACCTCTGCCATCAAGTGAAATTTGTTGCGTTGGATACAAGTAGGTAACAGCTGTTTTCTGCTCCGAATCCTCGCCCGTTGTTACCGTAGAAGCAGATACTTTACCTGCCCCAACCGCCATTTTGATGGCACCTGTTACCGGATCAACCATCACAAAAAACTGCGTTCCCCGAACACCCATGACGGCAGTTGGCGTTTCAACTTCAAATTCATCATTGGAACCAGCTAATGATTTCACTTTGACCCACAAGGAACCTGCCCATACTTTGAGCTTGGACTTCTTGTTTCCATCCGAAGTGTTGAGGTCGGACACATTGATTTCCGCATTTTCCCCCAAGGTTACATCCGCATCTCCATTGCTTAAATTAAGCGTTACAGATGAGCTCGCACCCGTATAAACCGTATCCCCTTGATTTAAACTCATACTCTCATAAACATCGTATGTTTTGGAGCCTCCGCCTTTTTTGACAGTTACTTCTCCAGATAATGCCGATACCACTGCTACCCTAACGGTTTTAGCGTCTACAGGCTTAACAAGCAGCACGGAGATCAAACTAAATATCAAACTTAAGCTTAAACATAATGAGACAAATGATTTCTTGGACATCCCCACATTAGCTTCCTCCCTAGTTTCCAACTTTACAGATTCCCGATTACTTCATATACCGCTACGGGTTTTTCTTTCCCTTTTACTTTGATTTCACCGATAGACGCAATTTCAAAAAGGTCTTTGACCCGCTCATACGTCTGCTCGCTAATGAGAATTTGCCCTGGCTTTGCATTCGATTCCAGACGTGCCGACAAATTCACGGTATCTCCGATAGCCGTATAGTCCAAACGAAGATCTTCGGAGCCAATGTTCCCGACTACAGCAGGTCCGCTATTGATTCCCAGACCGAATTTCACGCCGATCCCGTATTTCTCAATCAATTTCTGTTCAAGCACATTCGCCTGCGACTTCATTTCAATCGCTGCGCGAACAGCCATTTCCGGGTGATTGTCATATTCAATAGGTGCACCGAACATAGCCATAACACCATCACCTATGAACTTATCAAGCGTTCCATTGAATTTAAAAATCGCTTTCGTACATACATCCAAATATTCGTTCAAAACTTGAATGACTTGTTCGGGCTCCAACCGCTCTGACATTGGCGTAAACCCGCGAATATCAACGAATATCAGAGATATATCCTTGCGGCTTCCCCCGAGCTTGACATCTTCTCCAGATTGCAACAGCTCGTCTACTACCGACTTTGAAACAAATCTGCCAAAGATCCCTGTTACCCGATTGCGCTCTTTGCGCTCATCCAGGTAATGACTTACCAATGACCATATGTATATCGTGACTAACGCAAATTGCGGATAAACGAGTGGTGCAAAAGTTGAACCCGCAATATAAAAGGCTAACCATACGCCTCCATAAACCACGAACAAACCAATGAAAATAAATAGTGCGGTTTTCCCTTTGAATCTCTCAAATAAGTAAATAGCTAGTAAGGAAATAAGTAGAATAAGACCAATTCCCACTGGTGTACTTGCATCTTTATAAAATTTGCTTTCCAACAAAGTTTGGATCATATTGGCATGGATTTCGATCCCAAACATTTTGACAGAACTGATCGGCGTAGGATATTCGTCCTGCATCGCTGTCACGAAAGGGCCCACCAATACAATACTGCCTTGCAGAGGCATAGGATTTTTGCTATTCAAAACATCCACAAATGACAGCATCTCGTAACCGGTAGTAGCATCTACCTTCTGTCTAGGCAGCGTGAAAAACTCCGTCGTTACTTGATTTCTTTCATTCGTCGGCAAAACGACACTGCCGCGTCTCCATTTCCCCGTCGCTTCATCTCTCTTCACCTTCTCATTGTCGTCAAGAACGAGATTGGCAAGGGCGACGCTGAAAGCTGGTATGAAAGTCCCATCCTCATCCGGCAATCCAACCGGAAGCTTTCGTGCTTTTCCATCTTTATCGACAAACACATTAATATGCGCCATCTGCTGCTTATTTGTGGTTAAGGTTGTCGTTGGGTAGTCAACTCTCTCAGGCACAAGATCTCCTGCTTGCTGCTGTTTGGAGGGGTAATTGATTTGAACGGGCAGGATAACATTATGATATTTGGCTAGCACGTCAGCCAATGCCTTATCGTCTGCGGGGTTTTTGGAAGGTTCAGCTAAGACCACGTCTATGCCGATTGCAGCTGCGCCGGATTGCTCCAGCTTTTCTATCAGTTGGGCGTAGGTCGTTCGGTCCCACGGGAATTTCCCAATTGCTTTTAACGATTTCTCGTCAATCTTGACGATTTTGATCCGATCCTCAGGTTGGCGTTCTTCCACTGATTTGGCCTTACGCAACACATCTTGAAGGGGACCCTCAATAAAATAAAATAACCCGCTCGAGTTTACCGTGTAGAAATATGTCGACAACAGCATCAACACAAGTCCTGCTGCCAACGTATTGATCCATTTCTTTTTACCCATAAGAGCCTCCCCATGCATACTAGCTTCATTGTAAGATGGAGGGAAACAATTGGCAATGAATTGTTACAAAAAAATACAAATTGTAGCAGAAAAAAAGCCCAGTTCCTTTACAGGAACCGAGCTTTTTCGACATATTGTGGAGCACGCCACAAGTTTGGTTATGATTAGTTAAAAGGTGAATCCGCAACTTTGATGGAATCAGTTGGGCAACCATCTTGTGCATCCTGTAGATCATCAAACAGATCTTCTGGGATTTCAGTTACCCCTTTGTTGCCATCTCCATCAAAAATCACTTCTGCCAAGCCCTCATCATCGTAATCATAGATGTCTGGTGCTGTAGCTCCGCAAGCGCCACAAGCAATACAAGTATCTTTATCAACGAATGTATACTTTGCCATAGTTTAACTCCTCCTCATTTTATCCTCATTGTAAAATATAATATAAATGAGGACAAAGTTCAAACCTTAAAATGGATCTGCCTTAAAATACCTTTCAACAAAGTCTGCGAGAGCAAAAATGTCATTCAAATCAAGCATGGGCAGGGGTGATATCCGAGAATCCAGCGTCTCCATATCCGTTGCAATCGCTACAGGCTCGTGTTCTAGAGCTTGAATAATTTCACTCTGCTCTATTGTACGAAAGACAGCGATCTTTGGATGCTTTTCCCGCTTAAATCCTTCAACAAAAACATAATCCATGTGAGCATAAGCATTGATTTGCTCTTGCAAGTCAGGCTCGCTTTTTTTCTCATAGACATGAATAGAATCAGTAGAGATTGTTACGACAGCTTCCGCACCGGACTGCACAAAAATCGTAGAATCTGTTCCGGATGCTTCCTTATAGTGTCCATGTGCATCATGTTTCAATACAGCGACCCGTTTGCCGCGGCGTTTCATTTCAATGACTAGTTTAGCAATCAGGGTCGTTTTGCCGCTGCCGGAATATCCGGCAAAACCGATACAATGTGCCATAGTTGCCTCACTTTTCCTCTTCCTTATGCAGCGGATTGTTCTTCAAATGATCCATCTGCAAGGAAGTTCCTCTTGACTTATGGTTTCTAATAAAAGCAGAAGGGTCGTCACTCATCATACCAGCCGTCAGAATCGCATTCTCTCCAAACTTATCTCGGAGTCCATCCATGATCTTATTTAAATTTTCGCGTTTTGGCTGCTTCTCGTAATCAAATAAATCAAGCTGCACGAACGTCTCTTCTTTGCTTGTTAGATTTTGCAAGGTAATCCCCAACAACCGGACAGGATTGCCATCCTCCCATTGATGATCATATAGTTGGCAGGAAGTTCTATAGATATCATCCATATGCTCCGTCGGCGTAGGCAAAGTAACGGATCTCGTAATCGTCCTCATGTCCGGATCACGGATAGTGATTTGGATCGTCGACGTCATCAGCTCCTGCTTCCGAAGCCTTCTAGCCACCTGATCTGCAAGATTCAAGAAAACGCGGTGAATCTCTTTTCTTTCTATATAGTCCCTAGGCAGCGTAGTCGTATGGCCGATAGATTTGCTTTGCTCTTGCTCGGGATTAACCGGCGAGTTATCGATCCCATTCGCCGAACGCTTTAGATGTGGGCCCATAACGCCAAAATGCTTGCTTAGCAGTAACTCGTCGCCTTCCGCCAGTTGACCCAGTGTAAAGATGCCGAGCTTTGTCAGCTTGTCCGCTGTCTTTTTGCCGATGCCATATAAATAGTTGCACGGTTTGTCCCATAAGACAGTAGGCACGTCCCGCAGGCGCAGAACAGAGATGCCATTCGGTTTTTTCATATCCGAGCCCATTTTAGCTAATAATTTATTTGGTGCAACGCCAATGGAACAGGGCAACTGCAGCTCATTCATAATCCTTTGCTGGATGGTACCGGCAATTTCAAGCGGGGTCCCGAATTGTTTGGATCCTGTAATGTCAACAAAACACTCGTCAATCGACATCGATTCGACCATGGGGGAATAGCTGTAGGCGATTTGCATAAACCGTCTTGAAAAGCTGCGATACAACTCAAAATCAGGACGGATAAGCATCAAATCAGGACATATTTTCAACGCTTGTCCAACCTGCATGCCTGTCTTAATCCCCATCGATCGAGCCGCATAAGAGGAAGTAACAATGATCCCTCTGCGGAGCTCGACGCTTCCTGCAACTGCGATGGGTTTACCTCTATATATTTCTGGCTCGACAGCCTCATGGACCGAACAATAGAATGCATTCATATCGATATGCAAAATAACTCTGCCTTGCTTGGGATAGTGATGCTCGACCGTCGTCATTTCACAACCCCTTCCATATTCAAAAAACTAGATGAAAGTCATTTTCAGCATACAAAAAAATATGGGTTCAAGCAAACGCATTTTTGAGTTATGATGTCATTACCCGTAATATTATGTTATAATCGTAAATTATACATTAGCGCTTTAAAGCAAGCATATTAACCTACACATACGTATCCAAGTCATTTTTGCTAGCTTTTGAAGGAGGAACCCATGCCAACATCAGTCAAAATCTTCGACACTACCTTACGAGACGGAACTCAAGGAGAAGGCATCAGCCTATCTGTTGAGGATAAAATTAAAATTGCCCGTAAGCTCGATGAGCTTGGGGTTCATTATATTGAAGGCGGATGGCCGGGCAGCAACAGCAAAGACATCGAATTCTTTGAGCGTGTCCGCGACATGAAGTTCACCAATGCCAAGATTACCGCCTTCGGAAGCACTAGGCGCAAAGATTCTCTTGCTTCAGATGACATTAATCTGAACAGACTTGTTGAGTCAGGTGCGCAGGTAGCAACCATCTTCGGGAAGTCATGGGACTTCCACGTGCATACGGCTATTCAAACGACGCTCGAAGAAAACTTGGCCATGATCTATGACTCCGTTCTTTTTTTGAAAAGCTCCGGATTAGAAGTCATTTATGATGCAGAGCATTTCTTTGACGGCTACAAAAACAACCCGGAATACGCTTTGCAAACGATCAAAAAAGCCCAAGAAGCCGGTGCAGACTGGATCGTATTATGTGATACCAATGGAGGTTCGCTTCCTGGTGAAGTAACCGCAATCGTGACGGCAGTGAAGCAGCATGTATCAACGCCTGTTGGCATCCATGCACATAACGATTGCGAGTTAGGTGTAGCCAACAGCCTTGCTGCCGTTCAAGCTGGTGCCGGACAGGTTCAAGGTACAATTAACGGCTACGGCGAACGCTGTGGGAATGCGAACTTGAGCTCGATTATCCCTAACCTTCAACTGAAGCTGGGATACCACGTTATCACTGAAGAACAATTGAAAACATTAACACCGGTTTCCAGGTATATCAGCGAAATTGCCAACATGCATATGCCGATCAACCAGCCTTATGTCGGCAACGCTGCTTTCGCCCACAAAGGTGGTATTCACGTATCTGCAATTCTTAAAGACGCAAGCACGTATGAGCACACGAAACCAGAGCTTGTCGGTAACAAACAGCGCGTCCTTGTCTCAGAACTTGCCGGCCAAAGCAATGTGCTTGTCAAAGCTCAAGAGCTGAACTTAGACTTCGATAAAGAGCATCAGAAAACCAAAGAAGTGATCGAGAAGATTAAAGATCTGGAACATCAAGGCTACCAGTTCGAGGGTGCTGATGCGACACTTGAGCTGCTGCTGCGTGAAGCATTTGAAGGGCTTGAAGAGATCTTCACTTTAGAATCATTTAAAATGCTTGTTGAGAAATCCGCGAACCAATCCGTCGTATCGGAAGCCATCGTTAAGGTTAAGGTGCATGGCGAAACAATCTACACCGCGGCTGAAGGAAACGGTCCCGTCAACGCTTTGGACAACGCTTTACGCAAAGCGCTAATCCAGTATTACCCGGATATTAAGAACATCCACCTATCCGATTATAAAGTTCGTGTCCTTGACGAGAAAGGCGCAACAGCCGGTAAAGTTCGTGTCTTGATGGAAACAACAGACTTTAACACCACCTGGAATACGCTAGGGGTGTCCAGCAACATCATCGAAGCCAGCTGGTATGCGCTAGTGGACAGCTTGCGTTATGCACTGATCAGTAGACAACGTGTTGAGCCCGCTAACAAAGAGCAGAACGAGCGACTTGGTTTGATCAATCACTAAGACTAACACACAGACAAAAGCTGCAAATTGGCCCTCTGAGGCTAACTTGCAGCTTTTTTGTCATCCCTTGATGAGACCCGCAATCTTCTTATCCAACTCTTTTGGCGAAAGCACGTGAATAACCTCACGGACGACGCCATTTTTGTCAATCAGAAAACTGGTTGGAATCGCAACAACCCGGTACGCATCCGCGTTCGTTCCCTGCTTATCTAACAGCACTGGGAAAGGATATTTATACGTTTCCACGAACTTTTTGATATTCTCCATTTTATCCCCAGGCGTCACATTCACCGCGTACAAATCAAACTGTCCTTGGTATTTGTTATATACATTCACCAGATCCGGCGCTTCTTCCTCACACGGACCACACCAGGATGCCCAAAAATTAACGAGCAAAGGCTTCTCGCGCGGACCACCAATCGTGTACGCCTTTCCATCAAGCCCAGTCAAGGTAAACGAAGGGGCAAGGAAATTCACCTGAGGCGCTTGTTCTGTCGGCATTAGGGTCTGTTTATTCTTATGCTGGGCGTTTTGATAGATAGCTATCCCGGCTAATACGACGACCAATACGATCACAAATACATTCTTCTTCAAAAATGTGTTCACCTCCATTGTCTATATTATCTCCAATTCAGCCTAATTTCCAACATCGGCAAATCAACAAAGTATGCTTTCCCCATTTAAGGGAAAAGTAAGTCTACCAATTGCTCTGAAAGGAATAATCAAAAGTGAACAAAGTTGCAACATCCAACCCCAGAACGAAAAACAGATTTAGCGACCATGCCAGCAACGGCTCGAACAACTCGTCAAACAACAAATCGAACAGCAAATCCAAGGATAAGTCAAGCAAAGGGTCCATATGGGAATATATTGCGTTAGCAACAATTCCTTTAGTTCTCGTCTTAGGGAATTCCATGCTAGTCCCCATTTTACCTGATCTACAGGAAAAAATGGGCATCTCCCGCTTCCAAAGCTCCCTTGTCATTACACTTTTCTCGATTGCAGCAGGCGTCATTATTCCGGTATCCGGCTATTTGTCAGACCGCTTTACACGGAAATCCGTCATCATTCCATCACTTATCGTGTATGGGGCAGCCGGTGTTCTGGCAGGCTTCGGGGCTGTTTGGCACTCTTACCCCATCCTAATCATCGCACGTGCCATACAAGGCCTTGGAGCGGCTGGTACAGCCCCTATAGCCATGGCATTAGTTGGCGATCTGTACAAAGGCGGAGACGCAAGTAAAGCACTAGGGCTCATAGAAGCTTCAAATGGAGCAGGCAAAGTGGTTAGTCCGATATTAGGCTCATTACTTGCCATGATAGTCTGGTTTGCCCCTTTTTTCGCGTTTCCGATCTTTTGTGTATTAGCTTTACTGGCTGTTATTTTCATGATTAAAGAACCTCCGAATGAGAAAAAAGCAGAGCCTCTAGGCACCTACTTAAAACAAATCAGAGATATTCTTCGAGAAAAAGGGCGTTGGCTTATCCCTGCTTTTTTCGCCGGGTCGATCACCTTATTCATTCTGTTCGGCGTTCTCTTTTATTTATCTCAAATCCTAGAGGAAAAACCCTACAGCATCGAGGGAGTCCGCAAAGGGCTCGTACTGGCCATTCCCTTGCTTTGCATGGTTATAACCTCGTACACAACCGGCGCCAAAATCAAACAAAATGGCACCTTGATGCGATGGCTAATGAATATCGGACTGATTTTGATGACAGTCTCCTTAACATTAGCGATCTTTCTCAATACGAACCTGTATGTGTTCATAGGACTTCTATCGCTCAGCGGTATAGGCACAGGACTCCTGCTACCCTGTTTAAACACCATGATCACCGGTTCCGTGGAACGCGATCAGCGTGGTATGATCACGTCTTTATACAATAGCCTTCGCTTTATCGGTGTGGCATTCGGTCCTCCATTATTCGGATGGCTCATGAATATGTCGCATAAAACCTTGTTCATAACAGTAGCCTCCATGGCTTTCCTGATGTTAGCACTCGTCTTTTTCTGTATCAAACCGAATGAAGAACTAAAAGGAAAAGCATGATATACTAGCCTCAATCTTAGTCGTATTTTAAGGTGGAGGCGCCAATGGCAGTATATTTCAAAAAAGAACTCTTCAATCAGCTGCTGCAATTCAGTCAGCAAAAGATGCCTGAGGAAGCATGCGGCCTCATTTTAGGCAAATCCACGAGCCCAAAAGAAGAGCTTCTAGCCTCTTCTTTTGTTCCCATGCGGAATTGCTCCACCAAGCCTCGAATTCATTTCGAGCTGGACCCGGCGGAGATGATTCCCTATCTAACAAATAGCCAAAACCCTGTAATTGGCTTATTCCACTCACACCCAACAGCTTCCGCGGTTCCTTCCGCCGCGGACCTCCAAACCCTTTGGCATACGATTCCTACTCATTGGATTCTGTCTTTGGCAAACCCAGACAACCCTGAGTTAATGGTTTATCAAATAAAAAAAGCCTCATTAACCAGTTATCACAAACTCGCGTTTGTAATCGGTCAATGATGGCTCAAGAGGGCGTACAGATCACCCAACGTATCGACATTTCTCGCTTTAATCTCTTCCATAAATCGAGACCACAGCTCTGCTGTCATCAAGGAATCCTCTAGGGCGTGATGACGCTGAGTAACAGGAATATCATAGGCATGAAGTAGAGAGTCTAAGCTTAAATTTTTTCTTTTTGGCATCAGCCACTTCGCAATCATCATCGTATCCAGCACACGATGAGACAAACTGACCTTGGAAGTTCGCCAAAGCGCAGAATTCAGAAAATTTTTATCATGCCCGGTTGCATGAGCTACCAAAATTCGCTGCTGCACAAATTCCAGAAAATCGCTCAAAACGCCGATCAATTCAGGCGCATCCGCTACCATTTCATTCGTAATCCCTGTTAATTCAACGATGTCTTCTGGAATTTTACGTTTCGGATTTACCATACTATAGAAGGTATGATCTCTCTGAACTTCACCGCCAATGACGGAGACGCCGCCAAACGAAATAATTTCATCGCCATTATAAGGAGAAAAACCTGTCGTTTCCAAATCAAAAACTACAATTTCCATCGAGTGCAGCGGTATTTCAAACAGGGAATCCTTCCGCTGTTCTTTTAACATGGAGCGAATAAAAGCCATCTGCTGGGCACTTTGCACATCAAACATAGAGGTTATAGCCGGTGTCAGCCCTCCCATTTTGTACAACTGCCACATACGTCCGCCAGGCCGCATATCTTTCATCCCAATCCACCTCTCCCACACAAGAAAAATGCAATCCGATCTTTCTAACCCTTTTCTCTCTCTATGTGTGAAACAATCGATCTTTTGACATACTTCTGCAATTCAATTCCGGCACGTAAACATTGTTTCAGTTCCAGTTTGACTTCCTTGGTTAATTGATCTGCCCCCAGCTTTCCTCTGGTTGTATACATGTCATGCTCTAATTGGAATGGTGTCAAATCCCTAAGCCTAAGCGCTACACCGAATGCCTCTGACCACTCATCTGCCAACTGATCTGGTATAAAACCACTTTCCTTTAGTAACTTTATCCTTTGCAACGTGGATGAGTGCATGATTCCCGCTCGAATAGCAAGCAGACGAATGCCGTTCACGATAGGAATATACGCACCATATTTGATATCAAAACCACCTGCATCTTCGCCGTACCTCTCCGTGATCAACTGCCCAAAAACGCCTAACGATATTTTGTGGTGGAGCGTATTCGATAATAAATCGTTCAGAATGCCCGAGTTCTCCCGAACATAGGTTGAAAACGTAACTTTCAGTTGATCGACCAAATTTTGCGATCCGTATATACACCGCATATCCGCCATGATGAGCAGATAACGAATATTTTCCCACTCTGGTTCCTGCAGCCATTCCAGCATCATTTGGGTATATTCTGTTAACGGCTTACGCCATTGTATATTGCTAGAAACAACATTACCTTCACACGGCGGGTATCCTAACGCGTCTAGACCTTTCAAGATGCAATCAACCAATTTAATGAAGTATTCTTCTACTTCTTCCTTTGGATGCTGATCGCTTTCCCCATATACAAGCCCGTTGTCCTGATCGCTCCAAAGGGTTTGTTCACTTCGCCCACCGCTTCCGTACAGGATAAAAGCATACGGCACAGGCGGTTTCCCAAAGCCTTCATCTTCTAAAATGTGTTCAGCAAGCTCGATCGTTCTCTGTATAAAAGCATCATGAACAGCGTTCACTTTTCGACCTAATTCAGGTGTA
The DNA here is from genome assembly GCF_032461945.1 of Paenibacillus violae. Taxonomy (NCBI): domain Bacteria; kingdom Bacillati; phylum Bacillota; class Bacilli; order Caryophanales; family Paenibacillaceae; genus Paenibacillus; species Paenibacillus violae. Next base: position 163,389 of record NZ_JAWCUD010000009.1, read on the forward strand.
TGAGAGAAAAGGAGATGCTCCCGAAACATCTCATGCACCTGATCTCTGGTTATTCGCATCTCATCGAACTGTTCCGATAGGTAGATGCGCTCCAGGATCTGTTCCATTGAGAGATGTTTCATGTTGCATCCCCTTTGTCCAAGTAGAAAGTTATGTGATATTAAACGGACACGCCGTTTTGAGCTGCTTTTTTCATTTGCTCTGGGTAACCGTATGAACCATGTTCAGACAAGTCCAGACCAATGATTTCTTCTTCCTCTGTTACACGAAGACCAACTGTAGCATTAAGAATTCCTAAGATAATGAATGATAGTACAAGTACGAATGCCAATGCTCCGAAAACGCCAAGCGCTTGAATACCTAATTGGTGCAAACCGCCGCCGTAGAATAACCCCGCGCCACCGATACCAACTTTAGCCGAAAGATCAGGAGTTGCGAACAGACCCGTGGAAAGCGTACCCCAGATACCAGCGATACCATGTACAGAGAATGCGTAGATTGGATCGTCGATACCAGCTTTTTCAAACCATTGCGCCGTGAAGAAAGTAACAATACCTGCTACCGCACCGATAACAATCGCAGCCCAAGTGTCTACGAATGCACACGCTGCTGTAATTGCAACAAGTGCTGCAAGAACACCGTTCAACATGCTAGGAATATCCGCTTTACCAAAGTACATCCAGGAAATAATCAGTGCAGCAACGCCGCCTGCCGCAGCAGCCATGTTCGTTGTCAAAGCGATGTAACCGAAGAATCCATCCCCCATTGCACTTAGCGTACTACCTGGGTTGAATCCGAACCAACCGATCCAAAGAATGATAACACCGAGAACAGACAACACTTGGTTATGACCAGGAATTAGATTTGGCGTTTTATCTTTATTATATTTGCCAATACGTGGTTTTAACAAGATCGTAGCTACTAGAGCCGCTGTTGCACCTTGTAAGTGAACGACCGTTGATCCCGCAAAATCTTGCATACCAAGCTTACTCAACCAGCCGCCGCCCCATACCCAGTGAGCAACGATTGGATAAATTACAACGGTGAACAAAATTCCGAAGATAAAGTAAACCGGAAGCTTCGCTCTTTCTGCAAATCCACCCCAAGCAATGGCCAAGGATACACCTGCGAAAGCCAGTTGGAACAAGAACTTGATTCCGATAGGCACATCAGAAGCAGATAGGGACCCGAATGCCGCTGTAGCTTGATCTTCCAATCCTGTAACGAAGAACCCTGTTGTTCCGAAGAAGGCATTGCCATCACCGAAGGCGAAACCGAAACCGACAGCCCAGAATGCAATGGCACATAGTCCGAAGGTTAAGATTGTTTTACCGGCTACGTGACCGGCATTTTTCATTCTAGTCGACCCTGCTTCTAATAAGGCGAAACCAGCTTGCATGAAGATAACTAAAATTGCGGCTAACATGACCCAAACGGCATCGATTGCACTTTGCAATTGGGGAACTGTTGCTTCATCTGCAGCAAATGCGAGAGTAGGGAACAGCAGGGCCATGACACCAAAAGCTAACAACAACTTCTTAACCATACGACCACTTCCTTTAATGTTAGATTAAATAACATATAATGAAACTCTTAATGTCATTATATACAGGTTATATGGGTTTGACAATAGGATTTTCTCTAAAAAAATGAAAAAAACGAAAAATAACCTGACATCGAACAGGCATAATTCGTGTTTTCATTAATTTTTTGTGAAAAATGTTAAGATTCCTATCTTAGAACCCTTGTCAGGTATGCTAAGCATCACGTTTGACTGTACGGTTTGTAATCAGGTATCATTATTATAGAAGCAATTTATTATATGACATTGGAGTAGGGGTGAATGAAACATGGAAAATGAGAAGCTATACAAAATCGGGGAACTCGCCAAACTCGCCGATGTTAGTTCTCGGACCATTGATTACTACACCAAGCTTAACTTGATCGAGCCCGAGAAAAGATCCGATACGAACTACCGACTTTATAGCGATGAAACTTTGAATCGACTTAAACGTATTGAAACTATGAAGAACGAGAAATATACCCTAGAGGAGATCAAAGCGAACTTACAGCAATGGAGCAAGGTATCCCAAGATGACACCGTGAGAGATAAGCTGACATCCATTCAACTTCATCTTGAACAGTTAATGAAGGAAGCCAAAGAACTTGGGCCTATCATCCAACAGCTGAAGCCAAATCAGCTCAAAAAGCTCTATCGCATTCTAACGCAACCAACTGCAGCATGCATTGAAGCATTAATTGTTCTTCTAGGTAAAAATCCGTTCTCATAACGAATTACGGAGGCATGTGAAATGTTATTTTTTCATCCAATGGATTTTCTCATTATTATTGCATTCGCTCTTTCTTTGTGGGCTTCGTTCAGAGTTCGCGGAACATTCAACAAATGGTCTAGTGTCCCTGTCTACTCAGGAATGACAGGCGCTCAAGCTGCACGTCGGATGCTGGATGCCAACGGGCTCTATGATGTCCCAGTTGAAGCCGTACGAGGCACGTTAACAGACCACTACGACCCGACGGCTAGGGTAGTTCGATTATCAGAGCCTGTCTACTATGAAAGCTCCATATCTGCCGTTTCCGTCGCCTGTCACGAAGTCGGGCATGCGATTCAGCACAAAGTACATTATCCTATGCTCGTTGCAAGACATTACATGTTCCCTGTCGTAAATTTTGCATCCGGCGTAGCTCCACTTTTAATTTTAGCGGGGTTCTTATTCCAACAGATTCCATGGCTTCTCGGTCTGGGCATTATCTTTTTCGCAGCAGCCGTCGCCTTTCAACTGGTCACCTTGCCGGTAGAATTCAACGCTAGCTCCAGAGCCCGCGATTTGATGGTTTCCGAAGGATTCATCTCCAATCAGGAAGAACGCGGGGTAGCCAAGGTCCTTAATGCAGCAGCACTTACTTATGTCGCGGCAGCGTTAATCTCTGTGCTTGAGCTACTGAAATATATCATGATATTTACCGGTCGTAATAACGACGATTAATACAAAAAAGCTCTCCATTGCGCTGCAGCATAAGCGGCACACAGGAGAGCTTTTATTATTGAAAGTATTCTTGCAGAAAGCGCCTGAACACTTCAGCTACCAATGGAAGCTTTTCGCCTTTCCGGCTTATCAAGCCTACTGTACGTGTCACTTGCGGATCGGTAACACGGATTTTGGCAGGCTGCATCTGCCCACCTTCCATCAACGCCATCGCAGGCAGCAAGCTGACCCCCATCCCCGCGGCAACGAGACCACGAATGGTGTCCGTCTCTTCTCCCTCGAATTCGATTTTCGGGACGAAGCCGGCCTTTAAGCACGCCTCCATGACAATAGAGCGCAGCGTATACTCTTCACTAAACATAACAAAGTTTTCATGTTTCAACTGTTCGAGACGAATCGACGTATAATCAGCAAGAATATGATTGGCCGGAATAATCGCATATAATTCTTCCGTCAGCAGTAATTCCCCTGTCACATGCTCATGGGACTCTGGAAATGGCGAAATAAATGCAAGATCGATCTCACCTTTGGTAACATCTCGAATCAAAGATGTGTACGTCCCCTGGCGAAGCCGGAACTTTACATTAGGATGATCTTTCTTAAAAGAGGCAACGACAGCTGGAAGTAAATTAATAACTAAGCTGTGCGGGAAACCGATACGAATTTCCCCTGCCTCGGGATCGAGAAATTCATGCATCTCACCAACGGCGCGCTCCAGGTCAGTCAATATCCCCTCGATGCGGCTTAAGAATAAGTGACCAACCGAAGTCAGATGCAGGTTACGCCCTTTTTGAACAAATAAATTCACGCCAAGCTCCTCTTCTAACAGATGAATTTGGCGGCTAACAGCGGACTGAGCCACATGCATTTCTTCTGCGGCTTGGGTCACGTGCTGCTTTCTTGCAACTTTCACAAAATACTGCAATTGTCTTAATTCCACTTGGATGAATCCCCCGACTTTTCTTACAGGATTACGAATCTGTCAATATTTTATGCATTTAAATTATAGCCTCACAGCTTCAATTGGACAACCTAACTTCAAAAAGCTTATAATGAAAAAGTTGTTAAATTGCATGGAAATCAAAGGAGGAACTGTTCAAATGGCTCAAGACCGTACTGGTGTTGCTACAATCAAAGGCAATCCGATCACCTTGGTGGGACCTGAAATTAAAGTAGGTGACAAAGCACCTAACTTCACTGTGAACAAAGACTTGATGACACAAGTAACCTTGGCAGATTATGCTGGTAAAGTAAAGCTGATCAGCGTAGTTCCATCCTTGGACACAGGTGTTTGTGACGCACAAACTCGCCGCTTCAACGAAGAAGCAGCTGGCCTAGGTGACAATGTCACTGTACTGACAATTAGCGTTGATCTTCCTTTCGCACAATCCCGTTGGTGCGGAGCAGCTGGAATCGACAAAGTTATCACATTGTCCGATTACAAAACAAAATCCTTCGGTGAAGCATATGGCGTATTGATCAAAGAGCTTCAACTTGATATGCGTTCAATCTTCGTTATCGACGCTAACGATACCGTTCAATACGTGGAATACCTGGGCGAAATGACAGCACACCCTAACTACGAAGCAGCTGTAGCAGCTGTTAAAAAATTAATTTAATAGAAACAAATAAAACAGCAAGGAGGCCAAGCTTCCCTGCTGTTTTTATTATCCTTCAATTTTATATTGAGCTAGTTTACGGTCTAATTGTTTGTAAATATCTATAATTGTACGGTAGTTGGAACCAAGGTCCCCCATTGAGCCTCGGGATGCTGAATAAATATCCACTGCCGTTTTCACGGGATTAATCGCGAACAGTGTCAAAGTAACATCCTGTGTTCTGCCTGTCATTGTTTTGCGTTCTGCGAGAATTTCGCCTACACTTTGGACTTCGTGGAGCAGCTTATAACCCGGTGTCTTCTTCAAAACTGCCGTAACCTCTTCCCATACCTGCTCTTTGGGAAGCTTGTAATACCTTGTTTTCAGCAAAGGATCTTTGGCTTTATCTCCGGTCGTTTCGTGACTGCGAAGTAATCCGATTAAAGTTCTCTTAAGCAAAAGCCTTTTCCCCCTTCAATGAAGTGCATTTAGACCGCTTGCCTTCTCTACACTGCTCTCTATATTACCACTGTTTGGGGATAAGAAAAAGAGGGAAAATGAAATCGGTAGGATTACTCCACAGTCATTTAGACAAATTTACTCATTAATTTCCAAAAAAGGTGCTATAAAGCAAATAGGCATTTAGAGCTGCAATTAACACCGCTACGATCCAACTAAGCACAATCATCCACTTTGGTGTGATAAGTTCACCCATTTTTTTACGATCAGAAGTAAACTTCACTAGCGGAATGACAGCAAAGGAAAGCTGCAAAGACAGAATGACTTGACTTAGAATAAGCAAATCAGTTGCGCCGCTTTCTCCATAGATGCCAATGACAATAACAGCCGGAATGATCGCAATCATTCGGGTGATCAAACGGCGAAGCCATGGTGAAAGACGGATATTCAGAAAGCCTTCCATGACGATTTGTCCGGCTAATGTCCCAGTGAGCGTTGAATTTTGCCCTGAGGCTAGTAACGCAACAGCAAACAATACACTCGCGGCGCCGGTACCTAACATAGGTCCTAGCAGATGATAGGCATCCTGTATCTCAGCCACTTCTGTACCTGCTGAGTGAAAAGCTGCTGCAGAAAGAATAAGAATAGCCGCGTTGACGAATAAAGCCAGCATTAATGCTACAGTAGAATCAATCGTTGCGAATTTGATAGCCTCGCGTTTACCTTGAATCGTTGGTTCAATTTTACGCGTTTGAACGATCGATGAATGCAAATATAAATTATGAGGCATAACCGTCGCCCCGAGAATCCCAAGAGCAATATATAACATAGCAGGATTGGTTACAATTTCAGTTGTCGGAATAAACCCTGCTGCTACAGCCGCAAAATCAGGTTGAGAAAAGATGAGTTCCATGACAAAACAAAAAGTAATAAGTGCAATCAAACTTATAACCATGGCCTCAATATAACGAAAGCCTCTTTTTTGAAGCATCAATACCAAAAGAACGTCTATCGATGTTAATATGACACCATAAATCAATGGAATACCGAACAGCAAGTTTAAGGCAATCGCTGCACCAATGACTTCCGCTAAATCACAAGCGGCAATCGCTAATTCACATAGAACCCATAATACGAATGATACAGGCTTGCTGTAATGATCCCGACAAGCTTGCGCTAAGTCACGCCCTGTTACAATGCCCAAGCGGCCAGCCAAGGCCTGCAGGAGAATAGCCATGAGGTTCGAAATTAAGATGACAGACAAAAGGGTGTATCCAAACTTGGAACCTCCCGCTAAGTCCGTCGCCCAGTTCCCAGGATCCATATACCCAACCGCGACGAGATAGCCAGGGCCTACGAATGCAAGTAATTTACGTATGAAGCCTGCCTTTTTGGGTACTCGCATACTTTGATGAACTTCAGGTAAACTCGGCATCGAGGATTTACCTTTCCAGCCTTCACCTTCATGCTCAGCTTCTTTATATGCTATTGACATAGATATCTCCTTCTTTCGTAAGACCAATAATGTTGTCCTAAGGAAACATTTTATTTAGAATTATACTATATAAACCCATACTATGCTATAGGCAAACACTTATGTGCATACGAAATAAATTTTCCCATGGGAAAAACCAAAAATGAGGAGTTAATTCCACAATGAAAATTCGTCCAATCGCAAATGATCTAGAATTGAAAGCAGCTCATAATATTGAAATGAACGTGTATACTCAAGAGTCCGCTGCATCGTGGGATGCTTTTCAGATGAGGATGGAACTGTTCGGACGCTATTTTCTGGTAGCTGAATCCGATTCGAGTTCTGAGCAGCCAATTGTTGGTGTAGCCAATGGGGTCCGATTAAATCACAACAACCTCTCGGATGAGAGCATCAAACAGGGCGTTGATTATGATACTGACGGCCATTATTTTTGTCTGCTGACGATTGCCGTGCATCCTGATTACCAACGACAAGGCATTGCCGCTAATCTTCTCCAAGAAATGATACGAAAGACGAAAGATGATGGTTTAAAAGGTATTATTTTAATGTGTGAAAAACATTTGATTTCATTCTATGAAAGAAATGGATTTCGGTACATTGGCCCATCGGCATCGGAGCACGGCGGAGTTCAGTGGTATGAAATGAATTTGATATGGCAATAGACGAAAAAAATCTCATCAAAAGAAGGATTTTTATATTTTCGTACGAATAATATAAAAGATTCATCTTTGTATATTTATTAAACAAACAAAGATAATGAAGAACTACATTCTATTTTCAACAAAGGGTGAATGCTTATGTCGTATTTTATGGGGTTAGATTTAGGAACTTCTGCTGTTAAATGTATTCTAGTAGATAACTCAGGAAATGTCATTGGGAGCCATAGCGTCGAGTATCCGCTTCAGCAGCCTCATCCCGGTTGGGCAGAGCAGCATCCTGAGGACTGGTGGAACGCCACCGTCGAGGGGATTCGCGCGCTCTTAACGAAAACAAACATCCCTGGCAGCGATGTTGCAGGTATTGGCTTTTCCGGCCAGATGCACGGGTCGGTCTTCCTTGACGAGGCGCAGCAGGTCATCCGACCTGCGCTGCTCTGGTGCGACCAGCGCACTGCCGAGCAGTGCGCCTACATCGAGTCGACCGTCGGCGAAGCCGAACTCGGCCGACTTACGGGCAATCGGGCGCTGACCGGCTTCACCGCGCCCAAGGTCATTTGGCTCCGGCAGCATGAGCCGGAGAATTACGCACGCGTTCGGCATCTGCTGCTGCCGAAGGACTACGTCAGGCTGCGCCTGACGGGTGCGTTCGGCATGGACATGGCCGACGCAAGCGGCACGCTGCTGCTGGACGTCGCACACCGCAGCTGGTCGCAAACCGTCGCCGAACGGTTGGAGATTCCGCTCGAGTGGCTGCCGCCGCTCTTTGAGTCCGGCGACGTAGCCGGCCACCTGCTGCCGGAAGCAGCTAGCCTGACCGGCCTAGCTGCAGGCACGCCGATCGTAGCCGGCGGCGGAGACCAAGCTTGCGGCGCCGTTGGTGTTGGCGTCGTCCGCCAAGGCATCGCGTCGGTGGCGCTCGGCACTTCCGGTGTCGTCTTCGTTCACGACGACACGTATCAAGTGGATGAAGCGTACCGGCTTCATTCCTTCTGTCACGGCGTGCCTGGCAAATGGCACCGCATGGGGGTTATGCTGGCGGCCGGCGGCTCGTTCCAGTGGTGGCGCAACCACTTCGCGCACGAGGAGCTTGAGCGTGCGCAGCAAGAAGGCAAAGACGTCTACGAGATCTTGACGTCTGAGGCGTCCACTGCTCCCTTAGGCAGCGAAGGCTTGCTGTTCCTGCCTTACTTGTCCGGGGAGCGGACGCCGCACCCAGATCCCAAAGCCCGCGGCGCCTTCATCGGCCTGAATCTCAGACACGGCAAAGCGCATCTGACCCGCGCCGTTCTTGAAGGCATTACGTTTGGGCTGCGCGACTCTCTTCAATTAATAAGGGAGTCCGGCGTAGAGGTGACCGAACTTCGCGTGAACGGTGGCGGTGCTAGAAGCCCGTTCTGGCGTCAAATGATTGCCGACATCTTCGGCATCCCAGTTGTCACAGTTAACTCTACAGACGGGCCTGCTTATGGCGCTGCCATCATGGCTGCTTCAGGCGTCCTTGGAGAGGACATCACTTCGCTTTGTGAGAAATGGATTCAAGTCACAGACCGTGTAGAGCCGAATGTAGATAATCAAAATAAATATGAAGCTTATTATCAAATTTACCGTGGCCTCTACGGCACGCTTCAAAACACCTTCCACCAATTAAGCGACCTTGCCGGTCAATCTTAATTGAACTAAAAAAGCGGTTGAACAGGAAACTTTCCTGATCAACCGCTTTATTTGTACGTATGAAGACGCAAAGAAACCCGCCTATGCCGTCCGGTTTTTGTGCTTCAAACCCGCTCTCGCAGGTGGGTGTCCGCAGAAGTGTATTTGAGGTCCCCTTTCGAGGGCATGTCAGCCACACTTCGATTTAGGTCTCCCTAGAAACAGTCATTGGTTTAAAACAACTTAAAACCGTTACGTACATCGCAGGATTCTTTTGTAGTTCTTATTATAGTGCTGTACCGGCTGATAATCAACTGGTAGCTTTATTCTCTATTCTTTTCGTCATTTTTATGCAGACTAACCGCAGAATTTCTAGTTTCTGTTTCTTCTTCGACCCTATCTTCCGAGTTAGCTTCAGCTTCAGCCTCAGCTTCTTCAAGCTTCTGCTGCTCTTTCTCTTCGAGTTCCTGCTGCTTAATTTGCAGTTTGGTGAAACTGCGATTAAACTGCCAGAATGAAAAGGTTGCCATAATGCTTCCCATGAAGAACACAACAAGGAAGAAATTAAACTTCGTAACACAAATGTAGAAAATCGCTCCGTTACAAAGCAGCAACACAATGGAGTTGATTGGATTTCCAATTGAGATCAAGACGGAATTTTTCAAAATTTGGAAAATCTTCATATGCAGGTGAACCATAATGGAAAAGAAATTAAATAAGGAAATGATCATGATGACCGTGAATGCAATGAACAAAACGGCCAATATTTTGAGCGAACTTCCTTGTTTTAAGTAAAAGAAGTAATTCACGCTAATGATGACGAAGATTAGGACGAAGAAAATACCGCCGACCATACTCTGCACGTAATTTTCTTTATATCCGCGAAAAAATGTTTTCAGCAGAGGAACATCTTCTTCTCCAGTAACCCATTTCCTAGCAACTGCGAACATGGCAGTAGTCGCCGGGAATAAAGTAAACGGTGCCAAAATTGCGATGATCGGTAACATGGCTTTCAGCCCATCAGGAGATGGACTAACCAATCCCATAAAACCAAAAAAGAAAACCGGAATTGAACACAAAATCCATAAAAGATTTATCACCGATAAACGCATGATCCATTCTGATATTTTGTAAAGTCCTCCCATTACTCCTCTAAACTCCAAAACCGCTTCCTCCTTAGCGTTTCCTTCAGGAAACTTTCTACGTTGATAGTCCATAAATCTTCGAAAAGCTTGTCTCGCTAACCTTGGTTTAATTATAGCCTATTTTTGAACATATAGGTAGACGTCTAGTCGTTCTAGGTTCTTCAACGATTGAAAAAAGGCGAAGATCCTCCAAGGATCTCCGCCTTTATTTCGTGGGTGTAACCCCTTATTTATTTACCAAAGTGTCTTCGCTTTTACGAGGAGCTCTGGAACGATCGCGGTTGCCCGGATTGTTGCTTCCGTATTCACGGTTTCTGGAAGAGGAGCTGCGTCCTTCTCCGCCTTCTCTGTTTGAACCGTAATCTCTGCCGCCATCTTTACGCGGGTAACGGGAATTGGAACTTCCTGAACCGGATCCATATCCGCCGCCTTGACGACGATCGCTTGATCCAGAACCATATCCGCCACCAACGCGTCGGCCTGAGCTGCGCACGTCGAATTTTTTCTTTCTAGCACGGATTGGATCTTCCGGAGTCAACTCGATATTCAGTTCTTTTTTGTCGCCTGTCAAAAGCTTCATAGCTGCTGCAAGTAAGTTGACAGAATCGTATTGCTCAAGCATTTGGATAGCCAAACCTTTGAATTCGAATTGTGCATCATTTTGAAGCACATCAAGAATACGCTCAGCTGTCATTTTTTGCTTGCCTTCGATCGCTTCCGCCAAGCTAGGCAATGGCTTTTTGCTAATTTTGTGACGAGTAACTTTCTCGATGAAGTGCAAGTGATCGATTTCTCTTGGTGTTACAAACGTCCAAGCTGTACCTTCTTTACCAGCACGTCCTGTACGACCGATACGGTGAACGTAGCTTTCCGGATCTTGCGGAAGGTCAAAGTTGATAACATGCGTTACGCCGGACACGTCAAGTCCACGAGCTGCTACATCCGTAGCAACCAGCACGTCGATGCTTCCGTCACGGAATTTTCTCATCACATTGTCACGTTGATTTTGGGATAAATCTCCGTGTAAACCTTCTGCAGCATAACCTCTTTTTTGTAGAGCTTCCGCTAATTCATCAACGCGGCGTTTAGTACGTCCGAAGATGATGGCCAGTTCCGGAGCTTCCATATCAAGCAAGCGGCTTAATGCTTCGAATTTTTGTTTTTCGTGCAATTCGATATACGCTTGATCAATCAGCGGAGCGCTGACTTGTTTCGGGATTACCGATACATGCTCAGGATTACGCAGGAATTGCTGCGCCAATCTCTGGATGTTCGCCGGCATCGTTGCTGAGAACAACATCGTGTGGCGCTCTTCCGGAACGAGCTTCAAGATGGATTGGATATCATCCATAAAGCCCATGTCAAGCATTTCATCTGCTTCATCCAAGATAACCGTTTGAACATCATCAAGCTTAATCGTTTTGCGATTAATGTGGTCAAGTAAACGACCAGGCGTACCGATAATGATCTGAGGTTTCTTTTTAAGTGCACGAATTTGTTTTACAATATCCTGTCCACCATAAATAGGTAAGGAGCGAATGCCTTTGAAACGGCCGAGTTTCTCAATCTCTTCCGCAACCTGGATGGCAAGTTCCCGTGTTGGACACATAATAAGAGCGGAAATACGCTCTTCTTTCATATTAATTTTGTGGATTAGCGGGATACCGAAAGCAGCTGTTTTACCAGTACCGGTTTGTGCTTGACCGATTAAATCTCGGCCTTCCATGGCTAACGGAATCGTTTTTTCTTGAATCGGTGTGGATTCTTCAAACCCCATCTCCGTTACCGCACGTAGAATCGCCGGCTCTAAACCAAACTCCTGAAATGTTTTCAAATAAATTCAATCTCCTTTTGTACAGGGCAGGCTAATGCCTTGTATCTTTTTTACCCTTAAGTACGACTTCCTATCCGTGTCTATAGTTTCTTGGTGGATAACATTTCGATTCATCATCTTCCATGATCCAATTGGCCGCCCTTAAGAACATCTAAAGTATTATAGCACAGGTTATATGCACAATGCCAGAGGCTGCTTTCATGAGCACATCAAATGATGAGAACGAAACCTTAAGCATAAGCTAAACGTATTACAGGTTAGAACAACATTCGGAACAGAGGAGAGTTTTCAATGTCCATATTTAAACGTGTAAGCAGCATTTTGCGAAGTCAGAAACAAATACCGGAAACAACCCCCGCCGGCAACCCGCTTGAAGACGCCAAAGTTGGGGATATTGTAAATGTAGACTTAGAGGAATACGTCATATCCGGTAAAGTCGTTTATTTCGACCGCGGTTTTGCTCCGCATCGCTACGCCTATTATTTGCAAAGCGGCAGAAATATTCAGTGTCTGATTGTGGAAAAAGGACGAACCTATGATTGCTTCCTTTGCAGCTTTGTTGAAGGCGCGCTTGATGATCCTAATGATGTCCCGACACGACTTGAGTTAGATGACGATTTAACGTTCGACTTGGAGTTTCATCGTAATGATGTTACGCGGACGGAAGGAAATACCGATTTCCGAAGTGGTGACGATATCATCTTCTGGCGCTACTTCGGCCCTGATCGCAGATTCTTCTTCCTTCAATGGCAAGATGGCAAGTTTATTGCTCTCGAAGGGGAGCGGACGCCGGGGAATCAGATTAAATTTTTAAAATCGACGCATTAATCCACCTGTGATATCATTTTAGTCATACCCCAAAAGGAGGGTTTACTGTAAAGTGAAACGATGGACCTCATGGCTTTCCTTCTTATTGATCATCGCCCTTCTAACCGGGTGTGGCGCTGATGCCGTACGATATATCAAAGATGAGTATCCGCTTGTCAGTGTAGAAGGCAAAGGTACTAACCTTTCTAAAGTATATTTAGTTGAAGGGAAAAATGTCCCTGCCGTAGCAACTGAGCTGGCCGCGAAAGAGTCACCTAAAGAAAAGAGCAAGGAATCGGAAGATCAAATGTTCCTTGTTTATAGCGATAAAGTCATTAATATTCAGAAAGATCCGAACGAGAGCAAGAACACCCTGGTTCAGGTAGACAGTATTGAATATGCCAAAACCCATTATGATTCCTCCTTTTTACAAGGTTTTTTGACAGCGGCTTTACTGCAGAACCTTTTCGGAGGAAGCTGGTTCAATAATAAAGGGTCTTACGATTATCGCGGTTATACGAAGACACCGACGTATAATGCAGGCTCTGGCAAAGCTACCACGCCGACTACCGATACCTCCAAGGATAAGAAACCGACTACGTCAGATCGGACGGGAACTTTCAAGAGCGGGACGGCAAATCCTAGCTCAGGCAGCTCCTCTACGGATCGTAAAAACGACGGGTCAACGCCTAGTAAGGTAACGAAGCCTTCAACCAGTAAGCCGAGCACATCAAAGAAGACCGGCTCCTTCAAAAGGCGCTAGTCACTTGGGAAAAGCTGTTGTCCACGAAATGGACACAGCTTTTTTATTTCTGTTTATTTTAATTAAACGTTGGTTAAATAATGATTGAAGTTTTGAAAGAATGAATTATACTTGCATTATGCTGCATACTATTTTAGAGGTGATTTTTTTTGAAAAAAGCGCTGGATGCCTTCATCATTTTAGTTGGCGCTCTGCTTGTCGCGGTTGGCTTCAACATGTTTCTCATCCCTCACCAGCTGCTTAGCGGCGGGGTGTCGGGATTCGCCATGATTATCGGCTACTTTACGAACTGGAACATTGGCTTATTATATTTAATTTTTAACCTGCCCCTCATGATTTGGGGAATGATTGCGATCGGCCGCAGATTCATTATGATCAGTGTTGCATCCGTCATTCTAACTTCGTGGCTGATGCAAATCCTGCCTACTAGTTATGTTGCGCAGGAGCCTATTCTTGGCGCAGTTTTCGGCGGTGTATTGATCGGGATCGGAAGCGGTATCACCTTAAGGATTGGCGGTTCCACCGGCGGCTTTGATATTGTAGGCTTGATTTTGACCCGTAAGTTTGATTTTCCATTGGGTACGATAATATCCGGTATGAACGGTATTGTCATTGTGGCTCTCGGTTATTTTAAACATAATTGGGATCTTGCCCTCTTCTCCATGTTAGCCATCTATATCTGTGGGAAAGTCGTCGATACGGTACATATTCGCCATGTTAAGGTGACGGCGTTCATCGTTACGAAACAGAAGGATGAGTTGACTCATGAGCTGCTACAGCTTCCCAGAGGTGTCACACTAGTAAAAACAGAAGGCGCTTATACGAAACAACAACATGATATGCTCATGACCGTCACAACTCGCTATGAGCTCGCTGAGCTAAAACGAATTATTAAGAAGATAGATCCCAAAGCGTTCGTAAATATCGTTGAAACCGTTGGTGTCGTTGGCGAATTCCGCAAGCTGAAGTCGTAAATCGTGTAACCAGCCTCTTTCATCCGTATTAAATTGTGTTATAATGATTGTAATTTCATATAGTTCTGGTTTCATCGTGAGTGGTTCAGGCGTAGTTCTTATTCTAATCTTATGATTGGAAGGGTGATGCTTGTGGAAACAGTCAAATTATCCAGGATTGTAATGAAATTAACACCCGAGTTGTACCCCTTCTTAACCAGCTGTGAGCTGGACTCTGAGATCGTCCTTCGGTTTGGTATCGAGGCGCTCGAGGCAGAAGATGTCATGGAGATTATTCAATTCAGCATTTCGGAACATCATAAAGACGCCCTTTATCATTAAGGGGCGTCTTTTTCTGCGGATGCACATTTTTTACAACATTGTTATTCAATTTGTTATAATTAGACTATATAGGTTATTATAATAACATGATATAATAGTGCATAAAGATAAATTATTGGAGGTGTCTAGCATGGGAGCATTATCTCCTTGGCACATCATCTTAATCGCAATTGTTGCCCTTCTCTTGTTCGGGCCTAATAAACTGCCTGAACTTGGCAGAGGTTTTGGCAAAATGTTTCGTGAATTCAAAGATGCAACGAGTGGAAACGGCGGTAACAATACATCTGATGATCAGCCAGTACCGGCTCGTAAAGAGATCAATCCTGCTGAAGTGAACCATACAGAGACAGGTCAGATAAACAAATAATAAAAAGCACCCGGTAATATTCTTCTACAGGGTGCTTTTATTTTTTTTAACTTCTGCTGCGCATAACGGCCTGTGTGCCTAAGAACATCGCCGCCGCGATAGCCGACATGACTGTCGCGAATATATACATGCTGGCGCCTCCCCACTGTTCACTTAGCCAGCCCCCTATGGAACCTCCGATGATCCCTGCTAATCCCATGAACACCATGGCAAGAATGGATTGCCCCGTTGATCCAAACTGCTCCGGCAGCAATCGAACGACATATTGTACGGCAACAATCCATAACACGGCGAAGGTGAGCATTTGTGTCACTTGCAAGCCGATTAACACCCAAGGGTCGGTAATCACCGAATAAAGAATCCAACGGATTGTATAAATAATCGCAACAATTCCTAGAATGGTCAGCTCATGATAGCGGTTGATATAGCGATTAATTAAGGCAAATACAGGAATTTCGCTGCATGCCGCAATCGCCCATGCCCAACTAACCATCGAGTCCGTGGCACCCAACTTATTGAGATATAAGCCCAGAAGCGCATCATTCATACGATGCGGGATTGAAATAATCAAGATCATTAACATAAACCACAGGAAGCTTTTACTTTTAAATATGATACTTATGGCACTTAGCGTAATTCGCTGTCCACTGCTCTTCTCATCCTTAATAAAGGCTAGAAGCAGAAATGGAAAAATCCACAACACCCAATAAAAATAAGGCATTCTTGCTACTCCGCCCAATTGATCCAGCAGCAGTCCCGAAATTAGCGCAACCCCCGAGAAACCGATGGAGCCCCACACCCGAACTGAGCCATAAGACATTCCACGAACAGCCGTTGACTTCACAACCAAATTATCAATGAGTGGGATCGATGGCAGCAAAAAGAAATAGAGCAGCAGGATGAAGCCTAAGGTAAGTCCGAATCCACTCGTTAAAAAAAGCCCGATGCTGCCTAATAAGGATAATACCCATAACAGAAATACGATATTTTTCACCGAATTGAATCTATCGCTTACATAGCCCCAAAAGGGTTGAGCGAATATTGAGATAAAGGGGCCAATCATCATTAACAGTCCAATTTCTGCTGCTGTGTAGCCTTTCGTTTGCAAATACAGGGGTAAATAAGGCATTAAGATTGCGCTTGAAGCATAGTAAAAAAAGTTAACTCCCGACAAAGATACAATTTGCTTATCAAGTTTCAACAACGACTACCTTCTTTCTACAACTCTCAACAAATTTCCTCTGTGCGGAGCTTGCTGCTTGCTTTATAATAAAGCAGAGAACAAGATTGGAGAGGACTTATACATCATGGAAATTTTACTTGCTTCACTTGCCCTTATTTGGGGCAATGTTACTGCCGCTAACCCTGACGCAAGCTTCGAGCAGCTCGTACAAGCATCTTTGGACGCTAAGAATGCCGTAGCAATCGTTCAACCAGCTCCTACAAATGATCCAACTGATCCTCTCGCTCCAGTAAACAAACTAGATCCGCAAAAAGACGCTCCCAAGGTTAAAGGTATCTATGCGACTGCGCACAGCGCAGGAGGTTCCCGTCTCAATACACTTGTGAAATTAATGGACGACACCGAACTGAACGCAATGGTTATCGACGTCAAAGACGATTGGGGTTACATCACGTGGGAAACCGGCAATCCAGAGCTGGACGCAATGGGCACCACCCAGAAAATCATTGGCAATATGCCCGGTCTCATGACTACGCTTAATGAACATAACATTTATCCCATTGCACGCATTGTAGTTTTCAAGGACACCGTTCTTGCCAAAAAGAAACCGGAACTATCTTTTGTTAACCCCGACGGCACGGTTTGGGGCAATGGCAAAAATCCGCCGGACAGCTTCGTAAATCCATATAACAAAGAAGTATGGGATTACAATATTGCTGTCGCCAAAGAAGCAGTCAAGGCCGGTTTCAAAGAAATTCAGTTCGATTACGTCCGCTTTCCGGAAGGCTTTGAGAAAAGAGCAGACACACTCAAATACACCAAAGATGATCGTCCCCGCATCGATGCTGTAGCTTCTTTCGTCAAATATGCCAAAGAACAATTGCAGCCGCTTGGTGTACGTGTTTCCGTTGATATTTTCGGATATGCCGCATCGGTTCCGGCAGCTGAAGGGATTGGACAAGATTTCGAGAAAATATCTCAAAATGTCGATGTCATTTCCCCAATGATTTATCCGAGTCATTACAGTACGGGCTGGTTTGGAGCTAAAGTACCAGATGCCGCTCCTTATGTGACAATTAACGGTGCATCGAAAGATACAACGAAGAAATTAGAAGCCATTGACAAAAAAGGCTGGAAACCCGTCGTTCGCCCGTGGATTCAAGATTTCACCGCCTCATGGGTACCGGGTTACATTAAATACGGCCCGCATGAGGTACAAGAACAAATTCGCGCACTGAAAGATAATGGCGTAGACGAATTCTTGCTTTGGAATGCTAATAACAACTACACACCTAATGTTAGTTATTAATCAAGGAAACACCCCGAGGCTATATACCTCAGGGTGTTTTATCGTATAATCAAGAATATGTTACCAGATTTGATGCTAAGCTGTACACAAAAAGTTACTCAAAAGCGAATAGCAATAACAAAAGATACTCTGAAGGAGTTGAAGAAATGAAAATTGTCGCCATTACGGATATGAATCTTTCCCTGATGCAGGAGCGGATGCCGCAAGATCTAAAGGGCCGCACTGAGTTTCATTGGTTTAGATCTTCAAAAGATGCTCAAGAACATATTGCTGATGCTGAAGTCATCATTACAGCGGGCCGAATACATCCGGAATACGCCACCAAAGAAAGAGCCCCTAAACTCAGATGGATGCAAACTTTATCCGCCGGGGTGGACAAGCTGCCGTTACAAGAGTTGGCAGAACGTCAAATCCCGCTGACTAACGCACGTGGAGTACATACGATTCAAATGAGTGAGTTCACGCTCAGCCTTATGCTTCAGTGGGTGCGTAAATCCAACAAGCTGTATGAATGCCAGCTCCAGAAAGAATGGTATCAACGCATCTCCGTAGGCGAGCTTTCCGGTAAAACGCTAGGTATTGTTGGGGCCGGCGCCATCGGTGAAGCCGTCGCCCGTAAAGCGAAAGCTTTTGATATGTCGGTCATCGGTTTAAATCGCTCAGGTACACCACAGCCTGGTTATGATCAAACGCTTAGCGGTGATGAGGGGCTTCGCACTTTGCTAGCCCAAAGTGATTTCGTCGTTTTGCTGCTTCCTAGCACTCCGAAAACACGGGGCTTAATTACGAAAGAACATTTAAGCTTAATGAAGCCAAGCGCCTTTCTGATCAATCTTGCTCGAGGCGATGTGATTGATGAAGGTGCATTGACGCTTATGCTGCAGGAAGGCAAGCTCGCCGGAGCAGCGCTCGATGTTTTCGAACAAGAGCCTTTGCCAGCGACTTCTCCCCTCTGGAGCATGACGAACGTGATCGTCACTCCACATATTGCAGGTTCATCCTCGCATTATACAGAGCGTGTATCCGCGATCTTTTATCATAATTTGCGAGCGCTCTTGGACGGCGGAGAAATGATGAACTTGGTGAACATTCACGAAGGCTATTAAACCATAAACGCACCTTCATCTAACGGAATTGCTTCCGAAAGATAAGGTGCGTTTTATCGTTATTTGGCAGTTATCGCTGCTAAACCTCTCATATAGGGACGAAGAGCCGCAGGAAGATAGATCGAGCCATCCGCTTGTTGATGGTTTTCAAGCAAGGGAATCAGAATCCGTGGTGTGGCTACAGCTGTATTGTTAAGTGTATAGCAGTAGTGCAGTTCGCCATTCTGATCTCGGTAACGCAGTCCACTGCGGCGTGCTTGAAAGTCAAGCAGGCTTGACGACGAGTGCGTCTCGCCATAAGCATTACGGCTCGGCATCCATGTTTCGATATCGTACTGCTTATAATTTTTGGCCCCCATATCACCGGCGCACACGGCAACGATTCGATATGGCAGCTCCAACAGATCCAGTATGTCTTCCGCATTTCTCGTGATCTGCTCCAACATGATATCAGCCATCTCCGGATCATTCTTGCAAACAATGACCTGTTCAACCTTGGCAAATTGATGAACGCGATACAATCCACGCACATCTCTTCCCGCCGAGCCAGCCTCCTTACGGAAGCAATTCGATACCGCTGCCAGCTGAACCGGACCTTCCGAGAGATCTACAATTTCATTCGCATAGTACGAAACAAGCGGTCCTTCGGAAGTACCTGCTAACCATTTGTTCTCATCTTGCAACTCATAGGTCTGATCCTTGCCTGCCGGGAAAAATGCTGCGTTCACCAGCGTTTCTTCACGAACCATTAACGGTACATCCATGACCGTAAAACCACGATCCATTAACAAATCAATAGCCAGCTGTTGAACCGCCCGGTGTAAATACAATCCCATACCTTTGAGGTAATAATTGCGGGTTCCAGCTACTTTTACACCTCTTGGTATATCTAGGATGTCTAGATCTTCCCCGATTTGTAGATGATCACGAGGCTCGAAAGGAAATGATGCAGGCTCTCTTACGATTTTCACGACAACATTGTCTTGATCCGTAGCACCTTCTGGTGTGTCAGGCGAAGCAAGATTCGGCACTGTCAGCATGAGCACTTTGAACCGCTCCTCATAATGCGCAAGTTCCTCTTCGTCCGCTGCCAGGCTTACATTCCAGCTGCGAACCTGCTCCTTCAGCTTATCGGCCTCCGCTTGGTTCTTTTCAGCCATCAACGTTGCAATTTGTGCTGTAGCTCGATTACGCTCTGCTCGAAGCAAATCAACACGATGCTGCATCTGCCTCTTCTTCTCTTCTACTTCGAGAAGCTCTTCCAAGGGACAAGCGATTCCCTTTTGCTTAGCAGCTTCTTTCACCTGATCTTGATTGTTGCGAATCCATTTGATATCCAACATCTTCCGTCACCGCTTCCTTTTCGATTATGAGAAAAAGACAAAGAACGCCCCTGTCCGAATTGGGACGAGGAGCGTTCTGCTCGCGGTGCCACCCAACTTGATGACAGCAATTTCTTGCCATCATCCGCTTGGTTCCGCGATAACGGGCGGTGCCGGTTTACTTAGAGAGAGTCGATGCTTATTCAGTCATCAGCCGTTCCGATCATAAACGTCTCCGAGTTGGATGCTCTTCATAGACATAATGTCGCTTTGTACGTTGTTGGCTATTATAGACGAAGTCAATCCTCAGGTCAATAGGCTCTCTACTTACTCTACTTACTTTGCTTACTGAGCTTATTGGGATAAACGACTTGCCAATTCATACAACTCTTTGTTGAATTCACGCTTAGTATTAACAACTAAATCGATATCCGTAGCGACTAACTCGCCTTTGATAACGCCGCAAGCTTTGGAAGAATCGCCTTCCATCAGTCTGCGAACGGCAAAATCCCCAAGACGGCTTGCCAAGATACGGTCGTTATGCGTTGGTGTTCCACCACGTTGGATGTGACCTAGAACCGTAACACGCGGCTCAATACCGACTACCTCATTGATTTGTTTCGCAACTCCATCGCCAGTGCCTGCTCCTTCAGCGATCAGGATAATACTGTGACGTTTGCCATGAGAGAAGTTCTCTTTCATACGGTTAGCCACTTCGCAGATGTCAACTTCAACCTCTGGAACGATGATGGTTTCCGCACCGCTGGCTAATCCTGCATAAAGTGCAATTTCACCGCAGTGACGGCCCATAACTTCAACAACGGATGAACGCTCGTGGGAGGTCATGGTGTCGCGAAGCTTATTAATCGCATCCACGACGATACTTACCGCTGTATCGAAACCGATCGTAAAGTCTGTAAACGGAATGTCATTGTCGATAGTCCCTGGCAGACCCATCGTTTTGATTCCCAGTTTACTTAGTTTGTTCGCCCCTTGGTAGGACCCGTCCCCACCGATAACAACCAAGCCGTCAATCCCACGTCTACGCAGGTTTTCCGCACCGATTTGTTGGCCTTCCGGAGTCAAAAATTCTTTGCAACGCGCTGTTTGCAGAATCGTTCCGCCACGTTGAATGATATCTCCAACGCTTCTGAGATCCATTTTGCGAATATCATCGTTGATTAAACCATGATAACCACGTTGCACGGCATAAACTTCAAGTCCATGGAACAATGCGCTTCTGACAACCGCACGAACCGCTGCATTCATTCCTTGGGAGTCCCCACCGCTTGTTAAAACTGCAATTGATTTTACTGCTGACATTTCAATTTCCTCCTTCAAATTCTTGTGAATGACATTCATGATGTCGTACGGATATACATGCTATTTAGCCAGAAAAACAACCGGGTTAACGGACTATTTTTCATAAGACGCTTGGATATGTTTTTTACTTGCTGTTGTCCATTCACTTTAGGGTCTGACAAATAGAGCGCGAGCAAACCTTCGATTATCATACGATGAAATCGCGGATGTTCCAAGAACAAAATTTTGCTGCGCGCTTCCTGCACGATAAATGCAATCCTCTCAACCGTGTCCTCCATAGAGCTATAATAGCTGCAGAAGTTCAGATCTCCCCCAAGAACATCTTCTTCCTGATCAATTAAATAATCAAGCAAAATATGCAGCCCACAAACATAAGGAAAATAGGCCTCCCGAATCGCCTCCACCTGCTTGTCATTCAATTGAGTATCGCATGCCGCCAAGAACAACATAAACATCCCTAATGTGGACCCCGTAGCTGCCGCAAATTCATTCCAATCAATCTGGCGATAACGATGATGGTGAAGCTTCCACCACTGTTGAAGCTCTGGTTCTCGCATATCCTTGCGGATATGCTTGTACACTTGCAAATCGCAATATAAAGCAACGAAATCCCGCACCTGATCCGCGACTTGTCCATAAGACGGCAGCAAATCGATACAGGATTGGCACTTCAGAACAAGATCCCTCAGATAATTGCCATCCTCTTTCTCCTGTCTATACGCGTAATAATCATGCAGAGGTTTGGAAGGATCTACGGCATCAAGCATCGATTGATGCAATTGTCGGAAATCTTGAGGATCTAAAGAAGTGCTGCGATCGCATAAATTATCTAGATAATCGCTGATCGTCTGAAATGCAACGATAAGCGGTATAAGTACATGGCGCATCGACAAATTGGCAGCCGCATAGACGGCGCCGCCCTGACAATGAAACTTCTTCGTTGCTATGCTGGCTAAAGCTTGCGTACGCAGTTCAGTATCTGGAATGTTCTCCGCTTTTGTTTTCCAAATGGAAAGCTGTTCGCCTACATCCGGTAAAATGTACCGATATACCCTGAGCATTAACCGGAGCGGACCTTGCGGAACCTTCGTACTACTTTTGTCCAATTGCTTCAAGCAGACTTCCTCCACAACTTTGTTCATAGCAATACTGCAGTAGCAGTTGCATTTCATAACGTTGGATATGTCTCAGCCAACTATCGACTGTTGAATTTTGAACCAGGGATACCTGAAGTTCTACCACGTCAATAAAAACACAGGGGTTCCATACAGGAGAAGTAATCAGCACTTCCAGCTTCTGGCGCAACGCCTCATTGTCTAGATCCGCCAAGTCTTTCACACTCAAATACTCTCTTACACAGGCAATTAAATTTGAAAAAATAGGATGATGACCGACGTCATTAAACCAATATTTCGCATTGCTATAATCGCCTTCCATCCGGTGCATAAGAGCATGCCAATAGCTGCCTGTAGCATTTGTAATTTCCTGGGCAATATCGTGTGACTTGTCGAGACTTTCGTTCAGTAAATAAAGACCCGCTTTGATAGCCAAGCCATACATCTCTTGCTCCGGATTCCCTTGGCTCATAGTAGCAGGTAACATCGCTTCAATGTTCGCATCCATGGCTAAATCCCATTCTTCAATTGGATATAAGGCAGGTAGATGCTCCAAGAGCGGCTTCGCAATAGCTTCCAGCCAGTCTGCACCATCTTTATTGCTATGCATGCCAGTCACTCTCCCTTTCATTAGACGAACTTAATGGTGGGTCTTCGCTTCCAAATCCTGATTAATCCGGAACCAAAGGTGAAGATCATTTATAATCGATGCCAAATCAGCAATTTCGGAATTCAAACGACAGGAAGTTATAAAATCATCTTCTTGATCCAACTGGTTTTGTTTATGAATAATGACGCTTTCCAGCTTCATGATTCGATCGGGGATGACTCCTCGAATTTGTTCCCATTGAAACAGGATTTCAACTCGCACTTCAGAGGGGTAAGAATCCCAATCTTGTTCTAATGCTGGCGTCTCGATACCAAGTCTGGCATCGTATTGAAAATAGCAGCTCATTCTTCTGAATTACCTCCTTGCAGTAAAAACATGCTGCGATAGTTCAAGAAACATTCTACCTTTAAATGTATCACTTCAAACCTTGGGTTTCCAGTTAAAATTGTATGTCAACAATATTTCATTTTCTGATATACTTAAATAACGTTTTTAGAAGGGACAAATTGGTTAGGAGAGATACAGAAATGACCGCTTCAACTATGAAAAGAACGATCTCATGGAATCAGCTTATCTCCTTTTTTCTCCCCCTCGGTCTTTCCGCAACGTTAGTTACTCTCTCCCACGTTATCATTAACAGCACACTTGCCCGGGCTGATAATCCCGAGTTGGTCATTGCCAGCTATGCGCTGCCACTAAGTTTGTTAGGCATTACCGAGAGACCAGCTGTTCTGCTAAGACAAGCTTGTTCCGCCCTCGTCAGGGACCGCGTCTCATTCCGAGCCATGGCAGCTGTTAGCTCTTATGTATTTGCTTGTATCATCCTTCTTGGTCTCATTATATGCTACACGCCGGTTGGAGAGTGGGTATTTCTTTACTTCTTTGGCGTCGAACGCGAGCTATTGGACTCAACGATCAGTGTTTATCGTATCTTAATGTTCGTTAGCATTTTTTCCGGACTGCGATGCTTATTTCATGGCATTATTATTTTTAATATGCGGACCAAATGGTTAACCATTGGGATGGGTGTACGAATTGTCGCTATGTATTTATTATCGTTGTATTTTATTACAACTAATAATGTCACTAGCGGGCGAGTTGGCGCTATTATTTTTCTTATGGGCATGGTCATAGAAGCTTTAGTAGCCATCTGGGAAGGCACCAGCTTGCTAAAAAAAGTGATTCCTGAAAAGGTGCCCGGCCATCCCGTTGAAACCAAGAAACAAATTTTCAGCTTCTATAAGCCGCTCTTGTATTCATCTGTCATCGCCGTCATCATCGGACCCTCAATTAATGCGGTCTTAGGCAAAACAACGCACATCCACCTTGCTATATCTTCTTTTGCGATTGCCGGCTCTTTGACACAGCTGGTTTTAAGTTTTTTCTCTTATATTCATCAAATCGTGTTAAACTTCTACCGCAAAGATGCAAAATCCGTGCTGCGGTTCGTGCTTGTTCTTAGCTTTATTCCCGGAGCTCTTATCGCTATTCTTGCTTATACACCTCTTGGTCCTTGGTTTATGTCCCATGTGATGGGTGTTAATGCTGAACTAATGCGAGCCAGCTTGCATGCTATGCGTATCTTTATGATTATGACATTAGTATTCCCTTGGCTGGATTATATGAACGGAATTATTATGCTCCGAGGGCAAACGAAAATTATGGTTTTCTCGCAATCGGCAAATGCTACGATCACGGTCTTAACCCTTTTCATCTCCATTTCGACAGTACCCGACTGGAATGGAATGATTGGCGCATTAGCACAATCTGTTGGCACACTGGCCGAGTTGCTGGTCGTGGTTTACGTGCTCAAACGCACAGCCGAAGAACCGCAGCCCACCCTATCTCCAAAAAATTTGTAGCGAAAACGAGTGATAACCATCTATGAGTACGTCTAATCTTATAAAGTCACAACATCGCCTGCTCCGATTGTTCACGTTCTCCTTTTTTATGACAATGGGCATCGTCGTCACTTTTTTCCCCCTGTACTTTGATTACAAAGGATATTCCAAGCTTCAAATTGGATTGCTTTATGCCATTGGGCCGCTGATTGGAATCGCAACAAATTTATTGTGGGGTTTCTTGAGCGACCGTTTTCAAACCGTCAAAAAAATCATGATTATTCTGATCATCGGTCAACTCATCACGGCCATTTTAGTGTTTACAGCGGGATCGTTTTCCCTATTGTACGTTTGTTTAGCGATGTTTTTCTTCTTTCAGCAGCCGGTTAATTCGCTCAATGACAGCCAACTCATGTTGAGCATCCGGGCAAGTGGCAAAAGCTACGCCTCTTTTCGTGTGTGGGGCTCCATCGGTTTCGCTGTGTCCGCCGGAGGCTTTGGTTTGCTGCTTAGACATTACGGGACTGGCCTTACGCCAATTCTGTGTCTGTTCACCATTACATGCACGTTAATCCTTGTTTTCTTCTTAAAGGACGCGCGTCAAAGCGGCAAAAAAATGGCTTTAGGTGGCATGCTGAGCATTCTGCGTTCAAAGAAGTTTGTCTGGTTCTTAACCTTGATCATCATTATGTCAGTCTCTCACCGTTTTAATGATGGCTTCCTGGCCCTCTATATGCGGCAGCTCGGCGCCCCTGACTCTGTGATCGGTTACGCCTGGATGGCTTCTGCACTAAGTGAAATCCCCATGTTCTTCTTTCTAAGCAAGCATGGGCACCGCTTCAAAGAATTGCCGCTTCTGGCCTTTGCGGGAATTATTTACGCCCTGCGCTTTTTCATCATGGGCTCAATCCATAATCCGGTTTGGATCATCGGTGTTCAATTGCTGCATAGCTTAACATTCGGTGTATTCCTCATAACGGCCAATCGTTATTTGAGCCAAATAATCCCCGATGAATACCGCTCGTCCGGACAAGCGATTTTTGCTGTGGCTTGGTCAAGCATCGCTGGATTAATCAGCGGCACGTTGGGCGGCTGGATCTATGACGCTGTGGGGGGGAGCACGGTTTACGTCATTGCCGGCTGTTTATCCATCGTGGCAGCAATCGGTTTCCTTGCTACGCATCTATTCCAAAACGATGAGCGTTTGCCGGGCAGCAGATAGTTTTTTTATTGAAGGGAATGATTACGTGTTAGCCATTGAACGGTTATCTCACAGTTTCCGCACTGGGCAAGAGGATACACCCGTTCTGCATGAACTAAGTTTCCGGGTAGAGCAAGGCGAAATGGTCGCTTTGCTCGGGAGCTCAGGCTCCGGGAAATCAACACTGCTAAATTTGATGGCGGGCTTAATGAAGCCCACCCGAGGAAGTATTAGCATCGCAGGACAGGCCATTGAGAAAATGAGCGAAAACCGCTTGGCGGAATTTCGAAGGACGCATATCGGCTTCATTTTCCAATCTTATGAATTAATAGCACATTTAACCGTACGCGAAAACGTTGAGCTGCCCCTCGTCTTTCAAAGTGTAGCCGCCTCAGAACGCAAACAACGAGCCATGGCGCTTCTGCAACAAGTGGGTATCGGTGATAAATCGGATTTATTTCCTTCACAGTTATCCGGCGGACAGCAGCAGCGTGTCAGTATCGCTCGCTCCCTCATTACGAAACCTGCCATCGTTTTTGCTGACGAACCTACTGGTAATTTAGATACAAAGACGGAAGCCGAGATCATTGATTTACTCATTGATTTAAATGAGAATTCGGGCATCACCTTCGTGATCGTTACTCACGAACACGAAGTAGCGCGCCGTACGCGGCGGATATTACAGCTTCGCGACGGATACTTGCTGGAAGGAAATGAGCAGGATGGTGAAGCCGGATGAAGCTAAAAGATTACATTCGTCTTGGCTGGGACCAACTGCAGCGGCGCAAAGTCGTCACAGCATTATGTACCGTAGGTATCGCCATCGGTTCGGCTTCCATTATGGTGGCGCTCGGCTTCGGAGAATCCATTCAACATTACAGCCAGAAACAAATGAGCTTTTATCTCAAAACAGATGAAATTACAATTACAGATCAAAACAATGACCCGAACAGCCCGCCTAAACTAACAACGAGCAAGCTCGAACTCATTCGTACTTTTCCACACGTTAAATCCGTTGCTAGTTTTCAAGACTTAGGACAATTCAACTTCACAGTTGATGATGGCAAACAAAGCTACCTTCATCTGATTGCGACTGAGCTGAGCGCGTTGGAAGATTTCGATTCCAAATTTGGACAAGGCGGAGCTACGAATCAAGACAATCACATTGTGCTCAATTATGGGGCAACCCTCGGTGTTATGGACTCCAAGACGATAGAGACCAGAAATAAGCTGATGCAGCAAAATCCGACCAAGGAGCAGGCTGAAACTTACCGTCAAATGGGCGCGATTCCATATCCACTATATCAAAAGCAATTGCTGCTCAAAGCAAATAATTTCGAAGAGCAAACTGGAGGAAATTCGGGTACAAGTTTGGCTGAACCAAGGGAAGTGACACTGCGTGTTACTGGCGTCCTGAAAAAACCGGAAGGTCTGCCGGACTCCATGCTGCAAGGGAACAAAACGGCTTACGTATCCCCGCAAACCGGCCAGAAAATTTTGGAGGCTCTGAACAAGTCGGCCCAAAACGGTCGCGTTCAATATTCGGAAGTGAAAGTGAAAATTGACAATAGCGTCAACGTCAAGCAAGTGGATGAGTGGATAAAGAAACTTCAGCTCAACACGCAAACCAATTTATACCAAGAGGATCGGATGAAAGGCGAATTCGTTATTGTCCGATTGCTTCTCACGGGTGTCGGTCTTTTCGTGCTGTTCGTAGCTTCGATTTCCATTGTAGTTGCTATGACGATGTCCACGCATCAACGCCGGAGACAGATTGGCATTATGAAAGTACTGGGTGCAAATTTAAAACAAATCCGCAACATGTTTATTGTGGAATCATCGTTATTAGGCATGTTAGGCGGCCTTGTAGGTATAATGCTTTCCTATTGGGTTATATGGGGAATCAATCTCATCATTATCCGATTCGGATCTAATTCCGGAGAGCCCGCTGAAATTTTATTCATTTCCTTTTGGATTCTTCCAGTCGGCATGTTTTTCGCTGTGATGACCGGCGTTCTTTCAGGGTTATATCCCGCTATTAAAGCATCGCGCACGGACGCGTTGACAGCTATTAAACGAGAATAGGAGTTTGCCTAGCATGAGGAAAAAGAAAACATGGATGCTGCTAATCACAGCGCTCTTGATCATCGGGATTAGCAGCTTTTTATACATATCCAGCCATCCCAACGCCATGAAGAGAGCAAATACGGACAACACCGCCTCTCCCAACGCACTGCAATTTAAAGTAACCAAAGAGGACCTGGTCAACAGTGTTGAAGTAAAAGGAAAATCGTCCTACGAGAAGGAAACACGTGTCTATGCGCCTTTTGGCGGCGAAATTAAAGCATGGCAGATTGCTGACGGGGCTCAAGTTAAAAAGGGACAGCTGCTGTTCGAACTTGACGCCACGCCGCTAAAAAGTGAAATCGCAACCCTGCAATCCAATTTGAAAAAGCAGAAGCTCGAGGCTGATCTTGCGAACTTCAAAGCAGCTGGACCGGAAGGAGAAACAACCAGCACTCCGGCTGGCGCTGTAAGTGAGGATGATTCCCGGTCACGATTTGCTGCTTCCGAAGGACGCAGAATTCAAGAGCAGTTAAATCAAGTAAATGATGAATCCATTCAATTGCAGCTGGCAAAAAAGCAAGAGAAGGTGGAGCAGGCAGCTTTTGTTTCACCTGAGGACGGCATCTTTTTATTTGAGGATTCCGCCAAAATCCCCAAGTCTGTCGAGGAAAGCGTAAGAATCGGTAAAATCGTGGATTTGACGAAATTGCAGCTCGTTTGTACCGTTGGCGAGTTTGACGTTTTCCGGATTAAGCCAGGGATGTCCGTCCAAGTCAAAGTTGAAACCCTGAAACAGAAAAAGCTGCAAGGCAAGGTTGAGAAGGTTTCCAAATTTGCAAAAACAGGCACCGATCAAGGTTCGGCTTCCGCGCAATTTGAGGTAACCATTTCGCTTGAACCGGATGAGCAGCTTATCGCAGGACTCAGTCTTTCCGGGACAATTGAGACAGAGAAAAAAAGTGGCACAACGGTCGTTCCCACGCTTGCCGTGATGCATGAGAAAGATATCTACTACGTCATGTTGCAGACCCCGCAAGGCACAGAACGCCGTGAAATTGAGA
The DNA here is from genome assembly GCF_032461945.1 of Paenibacillus violae. Taxonomy (NCBI): domain Bacteria; kingdom Bacillati; phylum Bacillota; class Bacilli; order Caryophanales; family Paenibacillaceae; genus Paenibacillus; species Paenibacillus violae. The sequence continues at coordinate 192,604 of NZ_JAWCUD010000009.1, forward strand.
TCGGGTTGGAAACACCTGAAAAAACGGAGGTCCTCAAGGGGCTCCAAGAGGGAGATACGGTTGTGCTGCAGTGACAACTGTTTTATACTAGACTCTTAGGACCAAGTAATAATGATGACGAAAATGATGCAGCAAAGGCAGGTAATTGTTTTATATGAATTATGAAGATTTTAAATCTATTGTGTTAGAGCGCCGCAGCGTTCGGAATTTTACAGAGCAGGAAGTCGCGACCGAAGATATTCGTGAAATTATCGACTGTGCCCGCTATGCGCCAAGCGATACGAACTCCCAGACGTGGAAGTTTATTGCGATACGAAATACGGAAAAGATTAAACATATCGAACAATTAACTTGGGATCAGCTCCATCTCAGGGCGTCTGAAGCCGAGCAGAAAGGTCTTTCCCGAGAAGCACGTCTTCTTGTGAAGTCGTTCGGACCTTATGCTACCGCGTTTTCCAACGCTCCCGTGCTGATCATTTGCTTAGCAACACCTTACGAGTCAAAGTTCCGTGAGAGGATTTTTGATCCGATTGAACTTGTTGAGGATGCGGTATGGGCGGAAGAAGGCATTAAGAGCTCCTGCTTAGCCTCGCAGAATCTGATGCTTGCCGCGCACGCTAGAGGTCTCGCGACTTGTCCGATGACTGGCCCAGTTTTGCTGGCCCAAGATCAAATTCGCGAATATCTGAACATTCCGGAAGAATGTCAGATCAATATGGTCATTTCCCTTGGTCATCCGAAGGATCGCCCGGGCAAATTGGCCCGCAAAGAAATTGATGATATTCTTCAAATCATCGACTAAGATGAGGAGCTGCCGCTATTCGCGGACAGCTTCTTTTTCTTATGCTCGGGTTTAAATCGCGGCTATGCGAGTACACGAGCGGTTAGTTGATAGTGGCACATGGTGAACGGATGAACCGGAACTACGGTCCGCTATTCGAACCATTTTGGAGTAAATACACCCATTTGTGAGCAAATAAAGCCCTACAGTTCCGGCTAATCCGGGGATACCTCCATTTCAGCTCAAATAGCGTCCTGTCGTTCTCTTACTATAAGAAATCCAGATTTGTAAGCGCAATCAACAACTGACTTCTTGTAATCCTTCTCTCCCAAATCAACATGCCAAAATTACCACCACAAACATTATAACGTTATATTTACTTAAATAAATCGATGTGCTATTCTAACATTATAACGTTATATTCAATTATACAATTTACAACCTTCTCCTACATATTAGGAGAACTTAGAAGGAAGACTTAGTGAAAGCGTTCATAATTCGAGTTATGGAAAAAGGTGACAGGCATGCTGGAGCGTTTCGTCCTACACAATGTTAAGCAAGTAAACGGAGAATTTCTGGATATTGTAATTGAAGACGGAAAAATTGCGGAATTGACGGGTCCCGGACAAGGACAAGGAAAACAGATCGTTGATTATTCAGGAGCCTATGTTTCAAGCGGCTGGATTGACATGCACGTTCATGCCTTTCCTGCCTTTGATCCCTATGGCGATGAAATCGATGAAATCGGCATCAAGCAAGGTGTCACAACGATTGTTGACGCCGGAAGCTGCGGAGCAGACCGCATCGCCGAACTAGCGGCAAGCAGACAAAACGCGCTAACGAACTTGTTTGCTTTTTTGAACATTTCGCACATCGGGTTACAAAGGATCGACGAATTATCCGATATGACTTGGATTAACCAAGAGAAGGTTGTTGAAGCAGTCAAGGACTATGGGGACTTTATCGTCGGTTTAAAGGCAAGAATTAGCAAAAGCGTTGTTCGCGATTCCGGCATTGAGCCCTTGCGTGCTGCACGAACACTTTCCCTAGCGACCGGTCTTCCTTTGATGGTCCATATCGGTTCTGGACCGCCGAGTATTGAAGAAGTTGTTTCGCTTTTGGAAAAGAAAGATATCATTACCCATTATTTGAATGGGAAGGCTAATAATCTTTTTGATGACAACGGCAAACCCCTGCAGGTACTTACGCAAGCGATTGAAAGAGGCGTTCATCTGGATGTTGGCCACGGTACAGCTAGCTTTTCATTCAAAGTCGCCGAAGCCGCGAAAAAGCATCACATCGGTTTGGACACGATCTCAACGGATATTTATCGTGGGAATCGTTTGAAAGGACCTGTTTTTAGTATGTCCAATGTGCTTACGAAATTTTTGTATCTAGGCTATTCACTGGAGGAAGTCATTGCTGCGGTGACTACGCATGCTGCAAATTGGCTGAACAAACCGGAGCTTGGTCGGATTCAAGTTGGAGATACAGCAAATCTCACCTTGTTCACCGTTCAGAATGATATGATTCAGCTCACTGACTCTGAAGGAGACCAACGTACGGCAGATCAAACAATTCAATCTAAAGGAGTAGTTGTGAATGGCGCTCTCATTAAATGCTAAATACGGTCTTAAACGTGTCATCAATGCCAGTGGACGCATGAGTATTCTCGGGGTATCCGCTCCGACCGACACTGTTATGGAAGCCATGAAACATGGCGGACAAAGTTACGTTGAAATTGCAGATCTTGTTGATAAAGCCGGCGATTATATCGCCAAAATTCTTGGCTCCGAAGCGGCTGTTGTCGTCAACTCGGCATCCAGCGGCATCGCGCTTTCCGTAGCAGCCATAGTGACCCGGGGGAACCGCCGTGCAAGCGAGCGGCTGCATCAGGACCCTATTGCCAAACGTGATATTATCATTCTCAAGGGTCACAACGTACAATACGGCGCTCCTGTTGAAACCATGGTTTACCTTGGTGGCGGCAGACTCGTCGAAGTTGGCTATGCCAATGAAGGCAAAGCGGAGCATATTGAAGACGCGATTAACGAAAATACGGCCGCTATTCTTTATGTGAAATCCCATCATGCGGTCCAAAAAAACATGATTTCCGTTGAAGAAGCATGGGATATTGCACAGCGCAATAACGTACCGCTCATCGTAGATGCGGCTGCGGAAGAAGATATTCAAAAGTATGTGAAATACTCCGATTTAGCGATTTACAGCGGTTCCAAAGCCATTGAAGGTCCTACTTCAGGTATTGTCGGCGGCAAACGCACCTATATTGAGTGGCTTAAAGTTCAACTGCACGGCATAGGCCGGAGCATGAAAGTCGGCAAGGAAACTTCCTTCGGCTTGCTTCAAGCACTTGATGAGTATGGGGTTAAAGAAGACAAAAGCGAGCAAGAAAAAGCAGCTTTACAAGTGCTAATGCCGCTCAGCGAATTAAAAGGAATTAAAGTGACGATTGTTCAAGACGAAGCAGGCCGTGCCATTTTCCGCGGACGCATTCAAATTGATCCGGAGCAAGCCGGAACGACAGCGAAAGAAGTCGTTAATGGGCTTCGCGAGGGCGAAATCGCCATCTATACACGTGATTATGGCGTGAGACAAGGCTATTTTGATATCGATCCACGTCCGCTTCAAGGCGATGACATTGAGGTTATCGCTGCTCAAATACGCAAACTAGCAGGAGGTCAATAACATGTCCAACATGGCAAAAAGATTGTATAAAGGCCGCGCAGCGCTAAACGTGCTCGCTAACTCGGTTGAAAACGCGAAAGAAGTATTCGAAGCGGCTGAAGGTTATGTGCTTGTCGGCGTTCTTTCGAAAGACTACCCAACCGTGGAGACAGCTGTAGCCGCAATGAAAGAATACGGCAAAGCGATTGACGAAGCCGTATCCATCGGTCTAGGCGCTGGCGACAATCGTCAAGCTGCTGTCGTTGCTGCGATTGCTAAGCATTACCCAGGCACTCATATCAATCAAGTGTTCCCGGCAGTCGGTGCTACACGCGCTAATCTTGGCGAGCAAGACAGCTGGATCAACAGCTTGGTCTCTCCTACCGGCCGCGTCGGCTATGTCAATATCTCAACAGGTCCAGTAAGCGCGGCTCAACCTGAGCATGCCATCGTACCTGTTAAAACAGCCATCGCGCTTGTTCGTGACATGGGTGGAAATGCTCTCAAGTATTTCCCGATGAACGGCTTGAGCCGTGAAGACGAGCTTCGTGCCGTTGCACAAGCTTGCGGCGAAGAAGGCTTTGCTCTTGAGCCAACTGGCGGTATCGACATGGAAAACTTTGAAACGATTCTGCGCATTGCGCTTGAAGCCAAAGTTCCGCAAGTCATCCCTCATGTGTACTCGTCAATTATTGATAAAGCTACAGGAAAAACAAATACATCCGATGTACGCGAACTGCTCAGCATTATGAAGAAACTGGTTGATCAACATGGCTAAGCGAATTGCTGCTTTTGGAGAGGTTATGATGCGCCTGCAGGTGCCAGGTTATGAACTCTTGTCCCAAGCCAGCTCGCTTAACTACACGTTCTCCGGTACAGGAGTGAATATCAGCTCCGCACTTGCTCGCTTCGGGCATTCCGGGTTCCTGATCTCCAGATTGCCTTCCAACGCAGTAGGAGATGCTGCAGAAGCTTACTTACGTAAATTAGGCATCAACTCGTCAATGATTACTCGCGGCGGCAACTATGTCGGCATGTATTTTTTGGAAAATGGTTTCGGTGCGCGGCCCAGCCGCGTCACTTATTCCAACCGGCAGGAAAGCAGTTTTAACACGGCCCCGGAAAGCACTTATAATTTTGCTGAAATTGCTAAAAATATCGATATGATCCATTTCTGCGGGATTACTCTCGCCATGAATGATAACGTGCGCCAGCATATGAAGGCCTTGGCCAAACAAGTCAAAGCTAACGGGGGCACTGTTGTTTTCGATTGCAATTATCGTCCGGCTCATTGGGGCGAAGGCGGTTACGCGAAAGCAAAACCTCATTACGAGGACATGCTGCAACTCGCTGACATTGTCATGATGAATGAGAAAGATGCCATATATATCCTGGGCATGCATACCGATCAAACCGAACGTCAGGATCAACTGATGGAATTGATTCCAGCGGTTGCAGATAAATATCAGATCGGTGTCATTGCAGGAACGCATCGTCATATCAACAGTGACAACACCCATTCTCTACGTGGATTTATTTATAAAAATCAAGCGTTCACCTTTTCTAATCTACTCACATTTTCTATCTATGATAGAATTGGTGCTGGAGATGCCTACACAAGCGGTATCGTACATGGGGAAATTCAAGGATTTTCACCTGAAAAGACAGTCGGGTTTGCAGCTGCCGCCGGTATGCTCGCGCATACCATTGTTGGAGATACGCCTATGTCATCGGAAAGCGATATCCTTCGTGCGATGACGGAAGCTGTGGGCGATGTAGAAAGGTAGTGAACGTTTAGGTGAACTTATCCCGTAATAAACGCCCCTTATATTTACAAATTATGAATATCCTAAAGGATCGCATCTTACACGGTGTGTATCCTTTGGGTACCAATATTCCATCTGAACCCCAGTTGGAGCAAGAATTTAATGTTAGCAAGATCACCGTTCGAAATGCCATCAAAGAGCTGGCACAAGAGGGATATTTGGAGAAAGGCAGCGGTAAAGGAACCAAAGTCATTCGCAATGCTTCCCTATCCAAGCTGTCTAAATGGAAACGGTTCACAGAAGTGCTGGTTGAAGAAGGCCACCAAATTCACAAGCAATTGCTCCGCGCTGAAATTGTTTCGAATACACCTGGAACATTGCCTTATCAGCTGTTTGGAGAGCGGTGTTTCTATATCGAACGCCTTTATCACTTAGATGACAGACCCTATATTCACTATTCCCATTATCTCTCACTGCAAATGGCCACCATCGAACTCACGGATTTGAACGAACAATCCTTGTACGAACTTCTTGAAGATCACGGCATTGCCTTAGAGAAATATCGGGATGAATTTGCTGCTGTCACCGCCTCTTCCCATGTAGAGGATATGCTGCAAGTGAAAGCAGGCACGCCCCTACTGAACAGATTGCGTTATTCCTATGATGAACAAGGCACTCTGATCGAATTCAGCGCAGGGCATTACAGTACCGAAATGCACAATTATGTAGTTAATTACGATACTTAGGAATACTGGCTTCAGCTTGTTTCCTTTTCTCGTCGACACCTTGATAACGCTTACTAACATTTTGAGAAGAGGGATCCCACATGAATATGTATCTACTGATCGTTACCCTGCTTGCTATTGTCATTGTTATTCTTGGCGTAGCCTGGTGGAAATGGCATGCCTTTATTTCTTTAACCGTTGCGAGCTTGTTCCTGGCGCTTATGGCGGGTCTTTCTATGGATAAAATCGTTGGCGCATATGAAACCGGCGTCGGCGCTGTGCTAGGGCATTTAGTCGGCATTTTGGCCTTAGGTACAATTTTGGGTAAAATGATGTCCGATTCCGGGGCAGGCACCCAAGTCGCCAATTTCTTTATTCGCGTGTTTGGTGAAAAACGTTTGCCATGGGCCATGCTGCTATCCGGTTTTATTATTGGGATCCCTGTATTTTTTGACGTCGGGATCGTTATGCTCCTGCCACTTGTGATCTCCATTCACAAATCAACGAAACAAAATATATTGCTCATCGGTTTACCGGTCATTGCCGGATTGTCCATTGTTCACGGTCTAGTACCACCGCATCCAGGCGCTATGACAGCCATCGGTATTTATAAAGCAGACATCGGCAAAGTACTAATTTACTCCCTGATCATTGCGATTCCAGCTGCGATCATTGCAGGCCCATTGTTTGCCAAGTGGGTAAACAAACGTGTTGTTCCTCAGAATGAACCTGAGCTTCTGGATTCAAGCACTGAGCCTGAAAAATTGCCAGGCGCCGGCATTTCCTTTTTCATTATTTTGCTGCCTGTTTTGTTGATGGTTTTGTCTGTCATTGCACCTTACCTGCCGGTTCCAAGTGGAATCATGAAATTCCTTGCTTTTATCGGGAATTCCGTGATCGCGCTGCTCATTTCTTGTTTCGCTGCCTTCTACTTCCTGGGCATTCGCCAGGGTATGAGTAAAAGTTATATCAGCAAATTGTCGCACGATTGCCTGCTCCCAGTTGCTTCGATTATTTTGATTATCGGTGCCGGCGGCGGATTCAAACAAATCCTTATCGCCAGCGGCGTAGGTACCTCTATTGCGCAAATGGCCGAGAATATTTCTCTCTCTCCTATCGTATTAGCTTTCATGGTTGCCGGATTAATTCGTGTCGCAACCGGTTCGGCGACGGTCGCTTTAACAACAGCCGCGGGCATCGTCTCTCCCATTGTTGAGCATATGTCCGGCGTTAATTTGGAACTGCTTGTTATTGCCACAGGCGCAGGCTCGCTGATGCTTTCCCATGTCAATGATGCTGGCTTCTGGATGGTTAAGGAATACCTCGGATTAACCGTCAAAGAAACGTTTAAAACGTGGACTGTCCTAGAAACACTCCTTTCCTTCATTGCATTCGGAACCGTGCTGATTATCGATATCTTCGTTTAAATATAAAAGCCTGTGCACCTCCTCCTAGGATGTGTACAGGCCATAAAACAGCAAAAAAGACAGCCCCACATGGGACTGTCTCTGTTGTTTGTGCTATGACACTCTATTTATAAGTGGGGACTCCCAATTTCTTATAATTTTGTGACGTTAGCTGCTTGAGGACCACGGTTGCCTTGAGTAATGTCGAACTCAACGGATTGGCCTTCTTCTAATGTTTTGAATCCTTCGCCCTGAATTGCGGAGAAGTGAACGAATACATCGTCGCCTCCATCAACAGAAATGAAACCGTAGCCTTTTTCTGCGTTGAACCATTTAACTGTACCTTTCAAGTGAACAACCTCCTAAAAATATCGCCATCTATGACGAATAAGGAAATTATACCATCACATCTGGGATAAATCAACGCATAAAAAGCTCTGGACATGCTAAAATTTGTTGATGTACCAACGTTTTCCTCTATGCGAAGCCCCTCTTGATTATGCTTAAATATTGATGAGAATTTGGTAAAAAAGGTAGGCTTGCCTCTCTTTTTTCAACCAAATGCCCCTCGTTTGCCAAATCATTTATTAAATCAGGCAGTCTGCCATATTCCTCTGTTCGAAAACTGAGCAGCGGATAAATCTTCACTTCACTGCCAAGCTTCGCAACGCGAAGCAGCTCCCGCACCGCCTTCAGATGGAAGGCATAGTCGAACTGCTCCTCATATAGAAAAAGAAAGTGGCTGCACAGCACAAGATCAAAGGAATCTTGTTCAAACGGCAGCACCGGAAGACAAGCCACATGATACCTTGCCATGCCATCACGGCTTGAGAAGTCCTCTACGAACCTTTCTAGGCCTCTTATACGTCCCGCCGTATGGTTTTGAAGCGAACCATAAAACGACCAGTCATAGACGTCCTGGAGCTTCTCCATCTTGGCCGCAACAAGCCCGATTTCTTGCCTGCCATGCTGGTCTATCTCCTCCGATGATTTCTCGTACAAAGGATCGACCGCTTCTGCGAGAATACCAAGCTGCCTTGCTTCTGTTGTGAAGGAAGACGCACCGCCAGCAACATCCAGGACTCGTTTCCCTTGCAAATGTTCCGACTGCAGCATAAACATTTTCTCATACTCAGCATACGATCTGGAGGTCATCGCGACGCCGACTTGCTCATAAATACGCTTTTGTTCCATGCTCATCTCTCCTCAGCTCTTCTTTTCTGGGCAACAGCCCGTCTCATAACCCGTTTCCCTCTGGAAAGGATTAGGAGAATATTACCATGGGCAACTGTCTATGGCAATAGGGATTTCTTTGATGCCCTGTTTGGAAATCACGTCTATTTATGATACGATTGCATATATCTTTAAGCTTACTACAGAAACGAGGAACAACCGTGTCAAAACAACCTTTCAAGAAACATACCATCTACAAAAAAGATAAATGGAACATGCTGAATGTCGAAGTCCAAGGAACCAAAATTGTGCTGACGGAGATCTCCGACCAGTGGGGTGAAGAGTGTCACACGTTCATCGGGCGGCCAGCGATGCTGCACTGGGCTAATGAGCGATTTGCTAAGGATAAGTTCGATGGTACGGAAGAAGAATGGCAAGCGATTATGGACGCATTCAAAGAAGTATAAACGGATTAGACCAAATGCCTTGACTTTCATTCTCTATCTTTTTATAATCAACTTATAAGTTCATACGTAATACTCCAAAGGGGAGTAGCTGATACAGTAAAGTCGTCAATTCGGATCCTCATCAGATCCCGGCTTTATTGGCAACGACTATCGTTGTTAGCAAGACCTTTGCCAAATTTTTGGTGAAGGTCTTTTTTGATGAATTAGAGCCTTCACCGGTCGTCGGTGTTGGGCTCTATTTTTTTCAAAAAAATTGCTAAAGGAGTGGTCGTTGTGGAATGGTTATCAGCAGGCTTTTTCGTTTCATTACTCAGCATTATCCTCATTGATTTGGTACTTGCAGGAGATAACGCGATCGTTATCGGTATGGCGGCACGTAATTTGAAAAAGGAGACACAAAAGAAAGTCATCATTTGGGGAACCGTAGGCGCTATCGTTATTCGCGCACTGGCGACCTTGATCGTGGTAACGCTTCTGAAAATTCCCGGTCTTCTCTTAGCGGGCGGCATATTGCTCCTCTGGATATCGTATAAGCTGCTCAGCGAAAAGAAAAATCACGAACAAGTTCAAGCGAAGAGCAGCATGTGGGCTGCCATTCGCACGATTATTATTGCCGACGCCGTGATGGGTCTGGATAACGTCATTGCTGTCGCTGGCGCAGCTCATGGAAATTTCCTGCTCGTCATTATCGGTTTGCTGGTTAGTGTCCCTATCGTGGTCTGGGGCAGCACCTTATTCATCAAATGGATTGAAACTTATCCATGGATCATGTATATCGGCGCAGGCGTGCTCGCATTAACGGCAGGTAAAATGATTACCGGCGAGAAATTCCTCTCCCCTTATTTCGCTTCAAATCCGCTTGGCAAATGGCTGCTGATCGGACTGCTCGTCATCATCGTGCTTGCGGCAGGCAAATGGTCCAAAATGGTCGGCTACCTCGTAGAAGTCGGAGACCGCGGACAGTTAAAACTGCCTAAAGAATTAAGCGATGAAGCTCAAATTGCTCCGGAAGATCGTTTTACAGTCAAGATGGATTCCCGAGGCAAGTTGATTCTGGTGAAAACAGAAGATGATGAAAATCCCGATGAAACGATGCAGCATGCCGGCTGAAAAAGGAGTTTGCCTACAGGCAGCGAAACTTACTATCATGCAGTAATTAGCAAGTGTCATATTCTATAGGGATAAGGATGATTCACCAATGACCGAATCCGGTTCTATACTCACATTTATTCTCGTATCCTTCTGCCTAGCCATCATTTTGATTATGAAAAAAGACAGCCTTCCCGCCCAAATGAAACGATATCTCGCTTTATTGGCAATCGTCATGGTCTCGTTTTCGTTTGTTCTCATCTTGATCAGCTTCTTTGGCGCCGGAAAGTAAATTTACTTCCTTCCAGCTTTTTCTTATAATCATAATTGAGTGGGTTAACGGTCATACTAGGTGAAAACCATGAAGTGGGTTTAGATCAAAATTCCCCCACATGGGTATAAGCCGGGAGCGTGACCGTAATGCGCTGGATCTATGTAACTGCAGCGATGGGACTTCTCCTTAGCTCTGTCCCAGCAGCTGATTTGCATGCGAAGGAAAACCGTTTAACCCAAACTCAAAACAAGGACAGGAGGGCTCCCATGGCTCAACTATTGGAACGCAAACAAGTACCTGCCGAGCACCGTTGGAATCTGGAAGATTTATTTGCCGATGCGAAGGCTTGGGAAAAAGAATTTCAAGATGTTAAAGGCTCGATCAGCAAAATCAGCGCCTTCCAAGGAAAACTTAACGACGCCGCTGCCGTCAAGCAATGTTTCCAGTTGGAAGATGAGGTCTCTCTGAAGACAGAAAGACTTTATGTGTATGCCAACATGAAACATCATGAAGATACTGCAGAGCCTACTTACCAGGCCTTATCCGATAAATCGAAAAAAATCAGTGTCGAAGTGGGCGAAGCTCTCTCCTTCATTTCGCCGGAAATTTTAAGTTTATCCGATGAAAAACTGCAACAATTGGTCAACGATCCTTCTTTATCTTTTTATAAAGACACGCTCGAAGAAATGATTCGCCAGAAGCCGCACACGTTATCCAAAGAGCAAGAAGCACTTCTGGCTCAAGCAGGCAATATGGCGGGAGCGCCGAGCACGATCTTCGGCATGCTGAACAACGCCGATTTGAAGTTCCCGAAAGTTAAAAACGAAAAAGGCGAGGAAGTCGAGCTCACCCATGGAAGTTACATTCAATTCCTGGAGAGCCGTGATCCGGAAGTTCGAAAAAATGCCTTCCATGCCGTTTACGAAACTTACCGCAACAACAAGAACACGATCGGCGCTACGCTCAGCGCGAATATTAATAAAAACATTTTTTATGCTAAAGCACGTCACTATCCTTCCGTTCTGGAATCGACTCTTTTCGGCGATAACATTAAGAAGGAAGTCTACACGAACTTAATTTCCACCATTCACGACTCTCTGCCTGAGCTACAGCGTTATTTGAAGCTCCGTAAAAAGCTGCTGAAAGTCGATGAATTACATATGTATGACCTCTTTGCTCCGCTCGTTGAAGAGTTCAAAATGGATATCACCTACCAGCAAGCCAAAGAAGAAATCAAGAAAAGCCTGGCTCCGCTTGGCGAAAATTACTTGAAAATTCTTCAAGACGGCTTCGACAACCACTGGATCGACGTTTATGAGAACAAGAATAAGCGTAACGGTGCGTACAGCTGGGGTGCTTACGGCACACATCCTTATGTGCTGCTCAACCATAAAGACAATTTAAACAGCATGTTCACACTGACGCACGAAATGGGTCATGCCATCCATTCCTATTTGTCCGACGAAAATCAAGAATACCGCTATGCGCAGTATACGATTTTCCTTGCAGAAGTCGCTTCCACTCTGAACGAGGCGCTCCTCATGGACTATTTATTGAAACGCGTGACGGATCCAAAAGAGAAGCTTTATCTGCTGACTTATTATGCTGATCAGTTCCGCACTACGGTTTTCCGTCAAACGATGTTTGCCGAGTTCGAAATGATTACACATGAGAAATCGGAACAAGGCGAGTCGCTTACTCCTCAAGAGTTCAGCGAAATCTATTACGGCTTGAATAAGCTGTACCATGGCAACGACATGGTTGTGGATCAAGATATTGAGATGGAATGGGCACGTATTCCTCACTTCTATAACAGCTTTTATGTCTACAAATATGCAACAGGCTTCTCGGCGGCAACCAGCTTTGCGAAGCAAATATTGGATGAAGGCCAGCCGGCCGTTGACCGTTACTTGGGCTTCCTGAAAAGCGGCGGCAGCGACTACTCGCTGAACATCCTGAAGAAAGCCGGCGTTGATATGTCGACACCGGAGCCGATCAAGCAAGCCATGAGCGTCTTCAGCTCTTTGCTCGATCAGATGGAAGAACTTACGAAGTAAGGAAACAAGTGAGGTTGGAGGCCCGAGCCTTCAACCTCTTCTCCATGGAAAGGATGAATGCTGGATGAAGATGCAATGGATTCTGATCTGCGCATTAATATTCGCCCTCATCACAGCCGTTTTTGCGGTTGTGAATGTCGAACCGGTGCAAGTAAATTTCATATTCGCCCAAACATCCACGCCACTCATTCTCGTTATTTTAACATCCACCCTATTAGGCGGTCTGATTGTTGGTCTCTTCGGAATGGTTCGTCAGTACAAACTGAATCGTAAAGTCAAGCACTTGGAAAAGCAGTTGCAAGATGCCGTCTTGCCTCCAGCCGCACAGCCTGTGAAAGAAACAGCAGGTGAGGCTTCGCCTACCGTGCACTAAAGTTAAAAAAGTGCAGCAAATCTATTGAATTCGAAAATTTATAAATTTGCTGCACTTTTTTTCCACGTTCTTATAGCTGCGCCGATACAAGCCACAATACGTAGCACACTACGCCTCCAACCAGCGAGGAGAGTGCATTCACCCGGTCATTGGTCATGAAGCGGAAACCGCGTATTTGCTTCGCATTCTGACCACAGTGGACTTCTTTCTCGATTGTTTTTCCGCAAACCGTACACTGATACATCACCTGCCAGGTTGCTCCTAACCAAGAATCAGCTAACGAACCAAGCAAACCTGAAAGGGCACCGAATATAATTAAAACAGGAGTTGCGACTATTTCGTAGTCCATATCGCCGATGGTGCTGAACCAACCGCTGAGACATCCAATGAAAGCTCCTCCCACCACAGAAGCCAGCACGCCAATCGTGCTAATACCGCCTGATGTTCCAGCTGGAACCCGCTTGCCATTAAGAATCGACCTCGGCTCAGACGAGCTCATTCCGCCAATTTCCGTGGCCCACGTGTCCGCTGTGACGGTTGCCATCACGCCAACGAACAACACCCACCAAACAGGATCAGGCCAAATCGCATTGCCTATACAGAGGACTAGACCTAACCCGCCATTAGCCGCAACTTGTCCGGCGTCGCGCCTTCCGCCCTTGGCATAACCGCTTTCCGCAGCGGCTTTACGTTGATGCTTAAGCTTCGACAACACGCTCGAAGAAATAAAAAAGGCGATCAGCGTTCCAAACCAAGCTAAGCTGCCAAATACAAACATCAAGGTCCCAAGAATAATCGCAGAAATCAAACCCGATACAGAGAGGGATCCTCTCCAGTAGGCAGCGCCTGCAATAAGCAAACTGCCGGCTAAACCCCAAATCCATTCCATTTGAACACCTCAATTTCCACCTATAATTGTAGCATAGCACAGTTCCCAGAATCTTCCTAAGAGCACTCTGCTATTTTTCGACAAAATCAATCATTTCTCGTGAGATTCTAGCAGGAAGTTAACCTTTTTACGAGAATAATATGGTAAGATAATTTCCGAAAGATAGGAGGCTGCTATGGATAACGACCAGATTACAACTAGATCCCAGATAAAACATGACTTGGATCCGCAAGAAATGCTGCGCGTTATTTTTGATTATGCAGCCAAAATTGCCAATGAACGAGTACTCGAGAATGTCCTTATGTTGATGGCGGATATGGGCCGGGAAATGATTGTCTCTGATCGCTGTACGGTTTGGCTGTTGGATAAGAGCAAGAACGAGCTCTGGTCCAAAGTGGCTCATGGACTCGATGAGATTCGTATCCCAAGCACGGCAGGACTTGTCGGGTATGCGGTCACGCATGATAAAGCTGTATTTATTGATGACGCCTATACGAATGAACAATATAAAACCTACCTGCTTAATGGCGCACTGCATACGGATCAGCAAACAGGCTACCGTACAAAAGCCTTGATGGTTATTCCGTTCCGCGACAGCCAAGGCGAAATCATGGGCGCTTACCAGGCCATTAATAAACTAACGGAATGCCAGCAATTTTCGGATAAAGATATGGAGTATTTAACACTTGCCTCCTCTTATGCGGGCAAATCTCTAGAATCGGCGCTGCTCACCAATGAGATCGAAGCTACCCAGAAAGAAATTATTTTCCGCATGGGCGAAATTGGCGAGAGCCGGTCCAAAGAAACAGGGAATCACGTTAAGCGTGTAGCCGAGTATTCCTATATTCTTGCACGTGGATTTGGTATGAGTAAGGAAGAATCGGAACTCCTCAAAATCGCTTCACCGATGCATGATATCGGCAAGGTAGCGATTCCCGACAGTGTGCTCAATAAACCCGGCAAATTAACCGAGGAAGAGTTCAAATTAATGCAAAATCACACCGTGATCGGGTACAACCTGCTCAAAAACTCCAATCGTCATATTCTCAAAACGGCTGCGGTGGTCGCCTATGAGCATCATGAGAAATGGAATGGTCGCGGATATCCCAGAGGAATCAAAGGGGAAGACATTCACATCTACGGGCGTATTACGGCGATTGCTGACGTTTTCGATGCGCTTGGCAGTGAGCGTATCTACAAAAAAGCGTGGGACTTGGATCGCATCTTACAGCTTTTCACCGAAGAGCGGGGCGAACATTTTGACCCTCAAGTCGTTGATGTGTTTTTTGAACAATTACCGGCAATCCTTCACGCGCGTGAACAATATGCCGATAGTGCGCTAGAGGATTCGGCGGATGTAAAATAAAAAGGGCAATTCTCTCAGGTCAGCTATGACCGTAAGAGACTGCCCTTTTTGTTTTATACGCGGATAGTTACTGCTCCGAATACTTCTTCGCCCCATGCTAATTCCAAGAGATCGCCGTTATTTACAGGTCCAACGCCCTCAGGAGTTCCCGTGTAAATGATATCGCCTACGCCCAGCCCGTAATGCTTAGCGATGTAATCGATGATCGTTTGCAAATCGAAAATCATGTTGCTGATGTTGCCGTTTTGAACGACTTGTCCATTCTGACGAAGCTGGAAGTTCTCTTCCGTTAGTTTGGAAGCCCCCGGGAACGGGCGGAATTCCGTCAGTGGCGCAGACTTCAGGAATCCTTTGGCTGGCAGCCAAGGTTGGCCTTTTTTCTTAATAACAAACTGTACATCTCTTAGTGTAAAATCGATGCCCAGTGCATACTTATCAACAATTTCATCAACCTGAATACCTTCGCGATAAGGCTTTGCGATATGCAGCACCAATTCAGCTTCATAGTGAATTTCACCTTGATCACCTGGAAGCTTCAGCTCCCCGCCACTCATATCCGCCAAGGCATGCGTTGGTTTCGTAAAAATCATCGGCTGATCCGGAACATCATTCCCCAGCTCGGCGGCGTGTGCCCGGTAATTGCGTCCTACACAATAAATATTGCGAACATCTGTCATGTCGTTTTCTCCTCACATTATTTCTTGCTAACATTACCTTCGGCATCTACTTTCGAACCAATCGAAATTTGGCTTAACCGCTGGAACAGCTTGGAGCCGTCTTCCGAACTCATGGGTGTAGGAAGTGCAAATTTGCTTAAAATAGGAACAAGATGAATATTGCACGATTTATCTTTCGAGCAGGACGCTTCCAAGATAACCGTTTCCCATGTCTTAGAAACATCATTCGTTGTAAATATAAAATTACCTAAACTATATGCGATCCATTTGCCTTTGTACTGCTCGAAACCTTGTAACACATGTGGATGGCCGCCAACGACCAAATCTGCGCCGGCATCAATATAACGGTGTGCCAAATCCGTCTGATACTTATCCGGATGGTCGCTTCGCTCAACGCCCCAATGTGCAACAACGACAACAAGATCGGCACTCTCTTTCGCTTTTTGAATAGCTTCGACAGGCGGCTTGTAATTGTAAGTTTCCGCCACCCCGATGCGTCCGGGACCTGCTTTCCAAGAAGCTTCAGGAACAACACGGCTAAAGCCGAAAAAGGCGATTTTCATGCCGTTTTTTTCCAGTATGACCGGCTGATAGGCTTCATTCAAATCATTGCCCGCTCCCATGCGCTTAATCCCCTCTTGGTCCAGCGCATTCATGGTGTCCTGTAAACCTTCAGGGCCATAATCCATGACATGGTTATTCGCTAAATTAACAAGATCGATGCCAGCATCCTTGAGCGGAGGTAAAGCCAAAGGTGATGAGCGGTAAACGTAATCCTTTTTCTGTTCGGTACCTTTAGTTGTTATAGGTGTTTCCAAATTGGCGATGGTGAAATCCGGTTTGGTCAAATAGTCTTTTACATTCGTATAAGGATAATCATAGCCTTTTTGTTTCAAAATATCTTCTACCTTAGAGGCTAGCAGCACATCGCCTACAAAAGTGAGATTCACTTGTCCGCTACTACTCGTTGGCTTGTCCGAAACTGCCGGTGACGACGACGGTACGATTGCGTTTGCTGTAGCTGCAGGACTGGGCTGGCTACTTGCTGCATTCGTCGGTTGAGGCGAATTTACGGACACCGATGGTGAAGATGCCTCTTGTTCTTCGGTAGTTTTGCTATTCGACGTCCAATAGGATGCACCAATTCCAATCGCGAAACAAGCGACGGCAGCCAAAGTGAGTCCTCCGATCATTTTCAGCGGAGTTTTCTTCTGAGGCGCGCGCACTACCTTCACTTTACGGTGACGCTCTACTCTGGATTCCATTCAAAACCTTCCCCTTTCCCCTCACAAATTATAGCAGAAGAATCTAGCATTGGGTAATAGTCAAGGACACTCATTTTCAGAATGGAATCCGTATGATATAACAGAATCAATGAGATTTACACTTGAGACCAGCACGGAAAGGAATTCATCGTTTTGGAAAAAATTGCGATTATTTCAGATATCCATGGAAATTTGCCTGCCCTTGAAGCCGTACTTGCTGATATCAAACTGCGCGGCATTGAGCGAATCTATTGCTTAGGCGACCTGGCCGGCAAAGGACCTGATTCGGCAGCCGTTGTTGACTCAATACAAAGGACCTGCGAGGTTGTCATACAGGGAAATTGGGACCTAGGCATCAATATGCCGCAAGACCAGCCGGCGGGCATTTGGCAGCAGCAGCAATTAGGGCCTAAAAGGCTTGCTTATCTGGCAGAATTGCCATTCTCCGTTGATTTCTACCTTAGCGGCAAACTGTTCCGTTTATTTCATGCTTCCTCACAAAGCGTTTACCATCGTGTTAAGCGTAAAGCTTCCAAAAAAGAGCGACTGGCACTGTTTCAAAATACAGAAATGACCGGTGCGGCCCCTGACGGAAAGCTTCCCGATATTGTTGGCTACGGGGATATTCACATCCCTTTTTTGATTACGATGAAAAACCCTTCAGAAAAGAGCACCGCAAAGCGTGCCGACAGCGGTCTAATGCTCTTTAACGTGGGCAGTGTAGGCATTCCCTATGACGGCATTCCACAAGCCTGCTACTGTATTCTGGAGGGCAATATGAATAGTCAGCAGCAAGCAGGATTCTCCCTTCAATATGTACGCGTACCGTATGATATCGATTATGCTATCCGTAGAGCTCACGCTGTGAATATGCCTGAGACTGAGCGCTATGCGTTTGAAGTTTCAACGGGTCTGGTACATAGATGAGAGATTGCACAAAAATTTATTATGGAAATTAATTCCACTACATGATAATATAGGTGCATCATTGAAAGCGAGGATACCCTCCATGAAGCTGAATTGGCCCAAAATTGCTTTTATCGTTTTATGTGCGGAGATTTTGCTTATTTACTGGAATGGGATGAGCGCTACACCTTTCAAGAAGCAGCAAAATGTGCACCCTATATCCACGCTGCAACCCGCTCAGCCTGTTACCCAGGTAGAAGAGAAAGTACCTTGGCAAATAAACGAATTTAAATTTTTTCAAGTGCATCAGTTAACTTCTTAAGATAAACTTTCACATCTGCCCTATTCAATGGGCAAAGGGCTACCTGGAACGTCTTCTCAGACACTTCAGGTAGCCCTTGCTATGTACGCCTTATTTCACCCGAGCCAGCGCTAAACCGTCATAGGCTGGTAGGATTGTACTTTCCAAACGCGGGTCTTCCGCAATGAGCTTATTGAAGCTGCGCATCGCTTGCACGGAAGCTTTGGTTTGGTTTGCGTCAACCACTTTGCCTCTCATCAGCGTATTATCGCCTGCAATGATGGCCCCAGGATTCGCTAATTGAATGGCAAGCTCCAAATAGTTTGGATAGTTTACTTTGTCCGCATCGATAAAAAAGAAATCAAAACGCTCCCCTTGCGCAAGCAGCTCGTTGAGATGCGTCAACGCTTCGCCTATACGATACTCGACAAACTGGCCAAGGCCTGCGTCGGCTACATTTTGTTTGGCTACATCGGCAAATTCCTGTTTCAACTCAAGCGAGATGAGTTTGCCGCCTTCTTGCAGCCCTCTAGCTAGGCAAATCCCGCTATAGCCGCCTAAAGCCCCTATTTCCAGCACCTTTTTTGCGCCAATCATCGTCACTAGCATCGTAAGCAGTCTGCCGTAGCCCGGGGCGATTGAGATTTCTGGCATATTATTTGTTCGTATGACTTCCTTCACCCGTTCAAGCACGGGATCATCCGCATATAAGCCTTCCATATAGCTCTCAGCTGTTAGGGTTTCCATGTCATTCCTCCTAAGAGTTTGCCGTTTCGTTTGTAAGTATATCTTATTTGTCCTATACTTGTTAATTGTATGAGTTTTATGAACGAAGCACAACCCGGATGGAAGGAATCTAAACATGCCACAATCAATCGAACTAATTGCAACTTGCCCAATGGGACTTGAAGCTATCGTTGCGCGCGAAGTCCGCGACCTCGGTTATACAGAGGTTACCGTTGAGAACGGCCGCGTACGCTTTATGGGAGACGAGCTGGCCATCTGCCGAGCCAATCTATGGTTACGGACAGCAGACCGGATTCTCGTGCTTATGGGCCAGTTTAAAGCTCTGACCTTTGATGAGCTTTTTGAAGGCACAAAAGCGCTCGCTTGGCCCGACTGGATTCCGAACGATGCCGAATTCCCTGTGCAAGGGCGTTCCCATAAGTCACAGCTTTCCAGCGTCCCTGCCTGCCAAGGCATCGTAAAAAAAGCCGTCGTTGAAAAGCTGAAACTTCAATACGGCACCGAATGGTTCCCCGAGAACGGAGCACGTTACGTGATTGAAGTGGCGCTCCTGAACGATATCGCGACACTCACGATCGACACCACAGGCCCAAGCTTGCATAAGCGCGGATATCGCAAGCTCGTGACCGAAGCGCCGCTGAAGGAGACCATGGCCGCTGCCATGATCCTGCTCAGCCGCTGGAGCGTCGATCGGCCGCTCTACGACCCGTTCTGCGGGTCGGGAACCATCCCGATCGAGGCCGCTATGATCGGCTGGAATATCGCGCCAGGCCTGCGGCGCAGCTTCCCCAGCGAGGCGTGGGGCAATGTGCCGCGCAAGCTCTGGGACAAAGCGCGCGACGAAGCGTTCGACGCGGTTCGCGATAATGTGCCGCTGCACATCATCGGCAGCGATATTGATCCGTCTGCCATCGCAGTGGCAGAGGCCGCCGCGAAGTCGGCCGGGCTGACGAAACAGTTCCAGCTTCGCGTGGAACCGGTAGCCAAAGCCCGCCCGCGCGGCGACTATGGCTGTTTGATCACCAATCCGCCTTATGGAGAGCGGCTTGGTGAAGCCAAGGATGTCGAGGTCGCGCTGCGCGAACTCGGGGCACTTACAGCTCCAATGCCTTCATGGAGCATGTTTATTCTCAGCCCAAGCACACAGCTCGAGCACTATATGAACCGCCGCGCTGATAAGAAGCGCAAGTTGTTTAACGGACGGATTGAGTGCAACCTTTATCAATATCTTGGGCCATTTCCTCCGCGTAGGTAGGACAAGTATTTTTTGCAAAAATAGCGGCAAGCAAAGACTTATAGAAGTCAGAGCTGCCGCTGTTTTTCAAATCTTATATATGATTCCTTGTAAATCTAATTCAATATCTCTACGCGAATCTGATAATCATTCGAATAACTGAAACGATACGATTTATTTCCGCAAACAAATGTATGAACACTCGAACGGTCGAAGTCCGTTAGTTCTTCACTTTTCTGCAACTTGCCGCCTGCTTCTTGAACTAGATCGAAAATGCCTCGAAGTGATGCTTTCATCCCATGCGACAAATCCTTAAACACTCTGCCATCAATATCATCTGCAGTCACTTTTTTAAAGTTGACCTGATTATATTTTTTCAGTATGTCAACAACTTGTTCCTTTTCAGATGTCGGGCATACCTTATCCTCATCACCATGAAATATATAGTATGTTGTATCCGACGTGATGCGGTGTGCTTCTTCCAACAGACTACGAATCGCGCGACAGCTGTCCGAGAAATAATTCGGATCGAGCTCATCTGAAAGCGTCCAAGGTTCATCTGCAATAGCTTGAATCGTTACTCCATCATGCCGGTAAACCAATGGTCCCAGCCTGTAATCCTTTGTGCAGATGTCAACCACACTCGCCCGCGAAAAACCCGAATTATCGATAATCGCCGAGAATGTGTGAGGGGCAAACTTTCCAAGTAATAAGGCGATATATCCCCCATATGACGATCCATAGGCGATGATACGGCGCCGATTGATCGTGTGCTTTTTCAAAATATCGCCGAGCACCGACAAATAGTCGAGTGCCGGAAGAAAGCCGAACGACTGATATTCCCCTTTTAAATGATACGACAAGAGCATGTACGGTGAGCTATGCCCGAACAAATACTGAATGCCCCGCTTCTTCAGGTGAAACGCCAAAATGTCCAAGCAATCGTCTTGCAGCGATCCGTCGTTATTCAGGAAATCCGTCCATGGGATACCATATAACGAACTCAGCGTTGCAAAATATGTGTTATCAAATTTGACTGACTTAATCTCATTGTCTACTCCCCAGTAATGAACGCCGGCCACAATGCAGTTGCTCTTATTCGCCAGGTATGGCCGCAACTTATTGGCCTGATATTCAGATGATGGAGTATCGCCAAACGGCGTAATAAAGAGGATCAATCCGGTTTCTTCGTTAACCCCTGCTTCGGGGAACGTAAGCTGATATTCCACGAGTGAGCGCCTGTAGCCGAGCTCCACATCAGGATGAGGTCTTACATAAAACGTATTACTTAACATTCGTTCCTCCATTGCTTCACGCATCTGAAATTATTAAGAAACACTTATCAAACTAGGTATGAATTCAAATAACTACAACTTATGTATACTTCACGCTTTCATTCCAATCATCCAATCTCTTCCATCCCCTTCCAAGTCTAACACACCTTAGAATAGACTTAAACAGATTTCTACAAAAATCATCATTTTTCGTGTTTATTCTTACAAATTAGACGAGGAGGATAAGTAATAAACATCAATATATAACCTGTCATCCTGTATCAGTATCTTGGGCCTTTTCCTCTACGTAGGTAGGATCCAAATCAAACAGCGGCGCTGTGACTTAGATTTAAAGTCATAGTCGCGCCGCTGTTCGATTTGAACTAATGATTCATTTGAGTCTCTCTTCTTTTGGGGTGGAGTCAATGAAAAAGTTATCATTTAAAGTTGAGATAACTGCTTTAAACAATTTCTGTTGTAATTCTAATATTTGCGTTGAATCATGTATAAAGCTAAATTGCTTACTTACCTCGAAGTATAAATAAAAAAGTTTATAAGAGAGGCTCCGAGAAATAACGTTTTGACCACTCAATAAATCTTTTGTTTTTTCTAAATATATAAACAGTTCTAAAAAGTCATCAAACAATATTTCTTTTTTTGCTCTTAGTGGAGGAAGAACTTTCAACATTTTTTCTCCTATTAATTCCTCCAAAATTTCTAGCTGCTCACTCAAATAATACCCTCCCCAATGTAGATTTATATTTAAAACTAAAACATACTGAACAACTTATTCAAGGAAATTTTATAGTTTTCCTGCACATTAATACAAATCGAGAGTACATAACCTGTCATCCTGTATCAATATCTTGGCCCTTTTCCTCCGCGTAGACAGGAACGTAGGCAGCACGAAAAAGAGGCAGCTGAGACTTTACGTCTTAGCTGCCTTTGTTTATAGATGGCTCTTATGTGTACTCCAGAAACCCGTGTTAAAGTCAAAGTTCGAGCTGTCCCGCCAGCACTTACGCTAACGGACACAGGAGCCTTTATTCGGCGTGAAATCGCCGATTTAGATTTCTAACGGACCCCAGCGCTGCTATTTGCCTATTTTGCAGGCAATTTGGCCGCATGATGGGCAAATAAGAGCGCTGATGTCCGTTAGGCGCGAAATCATAGGAATATCAGCGCAATAACGGCGCTGGTGTCCGTTAGCTCAGTTTACATGGAGTAGTAACGCAACGCACGAAATGAACAGAGGGAGTTGAGACCTTTAGATTTCAGCTCCCTCTGTCATTTTATAAATAATGCATGGTTACTTCGCTTCTGACAAACAATCTGGCATTGACTCCTGTTTGCCCAATACCTTTAGATATGTAGTAAGCCCCATATTGATGTTTATGTAATCCCTTGTAAATCCCCATTCTAGGCAGCTTACCTGCGTTTTTGATATGAAAGAAAAATGGAATATTAAATTGTTTACCATGGAGATGTCCAGCCATTAAATAGTCATAGCTTTTATTTAAATGGAGGACTACATTAGGATCGTGGGTAATAATGAGTTTCGTTCTGCGATCATCAACAGCTCGAAAAGCAGCCTCAATGTCACTTTTACCAGAATCGAAATCATCAATACCAATTAGTTCAAATCGTTCTAAATGAATCGACTCATTCCTTAACAAATGAAGCCCATTTTTTCTTAAAAGCTTGATAAGATCTTTGACATTTTTCTGCTGATAATCATGGTTTCCAAGAACGCAATAAATGGGCACGTTACAAATCGCCATTGCTCTTAGGTACTCTTCTAGTCTAGGAAGCATTTTTCGGTATTTGGTAAAATCACCCGTAATAAATATATAATCCGGTTTTTCATCATTAATGATAGCGGCTATTCTGGAGGGACTAATTCTTAATCTTTCAACATGCATGTCACTTATTTGCAGGATTCTCAAATTTAGATTAAGAGGATAACTTATCCGCTCAATTTTTAGCCATTGCGTCGGCAAGATAAAGATGAAATAGCAAATAAATAGAACTAAAACTAGGTAGAGGCAGTACATTAAATATCCTTCCAAGCGCATCCTCCTCACCAAAATTGGGACCTCATACAACAGGGGTCGTTAAGTTTTATATGCTAAATTTTATTATAAAGTTATTACATTAATGCCACATGAGTATAAGAGTTCAATTTTGTTGTCTGATTTTACTTCCTTCATCTACTTTCGATCTCTTCTATTAGACGAACTAACCATACAGTTCGTTTATCCCCCTCAGTTTTTCATGTCCAAGGCTGTTAATGGAAAGAGGAAAATGTAACAATATGTTGAATATACATTATTCATAAAGTGGAATCTCCGCTTTTAAATCATTGAAAACGAGGAAGATAACCGTGTTTCATCAAAAAATCGCAAAGCTTCTAACACTAAGCATCAGCTGTATTTTTCTATCTATTCAACCTGCTTTTGCACAAGACTCATCAGCTACTAAGTATCAGCATGAGCTAAAGCTTAAACTGAATGAGCAAATTGTTACCGTTAATGGTCAAACTCAAACACTGCCAGTCCCGCCTATTTTAATGAACAGCGTGACCATGGTGCCGCTTCGTTTTATTGCTGAGACTCTGGGAGTTACTGTCCAATGGGATGACGCTGCACGGATCATTACACTGACTACAGCCAAAACCAAGATATCTCTCGCAATCGACAGTAAAGATGCCGTGATTAACGGTGCTTCTACTTCATTGGAGCAGCCTGCTACAATACTCAATGATACGACTATGGTCCCTCTCCGCTTTATTGCTGAAAATATGGATCAGACTGTTTCGTTCGATGGTACAACGCAAATGATTACAATCACTAATAATCTCATTCAACCTGCACCTGTAAATGAAAAACGAGACAAGCCAACTGTAGATAATTTATCGATAGAACGACCAATTACAGAAAGAAGTAATGTAAAAATATACGATGTTATTTCAGACTCGAGCAGCAATGTATATATGATAGATTATGACGTCAAAAGCCAATCCTACCCTTACGGGATTTTATCCTATAATCAAAATAATGACGATGGAAAAAATATACAGCACACAACCTTTATAGATAGTAAATTTGACGTGCAGTATAAAGATTCAAAAGGTGCTGTGCAACGTGTATCATATCAAAATATCACACCTAAAAAACTGTATTACGATAGTTTAACTGACAAATTGTATTTGATGGCACATGCTGCGAGACCCTTTGTCGAAGAAGCTGTGATTATTTATGAGATACTCCCAGAAGTTAAAATGGTAACTTTTAATTTAGAAAGTTCCATGAATGAAGAAAACAATTTTATCTCGTTTTTAGATCAAGATCACTTTTACTACAGCAATGTATTTTTGGGGAAAGTATTCGACTTTCAGGTACCGAACGAGAGTAAAGTAATTGGACTCCTACCTGATAAGAAGGCAAGTTACGTTTCTTTAAACACAGACGGGAAAATGTATCTCCTTGATAAAACGAATAAAAAAATCAGCAAGGTTAACTTGGACGGCACTATTACTGAGGTAGCGAGTGTTAATTTGGATCAAATAACAGGAGCCTCATCGAGGAATGGATATTTCTACATTTCAGATACTACTAAGGTTTATCAAGTTGATGTTGCTGGTAAAATGGATGAGTACACTAATGTTGCTCTTTTGACCTATAACAAGGGTTTATATGATCCGAAAACACAAACCTATGAGCAGCCCGCCGAAAATGATAAAATCATTGATGGTAAATCCATTACCGATCAAGTTAATGGTCCTGGCGCTTTAAGCTTCAAGGGCAGTTTCCTTTTTACTATCGATCATCATGGTAACATCGTGATTTATGACAGCCTAAACGGAATTATACGACGCATCAACGTTTACTAGTTTTATACCACCAATAGCCAACAAAAAAAATCCCCCAACCGCTAATCCGACCCTGTTCAGTCGAGCGTTTGAGGGATTTATTTTTTCATCAATAGCCATATGATTATGGCCCAAAGCGGAATAGACAGCAGAATACTCCATAGGCATCCTATTGCAAATCCTAATTTTGTTTTTTGCTCATTTTTTGATAAATCATCGTTCGGCATGTTCCACCAACTCTAACGGGAGTCCATCTGGGTCTGCAAAAAACGTATACCGATCACCTGTTATGGGATCAATTCGTACCGGTTCAACCGCAATTCCCTTGCTCTCTAGTTCCTTGACGCTTTCGTCCATATTTCCAACTACAAATGCCAAGTGTCGAAGTCCTCGCGCTTCCGGTCTATCCACTCTTAAGGGTGGATTAGGGAACGAAAACAACTCAATCTGCTGCTCTGTTTCTCCTATGCGCAAATCCAGCTTGTAGGAATCACGTTCTGCCCGGTACAACTCATTTACGATCGTCATTCCTAGTAAATCAACATAGAAATGCTTCGACTTTTCGTAATTCGAGCTAATAATGGCCACATGATGAATGCGATCGATTTTCACTAACATGCCTCCCGACTCCATAAATAAACCGCATTCCGGGAATTACCCATCCTGCGGCTCGATTCTTATTTTATCCGTCTGCTCTCATCGTTTCAACAATTTTCTTCAAAATATTCTCTGCTTGCGCATATTCTACCTGACACGTACCTGCTGCGTGGTGACCGCCTCCACCATTTTGGAGCATCAAAGTCCCGATGTTCGTTTGAGAGGTGCGGTTCACAATGCTGTGTCCACAAGCAAATACACAATTTTGTTTGTTACGTCCGTCCACGATCCAAATGGATACATTCTGCTCTGGATAAAGCGCGTAAACCATGAAACGGTTACCAGGATAGATGGTTTCCACATCACGAAGATCCGTAATGATCACATTTCTTTCTGTATATGTATGCTTTGCAAGCATTTCACGGTATAGAGCATCCAATTCATAATACCGTTCAACCCGCTCCTTAACGTCCGGAAGCTCCATAATTTGATCGACCGTCATCACTGCACAGTGATCCACAAGCTCTTCCATTAGTTGATAATTGCTAATTCGATAGTCCCGGTAGCGTCCTAAACCCGTACGGGCATCCATGATGAACGATAATAAATCCCAACCCGTTGGATTCAAAATATCTTCTTTACTGAATTGTGCAGCATCCGCTTTATCTACGCCTTGCATAATATCGTCAATATCACCAAAGGTTTCTTGCCCACCATAATAATCATATACGACGCGTGCTGCGCTTGGTGCAATACGGGTTTCCCCTTTGAAAGCTACTTTCTCACCCATCCGCTCAAGTTCACTGGAATGATGGTCAAACCATAATCCGCAACCTGCAACATAAGGCACATTCGCCAAAATATCGTTCTCGGTAACCTCGATCAGACCATCCTGCATATCTTTGGGATGAACGAATTTCATTTCATCGACCATGTTTAGCTTTTTGAAAAGCATTGCGCATACTAAACCGTCAAAATCCGAACGCGTAATTAATCGCATAGCGCAAATCCCCCTACGAAGTTAGTACTTAAGAACTATGTATGAATATGTGTATCATTATATCAGTACCTGTCGATTTGTGACAATCATTTTGTCATTAGAGCTTTTGGGATAAAAAAAAACAGTTCGCCTATATGGGCTGAACCGTTCTTAATTTGGAAGTTAAAATTTGGTAGAGTCTAGTCATAAATGCTTCAATTTGCGGCATCGGAGGCATTTTCACAGAAAGCTTAACTTCACCTTTCCAATAGAAAATCAAAATGCTGTTGCTTCTCCCCTGAAACATTTCAACATCCCAGCAAGATTCATTAAGCGCGTACTCTTCTAAATTAATCAATAGCTTTGGTCCATCCGAGGATGGCACCAAACGGGCAACATGATTGCCGCAAAGTGATGTTACTTTTTGCTCTTCATGTAAATCAGACTGCATGCTGCTTGGTCCTCCTTTTATCCATAGTTTATGAAAGTTATGACAGAGAAAAACCCCACCATAGTGTACCGATCGGAGGGGATCTAAGTTGAATACCCAATCGTTCGGCAGCTGGCTGGCAACGAGTCCGATTCATGAACAAGGTAGCCCCTGTAGCTTTGCGTCACTGACTTTCGTCAGTTTTGCCATTGTCGAGATGTGTTGTGAAGTCTTTTACAAGAAATAACTACACTCTCAAGAATAAGGGAAGTTCTTTTGAAATCGTATAGTTCGCAAGAACTAATTTTGCATTATTTATCAAAAAACTTCTTTTTTCGACCTATTTTTGGGCAGTGCTTGTAGATTATTGGCACCTTTCCAATAAAAGAGAGATCCCGCAAGGGTTACAAAGGCGATGACCAGATAAAGTGCAGTGCCCCCATACGCTACGAGCAGAAAGCCGCCAACCCAAGGTCCCATAAAATGACCTACGTTGGTTAACGTTTGTGCACCAAAATAAGTACCGCGCATATGTTCCGGTGCCAGCTTATCAATCAGCATGTTGGCCGCGGGGTAATTCAATATTTCTCCTAGTGTAAAAATCGCCATGGAAATAATCATGGGTACTAACGAATGCGAGAATGCAAAACCGATATCGCCTAACGCAAACATCAAATTTCCTAAAATAATCGCTACAAGTGGCGAGTACTTATCAGAAATCCGTGTAAGCGGTATTTGCATCGCAATTACCACAATGGCATTGACACTCATGAGGACAGCAAACATTTTAACACCTTCAGTGAAGTTCTGCTCCAAATATTGCGATAGTGTCACCATGACTTGCGAGTAGCCAATAGCCCCTATAATTCCGCCAAGAATAAAATAGCGAAACGTGACATCACGTTGAATAACCCGCAATGCAGAGACAAACGTAACAGGTTGTTTCTTCTCCCCTTCTATTTGCTTAATACCAAAAACGATAAGGAGAACGTAGAGGGTAACCGCATAGATAAAATATACGATTCCAGTGAGTAGAAACGGCAGTGCTCCGTCCATTGTTGCAAAAAAAGCACCCAATAAAGGTCCTACAGCAACACCAACATTGATGGCCATGTATCTCATTGAAAACACACTGAGTCGCTTGGCCGGCTCGGTCAAATCCGCCATCAAGGCTTGCGAGACCGGTTCGTAGAAGGAGCGGCACAAGCCGTTCAGCATGTTCAGCATCATGAACAAAACCGGTAGTTTCACGATACTAAAACCTACAAACACAACCGCCCATCCAAAAAGTGCAGCGAGCATGATAATGCGTCGGCCGAATCGGTCCGATAAATTACCGCCGATAAAACCTCCGACTGTTCCTGCCAAGGCTCCCATTCCAATTACGACCCCAATCATTACTGCGCTCATCGACGTATGTTTAGCTAAGTAAATCGCCAGAAAAGGCAGACTCATGGAAGACGCCGCTCTGGCCATGACCGTTCCCAAAATTAACGTATGTACAATCGGATGATACGAACCAAGAAAACCACGTAATCGATTCATCTGTCAGAACTCCTCTCGCTGATAATTTACCAAAGGTTAAGAAATGAGATCAAGAACTCATTATACACGAAAAACGGTAGTTCGTGTCCTTTATTATATGTTTTTGTCGAATAAAAAAAGGACTCCCCAAAGTCGCATGGGAAGCCCGTTTTAATCATGTTTTGTGGCCTAGAATTAAGCACTTCTATATCGAAAGTGCCCTTAGAACGTTCACGCATCACTGATCACTGGCAGGAATCGAAAGCCATGGGCGTTCTCGCTGCCATTTCACTTCAACCTCCGTCTCAAAGAAAGAGGACAAACCTTCACTTGTCAATACATGGCGCGACAGCCCTTTTGCGAATACCTCACCACGACGAATCAATAAGGTTTGATTAAAAACAGGTAGAATTTCTTCAATATGGTGAGTTACGAATATTAATGTCGGAGCATCCGGTTCCTTGGCTAGTTCTTGGATGCTGGACAGCAATGCTTCCCGAGAAAGGAAGTCTAATCCGTTCGTCGCTTCATCCAGAATCAGCAGCTTAGGGGAGGCCATCAATGCGCGTGCAATTAATAGTTTTTGCTTTTCACCCTGAGAGCACGATTGATAAGTCCGGTCGTATAGATGCATACAATTCAGCCGCTGCATATGTTCTTTGGCTTGCTCAAAATCTTCTGCACTCGGTTTCTCATATAGCCCGATTGACGCATGTTTACCGCTTATTACGACATGCTGCGTTTTATCGGAGGCATACAACTTCTCCTGGAGGGAGGAACTTACCCAGCCAATCATTTTACGCAAATCTCTTAAATCTACCGTTCCAAACGGATGGCCAAGTACAGCCATTTGCCCTTGGCTCGGCCAGATATAACCATTGATCATATTCAATATGGTCGTTTTGCCTGAACCGTTCAAGCCCAGTACGGCCCAGTGATCATTTTTGGACACCTGCCAATCCACTTGGTTAAGAATCGTTTTATTCTCTCTATACCAGGAGACGTTATTCATTTCAATAATTGATGGCATTCGGTTTCACCCCGTGATTAATTAAGCTTTCACTACATTTTGCGGTAGTTCAATTTGTGTCATATTCAATTTTTTATCCGAAGGCAGGAACGCAGCCAATAACCCGATTAGCGGCAAGAACGCGCAGAGTTTAATAACAAACGAGATGCTGGTTGCATCCGCAAGTGTACCCAGCACGGCTGAACCAATTCCGCCAAGTCCGAAAGCCAAACCAAAGAATAAGCCGGATACCGTCCCGACTTTGCCGGGCAGTAGTTCCTGCGCATAAACGACAATGACGGAGAAGCCGGATAGCAAAATGAATCCAATGCATGCACACAACACGCCCGCCCAAAATAAATTGGCATATGGTAAAAGCAGTGAAAACGGAGCCGTTCCCAGAATGGAAAACCAGATCATGTTCCGTCTTCCGAAACGATCCGCCAGCGGACCGCCCATGAACGTACCGACTGCTCCAGCAGCAAGCAAAGTGAATATGAATAGCTGCGCTTTTTCAACGGAAAGTTGATTGTGTTCAATTAAGTAAAAAGCGTAAAAACCCGTCATGCTTGCCACATAAACAAACTTGGAAAACAAGAGCATGATCAAAATCGAAATGGCATAGGTAACTGTCTTACACGGAAGTGGCTGTTTGCTGACAGAAGCTTTACTTGAAGCTGCTGAGCGGCTGCTGCCCGCTTTACGATACCATTTGGCCACGAAAAACTGAACGACAATCGCTGCAGCAGCGACAAACGAAAACCAAATAATGCCGAACTGACCGAATGGAACGAAAATCAGTGCTGTAAAAATGGGAGCAAGTGCCTGCCCGATATTACCGCCTGTTTGGAAAATGGACTGCGCCAAGCCTCTTCGAGGTCCGGCAGCCAAGTAGGCAACGCGCGATGCTTCGGGATGAAGAACGGAAGAACCGAGACCTACAAGTACAACAGCTCCAAGCACCTGAACAAATGAAGAGGCTACAGCAAGCAAAATCACACCTAATAACGAGAAAAATACGCCTGCGGGCAACAAAAACGGCTTTGGCTTTTTATCTGTATAAAGACCAATCAAAGGCTGAAATAAGGAGGCTGTTACGTTTAGCGTAAAAGCAATCCATCCGATTTGAGTAAAACTCAACTGCAGCGAATTATGAAGAATCGGGAAAACGGCAGGTATAACGGATTGAATGGCGTCGTTCAATAAATGGACTAAGGAAATCGAGAACAAAATCGCATAAACCGTATGATTGCGTACTGAACTTGAATCTGACACTGTTACTACCCCTTTCATCATATCATCTGATGTTTAAAGACATAGGAGAGTCAAGCTACTCCTGGTTTACAAACTGTTTAAGCTGTGTGACCGTTTCATCCAGATTTTTCATGGTCCAATACTCCGCTTCCGCGACGTCCTTGTCTTTGATAGCTTTGTACATATTCTCGTGAAACAGATGATGCGGATCTTGCAATGTCACGATCAATTTTTGCGATGCCTCGAAAAGCGCCGATGTGAAAGATCGATACAGGTCGATGGCAACACTATTTTTGCTGGCAACAGCGATCGCTAGATGAAATTTCACATCTTCACGCAAATACGTGTCTGTGTCGCCTTTCTCCAATGCTTCATAACGTTGATCCAACGCACTCCGCATTTGCTCGAGGTCGTTCTCGTCGCGGCGCTCAGCAGCCAATCTGGAGATTTCTAACTCAAGCATCCTTCTGACCTCGTAAACTTCCAGAATCTGGGCTCTACGGAGCCTGTGATCAAGCGGTTCCTGCATGGCCGACTGCGCCTTCAGAAAAGTACCGAAGCCCTGTTTCTTCTCAAGCAGGCCAGCGTGCACAAGGACACGGACCGCTTCGCGGATCGTTGAACGTCCCACGGCAAACTGCTGCATCAATTCCGGTTCCGTAGGAATCTTATCCCCAGGTTTTATTTCTCCTTCTGAAATCTTCTTTTGCAGTTGATTCACTACATCGTCTACCAACTTTGGACGGTTCAGCGGTTGGAAAGACATTTTAGAATTCATCTGATCATCTCCTGTTTGAACATGAGTATAGCATAGGGCATCTGAATTTTTCCAGACTAAATTTTAGCATGCCCTTGCATACGAAAAACACTTCCCAGAATTTTTCGAGGAAAGTGTTTTAAACCTTTAACTCGAACCGCAGCTGGAACTTGAACAGGAGGAGCTTGAGGAGTCAGATGAACAAGATGAGCTGGACGAGCAGGAACTGCCTCCCCCTTGATCTCCAGAGTTATCGCAGCTTCCCACAGAACTTCCGCAGCCCGAAGAAGAGCAGCTGCTATGCTTATCGCGCGGATCTTCAGAGGAATTCTCCGGGAAATTCGTATTCATATCATGGGCATAGCTTTGTGGACTTTGGATGGAGAAGAACATCATAGCGCCTGCCAGATAGAGCATGGAGTTCGGGTTAGCTGTGGAATAATCCCAGCCCGTATCCTCGAGACGGCGGCTTTCTGCAGCCTTATTAGCTTCCAGAATGGCTTGCTCAACCAAGAGGCGAATCGTTTGTGCAACCTCGGGATATCGGCCTGCCTGCTCCAGATTGAACAAGCTTCGGGTAATCGCATCCACATTGCCTTCACGAAGCAGTTCTGTACGGTCAGGATCCAAGGCATTGCGGAAAAATCCGTTCCAGCAGCGCTTGCTGCTCGGCGCAAATTCGAACAAGTGAGCATACACCCAATCAAACCAAGCACGTTCTCCAGGCATCAACTTCGGTTCACGTTCGGGGGAGTGATGAATAACACCACCTGCAAACTGTTCTCCAAAACGCTGATATTCCCTTGTAAACATTAGCATTTCGTGCCATAGGTCATCGATTTCGCTGCTAAACATCGGAGTCGATTTCAAAATGAGACCCATGACAAAATAACGCTTTAATTCAAACCATTTGCAAGCATATTCGTCTTCTGTCATACGTGGATGCTCGGCTTTCACCCGATATTGAATTCTTTCCGCATAATCAGCAGGAATTGAACTATTTAACTTCGTAACAATACGATCTAACGGAATACCTTCAAGCAGCCCCAGACCATTAGGCAGTTCAGACGCTCGATAGACGGGCTTAGCTTTACCAAGTCGACTGCGCTTTGGCGGTTTAGATGATTTTCCAAATAAAAAACGAAACATAGGCATCCCTCCTTTTCCCAATATACCATTTGCTTCCTGATCCATGTCAATGCCGTAATATCGAGGCTAGTTAACCCGCTTAGATGACATGCAAATTTTGTAAATGATATAATAACTAGAAGGAGGTGTTCATCGATGAAAATTGCGGTAACCGGCGGAAGCGGCTTTATTGGCAGACGTTTAATTGCCTACTGGCAACAGCGCGGCCATGAGATGATTACGATTTCCCGCTCTTCGCAAGCCGTCGTACAAGGTGCGCGCACGGTAACATGGGCAGAATTGCAAGACGCCCCTGAGAAGCTTGAAGGACTGGACGCCATCGTCAATCTGGCCGGTGAATCCATTAATCAGCGCTGGACGGCTGCCGCTAAACAGCGCATCTTGGAGTCCCGGATTGCAGCAGCCCGCCAAGTAGCGCAGCTTGTGGAACGTTTGGACAAGAAACCTAAGGTCGTCGTTAATGCTTCAGGTATGTCTATTTATGGCACGTCAGAGTCGGCAACCTTCGATGAGCGAAGCCCGCACCATACGATGGATTTCTTATCGAGTGTCGTGGACAAATGGGAACAAGCGGCTGACCAAATCAAAGGCCCGCGACTCGTCAAAGTTCGCGTTGGGCTTGTGCTCGACGGGAAAGAAGGAGCATTTCCAAAGATGGCTTTCCCTTATAAGCTTGGAGTTGGGGGCCCTATCGGCAGCGGCAGACAATGGTTGTCTTGGATTCACATTGAAGACATGGTAAGATTGATCGACTTCTGCATCCAAAACGAGGAAATCAGCGGGCCTGTCAATGCGACAGCGCCAAATCCTGTCACAAACAAGCAGTTCGGGGCGCAGCTAGCCCAAGCACTTCACAGACCGAATCTGTTTCCTCTCCCTGCTTTTGTCATGAAGCTTGCTTTCGGCGAATTATCCACACTGCTTCTTGAAGGCCAGAAGGTGCTGCCGCATGTACTGCTCCAACATGGCTTTAGCTTTACATATCGTTCCGTTGACAAAGCGCTGGCGGATATCGTGAACAAATAAAATAACTGTGAAAAGGTGATTCTTTTGACCGTTCATCAATTTTCAGCCCGGACAATTCGCGGTGAAGATAAGTCGCTAGCTGACTACAAAGGACAAGTGCTGCTCATTGTTAATACCGCAACCAAGTGCGGATTTGCCCCTCAATTTACGGGACTACAGGAGCTTCATGATACATATAAAGATCAAGGTTTTAGCGTACTGGGCTTTCCGTGCAACCAATTCAGAGATCAAGAGCCCGGAAACGATACAGAGGTTGAGCAAGCGTGCCAAATCAATTTTGGTGTGAACTTCCCTTTGTTCTCCAAGATTGATGTTAACGGCGCTGACACCCATCCACTTTACCGCTACTTAAAGCAGCAGGCTTCCGGTTTGCTCGGCTCCAGCATCAAATGGAATTTCACTAAATTTCTCGTGGATCAAAACGGCAACGTGATAAAAAGGTTCTCACCAACTACAACGCCGCGTAAAATTGAAAGCCAAATTCGCCAACTGCTAGCAAAAGCCACCACGCATGTATAACAGATAGAAAAAACCGCCAGGGCATCGATCGCCCAGACGGTTCTTTTTATTTGACGTATTTTTTAGCCTTTTCGATTGCTTCGTCTTCCGTTGCTCCTGTCACATAGCGGCCGTTAATGAATATAAAAGCAAAACGAGAACAAGGACCACAATACGATTTGCAGGCAACTTTGACTTCGGCATCAGGTGCAATGACTTTAATTTTTGAAAGTGCAGATTTCACTTTCATATGTTTGCATTTATCACAAATGCGAATATCATTGCGCATTAGTGATCTCCGTGGTTCCCCTTGCTTGGGTTCGTAATCATGAAACCTTCTTCTGGTGTGTAGAAGTAATCAATACGGATTCCGTCAAGCAATGGTTCGTTTCCATCCAGCAAAACATCAATGCCCTTGTCCGTGCTGACAACGACATCATTTGCAGATTTATCGTCAAGACCCAAGCCATAGTGAGCGTGGTCGCCATGTTTATGAGTCACTTGTACTCGAACCAATAGACCTTTGTTTTCTTCTTTATCAAGCTCCAATTGAAGTACTTTCGCTGCATTACGAGAAATTTTGACGTTCATATGTACACATCTCCTGAAACAATAATTTTATTTCTTATTGTAAAGAATCTAAGGCGCGAAATCAACCTTTGACAGCATCCGACTTAAAAAGCGATTTACAAATGCAGCAACCGCGCTGCTATTGCTAATTGCCTTCACGAACTTTAAAATACATAGTAGTGGAACTATTTTACCCTAAATACAAGCTGGTAACTTACTTACTTCATGGATAGTTATGTACATTCCAAAATGGAAAGGACGCGTTTCTGAATGTCAACTCTTGAAAATGAAAAAGTCGCCCCGCTCAGCAACTATGTTCCTAAAGTGCCTAAAGAAATTGAATGCTCAATTGAACGTACACTTGAAGTGATCGGTGGCAAATGGGCATTTCTCGTGCTTCGGGAACTTTTTTGCGGTACGAAGCGTTTCGGTGAACTGCAGCGTCAAGTGACTGGAATCAGCCCGAAATCTCTAACCGATATTCTCCGTCATCTTGAGGATCACGGTGTTTTAGAGCGAATGGCATACCCTACTGTCCCTGTTACCGTTGAGTATACCTTGACACCGAAAGGCCAGGATTTGCATCAAATATTAAAAGAAATGAAGCTATGGTCTGCAAAATGGACATAATGATTGAATAACAGCTGAGGAGTTGGACTTACGTGATTACCATTAAAACAAAAGA
Source organism: Paenibacillus violae (assembly GCF_032461945.1). Lineage (NCBI taxonomy): Bacteria > Bacillati > Bacillota > Bacilli > Caryophanales > Paenibacillaceae > Paenibacillus > Paenibacillus violae. The sequence goes on from NZ_JAWCUD010000009.1 coordinate 228,408, forward strand.
GCAAATTGAAAAAATGGGCAGAGCTGGACGTATTCTAGCCGATTGCCATAAAGAAATTGCCAAAATGATTCGCCCTGGCATTACCTCTTGGGAAATCGACCAATTCGTCGAAGGCTTTTTGGCGAAGCACGGCGCAACACCGGAACAAAAGGGCTATCACGGCTATCCTTACGCTACCTGCGCATCTGTTAACGATGTGATTTGCCATGGGTTCCCGAAGAAAGAAGCTTTGAACGACGGCGATATCGTCACCATTGATATGGTTGTTCGGATTGATGGTTGGTTGGCGGACTCCGCTTGGTCCTACGCCGTTGGGAACATCTCTCCTATTGCTGAGAAACTGCTTAAAGTAACCAAAGAGTCGCTGTACAAAGGCATTGAGCAAGCGATTCCAGGAAACCGCATCGGCGATGTATCGCATGCAATCCAGGTGTATGCGGAATCACAAGGCTTCTCCGTCGTCAGAGACTTTATCGGACACGGAATCGGCTCCGAAATGCACGAAGAACCGCAAGTTCCGCATTACGGACCAGCTGGCAAAGGGCCGCGTATTAAAGAAGGCATGGTGTTCACCATTGAACCGATGCTGAATGTCGGCAAATATCATTCCAAGGTAGATAGCGACGGATGGACAGCAAGAACTTACGACGGCAGTCTATCTGCACAATATGAACACACGATTGCGATTACGAGCCAAGGACCGGTTATTTTAACGGAACAATAAACATTTAAGCCCCGGAGGAACATGCATGATTTCTTTTTACAAGAAATATTGGAGAACTGCTTTTGACATTGCTCTCATTGTTCTAACCGTCTACCTCTTCATGCTGTTGTTCAGCTATTTGTATCGCATCGCGACACCTATCTTTCTGGCTCTGATCATTTTCATGATGATCGAGCCTTTTGCTAGGTTTCTGAATCGGAAAGGGATGCGAAAGTCGATTGCATCAGCGATCTCAACACTCCTCTTCGTCCTGATCATCTTGGGTGCGCTGGCGGGTGCCGCCGTTATTTTCACAAGCCAGATCATGAGCCTTGTCGATAAAGTAGACGATTATCAAGCCGTTTTTAATGACCAAATCATACATAAAATTAGCGAACTAAATAATCGCTTCCAAACGTTGCCCCCTGATGTCATTGTGAAAATTAAAGAATATGCCGGACAATTTGCAGGTAATGCATCTAAATTCATTATTTCTTTCTTATCCGGACTAGTAGCCTCGCTGACTTCCTTTTCCACCTTCATGTTCAACTTCATTGTCGGAATCATTTTGGCCTACTTCCTCAGCATAGAAATCGACTCCTGGAAACGCCTTGCCAGTGAGAAAACACCAAGAACATTTAAATCGGTATTCTTTTTTCTAAAGGAAAATGTCGTGAAGGGGATTGTCTCTTACGTAAAAGCTCAATTTAAGCTGATTTCCCTAACGTTTGTCGTCGTTTTTGTCGCTTTGCTTCTGCTCGACGTCAATAATGCTTTCTCTATCTCCTTGCTCTCGGCTATCTTCGATGTTTTGCCGCTGCTGGGTGTCTCCACTTTGTTCATTCCATGGATCATTTACTTGTTTATCGTGGGTCAGACAACACTTGCAATTTGGCTTAGCGCGCTACTGCTTGTCGTTATTCTTGTCAGACAAATCATGGAACCCAAAATTACGGGGGAATCCCTGGGCGTGTCGGCCTTTACGACGTTAGCCTTTATGATCGTGTCCCTTTCATTGTTTGGCGTTGCGGGAGTCATCCTTTCGCCAGTTTTGATTATCTTGCTCAAAGCCCTGTATTCACAAGGCTATTTCCAACGTTGGATACGCAAGCCTGAGGACGAATATGCGCAGAGCAATCTACCTACGAGTGGTCCATAAACGTATAAGCCCATCCTTCCTTCCTGGAAAGATGAGCTTTTTTGTATTAAACGCGATATATACTGCGGTACACCGATGGAGCCATCCCCATTTTTTGTGTAAACACGCGACTCAAATAAAAACCGTTTTCAAATCCGCAATTTCCAGCGATAGCATCTAACGTTAAAGTCGATCCTTCCAACAAATGGCGCGCTCTGGTTAAGCGTAATTCATTCAGAAATTCAGACGGCGTTTGCGAGAAAGCTCTGCGAAACCTTCGCGTAAGCTGCACGGGAGTTAGCCCCAGGCTCTCCGCCAAATCCGACATGGATAAACTTCCGTAAGCGTGATCCGTTACATATTTGCGTGCTTTTTCCATCAAACTATCCGTTTCTGAGGTAAGATCCTCTCTGAGTTCTCGTTCAATTGCGACTAATCGAAAGATATCGCTGAGCATGTGCTGCTTATGCAGCGTGCTCTCTGCATCCCATCCCGTCAGTTTCTTCAAATAATGATAATTCGAGGCTAATCTTTCGATATCCTTAATGACGAGCTTGCCTCTCCAGCTGTTTGCTTCCTCTAAACTTGGTTCCGACAGCCAAACAAACTGCAGAAAATGAAAAGACAGCGACTCCAGCGTCCTCCTTCGAAAACCAACATGAGGCGGGCAAATAACAAAGTCACCAAATCCCGCTTCACCCTTGTGCTCCCCGATTCCATAGACAAATCTGCCTTCTTCCACAGCAAATAACGTCCAGCAAGGATACGAGTCCTCGTTATACATAAACTCATCTTTACGATGCCAGTAAACATGCGAAATGAGTTTTACCGCGACATCACGAAAAGCCAACCCCTCACCCTCTTCAAGTGAAATAAAGTATATGCTTATTGTAACTGACTGCATGTTCAATAGGAATAGAATCTTTTACAATGAAATCAAAGATATTCTATTAACTAGTGAGGTGCTGGTCATGAAACACGAAATCGTTACATCCGACATCACCGTTGTTGGTGGAGGTTTAGCTGGCGTGTGTGCCGCGATCGCCGCAGCCAGATTAGGTCAAACTGTTTCCCTTGTGCAAAATCGCCCTGTTCTTGGCGGTAATTCCAGTAGTGAAGTACGCGTATGGGTTTGCGGAGCTACTTCCCACGGACTTCATCGGTATGCGCGTGAAACCGGTATCATGGGTGAAATGTTTGTTGAGAATCAATACCGCAATATCGATGGAAACCCCTATCTATGGGATCTGATTGTACTCGAAAAAGTAAAAGCGGAGAAAAATATTACCCTCTTCTTGAATACGGACGTCCATGAAGTCGATGCAGACGGAGACGAAACTTCCCGGACCATCCGATCCGTTACAGGCTGGATGATGGGGTCTGAACGCCGTATCCGCTTCGACAGCCGTGTCTATCTCGACTGCACAGGCGACGGGCTCGTCGGGTTTCTGGCAGGCGCCAAATTCCGTATTGGCCGTGAAGCGCAGGAGGAATTCAATGAAGAATGGGCGCCTCTTGTCCCAGATGATATTACCTTAGGCAGCACTCTGCTCTTCTATACCAAAGATGCCGGCCGACCTGTGAAGTACATCCCGCCAAGCTTCGCCAAAGATATTACGCAGACCACAATTCCGATGAAACGGGTTATTCGCAGCGGCGATAATGGTTGCGCTTACTGGTGGATTGAGTGGGGCGGTGAACTGGATACGGTGCATGATAACGAAAAAATCCGTGATGAACTGTCTTCCGTGATTTACGGGATTTGGGATTATATTAAAAATTCCGGTAAGTTCGAAGCCGATAACCTCACACTCGAGTGGATCGGTTCGGTTCCGGGCAAACGGGAATACCGTCGTTTCGTTGGGGACTACGTACTGAATCAGAATGATGTCATCGCGCAGGAGCTCTTTGAAGACCGCGTCGCCTTCGGCGGCTGGTCGATTGACCTGCATCCGCCGCAAGGCATGTACGCCACGGCAAAGGGCTCCAAGCATATGCATGTGGACGGCAGCTACCACATTCCGTTCCGTTCCCTCTATTCGGTCAATACGACGAATATGCTTATGGCTGGACGCAATATCAGCGCGTCCCACGTCGCTTTCGGCACGACACGCGTCATGGCGACTTGTGCCGTCATCGGCGAAGCCGCAGGAACGGGCGCTGCCCTCTGCGCAGCGAAAGGCATTTCCCCTCGCGAGCTGCACGGCAGCCACCTGAGCGAGCTGCAGCAAACGCTGCTGCGGCAGGATGCCTCCGTGCTCGGGATCAAGAATGCCGACGCAGCCGACCTTGTGCTTGGCGCGACCTTGACAGCATCCAGCACCTTGACCCAGCTGGCGGTTGAAAAGTCCGCGTCGGTGTACCCTCTTGCCGATAGCGTCGCACTTCTTGTGCCCGTAGATCCACATATTGAGGGCTTGGAGCTGTTGCTTGACGCCTCGGAGGCTACGGAACTATCCATCGAGTTATGGAGCACAGGGAAGCCGCAGAACTATGTCCCGCACACACAGGTAACAGCCGTTCAAGTAGCCGTCTCGCAAGGATCGGGGCAGTGGGTCCATGTTCCACTAAGCTGGCATCCGGATACCGCTCAAAATGCATTTATTATTCTGCGCAGCAATCCTGCAATATCGGTTCATAAGTCCGACAAACTACAGTCCGGCGTCCTTGGGCTCAAGCATAAAGATAATAGCAATGCCGCAGATTATGGCGACACGACACCGAACCAACCTGTCGTTGATTGGACACCCGGCGAGTTCAACCGCAAGCCGATCTGCTTCCGACTGCTCTCGCCTACTTCGGCTTTCTCGCCGGATAAAGCAGCTAATGGCTTTAAACGGCCATACGGCGGCCCGAACATGTGGTCTTCCGCTCATCTAGAAGCCGATAAGCCGGAGTGGCTTGAAGTCAGCTGGCCGAATGCCGTGCCAATCCGCATCGTACAACTGACCTTGAATGATGATGTCCATGAGGATTTAATTAATTTGCATCATCATCGGACAGCTTTCGAGATTATTCCTGAGTTGGTTAAAGACTACAAACTCCAAGCCTTTGTTGGTGGGGAATGGAAAACAGTCGCTGAAGAGCTTAATAATCACACTCGCCTTCATACTCATACATTCCCAGAGACCGTTGTAACCAGCCGCTTACGCTTGCTAGTCGAATCAACAAATGGAGCTGAGCGAGCCGAAATCGTAGAGATTCGCTGCTACAGCTAATCCCATAAGCACGCAAAATGGCCTAGCAAATGCTGCCGTTTCGCGTGCTTTTTCCTTTGGTGCCCGGCATCGTTTCCGACATTCTTTTTCCATAAATAGGTCTTAATAACCCTTGTTTAACCTTACATGATATGTTATATTAAAAGTGCGACAAATCAAGGTTTCCTCTTCAAAAAGTTGACATAGGAGTGATGGAAATGGATCAAAATTCTATTCAAATTCGTCAAGGTGAAGAGATTATTTATGTAGAAATGACTGTTAAGGAAGCGCTTGCATTAACAGGTGCGAAGTTCAACTTAAACCACAAGTTAGAAAGAGATGCCATCAAGAAGGTTAAGCAACGTCTCGAAGATAAGCTGCTTCCTCCTAACCATTAATTGTACTCTAGCATCTTCGCATACAGCCCAATGAACGATATCCATCGTTCGTTGGGTTTTTATTTTCCTCTTTGATCTGTATCAAAATCAACCAACTGCTTATAATAATCACGCGCTTTCCAACAACGATATCCAAGGAGGACCGGACATGTCAGCAGATCATAAACAGCAAGGGCAATCACGCAAAAATACAACGACGAAAACCCAGGATCAGAAAAGCAATAAAGGGCACAAGTAAATAAAGAAAAGTCCATGCCTCTCTTCCTTTTAGGCGTGGACTTTTTTTCGCTTAATTGATTTTTCTTCTTGTTAAAATACAGGGAACCCCTCTACCAACAGCCCCCGGTTGAGCCATATGCTCCAAATAACGAAGTCCTCTTGTACATTGTGTTTTACAAACCGCGCACGTAGACGACTCCACTATTCTCATCGTGTACTGCTCTCTGGAAGATACTACTTTCTTCTTAGCAACCTTGCCCTTGCCTTTAGGTGGTGCCATAACCTCGCCTCCCAACCGTCTACTTACTCCAGTATATGAAGTCTGGACAGAACGGTTCTTGAGAAACAAGGTTATGTTCCTGTACTTGTCTACCGGTTAACGGTTTGTAAATCCAGCGCAGTCAGCAGGATCGGGACGATCTCCGCATACAATTCGGCGAAAGATTCCACGGGCAGCGGATTGACGCCTACACCCAGCTCGACTGTGAATCCAGGCCTTCGGAATTGTTGGATGAACCAATCTTTATACCCTGCATCGCTATCGGTTAATTTCACGGCCTCATAACCGCTGACAATCGCTAATTGGTCGGCAAAATACTCCGATTCCGGAGGTTCATACCCACGGTAATTCCAATAAATCTCTCTTCCTTGTGTATGTAAGGCAACGACTAACTCAAACGGGTGGCATTCTGTAAAACGCGCGAGCGCTGCAGTCTCTGGCTCCGAGAGCGGCGTCTCACCGCCATAATCCCGCGGTCCCGGCCCTAGCTGCCCCCTACGCTCAGCCTCTTCTTCCCAATGGGCAGGGAATTGGTCGTTGAGGTCTACGCCCCTTATATTCGCTTTCCAGCTGCTAAAATCTGTCTGACCTCCGTTTAATTCCAGCAGATTGGTTTGGTAGGGATGGTCAGCTCCAATGCCATTAAGGACAAGTTCTACACCATCAGGATTCACCATAGGAACAACCCACAGGGAGTACTCGGATAGCAGGCGTCTGGTGTTTCTGCCCTGCCAAGCCGTTCCTCTGGCATAGGAACAAGCGAGATCCTCTACGAACTGCATAACAAGCGGTGTCGTAATCCATTCATTTGCATGGATCGCTGCGTTGACATGGAGCTCCCTGGCCCCCTGACCGATGCGCAGCGCAGGTATGCCTTTTCCCATCACACTTTCTCCTATAACTTCGACATGCAGGAAAGGATATATCCTGCCCAGCCGATTCAATTCATCACACAACGTCTCATACCCGTAACCCAACATACGACCACCTCACAGCTCTTTGATCTCCTACGTAGGTTATGAATATGCCTGCTCCATTAGAAACATGCGGCGTAACGAAGTTAAGTTACTGCACTCTTCCCACAAAAAAATAGACCCAATTGAGGGTCTATTCAATAAATAGTAGGCACCTGCCATACGACAGGCGTGATGGCTATCTGATCTTTGAGCCAACTTTCTGTAATGCGCTTAAATAACGTAGGTTCTCCGCTGCAAAAAAATTGGTGAATCGGCAATATCCCCGATGTTTCCATCCGATCGCGATGATACAAAATCGTGCTGATTTCTCTTGCCGTTTCATCGGCAGATGAAATCAAGGTAACGTCCGGTCCCATCACCCGGGAGATCGGCTCCATCAAAAATGGATAATGGGTACATCCCAATATTAAACAATCAATGGGCTTGTCGACCAACGGCTGAAGCGATTGCGCTACAATCTCCTGCTCTTGCTCTCTTCCAAAAAGCCCTTTTTCCACGAAAGGCGCCAAAAGCGGGCAAGGCTCACTGTACACCTGTATGCCCGGCGAGATTAACCTCAAGGCATGTTCATATGCCTTGCTTTTGATCGTGCCTTCCGTGCCGATCACCCCGACAACCCCGGTTCGCGTCTGCTTAATTGCGGCTCGCGCGCCTGGCGAGATAACACCTAACACTGGAATCGAGACGCGCTCTCGAATATCTTCTATGGCAACCGCGGTTGCCGTATTACAAGCAATCACAATCATTTTAGGGTTAAATTGAATTAAATAATCCACAATTTGCCGGGTAAATGTACGTACTTCTACAGCTGATCGCGGTCCATAAGGACTTCGAGCCGTATCACCGAAATAGATGACTTTTTCTTGCGGCAGCTGCCTCATGAGTTCTTTTACTACAGTTAATCCTCCGACTCCGGAGTCCAGTACGGCTATCGCTTGCTGCACACCTATCCGCTTCCTTTGCCGGTTAATGAATTTCAAAGGCTACATGGATAGAATATGAACGTACAAGCTGAAAGGTACCTAGGCTTACAACACTGATTCTTGGTGGTCTGTCACCTATTTTTTTGGCTGCAAATCATTCACAAGTGCGAATTCATAGCCCTTCTTCTTAATTTCTTTGCAGATGCGAGCGAGAGCCTGCATGTTCTCCAAAGATCCCTGATGCATCAAAATAACATTGCCGTCATGCAAATTATTCATGATATCGTTGTAAGGATCCTCGGCCCCATTCTCTCTCGGTTCCCAATCACGCATGGCCGTCGACCAGAAGACAGACGTATACCCCATGCTCGATACTAAACTCAAGTTGTGCATATTGTAGTGACCGTAAGGGAAGCGAAAGTATTTCTCGACCTCTTTACCGGTTATCTTCTTATATAAGGCTTCAAAATCCGTAATTTCCTTGCGAATTTGGTCATCGCTCAGCTCATTGAAATCTTTGTGCGTCATCGTATGATTGGCTACGAAATGGCCGTCTGCCACAACTCTTTTCAAATAATCCGGGTTTGACTTGATATTGTTCCCTGAGATGAAAAAGTTCGCTTTCACCCCGTTTTCCTTCAAGGATTTTAACATTAAATCCACTTCAATTAGCGGGCCTCCAGCATCAATCGTCAGATAAACCTTTTTGCCGGTCCCAACCCAAACAGCTTTCTGATCAGCGGTATAAGATTTCGTTTCTTTCGGAAAATCAGGAACCTGCCCCGTTTTCTTCTTCATGTAATACCAGGAGTAGGGGGTCTTGTCCCCTGCGATTGGCTTTGTTTTGGTGGCGTCGGTTGCCGGCTTGGCGGATGCTGCAGGGCTAGGCACAGTCGTAGGATGCGGAGTTGCGCTCGGAACTACGGTCTGTTTGGGAGTCGCTATGGGCTTTGTAGTTGGTTTAGGAGTTGGAGTTGAGATTGGCGTAGGCTCCGCTGCTTTGGTGGTTGCTTGCGGACTTGGTGTCGTTACAGCTTCGGCAGCAGGAGAAAGCAGGCTTTTGTCTGCACAACCGACCAATGTTGCGCTTAAAAGGATCAGCAGTGCAGCACTTTTGGTAATTGATGTCATTGTAGCACCTCGCATGATGGAATACGTTCAGTACTCCTTTCGACAGTGTCAGACAAATTACCTGCCTATTTTTGGTGCGCGGTGTTTATTTCGTAGCTCGGTATGTCAAATATTGGAGAATGGTGATCAAAATAAAAGCTGTCCCGGCAAGCATAGGAATCGTAATAAAACCAAGCCAGTTCAAGTAATCCACGTCACATGGAATTGGCCCGCAACCAGTCGCGGATTCGTGGAACACTCCGGATTGAAGCAAAACGTGATAAACGGAAATACAGGCTCCCCAAATTGTGAGAGGTAATACATAAATCGTCAGCTTGTAGTCTCTGCGCACAGCAGCGATCCCCAGAATGATGGCCAGCGGATACATGAGAATACGTTGATACCAACAAAGTTTGCAAGGTATAAAATGCATAATTTCCGAGAAATACAAGCTCCCTAATGTGGCGATTAAGGCAATCAGCCATGATAGGTGCATACCGTTTTCTCTTAAGAATTTTTTTGACATTTGTGCTCGTCCTCCCCTTCCCCATTATTATAGAAAAATATAGGAGGGAAGTCTAACCTTTTGGGTGAGGTTGCTTTTTGGCTCTCACGGGCGACGACTTGTGTCTACAAACTGCTCGTTGCCCCACCTGAAACGTCGTTTTTCGACGTTAATGTGCGCGGCAGCGGCTGAACATAGCTGTTAGCGTCGTAATACACGCTTAACTTCTACGAATCCAAAAAAACCAAGCAGGCACTTCCCAACCTGCTTGGCTCTATTCATACCGAGAAGCTGTACTCAACTTCGTTCGTTTGTTTCACCAGCCCGCGCCACTGCTCCATCGGAACGATGTCGACGACCGCTTTGATCGGGATGCTCGCAAAGTCCAGCTTCGGCACGGCCTCCAGCTTCATCCGGTTGGTGACCAGCCGGTCAAGCCAACCGGGATACACCCGTTCCATCTGCTGCAGCCGATAGATGGCCGTCTCAAAATCCTTGCGTGCCGCGTTCACCGAACCGATCACACATTTGTTCTCCAGCACCATGCTCTGATTAAGCATGTCGGAGGAAATCTCCAGCTTGCGGTCAGCTGGCGTGACCCCGAGCAGCGCCAGCACGCCGTTCGGCGCTAGCACAACCATAGCCTCGAAGGCCAGCGGGCTGAAGCCCGTGCATTCGAGCACAAAATCTATCGGCTTGCCGAGTCCCTCCGCGTAAGCCGTCAAACCGCCGCCCTCGTCCGCCGTTTGATACACGCCCCCGCAGTCCTTAACAAGCTGCGCTTGCAGGCTATCCTGCGGTGATTTCGACCAAACGTGCACGTCCAAGCCGAGCAGCCTGCATGTTATAGCAGCAAGCAGCCCTAACGGGCCTGAGCCAAGGATGAGCGCTGTCTTCGGCTCCCAGATCAGCCGCTGCTGCACGCGCAACACCTGATCCCACACTTTCTCTACAATACTCTGCGGCTCAACCAGAACGCCATGCTCGAGCAGATCCGTAGGAACTTGTACGAGATAACGGCCATCTTCTCTGTAATATTCGGAGAGGAAACCGTGTGCACCTTTGATACCACGCTCCACAAATTCTCCGGTTTGACAAAAATCAGAGTGACCGTTCCGGCAATTGACACAGCTTTGATTCCGGCAGGGCCGCCGCACAATGGCGGTCACGAGATCTCCTGCTTGGAATCCGCTCTCTGCGCCAGCTTCAGCAACAACCCCTAAGGATTCATGGCCTGTCGTCAAATCATCCTCCCCTTGTGGAGGAACACCGTATTTCTCCTGCAAAATTTCCTTATCCGTGCCGTCTAAACCTACTGCCAACACCTTAACAATTACCTCTTGCGGGTGAGTAATCACGGGATCATCCACGGTTTCCAGCGCAATCGAAGGGTTACCTTGTCGCAGTTGTTTGACGCGAATCGCTTTCATCTCATCATCTCCTCCCAACTATTGATGAACAATCGGCTCCAACACTTTGTCTTCACTGGCATCCGTTGCTTGTTTAGTTCCGCTTGAGGTCAATTTTTTTAGTTTAGATAAATACTCTTGCGTAACTTTGATAAAAGAAGCATGCGACCATGTCAATGGCGAAACGGAAAGCGGCGCCCCTGTGAACGGATGCACCTGCTCCGCCATTGTGCCTGATGGCAGAGCATGGCGTATTGCCCAATACATCAGATTCTCCGCTTCTTGTAGGTCTTCGATCACTTTTGCCGAGGCCACCAGCCATTCCGCATACCATAACGTACAGATAAACCACGGATTGCCTGGCACCTTAGCCACATCATTCGTCACCTGATGGTAGTAGTCATTTTCATACCTGGCAATGCCGCCGATATCCGTATGTACCCACAATTTCTCTTTTAGAATCTTCATCGTCGCCACAAGCCTTGGATCCTCCAGCTCGAACAATCCAAAGTCGAATAACCCGTACATACTCATATCCATCGTATAGTCAGGCACGTATTTATTTTCATCATAACTCCAATATAAAGCACGTAAAAAACGATTCTGGTCAGCCGCAAACAGCTGCTGTTCTGCTGCCTTTTTCACTTGATCCGCGATATCGGCATAATAAACGGAACGCGCTTTATCCTGGTGATAATCGGCGAAACGAGCGGCAGCAACCAGACCCGCATATACGGAGGCGACGGTAAAGGCTAGCACGCCATAACGCTCTTCCCAGAGATCATAGGAGGGCAGCGGAAGCCCGGAAGCATCCCGGTAATGAACGAGAAAGTCCGCAGCGGGTTTCACAAATTTCTCGTAATCTTCTCGGGAACGCTCTATCGTGCCTGCCAGCTTGTGATGATGCCATAACGTATACAGAACGAGTGCCGTTTCATCCTCTTGAATGGCCAACTGCTTTTTCCCCTGACCGTCCACCCATGGGTGCCAGCTTGAGCCTACGGAGCTATCGGGATTGTATTTGTGCATGAGATACCCTTCAGGGGTCAACACTTTTATGCAAAAGTCAAAAAATTTCCTGGACAGCTCGTAATACCCGGCTCGGTCTAAGGCATGAGATACCAGCGCCCCGTCCCGCGGCCACATGTAGGAGTAGGTATCTTTGGCAAACTTCAAAATATCCGAGTCGTTGGCTGCAATAATGGCGCCACGATTGTCAACATTCGTTCTAGTGATCAACAGGCATCTTTTGTAAAAGGAAGCCAATTCCGGTTTCAGCAAGGTAAGCTGATGAGCATCCTGGTTGACCCATCTTACCCAGTGATCATGGGTGCGCTGCAGTAAAGCTTGTGGCGACTCTGTGCGCAGTAAGCTTTCCAATCGCTCTACCTCTTGCTTCGTATGGCCGAAACAAACCCAGAACCACGCTTCTTTTGAGCTTTTGGGAGGCAGCACCATCGTCAACTCAAGTGTCCCGTCAACCGAACCTTGCGCAATCGGATTTCCCCCCAAATGGCCATCTTCCGCATCACGCCATGTGCCTTCAAGGCCATGTATGCCTTTCTGCCCCGTTGCATAACCGCTGGGATACGGCTTATCGGCATCTGGAGATAAACCTGACAACGACATATAGCGATGCCCTTTATAAAACAGAAGCGAATTCAACTCCGGGTCAAAATAAATCGTATCACCGACACCATTGCCATAGATTTGCAAATCCAAATGAAAATAAAGTTTAATCTCTCTTTCCTCATCAAAATGGTTGTCCATCTTTATTTTGCGTAAAAAAATATTTTGCTGAACATCTACACCATCTCGAATAACGAAGCTTAATCCCAATCTCTCATGGGTGCATTCAACGTTCGTAACCAGCGAATCTTCTAGGTATTTCAGCTTTTTCGAAACTTCCGGATGATCGATCCAGAAGAAGTCTCGCGCACACCAAATACCAAAATGTGAAAGATGATCGCTAGATTGATTCTCTTGACCTACTAAAGGGTAATACATGTCACGAATATTATAAGCAGCGTCAAAATTAATGAGTACATTCCCGTTCCCAATGGGTAAATCTCTTGCCATGCGATCAGCCTCTTTCCATGATGATGCTACTAATTTTCCAATCGCTAAGCATAAATATGCACGCAGCCCACATGGCAGGGATTTCAGGGAAATAACACCAATTCAAGCCTACACATTTTCATTTCCGCCAAACTCATTTACAATTAAACAATATGGAGGGATTCATCACTATGAAGCAATTAGAAGGATTCGGTAAATTTTTGGAAAGCTTACGGGGCAAAATGTCCCTGCGCGAAGCAGCTAACAAAAGCGGACTTTCACACGCCTACATCAGAGATTTGGAACTGGAGCGCAATCGCTCGACCAATGAGAAAATCAACCCATCGCCTGTTACGTTAAAAAAGCTGTCGGATGCCTACAACATTCCATACACCGATTTAATGGAGAAAGCCGGCTACCTCGAAAACGAGAGTGAGCAAGCAAGCAGCAGCAAAGAAGCCTTGCAGGAACCAGTTTCCATGAACGATACATTATTTATTGAAGTCAGCTCGAAAGAAATGATTTATCACACTCGTTTTGAACGTATTAGCCAAGCTGTAAATTCGTTGCTTGATTTCAGTCTTTTCTTGGATAAGCTCGAGGAGATGGGCTTTAAAAAGATGGATACCGACCTTTTCGTCAATATGAATCATGTGCAAAAGTATATTGAAAAAGAAGGAAAACTTTATTTTGACGCCCTCGGTATTTCGAAATTTGTTGTTATTGCTGCCATTCGTCAAAAGAAGTACCATGATCTCATTGTGCGCAGCGTAGCCCGGAATACGGGGGTGGGCTTGGAATTTCATTACGAACGCCCTTCCGCAGCAGATTCATTGCTGTCTTCAGTAAAGCGCCCCATCTAATACGAATTGTTAAAAAGGAGTAAAGTTCATGAAGAATGAAACTTTACTCCTTTTTTTTCGTCTATCTATAAAGATTGATTGCATTGATTTTTTGGTAGAGAGGGTTGGTAAAGAATACATGGCTGTACAACAGACCACCTCCACACAATCTCGACTAGCGAGAAAGAACAGAAAACGTTCTGTGGGCATGCGTTTTTTTCTGTATACGATTTTAAGTTTTGTCCTTCTTTCGATTCTGTCCTTATGTTGGTTTTTCCTTACAGCGTCAGGTACGACTGTTCGTCTCATGATGGCGGATACTTTGATTACAACTCAGCATCGCGATTGGGCCAAATATTTAATTGGCTCCGAGGAATTGCAGAAGCGCGTTGAAGCTTATTGGAAGCAATTTGACGAAATGGGCGATGAGAAAGATAAAGGCATTGTTCAGATTGAACCTGTGAGTTCTACAGCCCCGGCGGCCGCAGTCAAGAAGGAGCTCGTCACCATTGAACCTATTTCAGGGACGAACTTCAAAGGGCAGCTTGTCACCATTTCTGATCCTAAGAAGCTTCGAATTGCCGTTCCTGAGAAAGTGGGCAAAGGCGAGAAAGTATCCTCCATGGTCAAAAGAACAGGAGCGATCCTCGGCGTTAATGGCGGAGGTTTCATCGACCCCAACTGGGAGGGGAATGGGTTCCAACCGGAAGGTATCGTCATGTCCGGAGGCAAAATCTTTTACAATGACAAAGGCATGAACGGCACTGTGCAAGTGGTTGGCATCGATAAAGAAGGTCGTATGATCGCCGGCAAATATAAAGTCTCTGAACTGGTAGCGATGGGTGTTCAGGAAGCTGTTTCCTTTTCCCCGCGGTTCATTGTCAACGGTGTTGGACAAATCAAAAGCCAAGCGGATGGTTGGGGAATTGCTCCGCGTACCAGCATGGCGCAAACGAAAGATGGCTCCATTCTATTCGCTGTCATCGACGGTAGGCAGACGCACAGCATAGGAGCAACGCTGTACGATATTCAGGAGATTTTCCTGGCGCATGGCGCTGTCACAGCCGCTAATTTAGACGGTGGAGCTTCTACCGTGCTTGTGCACAATAATGCAATCATCAACAAGCCATCCAGTGAATACGGGGAGAGGTATCTTCCTACGGCATGGCTGGTCTTCGAACATCCAGAAACGGCTCCCATCAAAAACGTATGGGAAGGCTTGGATATTCGCAAGATTGATCCATCGAAGTGGTAAATGCAAAAAGCAGCAAGCTCGAATTCATGAGCTTGCTGCTTTTCATTTTAGCGATTTCCTAGGATGACTAAATCTTCCGCGGCTTCAGATGTTTCCTCATCATCTTGCAAATCCGTATCGTCAATCTTGGACTCTTTCCATGAGCGAACCGTGCCCACCACATTTGTTGCCGTGTCTTTTGCTTTGCCTACGAAATCAGAAGTTGTGGTGCTAACGGATTTTGCAACCTCTTGCGTTTTTTGCGAGACGGAAGTAGCCAGTTGAACCGTCTTGTCGCTAACGGCTTTGGCATTCTCCGCAATGTCTTTTCTAAGCTCGCGACCGGATTTCGGTGCGAACAGCAGAGCTGTCGCTGCACCCAGTAAACCTCCAACAATCGCGCCGATGAGAAGATCTTTACCTTTTTTTTCGCTTGCCATGTGAAATCCACTCCTTAATGGTCTGATTTGGCTTTCCGATTCGCCTGCCACCTCTGCCACAGCTCATAACCCGTCGTTGCCCACTCCATGACGTCCTCTATCCGCTTCTGGTGGGTATGTACAACCCTTTCCGCACCGTGAAGCGACTCACTCATCATGCGTGCACCTTTGCGAAGGACCGAAGCGACATCCCCTATAGCTGCTCCAGTCTTCTCTATGGATTGAACAGTTGACTCTAACGCCAGCACCTGCAAGTGCACCTCTTCGGTTAGCTGCCCCGCTTGCTTCAGCAATTGTTCAGCTTCCTCTGCCGCTTTGGCTACATGTTGTTCCGTTTGAGCAACCGTATCGCTAAGTTGTTGTAACATCCTTTTTGCTGTAATCAGCATGCGAACGGCAAAAACGACGAGCACAATAAAAGCAATAGCCGAACTAACTGCACTAATCTCCATCCAAGTCATGACGAGCACCTCCCGAGTCTGCAAACTGCGTTGATTGATGGCGGCTTCTAGACGAATGCCTATGAATTACTACAGTATAGGTAGGAGCAGCTTGTTTTGACACAAAAAAACTGGAAAAATTTCAGGGACCTGTCATAATGAAAAGCAAATCGAACTTTGAACAACTGGAGGAGCCACATGAACCGAGAGCAAGGATTGAAGGAAATTGAACGAACGCGCATTATCGCCATTGTTCGTGGCGTGAAAGAAGCTCACATTTTTTCCGTAGCTGAAGCACTCTTGAAGGGTGGAGTTACCGTTATGGAGGTGACGCTCAACACACCCGGCGCTTTGACGATGATTAGCGACCTACAAACGAAGTTGGGCGAACAAATGTATATTGGTGCAGGCACCGTACTCGATGTGGAGGATGCGCAAAAAGCTGTACAAGCAGGCGCCTCTTTTCTGATAACGCCGAATTTGGATGAGGACGTCATTCGTTATGCCAACCGTGAGGGGGTTCCGATTTTCCCGGGAGCGATGACACCGACCGAGGTCGTCAAAGCATGGAAAGCAGGCGCTACAGCGATTAAAATTTTCCCGAGCGCGAGCCTTGGTCTCTCCTATATCAAGGAATTGATGGGACCGCTTGACCATATTCCGATGATGGCTGTTGGCGGCGTTACCGAAGAGAACATTAAACAATTTCTGGACCTGGGCTGCTACGGGCTTGGTATCGGCGGGTCGCTTATTAATTTAAAAGAAATCGAAGCCGGCCGCTTCGAGTGGGTGACGGACAAAGCTGCACGGCTTCTTGCGGCTTCGCGTTAACTGCCGGGCAGGAAGAAGATTCCCGCGCGATCTGGGAACCGGAGAAACGCATTCTAACGGACACAGCGGCTCTTATTCGGCGAAATATAGCCGTTTTTAAAATCTAACGGACACTAGCGCAGTTATTCGCTTGTTCATACTGTGATTTTGTCATAAAATCAGCAAATAAGGGCTCCTGGGTCCGTTAGATATGAAACAGGACGTTTTTCACGCTATTAACGTCTGTGGTGTCCTCACCATGGAACGTCTGTGGTGTCCGCTAGAAATAGCTCGCGAGAGCGCCTAGGGTGGTTCCCCCATAAGAAAAGGCTGTCCCATGAGTAGAAATTCTACCTTCTGGGACAGCCTTATTTATTTTTTGCTAATGGTATAGACGCACTTGTTTGCGCCTTTGGCCAAGCATTCGGTGCGCTCCACGTTTGCGTCCAGCAAATTGCGGAACAAAGCAAGCTCGCACTGACAGGCCTGCCCGAACGTATTTGCGACCTGGGAGATCGGGCAATTATGCTCGCTAAATGTATAGGCGTCGACACCTGTCTGTGCCCAATCGACCATATACCCGTTTTCGTTCTGGATATGCGCTAATTCAGCAACGCGCTCTTCCAAGTTCTTATTCACCATGCGCGGCTGGTAGCGAGACTCAAGCTTATCCTGCCTGCCTTCAAAAAGCCGCTCTATCTTCTCATGCCCTTGATCTTCAAGTAACTCATCCAGTAAATCTAGTGTCAACTGCATATATTTCTTGGGAAATAGTTCATCTGCTTTGGGAGCTAACGTGTAAACATTAGTAGGTCTCCCCATCGCCTGCCTAACAAGCTTCGTTTCGAGCAGATCTTCCTTTTCCATAGAATGAATATGCCGCCTGACGGCCATCTCCGTAATTCCGAGCTGTTTGGACATCTCTTGAACACTGAGAGGTCCCCCAGTTTTGAGCATGGAAAGAATCACTTTGCGCGTGGATGTCTCAAGTGCTTGATTCATTAGCTCACCTACCCTCGGAACAATCATTATGCTTCATTTTACAGCATCATATCGAAGTTGTAAATTAAGAAACATCTATGTATGTTATTCCAATTCACTCTTGATGAATGCCCTAACACTCGCAGCAAACTCTGCAAATGCCGCAGGAAGTTTAGGCAGAACGGGGTGCAGCGCTTGACGGTTCCAATCCACAAAGTCTTGCACAAGCGGCTTTCTCAGCTTCACAAGCTCAAGCAGCGTGGCGGTCAATGATTCGGAATAGGCACCTTCGCCGTGTACGATTTCCACGATATCTTCGTAGCTGCTCGCATCTCTTAATATGAAAGCGTCGATCAACAAGCTGCCCACATCGGTCACAGTTTCAATAGCCAAGTGTAGTACCCGCTCCTGAGCCAGCTGCCATACGAGGCCGTTATCGCCTTGCTCCCACTGCTGCTCCAATTGTTTGACTGCATCGGTCAATTCCGAAAGAAACTGAATACGCGCATCAATCTGTTCATGATTAATAAAATACATTGTCTATCTCCGTCCTCTTTTTCGCCATTTCGTCCAAATCAACATTGCAAAAAAAGTAATGATAACTAGGAAAATTAACAATACCGCTTGCATGAGATATTCGTAACTCATGTACAATCACCCTCTTGACTTTCGCTGTTTTCACTTCTATTAGTGTATCGCGCTAGCTGTAGAGCGTCAAGCAAGCACCCTTGCTGCCAAAGACTAGCTCATCTTACTGTGATTTTGGAAACCATATTGTTACTTTGGACTAAATACATGGCGTAGAAACCTCCTTACAATAAAAGAGATGTCGCAAATCAAAAGCAGAATGTATAGCTCTCATTATAGGAGGAACTCTCGTGGGTATGAAAATAGGGATTGTTGGGGCTGGCCAATTCTCACAATGCTTCGTACAGTTGTTTCAAGCTCATCCTTATGTGGATGAGGTTGTATTGGCAGAATTGCACGAGGATCGCCGCGAAAAATTTGCAAAAGCTTTCTCCCTCAATCAAACTTACGCTTCATTAGAGGAGCTGCTGAGCAGCGATGTGGATGCCGTTGCTATTTTTACACAAAGACATTTGCATGGCCCTCAAACCATACAAGCTCTGCAGGCTGGCAAGCATGTCTATTGTGCTGTGCCGATGGCTCAAAGCTTAGAGGAAATATCCGCCATTATCCAGGAAGTGCAGCGGTCCGGATTAATCTACATGACTGGGGAGACAAGTTATTATTACCCCTCTACGGTTTACTGCCGGGACCAATTCAAAGCGGGCCATTTTGGCAACTTTGTCTACGGAGAAGCTCAATATTTGCATGATATGACACATGGGTTCTACGATGCTTTCAAATATTCGGGCGGGAAGGATTGGAAGCAAGTGGCCGGCATTCCGCCAATGTATTATCCGACGCATTCCGTCTCTATGGTTCTGTCTGTTACCGGGGCTAAGGCGACTAAGGTATCCTGTTTAGGCTATGTCGACCAGCATGAGGATCAGATTTTTCAGGAAGGGGCTAACCTATGGGACAATACGTTCAGTAATCAGAGTGCTCTAGTACGTACCTCAGATGGCGGAATGATGCGCCTCAATGAGTTCCGACGTGTGGGCTGGGGAGGGAACAACAGCGTATATATGAGCATGTTCGGAACAAACGGCAGCTATGAGGAGCATGCGGGTGGTTCTGCGTGGACTTCTCTGAAATGGGGGGCGGTCGAGAATCTGACACCGCAGCTTGCCTGCAAGGATCGGTATGTACATGTGAGCGATACCAATATGAATCAAACACTGCAAAACGATTTCCATGCCAGCCTTGCCAAGGTGCATCACAGCTTCCGCTTGCCTCATACCTTTGAGGGGCTTCCTAACGGGCACTTCGGCTCGCACCAATTCCTTGTTGATGATTATTTGAAAGCCATATACACGAAAAAATTGCCGCCAAATAACGCTTGGCGGGCTGCGGATTACTTAGCGCCAGGGTTGGTCGCTCATGAATCCTCCAAACGGGAAGGTGAAATGTTAGACGTCCCTGATTTCGGGTCGCCTCCATCCGAGTGGAAGCTGCTGGATCCAGACAGTTTTGTTGCTTATCGCGATTAATTGACGTGTATTGTCCTCCTTTTTCATTCATGTTACAGTGAACAAAGTGAAAAAAGGAGAAGATTACCGTCATGCCGTCAAGACCCAAACTACCAGAGATCGACCTCATCCGCGCAATCGCCATCATCGCCGTCGTGCTTATTCACAGCACATCGGGCGCTACGCTGCTCCCGATCGGGAGCGGCTCGCAAACCATCTTTTTCATCCTTAACAAAGCCAGTTTATTCACCGTGCCGCTATTCATTTGGATCAGTGGCGTCGTGCTTTTTTATACGTATTACGATCGATGGGGCCCAGGAATGTCGCGTGTTTTCTGGACAAAACGACTGCAAAGAATCCTGATTCCTTATGTCCTGTGGTCCCTTTTCTATTATTTGTTTAACCAGTTTATGTTTCATGGAACCGTTGGTTTTGACATCATTTACTTCATCAAACTGCTTATTTCGGGGAATGCCAGCTATCATCTCTATTATATGGTCATCATTGTTCAGTTCTACCTTTTGTTCCCGCTTCTGATTACGGTAGTGAGACGGTTCTCTTGGGTTCGACGGGCGCTAATTCCGATCGGTATCGTTATTCAAGCCGGAGCCTATGTTATTCATCATGAGGTGCAGCCTCTGCCGGAATATGCCTCGCTTTTTGTCAGCTACTCAGGGGTATTCACTTTTGGAGCTTTCGTGGGCATTCATTATTCAGCTATTGCTGCCTGGTCTGAACGTTACAGACACTTAACGGGGAGCATCATGTGCCTTGCAGGCGCCACTTTCGTGGGGATGCTTCTTCTGCACCAGTATGGTCGGGCCAGCTTCGGCAATAGTTGGTTTGAAATGGCTCTCCTCGTGTATTGTATGGCGGTTCCGCTATGGGCCGTCCAGTGGTCGCTAAGGCGTCTTGCCGATAGCCCGAGGCTTAGCGCTGCACTCACCGAATTAGGAGCCGCTTCTTTCGGCATCTACCTTGTGCATCCCGCGTTGCTTACGCTCTGGGGGCGCCTCACACCGATCCAGGATCAGCTCTGGCTCTATGATCTGCATACCATCGCTTCGATCCTGATTGGAGCGCTCTGCTCCTGGCTGCTCGTACGGATGTACGCAGCCATGAAAAAAGGTTCCGCTTAGCAGCGGAACCTTTTCATTTGAAGCGTGCCAGCATGGCCCAGCGTCGCTGCTGTCTGCGGCTGTATCGCGGCAAGCCGCGGTAAATGTCCAACGCTTCGCGGAACGTTGCTTTCGCATCATTACTGCGCCCAAGCTGCTGATACAGCAAGCCAAGGCGGTAATACGCCTCGACCGATGAGGTGTGCAGATCACGGAACTGCTCGATGAGCTGCGCAGCCCTTTCGGGTGCAACAGGCGCTAAGGCTTCCCCTAGGCGTAAATAGGCCTCGCCATATTTAACCCTCGGGTTCAGCTCTACCGCTTGGAGCATGAAGCTCTCTCCCTTTTTCAAATCCCCCAGCTTCAGGTAACAAAGTCCGATTTCGTAATGTACATCCGCGGAATCTTCCATAATAGGCAGCGCTTGTTCCAAGTAAGGAAGCGCTTCTTGGAATTTATTGCGCTGCAGCAAGTTCCTTGCAAGCTCCAGCTTCGCAGAGGTATGATGTGGGTTCGCATGCAATTCCGTTCGTAGCCTAGACGCCCTGCGCCTTAATTGAAATGGCTTAAAAATATTCGGCGTTAATCCGATAAATCTTCTATCTAACACATATAAAATGATTAATAGAATAAGAAGTGCAAGAAATGGATTGCCGACAAGTCGCCATAACAGGCCAAAAGCAAGAAATTTAAGCAGCAAAGCGATACCTCCTTTCAACTTCCTTATACTACCATAATATGAGGACTTTGGTCATCTCTTCCATTAAAAAAAGCTTCCGTCCTATGACTAGCATATGAATGGAGGCTTCTTATGAATACTGATTCGAGATTTATTTCAAGCAATGCTATAATAAAAAGAAAAAGGGAGTTTCGATATGAACGAGGATCCACGCAAGGCCATATGGCTGAAAAGAAAACAGCTTGGCAGAAACAAATATTTAGTGAATTTCGGCCTTCTCCCCTGGGGTGTTGGGCTTACGGCCTTATTTAGCATCATTGAACTACTAAACACGCATGAGATTAGCTTAGTGTGGGTGCCTATTCGATTAGTTCTGTTCTTTTTCATTGGGTTTTTCGTTGCGAATGCTCGCTGGATGGCAATGGAAAACCGTTACGAGCCTAGAAACCGACGACCTTAACGGTCGTTTTTTTATTTGGTAGGAACTAGAAAATTAATGCAAGTAGGTTTGGTCCTCCACATCTTCCGTATGAAATAAGGCTGCCGTGCGGCTAAGCTGAAAATGCTCTTTCAACTCTTCGCGAATAGAGCCGAAAGCAAGGATTTCCTCTTCAAAATCTTCACGTTTCCCCCATTTTTTCGATTCATGGGATTTGGTTCCGAATAGCTCTTTGGAAACGTCTTCATAGGCATTGTGCAAATGATTATCATACCAATCAATTTCACGGGACATGTTTTTTCGGTACACGTGACTCATCTCGAATTGACTCCCTTTGGTCGACGAGAATTCAGCAACCAGCATACCTGAGATACCTTCAGCGATGACTTCGACATCTGCGCACCACACATCGTGACGTTCAAGAAAACGAACGAGATTAGCCTCTTTTATTTTGCTCATACCCATGCCCTCCTGGTATTTCATGATTGTTACCAAGAGTATTTCCAGTTCATCCAAGATTTATCAAGTACTAGGCGTGAACCATATTTTCCGAAAATCAACCCAGCCCAAATCGTTAATGCATACGCCTCTGATCGAATCATGGTAAGTCGTTTGCTGAGAACGGTGAAGAACGAACAAAAACGTTTTCTCCTCCTGAAGCACCTCAACCACCTCGTGAAGTCTCCTAATCCTTTCGTCCCGGGATGTAATCGTAAGAATATGGTCAATTTCCTCATCGATCCATGCCATACGTTCCCGACTTAAGTGAGCCCGAACATAGCTGTTGCACTGTTTCAGCGTCTGAATAATATGAAGATCGTATTCACTCTCCAGACAAATGTGATAAAAAATGAGATCGGCCTCGTGAATCGTGTCCATCTGCGTCATTTCCCCCATGCTTCGGGTTGTGAGCTCGATGCGAATTCCAGCTTTGGCGCACTGCGCACCAATCCATTGGGCATCCTCACTGTTATTGCTGTAGATGTACATTTGAATCGGCTCGCCGTTATATCCCATCTCCTCAAGCAGGCGTTTCGCCTCCTCCACATCGGTGCGGTATTCTGCTGACGTACGTTTGAGATTCATCGTTGGCAAAAAAGAGCTGGCCGGCGCTTCCCTGAAGCCTCCGAGCTGTTCAACCATTTTTTCCCGATCGATGACCAAATCAATCGCCTTGCGAAAGTTCCGATGGCGTTGCGGCCCCATTTTACCCTCATTAAACGTTAGCAAGCTGCAGCCCAGAATCGACTGCTCAATCTGATGCCATTCGGCATCTTTGCCGACGGCACCAGCCGGCTTCCGGGAATTCGTATGATCGCACAGCACCTGCACCATATCCCAGCTGGGTCCAACCTCGGACAGTTCATGCGGCAGCAGCCAAATTTCCAATTGATCCAAATGTGGCCTGACCCCAAAATAGCCGTCAAATGCCCGAAGCTTACAGATGTAATCATCGTTTCGCTCCAGTTTGAACGGCCCGGTCCCTATCGGCATACGCCCGAATATGTTTTCGTTATCCCGGCAAATTTCCTCCGGCACGATCGCTAAAGAAGTATGCGCCAACTGCTGCAAAAAAAGCTCATTTGGCTGCTTCAGCTCAATCGCAATGGCACTTCGGTTCAGCACCCGTATATTCTCGATGCTTTCCGTCATCCACCCTTGACAAGCCTTGGCACCAAGTTCCTTGACTCTGGACAGCGAGTAATACACGTCGTTCGCCGTCATTTCTCTGCCGTGATGAAAGAGGACGCCTTTTCGCAAATAAAACGTATAATGAAGACCGTCCTCACTTTTCTCCCAGTAATGCGCCAAATGCGGCTCGGCTACCATCGTACCGGGGTTGTACAGAACGAGTGTGTCGAAAATTTGATTCATCAAATGCGTATCAAAAGCAAAAAAAGAAAAAGCCGGATCAAGCGATACCAGCCATTTGTACACCGGGAAACGGAGCGTATCCCTGGAGCACTCCTCTTGAACGACCGCGCGATAGCCAAAGTAGCTGAACAGCCAATCGACAAAAGAGTCCTGTAACGACTCTCCCCTGCCCAATTGGTGGATCAGTTCGATCGTTCCACGATAATCCCCTTGAGCCGCCAGTTCCATCGCCTGTTGGGACACCATGTCCTCCGCCGAAACCAGAAACGTCAGCTCCGAAACATTCCCTCGGCCTCTTCCGGGCTTCCAGGAAATCCAGTCCTGCTCCATCATTTTTTTCAGCAAAATCTTAACATTCCGTGTCGTGCAATACATTCTTTCCGATAATTCTTCTAACGTAATAGGCTGCGGTTCATGCTCTATATCATGGGCAAAGCTGGCACGCAGCTCCAAAAAATGAGATAACAGCTGCATGTTCCACCTCCTTCTCCAAAAGGGGAAATTGTTAAAGTGAATTATACACTTTTTGTTCCCCTTATTCTAGATGTAAACTGGATCTAACAGGAAAAGAAAGGAAGGTGAATCGAATCATGCAACCATCCAACTTATATGTATCTGAGAAATTAATGCAGTGGCAGCAGCACGAATTGGAAGTAGAAGCTCGCGAACTTTGGAAATTCAAATCCATCAAAAAAAGAAAAGTGTATATGATGATTACAAGCTTGTTCTTCTTCGTCTAATCGAAGCGCGGATCCCGAGAACCGCCAGTACCAAAAAAACAGCCAAGAGTGCTCCTATGGCATCGACGACCACGTCAATCGCATGACCTGTGCGGCCTTCAATGAACGTTTGATGCCACTCATCGGTCACTGCATACAAAATAGAAATGATAAAGGAGGTGAGCAGTGCCATGTTTACTTGTACTCGTTTTGCAAGTAATGCCAAGATCCAGAGCAGGGTAAGTAAAGCGAACTCGCTTACGTGCCCTGCTTTTCTTATGAAGAATTCGATAACGCCGGCGGGGTCCTGCCACGACAGTTTTTGCCCATCGTAGGTGAATGCCAAATGCGGGGAGTAATTTAAAAGATGAGATCCACTAAGCTTTGATTCTAAAAGTGGACGCAGTGTCTGCTGCTGATAGGTCTGCCCTGACTTAAAAAAAATAAAGGCCATCCATAGGACGGCAGCAATTGTAAAGACATAAAAGTAAACCTTAGAAGAAGATTGTGTCATCAAGAAACCATCCCTCTACGAATTCATTTTCTTGCGAATGCTAAATAGCGCAAAAAACTCGATGACCATCAAATTCACGGCCGATACCCCATAAAACGCCATCCCAAACATCATGCGGAACGGATCCCCCGTCACTGATTTCCACCAGAATGCTGCAGCTAAAGTCAATATAATATTTAAGGCTGTCGTTATCCAGAAAGAGAATCCGAGCCGGTTCGTTTTCCGCATTAACCACACACCGATCACAAATGGCAACACAAATGATATTCCCAAATAAACCCAATACAAAACCCCGTTTGACACTCTTTCGTCACTCCTACACGATCAACTAGTTTCTGTTACTAGGTTAGCATGAAAATGTGAATGAAAACAACGTTTGGCACCGTTTGCAACAGAAACGTCGCAGGCATAAAAGACAATATGAAATATCTGCACAAAGGGCTTGCCTGCTTCAAATATTTCATGTATAATACGAAAAGTCGACGTTAATTCACGTCATTTCGGGGCCTTAGCTCAGCTGGGAGAGCGCATCGCTGGCAGCGATGAGGTCAGGGGTTCGATCCCCCTAGGCTCCATACAAGTAAAAACCTCGATCCCTTGGGATCGAGGTTTTTTGTATGGACCATGGGGGTGAGAACCCCCGAGGGTTCGCCCGCGCGGACGGAACAGATGTGTTGACTTCGTAGCTTTGCTTCGAGTGCAGGAGCACGGTGTTTGAATCTACCGCTAGGCTTGGCCTCGTCGAGTTTACTTCGTCAGCCTTTTAAATCGGGATTCATACATCCCCCTAGGCTCCATAATAAAAAACCGCGATCCTTCGGGATCGCGGTTTTTTGTATGGAACCGTGGGTTGAGAGCCCCGATGGGTTCGCCCGCGCGGACGGAACGGATGCGTAGACTTCGTAGCTTTGCTTCGAGTGTAGGAGCACGGCGTCTGAATCTTCCGCTAGGCTTGTCCTCGTCGAGTTGCTTCGTCAGCCATTTAAATCGGGATTCATACATCCCCCTAGGCTCCACCCCTAGGCTCCATAGAAAAAGAAGCATCACAACCATTTTGGTTGTGGTGCTTCTTTCTTTTGGAGCCTTGGGGAGAGAACCCCGATGGGTTCGCCCGCGCGGACGAAACGGATGTGTTGACTTCGTAGCTTTTGCTACGAGTGCAGGAGCACGGCGTCTGAATCTTCCGCTAGGCTTGTCCTCCCTCGTCATGCAAAGCCTTTTGTCTCATCTCATAGAGCCACCGCGCATCTGCGTCTTGACTAAGGAATTCCAAAACACTCATCGCTTTGCCGAGTTCAGGTTCTTGCAGTTTCAGCACCTCCCAATTTCTGTATTGTCACTTTTAAGAAAAAGTAACCAATTTAACAATCCACCAGACGCAACGGTCTGTTGATGGTTCAATAAATGAATTTCAAGATCGTCTGTTAATGTACATACTCCAACCTCCGTTGGTTTTTTTCATACAATAATTATCTAAACTTAATCTTGGTTTAATCTTAATTCGTTACTCTAAAGACCACCCCACTGTTAGAGCATAAAGAAAATTGGACTTACAGCCCTAGAAAGCTGTAGGTCTAATTTTCATTTACAAGACTCAATCTCTCCACGGTCACATTCATATCTTCTCTGGTAATCTTTCTCCTCGGCAAGTTCTTCTTTCGATTCCGAAGCAATTCTTTTGTATTTCTCCGATTGAAAAAAATTGCTTTTTATCAGAGCACATTTATCATCCCAAACATACTATTTATAGGTGAATGTCATCAAATAAGGCTTGAAGCAGTCCCATACTGCATGAAATCGGAGATGAAATCATGGATAGAAAGAAAACAAAATTGACCGCGAAACTCATACGCCCAGCGGATGCATCGCTTGTTGAGAAGCGCAGGAACGCAGACAATGCTAATGGATCGGCGAAATACTGGGGTTTTCCAGTTCAAATGAGAAATTCTGGGATTTACCGAGGCAAGGGAATAACAAAAAGATTCAACAAAGTTTTTTTCAATAATGATAAAAATCCCGACCAGACCATATATCAAGACGATCGCAGTATACTTAATCAACCGATTGGGCCAAGTGCCAACAATTTAATTGGTAAGGGAACAAAAGTTCATCCCAAAGGAAGTATTACCGATGTTCCGGGTGTCCTGGTGGGGCATGCAGAGGATAAAACCGGTCGTACTGGTTGTACGGTTATTTTATATCCTGAGGGCGCAGTTCCCGGCGTGGATGTTAGAGGCGGCTTTCCGGGTACGGAGCAGACAGATGCTATTAAACCCGGAACTTCAACGGACCTCATACAAGGAGTTCTTCTTACGGGCGGCAGTAACTTCGGCCTTGCGGCAACAGCAGGGGTCGTGAACTGGCTTGCAGAGCATGGGTATGGTACTCCGACAGGTGTTGGACCACTTCCTACCGTACCTGCGGCTGTTATTTTTGACCTTTATTATGCGAAAGGCTCCCGCAGACCTGACGCACAACTAGGCTACAAAGCAGCAAAAGCTGCGAAGGCCGGTACCGTGGCACAAGGCAGTGTTGGTGCTGGAGCAGGTGCGACGGTAGGGAAAATCTACGGTACACCGATGAAGGGCGGAGTTGGAACCGCCTCTTGGCAAATCCCGGGCGGGCCTATAGTAGCTGCTATTGTAGTAGTTAATGCCCTTGGAGATATTTGGGATCATGACCATATCATAGCCGGGGCACTCAAACCTAATGGTAAATTCGTTAACCAAACCAAGGCAATTCTTGAAGGAATACCCCCAATGCCGAGCTCGATCCAGAACAGGAGCACAACCATCGCCGTTATCGCAACCACTGCCAAACTAGACAAAGCTGAGGCGGGTAGGGTAGCGACACTCGCCCATGACGGAATGGCGCGAGCGATTTCACCGGTGCATATTCAAGCCGACGGCGATACTGTATTCTGTATAGCTACCGGAACCGATAGAAGCGGGCTTATAGGCAATGCTGCTGTGACAGCAGTCGGGACAGTAGCTGCGGTAGTGCTCGAGCAAGCCATCGTTAGAGGAGTAATGGCAGCCCAAGCAGGAATTAAACAACAACAAAATACAAAGTAAATGATATTTCAGTCCCATATGATTTGTCCGAAGCCTTATAGAGAAATCCACTTAGCACTGCTTCATTAAATTGAGGTATTGATCGTTCGCAAACTCTATGTATTAAGATGTTGAGATATTTTAGGGATTGTGAAAATGACTACGGTGGTAGGGGGCATCCGCTCGTACAGTAACGAGAAGGAAGTGAATTGTCCACTACTCGACCAAGTTCAGTTCAAAGAAATCATTACAACGAGATCTCTGAGTTTTGCCATAATTTGATGAACCTGTCTACATTACGAAAAATGGCCAAGGCGATCTTGTTGTAATGAGTATTGAAAAATACGAAAGAATAGTTGGTAAATTCAAACTGTATAAACTGCTGGATGAAGGTATGAAAGCTTTGAAAAAGCAGAAAGTACGACCTTTTCGTGAAGCACTCGCAGACATCGAGAAAGGTATTCCTGAGTGAGTTTAGTGCCGTTACAATTATTCGGATTCTTAGTAAAAAAATGATTTGGAGCAGCTTGCTCTAAACGATTAAAGCTCATCTTTTCGGATCATAATGTGTGTATTACAAACATGGATGGTCATACTCATGGATACGATACTCCTTTGGTCCGCTTGGATCGTTACTGTTATTCTGCTGTTAATATTTATCAACCGAAAAAACCTGCTACAAGCAATTCTCAGCTTTTTATTTATGCAAGTACCTTCCTGGTTGTTCGGAGCTTTAGTTGTCGAAGGCGGATTAATTTGAGTATCCTGTCGGCATTCTACAAATGGCTTACAAAGCGAGTTTTTCTTTTGAGTTTTTCATCTTACCAGCTGTGAGTGCCATTTTTAATGTCTATTTCCCGAAGCAAAAAACATGGCTGTTTAAAACAATTTATACACTTAGTTTTCCAACGGTAATTACAATAATTGAAGTCGTTTTAGAGACTCATACAGAATTAATCAAATACATACATTGGACTTGGTATTTGAGCTACATCACATTAACAATTACTTTATTAATTTCATACTGGTTTTACCTCTGGTTTTTTAAAAAAATCAAAGAAAAATACCAGTAACTAAAAAAAACATAGACGAATTCATTGAAAGAAATGCCAGCCAACTGCCTTACTGCAAAAGGTCTTGGGCAGTTATTGCATTTTCGATTGAACAGCCTGGGGATTCTGAGCGAAACAATCCTTTGAATCCTAACGGACATTCTGACGTTATTTGATTTATAATCATGGGATAATTTGTAAAAATAATGATATTCGCACTGGTTCATTTATCCAACCTTTTCCAACTAGATTTGAATCTAATAATAGTGGAAAGGTGGAGGGTATATGATGAACTTACATGAGCTCAACCGAACAACGTATGATTTAGTTGCTAGCTTGGGACAGAACTGTGATCCGGCAGGTCACCTTAGGAGACACAAGTTAAGAAAATTTTCGATGCCTTTGGATTGGGTTATTTCTACATCGCTTACCGATGTAAATAGATTATTAGCTAATAAATTCCAAGGATTTATGGATCTCTCCAACTTGCGAGTAGTAGAGGGCAGTTCACAGTATGTCGATGAATTTGCAGCCGTTGTTCAAAAAGTACCCTCCTATTTCATCAAAGACACGCACTATAATGTGACCTCCGTTCATGACTTTCCTATTATTCCAAATGAAAGTTGGTACTACACTTATCATGTTTATAAAGCGAAATTGAATTTGCGCATTCGGCGGTTTCTAGAAGAATCCTCGGCATCTAACTCCTCACTTTTTGTTAGACTCCTTGCCACCTATGACCAAGCGGCCGAATTGCAGTCAGTTTTGCGGGAGATTACAAAAGGTGATTTTAAAATACTTATCGTTAATCCTATTGCGAATTTAGAGCGAGTTATGGAGTTAGATTGGGGATTGGATCATGTCTGTGTGGTCCAGATTCCAAGCACGAACAACTTGAAAGAATGGGATTATATTTTAACTGGACTTAAAATAAAACTGTAAGCTGGCGTCCTTCCTAACCCGCGTCCCTTTCGGATCGCGGTTTTTTTATTACTCTGCATGACCGCCTTGCGCCACGGCCCCTCGCTTCCATCTCCTTGTTGCACTTTGTACAACATAAAACAGCTTTAAACCCCACCACATCGCTCTTCATTGCACTAAGTGCAATGATTTCAATCGAAATAGCATGAAAACTGCTCTATCCTGCCCAAATCGTTGTACTTTGTACAACGTATAAGGCATTAACGGCCGGCCTAAGGCCTTAATATTGCATAAAATGCAACATAGAGATAGCAGTTGCCTTTGCTCAGGTCTGGCAAGAAACTCTTTATCTAGCAAGCTATGATTGATCTCACGGACCTGCTAGATTATAATACAAGCTTGGAATGGTACATTACACTAAAGGAACTGATGACATGCTTACAAATAGCCCTGAATACTGGATTTCTAAACTGGAACTCGAAGCTCATCCCGAAGGCGGTTATTATAAAAGGACTTTCCAAGCTGAAGAAAAAATTACGGATCAAGAGTTGTCCGTCGCGTTTAACGGCTCACGCCTGCTTTATACGAGCATCTACTTTCTGCTGCAATCTCATGATGTCTCGCATTTCCATCGCTTGAAGTCGGATGAGTTATGGTATTTTCACGCTGGAAGCCCGCTTACGATTCATGTCATTCACGAGGATGGCACGTATGAGGAAGTCAAGCTAGGACTTCATTTGGATAATGGAGAAACCCCACAATATTTGGTGCCAAAAAACTGCATTTTCGGATCTTCGGTCATGGAAGAAAATACGTTTTCGCTTGTCGGATGCATGGTAGCGCCTGGATTTGATTTTCAGGATTTTGAACTATTTTCCCAAGAAGAACTGCTTAAGCTGTACCCGCAACACAAGGATGTTATCAAAAAGTTAGCCTATGAACTGCTTCCTGTTTAAAAGGAGGCGAAACCAACACGTCAATCTGACGTGTTTTTTATTTTTGGCGCTATTTGTTGTAGAATGACAGTATCAAATAAGACCTTTGGGGAATAGCTATCCGATTGGAGAATATCATGATCTATCAAAATTTAGAAGAATGCCTCATTGATTTAGAGAACAACGGACATTTGGTTCGTATTCATGAAGAAGTCGATCCTGAGCTTGAGATGGCCGCCATTCATATGAAAGTTCATGCTGCTGGGGGCCCTGCTTTGTTATTCGAAAATGTAAAAGGATCGAAGTTTCGCGCGGTATCCAACCTTTTTGGCACGGTTGAGCGCAGCAAATATATTTTTCGTCATACGTGGGAAGGCGTACAGCAGGTCATTTCTTTGCGAAGCGATCCCATGAAGGCCATGAAAAGCCCTTTGAAACATTTCGGAACAGGGCTTGCTGCATGGAAAGCACTGCCGCTCCAAGTATCCGGCGGACTGCCAGCTTCTTTCGAAGAAGTCAGCATCGCTGATCTCCCTCTGATTCGACACTGGCCGGAGGATGGCGGTGCCTTCGTCACTTTGCCCCAGGTGTACTCGGAAGATCCGGAGAAACCGGGCATTATGAATTCCAATTTGGGGATGTATCGGATTCAACTGAGCGGAAACGAATACGAATTGAATAAAGAGATCGGCCTGCATTATCAGATTCATCGCGGCATCGGCGTGCACCAGGACAAAGCAACCAAGAAGGGACTTCCTTTGAAGGTAAGTATTTTTATCGGGGGGCCGCCGGCCCATACGTTATCAGCCGTGATGCCTTTGCCGGAAGGCATGAGTGAGATCACTTTTGCCGGCTTGCTTTCAGGACGCCGCTTCCGCTACAGCTATATAGATGGATACTGCATTAGCCATGATGCTGATTTTGTTATCACAGGCGAAATATATCCGGGTGAAACCAAGCCGGAAGGCCCTTTCGGCGATCATTTGGGCTATTACAGCCTGACGCATCCTTTTCCACTCATGAGAGTGCATAAAGTATACGCCAAGAAAAATGCGGTCTTTCCATTTACTGTCGTTGGCAGGCCTCCTCAAGAGGATACGGCGTTCGGCGCTTTAATTCATGAACTAACCGGAGATGCGATCAAGCAAGAAATTCCTGGTGTCAAAGAAGTCCATGCCGTCGATGCAGCGGGAGTGCATCCCTTGCTCTTTGCGATCGGAAGTGAACGGTATACCCCTTATCAACAAGTCAAACAACCGGCGGAGCTGCTCACAATTGCCAATCGCATTCTAGGAACGGGGCAAGTGAGCTTGGCCAAATATTTATTCATTACGGCGGAAGAGAGCCAGCCTCTGGATTCGCATGATGTCGAGCATTTTTTAACGTACATTTTAGCTAGAATGGATCTTCATCGCGACCTTCATTTTCATACAAATACGACCATCGATACGCTCGATTACTCGGGTACTGGGCTCAATAGCGGAAGTAAGGTTGTTTTTGCGGCCGTTGGGGATGTAAAAAGAGAATTGTGCCTTGAGGTGCCTGAAGTTTTAAATGACATAAAGGGAATTGAACACGCTCATTTGGTCATGCCGGGAATCGTCGCGATTCAGGTTTCTGAATTTAAAAGTTACGACGAGACGCAAACGGAAATGAGAGAATTATGCGAGGCCATCGCGGCAAAAGGCCCGCTCCCCACTTGTCCGCTCCTCATCGTCTGCGATGACAGCCAATTTATAAGCGAATCCATTGACAATTTCGTTTGGGGTACCTTTACGCGCAGCAACCCCTCCCATGATATTCATGGGGTGAACAGTTATTATGAGAATAAACATTGGGCATGCGATAATATCGTCATTGATGCCCGAATCAAACCGCACCAAGCGCCTCCTTTAATACCGGATCCAACCGTAGAGACTAACATCATGCGATTTTTCGCCGATGGCGCGAGTTTAAGCGGCTTACACATGTAAGACTGTCACAGCAATGAGCAGCATCACGACCAATCAGGTTGTGGTGCTGTTTTCATTTGCATAAAATTATCCCTGTTCTCCCTTCAATAAATATGGTAGATTGATTGTATCATCCGTTGGAGGTACTTCACTTTGAAAGCAGTCACCGAGAAGCTCATCAAGCAGCATCAACACTATTTGTCTGATAACCCCAGTGAGCTTAAAGATTATGGTTCAATCTATGATCATATGCTTTATTACTTCACAAGCGTGCTAGGAATTGATGAGCAGCAAGCTTTGTATACCATACAAGATTTTAAATCGGATCTTTCCTGTGATGTACTTAAGAATATCGTGCAAACCAAGGTGAATTTGTAAACTTGGGTCACTTATTGCCGCGGCACGAATACCACTGAGTTCAGCTACGAAATCCCTTCCCTTGAGGTTATGCCTCGAGGGATTTTTTTGCTTTCAATTTGCGTGCACCAACAAGCCAAAATTAGCACGATTCTTTTTAGTTTACGGCAAATTCTTTGATCTTTTGAAACGCTTTCAAGTTCTATGGCATGATCGGAATCATCCGTTGTATGATAGAGATAATTCTTCCTACTAGGATAAATACAGGAATGGTGACGGCCATGAATCTATTGCGAAGTCCCTTCAAAACACTGCGCGGGAAAATTCTTATTTCCCTGTTTGTTCTCATCATTTTACCCGTCGTCATCATTCTTTACCGTTTCTACAATTCCTCTGAGCTTATTGTCCAGATGCAGCTCAATCAATCCAACCAAGCCGCTGTGGCGCAAAAAGCAGACATGATGAACGATCTGGCCGTTCGTATTATTAAAGCCTCCAGCCTTATTATCAACGATCCGGAAACTGAAAAATTCCTTCGAGAGCCTGCTGATTGGTCCGATAGTTACAGCTCTTTCATTAAACTGACCAGCTTGCAAAAAAAACTGTCTAACGTGAAAGACCTGCTGCTTGACAGCGATGCTTACTTAGGGCTCTATGACAACCGGGGTTATACACACACCACCTGGTCAGCGGTCACCAAGACGGATATTGCCTCCTATCGCAAGGAAAGCTGGTATCAACCCACCCTGCAGCTTGGCGGCTCTCCCTATTGGTCTGTGCCCTATACGCTGCGCACGGCGGCTGGCAGCCAAGACCTCGTTGCCATGACCAGACAAGTCAATGGCGAATATACGAGCAATTACGGTATTTTCATGATCGGGGTACCGATCCCGATATTTTTCTATAACGCGCAGGAGCTACGCCAGCAGCAGGAGTCCGGCGTCATCTCTTTTCTGTTAGACCAGGACCAGAAGCTCTTGCTCGGGGACAGTACGTCCAGTCATTTTAAAGCCTCAGAGTCACTCCAAAACATGCACAAAGACGCCAGCGGCATTCAGAAAATAACCTTGGACGGCCAGAGTTACCTCGTAAATGACGCCTATGTCCCCCAGTTGGGCTGGCGGCTGGTCCAACTAATGAACCAAAAGGATTTTGCCACACAGCTAAGCCGTGAGAAAGATAAGTCCATCGGTTGGGTCATCGCTTGGTTTTTCTTATTTGCGATCGCTTTCATTATCTTGATGCTTCGCGTGACAAGTCCTTTCAAACAGCTCGCCAAGTCGATGAACAGAGTTGGAAAAGGCGAATTTAATACGATGGTCACGATAAAAGGCGAAGATGAAATCGCCGTCCTGGGGAGTAACTTCAACAAAATGGTCAGCCATCTGCAGCATTTGATTGCAAACTTATACGATGAGGAACAGCGCAAGCAGAAGGCGCAGTTTCAAGCGCTTCAAGCACAAATTAATCCTCATTTTCTGCTGAATACGCTTAATTCCATTAAGTGGATGGCAATTCTTTCGGGCGCAGAGCACGTCAGCGAAATGATTACGAAGCTGGGCAAGCTGCTGGGCTTCACGATGCGCAATGAACAGGAGTTCGTGACGCTCCGTGAAGAACTGGATTACATACAGGTCTACCTTTCCTTGCAGGAAATTCGTTATCATGACCAAATCAAGTTCTCTTGCGATATTCCGGAATCGCTGCTCGACTGTGAAGTGTTGAAATTTACGCTTCAGCCCGCTATCGAGAATAGCATTATTCACGGCAACCACTTTCCATTAAGGATTGAGCTCCAAGCTATCGAAGTCGCCGGTAAACTTCACATCCTCCTGCAGGATAACGGTGTCGGCATGAGCTTGGAGAAAATCCAACAAGTGGAGAACGAACTCCATCAACCCCACGTCAAGTTCAGCGGGATCGGCATTCGGAATGTGAATGAAAGAATCAAGCTGCATTTCGGCGCACAATACGGCATACACATCGCCAGCTCTCCGAACGAAGGTGTTCGATTGACATTGATACTGCCACATAACAGGAGGGAGCCTCATGATGCGCATTCTGATCGTAGATGATGAGATTTTGGTACGTATTGGGTTAAAAACGATTATTCCTATGAATAACGAGGAATTCCAAGTGATCGGCGAAGCAGCGAGCGGCCTCGAAGCTTTGGCGATTCTGGAAAATCATCCTTGTGAAATCGTGCTTACGGATATCCGTATGCCGGACATGGACGGCCTGGAGCTGCTCCAAATCATCCGAGAACGCTGGCCGGCCATGAAATGCCTCATTCTATCGAATCATAGCGATTTCGCGTATGTGCAGAAGGCCCTGCGGCTTGGGGCTACGGAATACATAACGAAGCTGGAAATTCAACCTTCCGAGCTTATGCAGAAGCTTCGTGCCATTAAGGAACAGCTTCAGATTGAGAAGCAGGGCCAAACCGCCTATACAAAGCTGGAGCAAAAAGTGAATCAATACAGCAGCGAAGTAAAGGAAAAGCGGCTGCGCGAGCTCGTACTGGGCCATTCCTCCCGCAGAGAAATCGAGCAGGAATTCATTGAATTTCAACTGGAGCCTTTCCCTCCTCCTCTGTCCGCGATTGCGATTCAAATCGAATCTTATGAGGAACTAACGCATAACAACCGGTTTCAAAGCGATCGGCTTCTGACATACACAGTGAAGAATGTACTCAGCGAGATTTTAAAAAAATATAGAAATGGGGAATTGCTCGAGATCGGCGGCGGCAAATTTTGCGTGCTCATCGGCCAATTGAACCCTGCGGTCCTGCAGGAAATGCAAAACGCGGTGCACACTTTCCTCAAAATTTCCATTTCCTGCGGTGTTTCACCGCCACTAGAAGATCCTTATCTACTTCAACAAGCCTATGAGAAGGCCGATTATTCGCTTAGCTATCGGTTTTATTTCGGACGCTCATGTATCGTTGCCTATCACCAGATCCCACCTGCTGCACACCGGCTGTCGGACCCTTGGGACGAAGAGAACTTACGTAAACGAATTGATGAACAGGATGAGTCCGGACTTAGGCAGCGGTTGAAGGACTGGACGCAAGAGCTCCTGAGTAAAAAAGACGTACCGCCACTTATGCTGCGCGAAACGTGGCTCAGTCTGCTGCATATGTTTTCCCGCAGTCTTAAAGCGGATGGCAACGATATTTACTCCGTAACGCTTCACGAGAATCAATACCCGTATCATGTAATCCGGAACGCGGAAACGCTGCAGGAATTGGCGGATTGGTTCGTCGGCTGGATTCCTGTCTTCATGGATTACAAGCGGCAGCATGGCAAAGAAAAGCTGCGCCCTGAAATTCAAACCGTCATACGCATCATTACGGATCAGTACAATTTGCCCATGAAAGTAGCGGATTTGGCGTGCAAAGTCGGTTACACCGAAAATTACTTGAGCATGTTATTTAAAAAGGAAACCGGTAAAACGATCACGGATTATGTGACCAACGTTCGGATGAAAACGGCTAGAGAACTGCTCAAAAATCCCGATTACAAAATATTCGAAATCTCGGAGAAAATCGGCTACGCCGACCCGAATCATTTCAGCCGCAGCTTTAAACAACTCGAAGGTATGTATCCAACTGAATTCCGCAAATTGTATTTCGGCGGTCGATCATCATAGAATAATGCTTAATTTTGAAAGAATCGTGCGTGTCTTTTTCTGGAGGATTCCATTACGATTTAATTACCAAAAGAAAAGGGGATGAACACATGAAGAAACTCTTTGGAGTAAGTGCATCGCTCGCTCTCGCTGTAAGCGTTTTCGTAGCTGGCTGCGCAAAAACCGATGTCGCACCCGCAGCTTCCGCCACTGCAGCGCCAGCAGCAGCAGCAACGGCTGCCGCAGCTCCGACACCTGAAGCCCAGAAGCCGGTTTCACTGAAGTTTTGGGGAGGCGTACCGCCCGAAAGCGGTCCGCAAGAAGCCGTCGACAATTGGAACAAAGCGAACCCGAACATTAAGGTTGAATATATCCGTTATGTGAATGACGACCCCGGTAACTTGAAGCTTGAGACTGCTCTGCTCTCCAATACAGACGCACCGGACATTTATATGAACTACGGCGATGATAAAATGACGAAGCGCCAAGCCGCCGGCATGGCAGAACCTCTCGACGATCTGATTGCCAAAGCGGGGTTTGACGTGGAAGGGATTATCGGCAGCGCCAATATCAAGAAATTTGCAGACGGCAAATATTATTATCTGCCTGCCAACAAGAACGTCGGTGCCGTGCTTTTCAATAAAAAGGCATTAGACGAAGCCGGCGAGAAGCTGCCCACCGCCTGGACCTGGGATGACTTCAGCGCCCTTGCGGCGAAGCTCAACAAAGGCGAGCGCAAAGGCACGATGCTTGACCCCGCTTTGTCCACCTTCGGGGAAATTATCCTGCAAACCGGCAAAGCCAAAGACTCCTTCATCGCAGATGACGGCACGTCCAACTTCAACAGCCCCGCTCTGAAGAAAGGTTTGGAGCTGCAACAAAGCCTGGAGAGCAAAGGCATTATGATGAAATATTCCGAAGCCGTCGCCGGCAAAATTACAGTGCAGAACGAGCTGCTGACAGGTAAAGCGGCTATGACGCCTTCTCAAATCTATATCATCCGTTATATCAAAGATACGAAGAGCTTCCCTCACGATTTCAAAGTTGCTTTCGCTCCGTATCCGCAATTTACGGCTGGGGGCAACGTTAACCCCGGCGGCGGTATGGGTGACTATATGTCCATTAACAAAAACAGTAAAAACAAAGAAGCTGCCATGAAGTTCATTTCCTGGTACCTGCAAGAAGGCAACATGTCGATGGTTCCCGGCGGTCGTATCCCGACGAATAAAAAAGCCGATGCAGGCAAAATCGCTTCTATCCTAATCGGCGATGCCAAAGATTTGATTGATGAAGATTCCTTGAAAGCATTGCTCGCTGGAAACTACACATTCCCAACAGCTTACAATGTACCTGTCCCTACAGAGCTGAAAGCCATCTACAAGGACGAAATGGAGAAGTATTTACTCGGCGTCCAACCGATTGATAAAACGCTCGAAACGATGAAAACCCGCTCCGATACAACGATCAAAGGCGCCAAAAAATAAGTTCACGCTGCCAAGGAAGCTGTCCCCACAAGTCATTCAGTGACCTGGGGATAGCTTTTTCATAAAGGAAGCCTAACACATGAAACGAAAGGATGACTCGCCCATGAGACCATTCTGGCAAACCGCGAAATTCAGGGAGAATCTCGCCGGTTACCTGTTCATTTTACCTAATCTTACCGGGTATCTCGCATTTATTTTATTGCCCATTCTATTCAGTCTTTATCTGGTCTTTGTGGACTGGGAGTACCTCAAAGGATTCGCCGGTATCACTTGGGTTGGCTTCGATAATTTCAAAGCGCTGCCAAGTGATCCGAAATTTCTTAAATCGCTGCAAAATAATACCGTGTTTACCTTAGTCAGCGTACCCGCTTCCATCGTAATCGGCTTGTTCATGGCCGTTATTCTAAACAAATATGTGTTTTTCAAAAATACGATGCGGCTGCTGATTTTTTTACCTTACGTCTCTTCCCTTGTTGCCGTCTCCGTCATATGGAGCATCATGTACCGTGCAACGAACGGACCCATCAACCAATTCCTGTTATCGATCGGTATCGAACATCCGCCAGGCTGGCTATCAAGTCCGAAATCCGCGCTTTTTACCATTATTATCATGTCCGTATGGGTCACCATCGGTTATGCCATGGTCATTTACTTGGCAGGCCTACAAGGCATTTCTAAAGATTTGTACGAAGCGGCCGAGATTGACGGCGCCTCAAAGATGCGGCAATTTTTCCAAATCACCGTCCCCATGCTAACACCGACCACATTTCTCATTGCCATTACGCTCATCATTTGGTCCTTCCAAGTGTTCGGTCCAGTCGCCGTTATGACGCAAGGAGGTCCGATTGATTCAACGATGGTGCTGTCCTATCACATCTATCTGCTTGCTTTCCGTTTCTATAAAATGGGCTATGCGGCTGCGGTGTCGTGGGTGCTGTTCACCATTATCTTCATCATTACGCTCATTCAGTGGCAAAGCCAAAAGCGTTGGCAGGATCACTTTTAGGAAGAAAGGAGAACTATCATGGAAATGGAAACTACCTATCCGGTGCAATCCACCCAACAAAAAACGCGAGCTAAAAACAAGCAGCTGTCTTGGGTTATCAAAGCCATCATTACCATCGTATTGGCAGCCTTCGCGCTAATCATGATACTGCCTTATATCTGGATGATTTCTACTTCTTTTAAAATCAATGGCGAAGTTTTCAAGTATCCGATTGATTGGATTCCAAAAACATGGCATTTTGAAAATTACAAGCAAGTATGGACGGGTCCTAACCCCTTTTATCTGTTCTATTTGAACTCCATTAAAATTACCGGGATTACAGTTGCTGGAAACTTACTCACGAGTGCAATGGCTGGCTATGCTTTCGCCAAAATCCGCTTCAAAGGCCGCAACTTCCTGTTCCTGCTCTACCTATCAACGATGATGATTCCAAGCCAAGTGCTTCTACTCCCGCGTTTTATCTTGTTCGATTCGATGAAACTGATTAACACGCACTATTCACTTATTTTGCCAGGTTTGTTTACAGTATTTGGCACATTTTTGATGAGACAGTTCTTCAGCACGCTGCCCAATGAATTGCTCGAAGCCGCCCGTGTAGACGGAGCCGGGTACTGGCGCACCTTCTGGCAAATTTCATTGCCGCTGATCAAACCTGCCATCGTCACCCTGCTCATTCTCTCCTTCACTTCCCATTGGAATGAATACGAAGGTCCGCTTATTTACCTCAGAGACAAACATCTCTTTACGATTCCACTGGGGTTAACCAGCTACGTCGAAGAGTTCGGGACCAATTATGTCCTTACCATGGCTGCTTCGGTATCCGCTCTGCTGCCTCTTCTCATCGTCGTAATCGTCTGTCAGAAATGGTTCGTTGAGGGCTTCGCCAGCTCAGGGTTGAAAGGGTAGCAGGCAGCGGGCAGAAGGCAACCCCCTAGGATATTCAATCAACTTGTAGATAGGATGCCTAGGGGAGCCTCATTGGATGATTTCCAATGAACTGGCTTTATTTGCAGGCTAAACATACATTTCATTGGACGAAATCCAACGAACTCCGCAGCACAAAGCCCCTATTACTGCCTTATATTCTATCTCGGCATTGGATTTCATCCAATGAAATTGCCGTTTCAGCAGCCAAAACCATACTTTCATTGGATTACGTCCAACGACGTGCCAATCCAAACGCGCTATCCTCATCCTTTCACCTTACTTCGAAGTCGAATCCGCTCTTTTTACCCATATACCCTTATCTCCACCACTTCCGCGCTCGGACTCCCATTCGTCGACTCGACGATCAATCGCAATTGCGCAGCAGAAACGCAGCTTGCCAACTCATGTCTTCGCGTCCTTTTCCGGTTGTTCGTCTCCCGCAGCAGAACGACCCACGTCCCGTCCACGCAAGCCTCAATCCGGTAGTCTTTCACCAATTCCGGCATGACGTCAAAGGACGTCCTGAACGCGTGCAAATTGATCAGATCCTGATTCACATTGTCATTGAAAGTCACCTGCACCCGCTTCATCTCCTTCGGCTCCTCCCATGCCAGCTCAAGCCACTCTTCCCTGCCTGCTGCCATCGGCTCCGACATCCACAGATGCGGAGTGCCGTAAGGACGCAGATAGCCGTCCGTCACACGCTCAGCCGAGAAAGCCGTTGACGCTTCCGGTGATCGGAAGCAGATCGGCTTGCGGTCTAAGCCGCCTTTCATGCTCCACAGCACAACCGGCTGCTCCGGCTGATGATCCTCCAGCTTCGGATCAACAATCGGCTTCGCGCCCTTTACGAAAGCGATCGTCCCTGTTACCGGCTCATTTGCATGGTAAACAGTCACGTTCTCGTTCGCTTTGACAATGACGAACGCGTTCTGCTCCACCTCCGGCTCCCAGCGTAGATCAAAACCCACCCACTGGCGCTCACCTGTCGCAACACGGGCTGATACAGCCGCAATCAAGCTCTTCGGCACATAGTTCTCAGCGCGTCCCGTATCCCACAGCTCCACGGTCATCGTCGTAGCCTCCGAGACATCCGTCAGAAGCTCGAAGCCCCGCAGCGCTGGAGCTACCGGGAATACCACAGCCACGTCCGTGTGCAAGCGTCTGGGCTCCACAGCCCGCTCCACGCCCACCTGGCGTAATGTACTCGACGCCGTTACCTGGGCCCTGCGGGCCAGATCCGCTTCATCTTCGCTGCGCAGGCCAATGATCGAAGCATCCTGACGCAGCAACGTCATCTGCAGCTCCTTCAGATGCTTCTGATGCAGCTCGCGGGGCATCACTTGCTTTTGCACGCACAGGGCCGCCCCCGTCCCTGCCGCCTCTCCAATGACGGCGCACGTGGCCATGACCCGCGTCGTCCCGAACGCAACATGCGAAGCGCTGATATTGCGTCCCGCCATCAACAGATTGCTGACATTCACCGAGTACAGTGAACGAAACGGAATATGGTAGATGCCGTCGGCATGCAAGTGCTTAGAGCCGCTTTCCTTCGCGTACATTCCCTGCGGAGGATGCAAATCAATCGACCACCCGCCGAAGGCGATACGATCCTCAAAAGGCGTCTGCGCCATAATGTCGTTTTGAGTCAGGACATAATCGCCGACAAATCGCCGGTACTCCCTTTTTCCGGGCAAAGCACCGACCCACTCAAGCGTCATCTGCTGCGCTTCGAAGTTGCCGGAGTTTTTAATATAATCCCAAATTCCGTAGATGACGGACCATAGCTCATCACGAATCTTTTCATTTTCATGCACAGTGTCCAGCTCGCCGCCCCACTCAATCCACCAATAATGACAGCCCGAATCTCCACTGCGTATAACTCTTTTGATCGGTATCGATGTCTTCGTAATATCTTTGGCAAAGCTCGGAGGATGGAATTTAACGGGATGGCCCACATCTTTCGTGTAAAATAAAATCGTGCTGCCCAGCGTGATCCCATCCGCCACCTCCGGCGCCCAATCCTCGCCATGCTCCGCTCTCGCTTCACGTCCAATCCGGTACTTCGCACCAGCCAGAAACCCGATGAGCCCATCCCCTGTGCAATCCAGAAATACTTCGCTTTCGAAACGGATTTTTCGCTCAGAACCCATCATCCAACCTGTAACACTGCGGATCATCCGATGATCCTCTTCGCCATCAGCCTCCACCTCATGAACGTCCGTGTTGAGAAAAAGCTGAATACGGCACTCTGCGCGCACCGCTTCGAGCACCGTCAAATCCCATAAATACGGATTGCCGTCCATATTCTGAAACTGGTTTTCGACGAACAGCTCCCCCATAATGCCAGTTTCCCGCGCATAGCGGTTGACTCCGTGCCCTGTCGCGCCGCAGACCCAAACACGCACCTCGCTGGAGGAGTTTCCGCCTAATACAGGCCGATTCTGGATGAGCGCTACCGTTTGCCCAAGCCTTGCCGCAGCAATGGCTGCACACACACCGGATAACCCGCCGCCAATAACGGAAATATCCGTTTTTACCCGTTCCTCTTTCATTTACCTTTCCCCCTCAACGCTTGCTTATGTCCTCATTTTAATGTATAGTAAGCGCTTTACTCCATGCACGACTGCAACATAAACTTATACAAAATTTCATTCCTATCTATCTTGCTTCTACGGTTTCGTATATGCTAGTCATGTGGGACAAATTGGCAGAAGTGAGGGGCAAATCGTGCGAGTACGCGATATAACAAACACGAAACCGGAAGTGATCAGCCATGTCTACTGGAAGGAGAAAGCCGCCTTTCAAGTTCAAGTGGACATCAACGACTTCTGGGTGGTATTTGGCGTGGAAGATGGCAGTTTCACTTATAGCATCGGTCCGCACGAAGGTACGGCTTCGTTCGGTGATCTCGTGTTTTGTCCGCCTGGCGTTGCTTTTCAGAGAGAAATGGTCCATCCCTTGTCTTTTCACGTGTTTTTGCTGCGATGGGTACATGAAGAGGACGGTGCCTTGC
Organism: Paenibacillus violae; assembly: GCF_032461945.1. NCBI lineage: Bacteria > Bacillati > Bacillota > Bacilli > Caryophanales > Paenibacillaceae > Paenibacillus > Paenibacillus violae. The sequence continues at coordinate 271,845 of NZ_JAWCUD010000009.1, forward strand.
TTACGGAGGACAACATCCCTGCCGGCAAAGTAACCGTCCATGATCTGCATCGGCTGACATCCACTTATACGTATTTACGGAAGTGGACGGAGCTTCATACAGAGGCCTCCACTGCTTTACGTCATCACTTTGTGACGGATATCTGGATGCAGGTTGTGGAAGAATGGCAGTCAGATTCTCGCACACCTTCGGGTGAGGACATCCTTGTGCAGAAAGCTATTGCCTACATGCTGGAGCATGCAGCGTCCTCGTTCAATTTGAAACAGCTCGCCATGGAGCTAGGGCTGACACAGGTGCAGTTTACGCGGAGATTCAAAAAAACGACCGGCATGGCGCCGCTGGATTACCTCACTTCTTTGAGATTGCAGAAGGTACAGAAACTTTTGCTCGATAGCGACTTGACGCTGCAGCAAATTGCGGGAAGATGCGGGTTCGAGAATGAATTCTACTTGAGCCGCGTGTTTAAAAAGCGCATGCGCATTACGCCTTCGCATTACCGGAAGCTGCATCGGTTATGAACCCTTTTTAGCGGAAACAATGGAAGTAAAGAGAGAGGTGTGATCTCATTGAACGTTCTTCTTTTCGGAGCCACCGGCATGGTAGGGCAATCTGTGCTGCGGGAATGTCTCCTTGATACTCGGATCAAGCGCGTAGTAACCATCGGGCGGAATGCGACTGGCCAACAGCACCCGAAACTCAACGAGCTCGTGCACGTGAATTTGCTGGATCTGTCAGCCTTGGAGGGCAAACTGTCCGGATTTGATGCTTGCTTTTTCTGCCTTGGCGTCTCTTCTGCGGGTATGAGCGAGGAGAAATATAAAGCGATAACGTACGATTTAACGATGAGTGTGGCAAAAACGTTAGTGAGGCTGAACCCCGCCATGACGTTCACCTATGTGACTGGAGCCGGTACGGATAGCTCTGAGCGAGGGCGCAGCATGTGGGCGCGGATCAAAGGCAAAACAGAAAATGACCTGCTCAAACTGCCTTTTACAGCGGCGTATATGTTCAGACCTGGTGGCATTCTGCCTCTGCATGGCGTCAGATCCAAAACGAAGCTCTATCAGGCCGTTTATACGGTCATGAAACCTTTTTACCCGATGCTGGAAAAATGGTTCCCGAATTCGGTCACGACCTCGGAAAAGGTTGGCCGCGCCATGATTGAAGTGGCTATTAACGGCTATCCCAAGCCGATCATTGAGAGCAGTGATTTGAATCAGTTCTAACTCGCAAAAGAAAAAGGACTCCTCGCGGAGTCCTTTTCGACGGTGACAAATTGATGGTACTTTTGCCTTGAAACCTACTTCGCTCGGTAACTACCTCATCACATTCCTGCAGTTTTTGACTACATTAATGGCCTGCGGCACATCTCCTCGCTTTACGGTAGATTCAACAACAACTTCCCTGGTATTTCGTCTACATAATATGCGACACAACACCTCTCTGAATCACCGTCGAAAATTAGTATGTCCGATCTCCACTATCTTATACAGAACACCTCAAAATGATTTGACGAATATATATGCTAAGAATATAATTGCTATAGCAACTAATTTTCGAGAAGAGGTTTGTGTTATGCAGATGGATCATTCCCTGGGGTTTATTCTGAATCATGCCGGGCGCCGAATGACACAGCTTTTGGGCTCTCAATTTCAGCCATACGATATGACGACGGAACAGTGGGTCGTGCTTCATCGTCTGGCCTGCGAGGACGGGATTACCCAGAAACTGCTCGCTACTCGAGCGGAGAAGGATCAGACGAATATTACCCGAATACTCGACCAATTGGAGCGCAAAGGGATGATTGAGCGCCGCGCTAATGAACAGGATCGCCGATCCTTTCTAACGTTCATTACGGAACAGGGCAGAGCTATGAACGACATCCTCACCCCGATTGAGCAGAAGGTCATCGCTTCACTGCTCAGCAGCTTCACGGAGGAACAGGCTGCCCTGCTCAAGTCGCTGCTCATTCAAATCACCCAAGAAGCCAATGCACGCATTAAGGAAGTGGAGGAATCACAGTGAATACCGAGACCGATCAGAAATTGTGGAATCGCGATTTTGTAGCTGTATGTCTCAGCAGCTTTTTTTTATTCATGACGTTTTATATTCTAGCCGTAACGTTACCTATCTTTGTCACCGATACGTTGCATGCCGGGCAGCAGCAAATTGGTCTGGTGATGACCGTCTTTATTATTTCAACCGTTATTTTACGTCCATTAACCGGCAAATGGATGGACGAATGGAATCGGAAGAAGATCATCTCCTTCTCCCTTGTCCTGTTTATGATTTGCACCGCGATGTATCCGTTTATTCATCAGTATGGTGTCTTGCTAGGCGTACGGTTTCTTCATGGCATCGGCTTTGGGATGGCTACCACAGCCGCTGGGGCTGTCGCCATTGATCTTGTGCCGGATCGACGCAAAGGCGAGGGCATCGGCTATTTCAGTCTTTTCATGAGCCTGGCGATGGTTGTAGGACCGTTTCTCGGTTTAACGATTATGCAGTCTAACAATAATGCGCTGCTGTTTGGCGTCTGTATCGTGTTCGCCGTTCTTTCCCTTATGTTCGGGTTATCCCTCCGTATTCCGAAGCGCGTTGTACAGGCATCCGTGAAGCCGGAAAAGGGCTGGAGAAAATTCATCGAGCCGCGCGCGATCCCGATTTCCCTGACAGGCAGCGTACTCGCCTTCTCCTATGGCGCCATCACCACGTTCCTGTCCGTTTACGCAAAATCGAACGGATTGGAGAAATACGCAAGCTACTTCTTCATGGTGTTTGCTTTGATGATTGTCATTTCCAGGCCGTTTACGGGCAAATGGTTCGATCGTTCAGGACCTAACGGCTTAGTTTACCCAGGCGTTGTTTTGTTCACGCTGGGGATGATTAGCCTCAGCCTGACATCGTCCCCCGTGCCCTTTTTAGTGGCCGGCGGACTGCTGGGACTTGGCTTCGGCGCCATGCTGCCGAGCTTTCAAACCATCGCGATCCAAGCGGCGCCCGTGCACCGCAGAGGACTTGCCACCGGCACGTATTTCTTGCTCTTCGATACCGGCTATGGCATCGGCTCGTATGTGCTTGGCCTCGTCGCATCCAAAACAGACTATCATACGATGTACTTCGTGGCCGGCATCGTTGTTGCATGTTCGTCACTGCTGTATTACGGGCTGCATCACCGGAAATCGAGTGTCGCCCTGAAGTCCGGTCCAGCGGCTTCGATGAAATAAGCAAACGCCGTTTCTCACTAACACTTCTGAGTGGTAGGGAGGGACGGCGTTTTTATCATTTTCACAGGAAGTTACAGGGAATAGCAATTGACATTAAATTGGCGGAGTGATATAAAAATAATGTGTAGCACTCAAGTAGAGAGAGTGCTAATATTGAACTATTGTTACATATCGAAAGGAGATTTATCCGTGGAAAAGAAACAGTTTCAGGCTGAGTCCAAAAGACTATTAGAAATGATGATTAACTCCATTTACACGCAAAGAGAAATCTTCTTGAGAGAGCTCATCTCCAATTCCAGCGATGCCATTGATAAAATTTACTACAAAGCACTCACAGACGACTCATTGGTATTTGATAAAGACAATTACTTTATCAAAGTCATTGCAGACAAAACGAACAGAACATTAACGATCCGCGATACCGGTATCGGGATGACAAAAGAAGATTTGGAGAACAATTTAGGGATCATCGCGAAAAGCGGTTCTCTTGCGTTCAAAAAAGAAAACGAAGCCAAAGACGGCCACAATATCATCGGCCAATTCGGCGTAGGCTTCTACTCCGCGTTCATGGTAGCTGATGTTGTTACGGTGACAAGTAGAGCTCTTGGCAGCGACACGGCTTACAAATGGGAATCCACTGGCGCTGACGGTTATACCATCGAAACAGCCGAGAAAGATTCCATTGGTACAGAAATCGTACTGCAAATCAAAGCGAATACCGAAGATGACAACTACGACGAATATTTGGACGAGTACCGCCTGAAAGCGATCATCAAAAAATATTCCGACTTCATTCGTTATCCGATCAAAATGGACGTTGCCGGCAAAAGACTTAAAGAAGGCACGGAAAATGAATTCGAGGATTATCAAGAAGAGCAGCAGCTCAACAGCATGGTGCCTATCTGGAGAAAAAACAAAAGCGAGCTAACGCCTGAGGATTATGAGAAGTTCTATCATGAGAAGCATTACGGCTTCGATAAGCCGCTTAAGCATATTCATGTTAGCGCGGACGGAGCTGTTGTCTACCAAGCGATCCTCTTTGTTCCGGAAAGCATGCCTTTCGACTACTATTCCAAGGAATATGAAAAAGGCTTGGAGCTATACGCCAATGGCGTTTTGATCATGAACAAATGCGCGGACCTGCTGCCCGACTATTTCAGCTTCGTGAAAGGGATGGTCGATTCCGAAAGCTTGTCTCTGAACATTTCCAGAGAGATGCTGCAGCATGATCGTCAATTAAAGTTGATTGCCAAAAACATTCAGAGCAAAATCAAAGGCCAACTTCAATCCATGTTGAAGGATGAGAGAGAGAAATACGAGACCTTCTACAAAGCGTTTGGCCGTCAGCTCAAATTCGGCGTCTACAGCGACTACGGCACCCATAAAGACGTTCTGCAGGACTTGTTGATGTTCCACTCCTCCAAAGAGAAGAAGCTCGTTACACTCGACGAATACATCGCGAGAATGCCGGAAGATCAGAAGTACATTTACTATGCATCCGGGGAGTCTATGGAGCGCATCGATAAGCTTCCGCAAACGGAGCTTGTTACGGATAAAGGCTATGAAATCTTGTATTTCACAGACGATATCGATGAATTCGCAATCAAAATGATCATGACTTACAAGGAAAAAGAATTCAAATCGGTTTCCAGCGGCGATCTCGGCATTGAAGCTGATGATAAATCCGAAACCGAAGCGGACAAAAACGATAACAAAGAGCTTTTCGACTACATGACCAGCTTATTGTCCGGTAAAGTTACGAACGTCAAAGCATCCAAACGACTCAAGAAGCATCCGGTTTGCCTGTCTACAGACGGTGACGTAACCATCGAGATGGAAAAAATCTTGAATGCGATGCCGAATAATCCGAATGTGAAAGCTGAAAAAGTTCTTGAAATCAACATGAACCATGAAGTGTTCGGCTCGTTGAAGGACGCTTTCGAAAAAGACAAAGAGAAACTGAACCTTTACACGGCCCTCTTGTACAACCAAGCACTCCTCATCGAAGGCTTGCCGCTTCAAGACCCGGTTGAGTTCACGAATGACATCTGTAAAATTATGGTGTAAATCTTTCGCCATAATCAAGAGCACTGCCGCCGCTATGGTTGCAGTGCTCTTTCTTGTAATCAGGAATGCTCATCAAGCCTGATCATCGGCTGCGCGGCTCTATCCTCACTCCGATTATTTGCCTCCATATTCGAATACACATAAGCCAATAATCGATCTTGATCAATTCCTAAGGAGCTAGCTACCTTCATAATATCTAATTCATAAGAAAAACCTGGAATTTGATTGGATTTGACGGACATATGCTTCAACCATCCTTCGAATAGATGTAATAATTGGAAATAATGTGATATAGTTTTCTTACAAGCATTAATCGGCACGACAAAGGCAAAACCACTGAAAAGTGGTGACGCAAAGCTATAGGGGCTAATTTGGACTAATTTCCATGTCCAAAATGTCAGCCAGCTGCCAAGACCGCCTCCGTCCGATTAATGTAGAAATGACTAGGAGGAGCTGAAAAGGATGGAGAAAATTGTGTTGAATGGAAACATGAGCTTGGATGTGGAGCACTTGATTGCTAACCTGCATCTACCGGAAAGTGATATTTTGAACATGTTCTCCTTTAAGTTTAATAACAACCTGCTGTCCCACGAAGAATCCATTCGGTTTATTCAATTTCTTAGGAGTGAACTGGACAAACGTACCCAATAACAGAATTATGCACGAACGCCCACAAAAATGCAGTCGGTTGGTGTCTATAGCATTATTTTTTTTAAAATCGAAAGAAATCGCGCCATAATAGCTTTTTAAGAATAAACACAGCAAAAAGACAACGGGAATCCCGCTGTCTTTTTCTTATTTTTTGTCAGATTTAAGGTTTAAAGTTTAGTGGATTTTCATACGCTAACATCCAATAATTTCCAAATACACAACATATACTATACTAGATTACTAGATTAGTCCTTGAGTTGAGGATAGAAAGGGAGAATGACGATGAGTTCAGGCTTGATTACCTTGCATTTGACTGCAACCATCACGGTTTCGGGGACCATATTAACAATGCCCTTACGATTGGCGTTACGGTCGTCTTGGAGACGCTCTCCTTTACGGCTACCTCTTCTTCTACTTCAACGACAAATAATTTAGTAGTCACTACGGTTATTCACTCTATCTAACAAATAAAAGCCGATCTGATCACGTTCAATCGAACGAATCAGAACCGGCTTTCTTTATTTGTCCCGGAGTAGGCCGGGATCATGCTTTCCCAATATTTGCGTTAACTCTTTGAGGAACATGTTAATGTCCTTGAATTGCCGGTAAACGGAGGCGAAGCGAATGTAAGCCACTTCATCGACTGGGTACAATTGCTCCATGACGATTTCGCCAATGCCTAAACTGTCTACTTCCGCATGAGCCGTCGTGCGAAGCTGCATCTCAACTTCGGATACAAGCATCTCGAGTCTCTCCATAGACACCGGACGTTTCTCACAGGCACGTATTAAGCCTCTTAATATTTTCTCACGACTAAATTCTTCCCTGCTGCCATCTTTTTTAATCACAATAAGCGGAGTTTCTTCCACCATCTCAAAGGTGGTGAATCTTCGGGCGCATTTCTCACATTCCCGGCGACGGCGGATCGATTTGTTTTCATTAGCTGAACGTGAGTCAAGCACTTTCGTACCGGAATAATCACAGAACGGACACTTCATTCGCTATCTCTCCTTTCTCTTCTATCTGATGGATTACCATATGTTACATGTCATGAACGATGAAGAAGTGCGCACAATACTAGTACCAACCGACAAGGAGGTGAACAGACATGAGCGCAGGAAACAGCAACACACTAGTTGTTCCTCAAGCTAACGCAGCGTTGGATCAGTTGAAATACGAAGTAGCCCAAGAACTTGGTATCTCTATCCCACAAGATGGATACTACGGTAACATGGCTACTCGTGACACTGGTGCCATCGGTGGTCACATTACTCGTCGCCTGGTGCAAATCGCAGAACAATCTTTGGCTGGTCAATTCAAGTAATCTTGAGTAGAAGTAGCCGCTGAATCTGCAAACGGGAAGCATTGGACTTTAAGCCCCCACAAAGGAGCTAGTCCAATGCTTCTTTGTTATGTAGAGACTTCATTTGCTCACTCTTCCATTGTTCTTGTTCGGAGTAAAGCTTTGTGTATTTCTCGTAATAATAAATAACTCTCTGAACATAATGACGCGTTTCGCCGAATGGGATTTGGTCAATGCGCTCTTGTGAGCCGTCCCAAACGTTCGTTTGCTTCCATTTATTCACATTCCCTTGTCCTGCATTGTAAGCTGCAATCGCATAAATTAAATTTCCATTGTAATGCTTGTTCAGCCAGCTTAAATACCAAGAACCGAGATTAATGTTCACATCCGCTTTTAACAAATCCTCCTGGGTATGTGGTCCTAAATTCGTGGACTCTACAATCCATTCTGCCGTGTCCGGCATCAACTGCATAAGCCCCAAAGCACCTTTTTTCGATTCCAAATGATGCTTATAGTTCGTCTCCACCCTGATGATGGCTGCAATGAGAAAAGGGTCTATATTGTGCTTCGCCGCACTTTGCTTAATTTCCTGCTCAAAATAGATTGGATACAACTTTCTTCCTATAAAATTGCTGTTCATAAAGAGGACTAGAACGAAACAAACGAGTAAAAGGGCGAACACTCGTTTTTTGCGCAAAAACTTCATGAAAGCCCCTTCCCTAGCCAAAACCGTTCGACCGAAGATAAGGTATCTTCCCAGGTTCCGCTGTTGTCGATCACGATATCCGCCAATTTGCGTTTTTCTTCTATCGACATCTGCGCGTTGATTCGCTTGTTGGCCGCGCTTTCCGTTAAGTTGTCTCTTCGCATTAAACGTTCTACTTGAATGTGAGGAGGCACATACACGACCAGAACCTCTTCGAACATAAAAGATAGGTTCGATTCAAACAATAAAGGAATATCGACGACAACCAGTTTGTCAGGAAATTGCTTCTCATACGCTTCCATCTGTTCTCTGATCATCCTGCGGATAGGCGGGTGCAAGATGTGTTCTAGTTGTTTACGGGCATCCGTATTCCCAAATACGATCTCACCCAGCTTTTTACGGTGCAGTGAGCCGTCTTCCTGAATGACCGCTTGTCCAAAATGCGCAGCAACCTGTTCGAGAACAGGGCTGCCGGGCTGGACAACATCGCGCGCAATTTGATCCGCATCTACTAATAGGGCGCCGCGGCTAACCAGCATGGCGCTAACTGTGCTTTTGCCGCAAGCGATTCCTCCTGTTAACCCGATATTCATAGGCAAATCTCTCCTAAATGTTTTCCTGTTACTACAGCATTTTCAATAAACCCATAAGTATAAGTACACACCCCGGAAGAATAGATAACTTCTTCATCCACGTCATTTCCGCGTAACGAAAGCCAATGCGCAAGCCTAGTGCAATAAACGAACCGCTCGAAATCGAAATAACGGATGCCGTTAACAAAGGAACAAAACCAATTAATGCAGCGCCAATACCCGCTCCAAATGCGTCCAATGAAAGGGCTAGCCCTAGCAAAGTAGCTTCGGAAGCTGAAATATTACCTGATTTATCCACATCAGCAATGGAGGGTGTACGCAAAATTTGAATAACCAAACCAAAACGCTTGAGCTCGATATTCAGAATTTCCTTCGTCCTTTGCAGCGTATCGAGCGTGGCGGGCTCATTGCCGGAAGGGGGAATACTGCTGAGAGATATCTGGTCGTCAGACGGTTTGGCTGCCTCTTGGGGATCCTGCGACTTCTGTTGTCTCTGTTGATAAAGCGCCCAAATGCCAATCCCGATCAGGATGAGTGCACCGATACGTTTGGCAAACTCGGGAGACATAAAAGAAGACATCAGGACGCCTATTTGCATCGAACTATAAATAATGATACCAGACCAAAGGGATATAATACCAATAGAGAGAAATGGAATTCGAATTTTGCGTAATCCGTACATGACGCCAACGCCGAAACCGTCTAATGAAACTGCGAAAGCCAGAACCAGCAAAGAAAGCACCGGAAGCATAATACCCCTCCTAAGAGTTTTACCACTGACGATAATAAGTTGGGTAACAGATCATCATCTGGGCTAAGTACTCCATATCATATGGGAAGGGCGCGCTTCACGTGCCTATTTCTCAGACTTCTTTATGATTCTCTTTCGCTTTAACGGTTGACAGGTTGGACAAATGTGCGTTCCGCGACCGCCAACCACGGTTTTGTAGATTTCGCTGCCGCATGTTTTGCAGCTTTGCGACTGTCTGCCATAAATGTTCAGCTGATGCTGGAATAAGCCGATTTCACCTTGGCCGTTGACATACGATTTAATTGAAGATCCACCCACCTCAACGGAATCGCTCAGTGTACGAATAATCGCCCCATGCAGCAGCACGAGCTCCTTCTTGCTGAGCGACGACGCCTCGCGTTCAGGATGAATACCGGCCAGGAAAAGGGACTCGTCTACATAAATATTACCGATGCCGACAATATATTCTTGATTCAGGAGCAGCGGCTTAATCTTCGTCTTTTTGTGGGCGATCCGATCCCGGAAAGCTTCAAAAGTGAAGCCCTCATCCAGCGGCTCCAAACCAAGTTTATGCAGCGGCGGCTGTGTGAGTTCTTCCCCTCTCGGGAACAAATGCATCGTACCAAATTGTCTGACATCCTTGTACCGCAGCTCGCTGCCGTCGGTAAACCGAAATAACACATGCGTATGAGACTCCAGCGGATCTTCCGTGTTGTACAGGCCATAGCGGCCTTCCATCCGCAGATGGGAGACCATGACGTAATCAGTTAAAACAAATCGCAAAAACTTGCCTCTGCGCTCAATCGTTTCAATCTGCTGCCCTTGCAGCAGCACTTCAAACATCTGGATATCATCAGGCTTCTGAATAATGCGGGGCAGTCTGACCTGAACCTGCTCGATCGTTTTACCGGTGATCAGATTGTTCAGTGTGCGCTTGACCGTCTCGACTTCGGGTAGTTCAGGCACGGATGTTCACCTCTTTTTGAATTTGTTCAGTTTCCTTACTTGGCGTCATACCAAGTAAGGCCATAATCCACGTCCGCGCTCAGCGGCACGTCCAGTTTCAATGCCCCGGCCATGACTTCCGGCACCAGGCGGCGCATCGTCTCGAGTTCCTCTTCCGGGACCTCGAAGACGAGCTCATCGTGTACTTGAAGCAGCATGCGGCTCTTCAAGCCCTCTTTCTTCAAGCGGGCATCCATCTGCACCATAGCAAGCTTAATGATGTCTGCCGCCGTACCTTGAATCGGCGTGTTCATCGCGGTACGCTCCGCAAAGGAGCGGAGGTTGAAGTTCGAGTGCGTAATCTCCGGCAAATACCGGCGGCGCTGCAGCAGCGTCGTCACATAGCCGTCTCGGCGCGCATCCTTCACGATATCGTCCATATATTTGCGTACGCCCTGGAAGACAGCAAAGTATTGTTCAATGAACTGTGCTGCATCCCGGCGAGTAATGTCCAAGTTCTGAGACAAGCCATAGTCGCTGATCCCGTAAACGATCCCGAAGTTAACAGCTTTCGCTTGACGACGCATGTTCGCGTCGACGGCGCTTTCTTCCACGCCGAAGACGTCCATCGCCGTCTTCGTGTGGATGTCCATATTCTGAAGGAAAGCTTCCTTCAGCTTCTCATCCTGCGAGATGTGCGCCAGCACGCGCAGCTCGATCTGCGAGTAATCCGCAGCGAGAATGTACCATCCAGGCTCGGATGGCACGAACACTTTGCGGATCTTCCGGCCCTCCTCCAGACGAATCGGAATGTTCTGGAGGTTCGGGAACTGGCTGCTGAGCCGTCCTGTGGCGGCAATTGTCTGCCGGTAATAGGTATGCACCTTACCGGTCTCCGGCCGCACCTCTTTCAGCAGCCCTTCGACGTACGTCGATTGCAGCTTCGCCAGCTGACGGTAATTCAAAATCTGCCCGACCACTTCGTTGTAGGGCGCAAGGCGCTCCAGCACCTCGGCATCGGTCGAGTAGCCGGTTTTGGTCTTCTTCCAAGCTGGCAGCCCCAGCTTCTCGAACAGAATCTCGCCAAGCTGCTTCGGCGAGTTGATGTTGAACTCGACGCCAGCGAGCTTGTAAATGCTGGACATAATCGTGTCCAGCTTATTGACAAGTTCCACGCCGAGCGCTTTAAGCCCTTCGGCATCTACGGCGATGCCGCGCAGCTCCATCTCTGCCAGCACGCTGGCCAGCGGCTGCTCCAGTTCATAGAAGAGCTGATGCATCTCGCCCTTCTCCAGCTCTTCCGCCAGCACCGGCACCAGGCGCGCGGTCGCCATTGCTTTGCGTCCCAAGTGGTCGCTAAGCGCTGTTAACTCCGGCAGGCGGAATTTCGCGCCTTTGCCGAACACATCTTCGTCTGCCTTCAGACCAGGCAGGCTGTATTTCGCCGATAAGCCGCTCAACGTTAGATTCGACTCCGTTGGGTCGAGCAGGTAAGCGGCGAGCAAGACGTCGAAATCCACGCCTTTGAGCACGATGCCCTGCCAAGCCAAAGCGAGAATCGAGCGATGCAGATCGAAAAGCTGCTTCTTCTTCGAATCATCCGCCAGCCATGCCCGCAGCGGCTCGCCAGCTTCTCCTTTGAGCAGCTGGAATGGCACGTAATAGGACGTATTCACGTCCTCATCATGCGTAAACCAGACCACGCCGACATTGACGGCTTGATGTGGATTTTCACCGACAGCTTCCACATGGATCACTCCGCTGTCGCTTAATTTGCCAACTAACTCACCCACATTGGCTTCCGTAACGACAACCGCTTCCATGCTTTCAACAACTTGTCCTTCCGCTTCCAAGTCCACAGCGCCGAAATCCATTTTCTCCAGCAAGGATTTAAATTCGAGCTTACGGAACATGCCAGCCAAGGCTTGTCCGTCATATCCATCGTAACGGAACGTATCCCACTCGGTTTCCATCGGCACTTCGCGGAAAATCGTCGCGAGCTCTTTACTCATAATCGCGTCTTTCGCGTGCTCCTCGACCTTTTCTTTCATCTTGCCCTTCAGGCTGGCTGTATTCGCAAGCACTTCTTCCACGGTGCCGAATTCATGAAGCATCTTGAGCGCAGTCTTCTCTCCAACTCCCGGAATACCAGGGATGTTATCTGAGGTATCGCCCATGAGTCCCTTTAGATCAATAATCTGCGCAGGTGTAAGACCGTACTTCTCTTTGATCTCAGCCGGGTTATATAACTCAACTTCCGTAATTCCTTTGCGCGTTATCGCAACGGTGACGTGATCGGAAGCGAGCTGCAGCATATCCTTGTCTCCCGAAACAAGAAGCACTTTCTCGCCTTTGGCGTCTGCGGCTTTGGTCAGCGTGCCGATGATGTCGTCAGCTTCATAGCCGGATAGCTCAAACTGCGGGATTTTGAATGCTTTCAGCAGTTCTTTGATCAGTGGAAATTGTTCGGAAAGCTCTGACGGCGTTTTGGCCCGTCCACCCTTGTATTCCGTATATTCTTTATGTCGAAACGTAATCTTCCCGGCATCAAAAGCAACAAGAAAATGCGTCGGCTTTTCTTCTTCTATTAATTTGAGCAGCATGGTTGTAAAACCATAAACGGCATTCGTGTGCAATCCGCTAGAATTGCTGAGAAGCGGTAAAGCATAGAAAGCTCTGTTTGCAATAGAATTCCCATCAATAATAATAAGCTTATCCATAAGTTCACACCCCGTTTTTAGACATACTTCCTTCATCATAGCATACGAAATTAAAATAAAAAAACGCTAGCGCACATAAACATGTAAGGAATCCATTAATCGATGTTCCGGTCTTCAAAAGGAGGTTCTCCGAATGAGCCCTTTTTTCTCACCAACACGTAAAAAGGTTATATTTTTCGATATGAACAATACGATTCTGGATCGCAGACAATGCTTTGACTCTGCATTCCTTGAGGTCATGAATGACTACACGGCGAGGTGGGAGCCGGACGAAACTCTCTTCACAGCCCAAGACGTTCTTCAGAGTTATAAAATGGAATGGAGCCGGCACCGCAAAGCACCGGTGCGCAGCCCTTTATCACCGGATGAGCTGCGGCACATTTGTTTGCGCAAGGCGCTGCATCCTCTGCCAGTGAATGTGAGCACGGCGTTTACCCGAGCTTTTTTCGAACAGGTCGAGGAGCAAGAGGATCATTTTGTTGCGCTTTTTCCCGGCGTAGAGGACACGCTCGAAGCGTTATCCCAGAATTATAAGCTTGCCATCATCAGCAACGGAAACCGCAGAAGATTGCAGAGTAATTTGGATAAATTGAAGCTGACCCGGTGGATTACAGAGGATCGCTTATTTAGCTCGGAGAAGGACGGTCCGCGTAAACCGCACCCAGCTATATTTGAGAGGGCTCTGAAGACCATGAACGCGGCTTCAAGCCAAAGTGTGATGGTTGGTAACTCGTGGCGCAATGACGTGGTAGGAGCCGCTTCCAGCGGTCTGGACGCTATCTGGATCCATCCCGGGAATATGAAGAAAATTTCCGAACGGCGAATCGGCAAACAGAAGGTTGTTATCATCCGTTCATTTAAACAGTTGATCTACACCTTCTAATGTTTCACCCTATATTCTGGAAATAATAAATACTGCCTGGATACGCTTTGGCTTTCTTCTTGAGAGCAGCCGCGGTTTGTGAAATATGTTCAAGTGAAATGGGAGATTCACAGGTGCAAACGACTAATGACAGCGATAGTGTGACTCCCTCGCTTTTAACTTTATTGCCGCTCCGGTCCCATACATACTCCCATTCCTCATCTTCATAAAACATCTGCACGCCCATTTCGAACCTGCGAATCATTTCCTGGCACAGAAGCTCAGGCTCATCCGTAGAAGAAATCGCGATGAAATCATCGCCTCCCACATGCCCCACGAAATCAAGCGGGGTTCCGCAAACCGAAATCGCCTGCTGCATAATGTCAGCTGTATATTGAATCAATTGATCCCCTTTTTGAAAACCGAACCTGTCATTGAACCATTTGAAATAGTCCAGATCCGCATAGACAACATGAAATGGCTTACTTTCATGAATCCGTTTATTCAATTCCCTATTAATTTGCAAATTCCCCGGCAAGCCCGTTAATGGATTCGCCACTCGAGCGGACTCCATCCGGACATTGGTTATACTCTCCAGAATGGCTCTGATCGAAGCAATACCCGCCATCTTTCCGCTACTTGTTATAATTACGAGGTCATACAAATGATGAATCGACCGCGAAGTCGCCATCTGGGACACCTGCTCGACGGAAATAAACTCGTCCACAATTAGCGGCGAGTCGTCCATGATATTGTCAATCGTCCGGTTCCAAAACAAAGAGAACGCATATTGTCCCGCCAACTGCTGGAACAAGCGATCTCTCATCATAAGGCCGACCGGTTCTTCTTCACTAACGATGACAGCTCCCACAGATTCCTGGTTTTTTTTGAAATAATCCGCCACTTCCGAAATAGGCACTTTCTTATCGAACACTTTCACCGGTGTTTTGAGATCGCCAATTGCCCAGGTCATATGTCCTCCTTGTACTTTGCGCTGCTGCCAAATCAACATCTTCAAGCTGTCCTGAATCGTTGCAGGATCCGCCTGTGGTCTCCCCAGCAAAAAGCCTTGGGCATAATGAACCCCAAGCCTCGCCAATTTGGTCAGCTCATCGACATGTTCAATGCCCTCAGCGATCAAAGAGATGTTCATTTTTTGTGCAAAAGTAACGAATGTTTCCAATATGTACTCTTTGACTTTATTGATATGAATATCCTGGATGAGCGACCGGTCGATCTTGATGAAATCCGGTTGAAGCTCGGCAATGGCTTGCATGGACGAATATCCGGCCCCGGCATCATCGATCGCAATTCGATAACCTTGCTTCCGGTAATGAGCCAATATTTTTTGAGCTAGGGAAAAATCCTCAATGGAGGTTCTTTCTGTTATTTCAAAAACAACGTTGTTTGGACGAAGCCCGTATTTCTGTAAAATTTCCAGTGTTTTCCCCGGAACGAACCCAGGATCATACAGGACATGCGAAGAAATATTAATAAAAAGCAATTGCTGCGGATGCTCCAAAATAGACCCCTGAATGGCTTTCTCTCTTGTCAACTGTTCCAGCTTGTACAGTTCACCGTGCTGCTCTGCGAATTGAAACATGGTTAGCGGCGAGTGAAAATTACTATCTTTGGGACCACGAATTAGTGCTTCGTACCCCATTACCAGACCATCTTGCATAGAAACAATAGGCTGATAGACAGAATAAATGGAACCTTTTTCAATGATATCGTAAAATTGGAGGAGCTCTTCTGACTGAATACCCATGTCCATCATCCCTTGCGTCATTTAAGTTTATTATCAGTCTATCAAACCAAATGGCAGGCTTTATTATCAATATGTAAAATGTGTGTAAAGAGTTCAAATAAAAAAGAGGGAATTGCCTTTTAGCCACGAAAAAATAGAAGGACGATTGCTAGGTGCGTACAAAGGCTTGTACAAGCACGGAAAGGATTTGAAATGGAACAACAAGTCAAAATCTTGGCGGTAGATGACCGCTACGAGAACTTGCTGGCTCTCAATAGCATTCTGGCCTCTTCCCACTATGACGTGATTTCGCTGCAATCGGGTGAGGAAGTTCTTCGATATTTATTAAAGGAACCCGCCGATCATATTGCTGTCATTCTCATGGATGTCCAAATGCCGGGCTTAAGCGGCTTTGAAACGGTTGAACTGATCAAACAGCGCAAAGCCTGTCAGGATATCCCGATCATCTTCTTAACCGCACTCAGCACATCGATTGAGCATGTTCTAAAAGGGTATCATGTAGGCTCAATTGATTACTTGTTCAAGCCTGTTCATCCCGAAATGCTGCGCATGAAAGTCGATGCTTTCGTCAATATGCACTTGGGACATCAGAAAATCAAATTTCAAAGCGAGCTTCTGCACAAACGGACGCTTGATCTCGAAGAGACGAACCGTAAACTGGCGGAAGCCGAGGAGAAACTGAAGCAGCAGAATTCACTTCTAGAACAATGGGTCGAAGAACGAACTACGGAACTAGTAGATGCCCATGAGAAGCTGCTGAAGTCTCAGGACCATTTTCAGAAAATGTTCATGCTCTCCCCTTCCTTGATGG
The DNA here is from genome assembly GCF_032461945.1 of Paenibacillus violae. Classification (NCBI taxonomy): domain Bacteria; kingdom Bacillati; phylum Bacillota; class Bacilli; order Caryophanales; family Paenibacillaceae; genus Paenibacillus; species Paenibacillus violae. The sequence continues at coordinate 288,249 of NZ_JAWCUD010000009.1, forward strand.
CCATTCGCCGTCTGCCGGAACTTACTTATATCGAAATAAATGAAAGTTGGAAGCAATATACAGGGTATGGCGACGAAATCATCGGCACCAATATGGATTTATTACGATCGGATTCCGGGGAATCTATCAGCTACGATGAAGTGATTCATAACTGCAAAGTGAAGTATGAAACCAAATCCAAGGAAACTCGAACGGCTCTTCTCTCTACGGAGATCATCGATATTGAAAATGAGAGTTGCTTGCTTCAGGTGGCCGTCGACATTACGGAAAGCTTGCGCTTTGAGACGGAAATGGCTCGTCTTGCTCAGCTGAATCTGGTTGGGGAAATGGCAGCAGGCATCGCCCATGAAATTCGCAATCCGATGACGACGATTCGCGGTTTTTTGCAATTGTTTCGTGAAAACGATCGCAATATGCAAAAAGAGTATATTCCGATTATGCTCGAGGAGCTGGATCGCGCCAACGAAATTATTACCGAATATTTGTCACTGGCCAAAAACAAACAGTCCCATCAACAGCCGGATCAAATCAACCGGATCATCGAAATGCTCCTTCCACTCATACAAGCTGAAGCAGTCATGTCAGGCAAGCACGTTCAGTTCCAATTTGTCGATTGCCCGGTTATTCATCTTGATGATAAAGAGATGCGCCAGCTTATTCTCAATATGTGCATGAATGGGCTTGAAGCCATGACGATTGGTGGAACGCTTACGATCCAAACTTTCCAAGAAAACGGATATGTTGTCTTGCTTATTTCGGACGAGGGGACAGGCATTGATGAGAAGCATCTGGAGAAGCTTGGACGCCCTTTCTTCACCACCAAGGATGAAGGCACAGGCCTTGGTTTAGCCATCTGCTACAGCATCGCCGCCAGGCACCGCGCCTCGATTGAGGTCCAATCCAGCTCGGAGGGGACGACCTTTCTTATTCGCTTCCCTATTCCTGAATGAGCCGCGGCTACGAATCTGTTCGTCGCACATAGCATCAAAAAAAGACCGTAAACCAAGCGGAATCCGCTTCGTTCTACGGTCTTTTTTTGTCTCTTTTACACGTTCAAATCTTTACGCTTCCCAGTCACCATATAAATAACGCCTTCACCAATATTCGTAGTGTGATCCGCTACCCGCTCCAGGAAGTGGGCAACCAGCAGCAAATGAGTCAACTGACGATTGCGATGATAATCGGAATTCATCATACCCATCAGCTCTGTCATGACAGTGCTGTACATTTTATCTACACGATCATCCTTCTCAGCTAGCGCTGCAGCACGGTGAACATCGCGCTCTGTATAGGAGAGCAGGCTTTCCTGCAGCATCTCGATGGCGATATTCGCCATTTGCGGAATTGTCTCGAGAGGCTTCACAAGTTCTTCTCCGGCGAAGCGGATTGTAATTTTGGCGATGTCTACGGCATGATCGGCAATACGCTCCAAATCAATGGCAATTTTGAGCGCTGTGCCAATAATGCGCAGATCACTTGCCATAGGCTGCTGCAAAGCAATGAGACGCAGCGACAGTTCATCAATCCTAGTTAAATAATCATCGATTTGATCGTCATTGTTAATCACTTGCTGCGCGGCTTTCTCATTGAGCGTTGCCAGAGAATTAACGGACGTAAGAATCAATTCCTTAACGCTTTCCCCCATCTCAAGCAGTTCTTTTTGCAGCAAAGTTAATGATTGATGAAACCCGGGTCTTGCATCCATGTACGTTGCCCCTTCCAGTAGTTGTTAGCCGAATCTTCCTGTAATGTAATCTTCGGTACGTTGATCATTCGGATTTGTAAAGATTTTATCGGTTTTGTCAGTTTCGACTAAGTACCCGTTCAAGAAAAAGGAGGTCATATCGGAAATCCTAGCGGCTTGTTGCATGTTGTGAGTAACGATAATGATCGTATATTTGTCTTTCAGGGTTTGTGTAAGTTCTTCAACCTTCAACGTTGAAATTGGATCTAAGGCAGATGTAGGCTCATCCATCAAGAGAACATCTGGCTCAACGGCAAGCAAACGAGCGATACATAAGCGTTGCTGTTGTCCACCGGACAATCCAAGTGCGGATTTGTTCAAACGATCCTTAACTTCATCCCATAATGCAGCTTGGACAAGGCTGCGTTCTACGATTTCATCAAGCAATGCTTTTTTCTTGATCCCGTGAATACGCGGGCCATATGCAATATTGTCATAAATGCTCATCGGAAATGGATTTGGACGTTGGAACACCATACCCACCCGTTTACGCAATGAAACCACATCTGAATCCGGACCATAAATGTTATGGCCGTCTACAGCCACATTTCCCGTAATACGAACACTGTCAATCAAGTCATTCATCCGGTTCAAGGTACGCAGGAACGTGGATTTCCCACAACCTGACGGTCCAATCAATGCTGCGATACTTCCTTTTTCAATCGTTAGATCAATATCGTGAAGCGCGTGATTTTCTCCGTAGAATAAATTCAATTTATCTGCTTTAATCTTTGTTTTAGTCATAGTTGAAGTCGCCATTGTTATTTCCCCCCGGAAAGTCTTTTTTGTAAGATTCGGCTTGGTATGCTGACCAATAGATTAAAGATAAGTACAACGATCAGAAGCAGCGCGGCACTTCCCTTGGCAATGTCTTTCGCATCCGGCACAAGCGCCTCAGCACCTACATACCATAGATGAACGGATAACGTCTCACCCATGTTCAGCGGGTTGAAATCCGGGAAGAAACGGGAAACCGATAACCCGGCTGTGTAAATAAGAATGGCGGATTCACCTAATGCACGACCTGCAATCAGCGTGATTCCTGTAATCAAACTAGGCAGCGCTGCTGGAATGAGCACTTTACGGATGGCCTGCCATTTGGTTGAACCGAGCGCCAAGCTTGCTTCCCAATAGGACTCCGGAACCGTGCGGATCGATTCTTCCGTAACCCTGACCATAACAGGCAAATTCAGCAGGGCCACTGTCGCCGCGCCGCCTAGAATGGAAAACTTCAGCCCGAGCAAATTGGCGAAAAGCAAGAATCCGAACAATCCAAAAACGATGGAAGGTACAGAAGACAAAGCTTCAACGGATATACGGACAAGATCCGTAAACCAATTCTTTTGTGCATAAATCGCTAAGTAAATGCCTGAGAACAATCCGATCGGAATAGAAATCAGGAGAGATAAGATCAGGACGTAGAAAGAGTTGAACAATTGAGGCCCAACGCCCCCGCCAGCTTTAATTTCTTCCGGCTTTCCGAAGATGAAATGCCAGGACAGATGAGGAATGCCATCCCCTAATATCCGAAAGAGAAACCAAGCCAAAATCCCTATGATCACAATGCCTGAAGCCCAAAAATATATCGTCGCAATCCGGTCCGTTGATTTACTTGTCATTTCACTTCACTCCTTTTTGCAACAATACGAATGATAATAATTAAGGATAAGGAGATCACAAGTAAAAGCAGCGCCATCATGTACAACGCATTATTCCATGTTGATCCGTAATTTGTATTCCCCATGTCTTTCACGATGGCTGTTGTTAATACCGTTGTGGAATCCAGCAACGATTTAGGCATTTGAGGCGAGTTACCAATCACCATAAACACAGCCATGGTTTCTCCAATTGCGCGGCCCATCCCAAGAATGATTGCCGTTAAAATACCCGGTCTAGCTGCTGGCAGAAGCACGCGCCACATCGTTTGCCAGCGTGTTGCTCCAAGCGCTAAAGATGCTTCTTCCAAACGGCTGGGAAGTGCGCGAATAGCGTCCTCCGATATGGAAAGAATAGTTGGTAGAATCATAATCGCTAATATGATAGAAGCAGGCAGAATACCGTAAGCGACATCGCCGGTTATTTTACCGATGGCAGGAACAATGACCGTCATCCCGATCAAACCGTAGACAACCGAAGGAATCCCTACGAATAAATCAGTCGCTGGACGCATGATTTCGCGCATCCATTTTGGAGCAATTTTTGCCATGAATAACGCGCCGGACAAAGCCAGCGGTACTGAGAAGACTACAGAAACGAGCGTCATCAACAAGGTGCTGTATAAGAAAGGAAACGCTCCGAATTTATTCGAACCTGGTGTCCAGTCCGTCGAGAAGAAAAACTCCAAAGGACTTACTCCCTGAAACGTTTTGATCCCTTGCATACCTACGAAAACAATGATAGAGAAAATAATCGCCGATACAAGAGCAGCACTAAGGACAAATACCCATCGCATGATGCTGTCTTGTCTATGTTGTCCTCGGGTCCATTTGGAAACAATTGGACGGCTTTTGCTGTCTGAACTCGCATTTGATAGTTTGTCTGCTACGGAATTCACTGGGTTAATCCCCCTTTATTTAATACCACATGCCCTAACATGTCATACAATTATGATAGGACATGAATGTCATTGCATCGTTAATGAATTGTAAAGGCAATGTAAAAGTTTATTAATTTGTCCTCTCTCACACGGCAAAAAGAGCGCCCGCATGATGCGAACGCCCTAGATGAGAGAACTAATTATTTTTTAAGCAAATCAGCAGGCAAGAATTTCAAGTCACGAACTTGTTTACCTTGGAATTCTTTTGTGGACATATATTCGATGAAAGCTTTAGCTGGATCTTTTGCTTCACCTTTTGTATACATGTGCTCAACACCAAACAGTTTGTAAGTTCCGTTTTTGATGTTTTCTTCGGAGAAAGCTACGCCGTCAATTTTCAAAGCTTTAACAGTATCATCGATGTAAGGAGTATCTACATAACCGATGGAACCGGATTGACCAACAACAGCTGTTTTCATAGCACCGCTGTTTTCTTGTGTAATACCGTCTTTAGTGAAGTCTTTACCATCAAGAATGATAGTTTTTACAAGCGTACGGGAACCGGAGCTATCTGGACGGTGTACAAGAACGATTTTCGCATCGTTACCGCCAACATCTTTCCAGTTTGTAATTTTACCCATGTAAATATCAGCTGCTTGTTGTTTTGTTACGTTGTCTACTTTAACATCTTTGTTAACGATGAATGCGAATGGAGCAATTGCTACTTGGTGGTCAACAAGACCTTTATCTTTATATTCAGCGCCTGGCTCAACGTCGGAGTTACCGATATCGGAAGTACCATCAGCTACGTTTTTAATTCCTGTTCCTGAACCACCAGCTGTAACGTTGATCGTTACTTTTGGGTTCTTTTCCATGAACTCAGTTGCTGCCTGCTTAACTAATGGAAGCAATGCGCTTGAACCGGAAGCCGTGATTGTACCGCTAAGTTCTGTTTTAGGTGTATCAGAAGGCTTTGCAGACGCTGTAGCAGCTGTTGTTGCAGCAGGTGTAGCGGAAGCGCCATTTGTTTTTGTTTCTGTTTTTGCTCCGCATCCAACCAATGACCCCATCATTAATACCGCGGATAGTGTTAATGTAATTCCTTTTTTCGACATGAACTTGAACATAGTCAGCATGTCCTCCTTTTATTTTATGTTGCTTCTCTGGTTAGTTTCGATTTCCTTGTTTGTCCCTCGCAACTAACTTACAAATACATCGTAACAATCGAATGTAAAATCCAAACCCATGAAACGTAAACGTAATGTAAAACTTTTTCATAGGACTTTTGATAGAGTTGTATGGTTAATTTTACATCTTATTTACACAGTTCGACGCTTTAGTTAATAGAAGTCTCCTATATTTATAAGTAGAAACAAGAAACGCGTCATATCTTGTCTATTTATGGGGGGATGAATGTGAGCCGATTATTTTTCTTCAACATGACTATGCGTACCAAATTAATCGTCAGTTTCAGTGGGGTGCTCTTGATTTTTCTGGCTGTCGCTTATTTCAATCTTCATCAGGTTAGTCAAATCAAACAACATATGAATGATCAGAATGACAAGGTCGAGCTCAAAGTGATGGCTTTGGAATTAAAGGAAATGGTCCAAGACATGAACATTATTGCTTCTGGATTGGAGATTTCGAAGAAACCCGAATACATATTTAAATACAATGCCAAACGCCAGCCTTTCAATGATTATATAAAAAAAATAGGAGATACCGCCGCTACGCCTGATCAGCTAAAATGGCGCAGCCAGTTAATCCAAGCCTCCGTTGACTACATTAATAACTTTGATTCTGCCGCTAAAATGATTCAAGTTAATAATGGTACGAGCACTAAGGATTTAGAAATCAACCTGATGTATCTCTACAATGAGTCTCAGGATCTGAAAAATGTGATCTTTGATCTAGTCGATAAGTTCTACGTGACCTATGCGGAGTCAGCTGATCAAGCCATCGTTTCCTCCACCAAAGCTTTGGACAGCACGAGTCTGGTTATGATGTACGCATCTATCGTTGTGCTTGTGATTACGGTTTTGATCGCTTTCTTCTTAATTCGTTCATTTATCCGCCCGATTCAAAAACTGCAAAAAGCCGTTTCGCTTATCGCGGCAGGAGATTTAACACATACGATCAATGCCACATCCAAAGATGAGCTGGGTCAACTCAGCCAAAGCTTCGATCATATGATCCGCCAGGTGCGTCATATGCTTTACGCTACGAAGCAAATCGCCTCTTCCTTAAGCGATCACTCGCATGAATTTCATCGTTTCTCCCAGCTTACGGCTTCCGCAAACACGGACATCTTGAAAGCGATCCATGAAATTTCACACGGGGCCGACGAGCAAGCCATTCAAACTGAGTCCAGCTCCCTGATCATTACAGAGCTGGAGGCAGAGATTCGGGACATTACCGCCTATACGTATGAAATGATAAAAGCGAGTGATGAAGCCGCAGCCGGTACGCTGCAAGGCACAGGTTATGTTCGTGCGCTGAAGGTTTCGTCCGAACAGTCGCAAGAGGTGCTGCATAAAGTTGATGCAGCCATGCAGACCTTAGCCGCCAGCTCGAAGCAGATTGGCGCCATCACACGTTCGATTACGGAGATATCGACGCAAACGAACGTCCTGGCCCTGAACGCTGCGATTGAAGCGGCTAGGGCTGGCGTGCACGGCCGCGGCTTCTCCGTGATCGCCGATGAGGTTCGTCAGCTGTCGCAGCAGACGAACGATTCGTCCAAGACGATCAGCGGCATTACACAGGTGCTGCAGAAACAAATCCAAGAGCTGCAAAGCTCTCTCTTGGAAGCAAAAGATTCTGCGGTTACCCAGAATCATCGTGTTGCAGACACGCTCAGCTCTTTCGAGAGCATCGAGCATTCCATGACCGGCATCAAGGAGCAGATTGAGCACATTCATTTGAAAATCGAACAAGCGCGTTCCAAGAACGATCAGCTTGTTGGCTCCGTTCAGTTCGTGGCGGCAATTGCCCAAGAAACAGCGGCTGGCGTGGAGGAAGTCAACTCCACTTCCATCCAGCAGGATGCGTCCATCCGCCGCATTGCGGAAGAGTCCGATGACATTCTCGCATTGGCAGACCGATTATTCACAGAAATCAGCAAGTTCCAGATCATTGAAACCGGTGAAGAAATGGCGAATGGTCAGGATAGTTCAGATACGGATCATACTCCTGGCGATGAAGGTACTGAATGTCATAGTGATACTGACGTTGATACTGACGGTGACGGACACAGCCATGAGCAAATTGAGACAGACTTCACAGTGACTAAAGAGGATGAAAACACTTTATCAAACTATGCCGATCATGCGAAGGAAGCTGAAACCGATACAAAGACAGCGGAAGCAAATTCGAAGGATAAAAAAGAGCCTGTACTTATTGGATAATCTAAAAAGTTGAAAAAAGAGGTTCTCCCCCGGTCACACGATGACTTTTGGGAGAACCTCTTTTTACTTTGTGCAGATTCACGGAGCCTGTCCAAAGCGCTAATGCACGAAACGCCCTTCCTCCGGCCTTGCAACTTCATCGAAATGGTCAGCCAAGTACGCTAATTGACTTGTCAGTTCCTCCCCGCGCATCGGTGTGCCATGCCCGGTCACAGCCAAGCTCGGGCGAAGGTCATTCAATTTCTTGACGGAGGATGCCGCGCCCTCCCAATCGGTCGTAAAATACTTCGGCGGACCGCTGATTTCCTGCGTCTGGAGTAGCACGCGGTAGAGCGACTCCTGTTTTACGGTGACAAAAGCATCGCCAGCGAGTAAGGAGCGGTCTTTTTCCCGGAAAAGCGAAATATGGCCTGGCGAATGGCCCGGTGTATGCATCCATTGCCATTCAGGCAGACCGGGAATGGAGCCATCGGCCTGTAACGCCTTTACATGATTCCCGAGATTGATGCCGTGATTCGGAAACAGCGGAGAAAGCTCACTCATGAGTCCCCCGTTCACGGTTGAATCCCCTTCGGGGTAATTCGCTTTTCCTGTTAAATACGGGATTTCCTGCTCGTGCGCGTAAACAGGCACATCCCAATGTTCAAGCAGTTCCGTAAGAGCACCGACATGATCAAAATGCCCGTGAGTCAAAATAATGCCCTGCGGCTTCGTCATTGTCCCAAAACGATCCTCCGCCAACTGAATGATGTTGTCTGCGGAATGCGGCATCCCGGCGTCGACCAGAAACCATGTCTTCGATTTACTTGTTGGATTGCCGATCAAACATATATTAACGAACTGAATACAGTAGCAATAAATATCTATGCTCACTTCGTGACCTTCCCCGCTTGATACCGTGGTTAACGGGATATGTGTATGCTCATAGGTGGACTCCAATTGTCTTGCTCCTTTTCAGGTGGATTTCTATTATCATCTCCTTTAGCGATTCGGATTATCTGAACAATCATAAGAAAGACCAACCTGCTTAGCGTTTAGCGCAGGTTGGTCTTTTTGTTTAAACTTTTTGCGGAAGCTTTCTAATAATTTCGATCTTCCGGATGCGGTTGGCATCCCTCTCCCGAACGATAAAGGTCAAATCCTCATAATCCCATGGCTCGCCTTTTTCCAGTTCAGGTTGCTTACTATACAGCCACCCGCCAATCGAATCAACTTCCTCATGATCCAGTTTCGTTTCAAGATAATGATTGACTTCATTAACGAGCGCGGTTCCTTTGATCAAGAATCGATTGGCATCCAGCGTTTCAATATCGCGCTTCTCATCCTTATCAAATTCATCACGAATCTCACCGACAATCTCCTCAAGGATGTCCTCAATGGTGATTAAGCCGGCCGTACCACCGTACTCATCCAATAGCAGCGCGATATGCACCTGTTCTTGCTGCATTTTCTTCAAGAGCTGCTTAATGGGCATGACATCAGGCACAGTCATAACAGGCTGCAGTAACGAGGTAAAATCACAATTAGGATTGTTATCATAACTTAAGAAAAACTGTTTGGTATTCACGATACCAATAATATGATCTTTATTCTCTTTGGCAACAGGAAAACGGGTATATTGTTCTCGCTTAATGATCTCCAAATTCTCTTTCAACGGTTTGTTCGCGTATAAGCAGACCATGTCGGTCCGCGGAACCATGATTTCACGAGCTAACAACTCATCAAATGTAAAAATTCGATCCGTGTAGCCGTATTCTGTTTTATTAATTTTGCCGCTTTGGTAACTTTCCTGCAGAATAAGGCGAATTTCTTCTTCGGAGTGAGCTTCTTCATGTTCGCTGGCTGGCTTCATTCCGAGCAATTTGATCATGCCATTCGCAGACCCGTTCAGCAGCCAAATGAATGGATACATGATTTTGTGAAAAACAACAATGATCGGTGCTGTTAGCACTGCGATTTGCTCAGCTTTTTGAATCGCAAGCGACTTTGGCGCAAGTTCACCAAGAACAACATGCAGGTATGTCATCAAAACAAAGGCGATACCAAAAGATAAAATGTGTGACAAGCTGTCACTCAAGGTTAATAGTTCGAATAAGGGGTGCAGCAATTTCTCTACCGTCGGCTCTCCTAACCAACCAAGACCGAGCGCTGTGATCGTAATCCCCAGTTGGCAGGCGGATAAATAAGCATCTAGATTTGTTGTTACTTTCTGTACGGCAAGCGCATTCTTATTACCTTCAAGTACCATTTGTTCAACCCGGCTGGGGCGAAGCTTAATGATTGCAAATTCGGTAGCCACGAAAAAAGCGGTTAATAATATGAGTAAAGCAATTAAAAATAAATTCAACAACATGGCAACTCATCCTTTGCGAAATGAATTATTCTTATAAACAGTTCTTATGAACTATTCTAATATAATATAATGAAACAGACAAAGTTTGTTTTAAGCCATAATCGATTATTTTTCACTTTATTGGGGGAAATCGTTTGCAGATGCCGTCCTTCTCATGAAATCTTTCCTTTTGACATGGCCTTAACCGTATTTTATTATAAGTTCATATGAACTGTTCAATCACAGACGAGGTGATGTCAATATGGAAACATTAACTTTTAGACGCAAAGATATGGCTGATTTAATGTTGTCTTTGAGTGGTCATCTAGAGAAATCACCTCTGGCTATCCTGCAAGACACATGGCGAATTCAGCATGAGAGTGATTTGGAGCAGGGAAAATCCATGTCTGCTTTTCTTTCAACGACGCTTCCTCCCCTAATTGAGAAAATGATCAAGTCGGAGATTAAGCCGGCTTTCTCCTTAAGCGATATCGTTGCACTCGGTACTCAAGTAGAGTTTACACAATTTAGTGTTACCTCTATTCAGAACTGGGTGAAACGTGATTTCAAAGAATTGATCGGACTTCCTGAGGATGGGAAGAAATACTCCCTTCAACAAGTCGCTTTGTTTTTCATCATCGAGGACCTGCGATCATCGTTGGACTATGACTCCATTCGCAAATTGTTCCATATATTATTTAGTTCTACGTCATATAACTGCTCAGAACAAACCATCACTCCCCTTAAGTTTTATTCGATCTATTCGGAGCTGTACGAAGTATTGGATGCACGATACAGGAATTACACGGGGAATAGTCAGGATTTCATCTCCAAGTGGGATCAAATGTTGGATGAGGCGGCACATGAGTATGCCGCTTCACATTGCCCGCATGCGAATGCCAAAGAGCAGGAGATGCTCAAAAATGCCATTCATGTAGCTATCATTTCCGTACATTCGTCTAGTTTTAACTCTTTGGCAAGACGATATGTGAACGGCATGGTATTTCTGCACAGTTTTAAATAATAATGGACAAAAAAGGCCAAGAACCCTATACATCGGTTCTTGGCCTTTCTCTTATAAACTTTATTTCGCAATCTCATCCGTTGCTTTAATGTTGCGCAGAATACTTACTTCAACCCTGCGATTCTGGGCGCGGCCTTCCGTTGTATCATTCGATGCAATGGGGCGATACTCCCCGTATCCGACTGAAGAGTACGAGGAAGGGTCGATTTTACCATTATTTAATAAGATTTTCATAAAATTAACGGACCGTTTGGCACTCAAATCCCAGTTTGTTTCAAAATCCGCGCGGTGAATCGGGATATTATCCGTGTGCCCTCCCACCTCAACCTGATAGCCCGGGTAATTCGCCAGCATGCCTGCGATGGAAACAGCCAGCTTCTGAGAATCTTGCTTCATGGTCGCAGAACCCGAGTCGAACAGCGCGCGATCACTGATGGTAATCGTCAGTTTCTCGTTATCCAGCTTCGTCGTTAGCTGCTCGTTCAACTGATTTTCTTTGATGAAAGCATCCATGCTCTTCTTCAGTTCTTCCAGATCCTTTTCTTCCTTTTGCAGCTTCGCAGCCAGTTGACTGTCTGTATTACTCGGCTCCTTTGGCGGCGGGTTCTGATTCTTGTTGTTGTTCCTGGTCGAGTTCGCCGCGTCGTCAATCGGGATTAAATTAGATACCGCGAATGGCGCTTCTCCACCCGTAAACGCATTATTCAAGGACCTCATAATCGAGTTGTACTTCTTTGAATCCAACTGACTGGATGCAAATAGAATGATAAAAAGAGCTAGAAGCAAAGTAAGCAAATCCGCATAGGGAATAAGCCAGGATTCATCAACGTGTTCTTCATGGTCCTCATGCTTCTTCTTTTTACTCACTGCGCGGCGTCCCCTTTCGCCTCTTCGTCATACGATGCGCGTTCGCTGTTCGCTACGAAGATCATCATTTTTTGCTTCACAGAGTTGGCGGATACACCGGACTGAATGGACAGTAAGCCTTCGACGACCATAAGTTTAATTTCAACTTCCTTCTTCGACTTTTGTTTCAGCTTGTTCGCGAAGGGGTGAAAAATAACATAACCAAGGAAAATCCCAAACATCGTGGCCACGAACGCAGCGGAAATCAAATGCCCCAGTTTCTCTACTTCGCTTAAGTTCCCAAGGGCAGCAATCAAACCTACAACGGCGCCAAGAACGCCAAGAGTTGGTGCGTATGTACCGGCTTGCGTAAAAATTCCCGCATATTTCTTATGTCTTGCTTCCATTTCTGCAATATCTTCAAGCAAGACATCGCGCACGAAATCAGGATCATTTCCATCAATAATGAGACGCATACCGCTTTTCATAAAAGGATCCGATAGCTCTTCCGCTTGCTTTTCCAGGGAAAGAAGGCCTTCACGGCGTGTGATGGATACCCATTCGATAAACGTATTGATCAGTTCTTTTTTAGGCATTAATTTTTGTTCGGTAAAAATAATTTTCAATAAGGTCGGAATCTTTTTTATTTCCTCTAATGAGAACGCGATAAACAGGGCTGAAGCGGTTCCTCCGAAAATAATAAGCGCAGCCGCGGGGTTTAAAAGCGCCACCAAACTTGCCCCTTTTAACACCATGCCCACACCAACCGAAATAAGTGCTAAAACAATTCCAATTAAAGATGATTTCTCCATATGACGACACCCTCTTTTCTCTAGTCATAAAAGCCTTGTAGCACGCATTCCAGAATTCGACAAAAATTCTGTCTTTGTACATAATGATAGGTTTATTTGCTATAAATTACAATCGTTTTCGAGAGAAAACTAGGACTATAGTCATGTATTTTTTGTGAAGATCAATGGGGAATGACGAAATCTGGCGTCTCTCTCTTACCTAATTTATACTTAAGGAGAGAATACTCCTGCTAAATTCGATATCAGCAAATCTGAAGGAAGTTGGTATGATCTGGCAGCCTTTGTGGAAACGATAGAAAAGAAACAAGCAATCTTCATACATAAGGAGAGATGAACGTGGAGAAACGAATATTCGGCCGGACGGGGCAGCAATTTCCGCTGCTCAGCTTTGGCGCACAACGCATCGTAGACGAGCATAACTGTACGGAAGACGAGGCTATTGCGATCGTGAATCGCGCGATTGACGAAGGCATCACTTATTTCGATACGGCACCGAGTTATTCAAAAGGGCAATCCGAAGAGAGGCTTGGCAAAGCCTTAGCGCTGCATGGCCGCAGAAATGATGTCTGGATTGCGACCAAAACGAACGACCGCACGAGAGACGGTTCTTTGAAGCTGCTCGAAGAAAGCCTGAAAAGACTGCAAACCGATCATGTAGAAGAATGGCGTTTGCACAATATCATGACCATGGAAGAGCTGGACAAATGCTTTGCCAAAGGCGGTGCTTTGGAAGCGCTGATTGAAGCGAAAGACCAAGGCTTGATCAAACATATCTCGATCAGCGGACACACGAATCCTCGTGTACAGCTCGAAGCCATCGACCGGTACCCGTTCGATAGCGCGCTTGTGGCTCTCTCCGCCGCTGACCACCTCGTATACAGCTTCGCACATGAATTCCTGCCGAAAGCGAATGAGAAAGGCATTGCCGTGATCGGCATGAAAGTGATGGCGCTTGGCAAGCTTGCTCCGTGGTACGAGAAGGCGCTGCAATACACGTTCTCTCTACCGATCTCCACGGCCATCGTCGGCATGGAATCGATGGAGCAGCTGGAACAGAACCTGTCTATCGCGAAGAGCTTCAAACCCATGACTGATCTTGAGCAACTGTCTTTCCTGAAGGAGATCATGCATCTGGCTAATCCGGATGTCCTGCGCTGGAAATCAACCGACTGGGTGTCGGGGGAATGGTACGTTCGTTAGATAGGCTCCAAGGATAAACACCTTCGTCGCCCTTTTAGGACGATCGCGTTTATCAAGGTAGATCGAAGCAAAAGTAAAGGAGCTAAGCGGCTTATATACGCTTAGCTCCTTTGCTTTTGACGTTAATCGGTGCGAAAGCCCCCGCTTCATGACTCACTCAGAGGCAACGGGAACTACAGGGCGCTATTTATGCCAAGTAGGCTGATTTCAGGGGCGGGAGGGAACTGTGGGGTCTTATTTGCTCTCAAATATGGTGGTAGAGATCCAATATTCAACAAATAGAGGCCCCTAATTCCCTCTCGCTGGCAAATGTGTTGATTGGCAGGAAATAGGGGATCGTAGTTCCCGTACACGCTACTTCATTCAATAATTAGTGCATAGACGATACCGGGACCATGTACGCCAATGGTCAAATCGTTCTCGATATCGGCTGACCGACTCGGGCCTGATATGAAATGAATGCCAGCCGGCCGCTCGCCTAAGGCAAGTGCGTCAAAAGGCCGCAAAACCTCGCCCAACTTCGTCCGCAGACGCTCCACAGGGATGATCGCGATGAACGTCGTCGGGAGCAGACTAACGCTTCGGCCTCGCGTAGCGTCGGACGTGACGACTAACGAGCCCGTGTAAGCGACCGCATGCTCAACAGCCACGATCCCGATATCTGCGCCAGCCGCCTTGGCGACAAGCTCATCTTTGGCCTCAGCGGTAGCATCCTGCGCGTTCCACACGGTGATGTTCGTTTCCGTGCCGGCTGAGAGGCTTTCGCGCAGCACTTCCAGCTCCGGCTGATCCTGTATGATCAGATTTTTCGCTTGCGTTTTAGCGATAAAATCAGTAATAAAAGCTTGCGCTTCTGCCATGCCCGACAACCGGTAGGTGTGTCCACCTGCTTTTTGCCAGTTCGCCATGAAGAGCTGAATCCGCTCCTCCAGCGGGAGGTTGACCTCCTCCCAAAAAGCGGGAGCCCCCTTCATTGGATGTGCAGGAGCGCTCTGCAGTGGCTTTGCCCGACCCAGACGCGTCGAAATATTAGCAAAGAAGGATTCCTGCTTCTTGAGAGCTTCTTCGTGCAATTGCTGCAGAAATGACGGATCTGATTTAGCCATGATGATGTCCTCCTCCGCCGTTTTTGCGATCAGCGACCAGTTTCTCCATACGTGCCTTCATGACAGCGTCAAGCTCGGGAAACGTGCCTTCCAGCTCCTGCTCGATGTCTTTCCACGACTCACGGAATGTCTTGCTCGCCATACTTGGCGCATAACGATAGGAGTTCCAGCCTTTGAGCGGACCGATCCGCGCTTTGATATGGCCATCCCGAACGAGCAGCTTTTGCCCGATGCGACCGAGCTTAATCAGCGCCTTCACCCGTTTGGCATCGGACATGAGGAAGTTAAAGCCTTTCATCCCCACTTTCTCCGCTAAATCCGTCGATCCCCGCTCTACTTTGCGTTGGCGGAGATAGACGAGCATATCATGCAGCGGAATTTTGACCGGACAAGCCTCATAACACGCTCCGCAGAGGCTGGAGGCGTTGGCAATGTCGTCCCACTGGTCGACATTTTTATTCAGAGCCGGCGTAAGCACCGCGCCGATCGGACCGCTGTAGACGCCGCCGTAGGCATGACCGCCGATATGGCGATACACCGGGCAGGCGTTCAAGCAAGCGCCGCAGCGAATGCAATTCAGCAATTCCTGGAATTGCGGATCGCCTAGCTGCAAAGAGCGACCATTATCGAGGATGATGATATGCATCTCCTCGGGGCCATCGCCGTCCTGCTTACGCTGCGGCCCGGAAATAACGGACATATACACCGTCAGTTTCTGTCCGGTTGCAGAACGAGGCAGCAGCGTCGCCATGACCTCAAGATCGTCCAGCGTAGGAATGATACGTTCCATCCCCATGTAGGTGATCTGTGTCTTCGGAATCGTGCTGACCATCCGCGCATTGCCTTCATTTTCAAAGAGTACCATTGAACCTGTTTCGGCAATGGCAAAATTACAGCCCGTCATCCCGATGTCGGCTTCAAGGAATTTCTCTCGCAGCTTTCTGCGTACGTATCCGGCCAATATTCCCGTATCAGGCTCAAGCTTCTCTCCTGCGTCTTCAGACAGAAGATCAGCGATCTGGTACCGGTTTTTGTGAATCGCCGGGATAATGATATGCGACGGCGTCTCGCCAGCCAGCTGAATAATATATTCACCAAGGTCTGTCTCAATCGCTTCTACGCCGATTTGCTCAAGCGCATGGTTGATGTGCAGCTCCTCGGAAACCATCGACTTGGATTTCACGGCACTTTTCGCCTTCTTATGCTCGGCAATCTGCATCGTTAACCTAACCGCATCCGCCGCATCGGCAGCAAAATGAACATGCACCCCTTGCGCCCTTGCATTTTCAACAAATTTGCCAAGATAGTAGTCGAGATGCGCAATCGTATGCAACCGAATTTCTCGTCCGCGCTCACGCCACTCTTCCCAATTGCCATGCTCGGCGGTCGCAGCCAGCTTCCCATTCTTTAATCGCTCCGTCGTGAATTTCACCGCATTGCGCAAAAAGTCGTTGTTCAGCGCAATTTTGGATCTATCCTTCACCGTCCCGCCAGGTTTATGCTCGCTCATGGGCAAGTTTCACTCCCTCAGCCAATAACTCCGCCAGATGCATCACCTTGACAGGCTTTCCTCGAAACGACAAATTACCGGCAATATTCATTAAACAACCCATATCCAGCCCGACGAGCACTTCAGCTTCCGTCTCTAAGACATGGTCGGATTTCTCGGACACCATCGCCCCGGAAATATCGCACATTTTCACCGCAAAAGTACCGCCAAACCCGCAGCAATCCTCGGCATGAGGAAGCGGCAGCAGTTCCATGCCCCGAACATGCTGCATCAGCTGCATCGGTTCAGCTTTCACTCCGAGCAACCGGCTGCCATGGCAGGACGGATGGTAGGTCACTTTGTGCGGGAATACAGCTCCCACATCCGTAACCCCTAACACTTGTACCAGGAACTGAGTGAATTCATAGGTTTTCTCAACAAGCCGATTAGCGCGTGCTAGATTAACAGGGTCATTTTCAAAAAGCTTCGGATAATAATGGTGAATCATGCTCGTGCAGGAACCCGAAGGCGAAATGACAAAATCGCTGTCTTCAAAAGCCTCCAGCAGGGTCATGGCAGAACCTCGCGCCTCATCCCAATAGCCGCTGTTGAAGGCGGGTTGGCCGCAGCAGGTTTGCTTCACCGGGAAGTCTAGCTTGACTCCGTATTTTGCAAGTAAATGAACGATTGACTCGCCAACCTTGGGATAGACAAGATCGCTGAGGCACGTTATGAACATCGATACTTTCATGTTGCAGCTGACTCCCTTCCTGCATCGTTCCCCCCACAGAGGCAGGTGGCTATACAAAAAACCATCCTCAGTACGAAAGCGAACATACTGGAGATGGAAGGAACAATGTCTTTACTCTTTATCTAGTTGGATGACGTGAACCCCTTTCTCCCGAATACGGTCCACATCCTCCTTATTGGTTTGTCCGTCTGTGATCACATGCTTGATTTCAGGCCATGCCGCGACTTGCGTCAAAGACTGCATCCCGAATTTACTGTGATCGGCTAGCAGATATGTTTCATCGGCAATCGAGATCATTTTGCGCTTAATAAGCGCTTGAAGCTCATTCGATTCGCTGATGCCGCGCTGAATATGAACCCCTTTACAGGAAAGGAAAAGCTTATGGACGTGGTACATGTCCAGTGACCTCTCCGCTAGTGGTCCTACATAGGACAACGATTTTGGCGAGAGAAGTCCTCCCGTAGAAATCACTTGAATTTTCTCCTTGCCGCTGACCTCGAGTGCGACTTTCATCGAATTCGTAAGGATCGTCAGCTGCATATCCGGAATCAATTTGGCCATATACCAAGCCGTTGTGCTCGCATCCAAAATGATGCGGTCGCCTTCGCGAATATGCGATACCGCTTCCTTCGCAATGCTGTTCTTGAAATCAGCGTGCTCCGTTTCCCTTTCCAGGAAAGGCACTTCCGACTGCGCTTCCTTCACACTCACGGCGCCGCCATGGCTGCGCATCAGCTTGCCTTCGCTTTCCAACCGATCCAAATCTCTTCGAATCGTCTCTTCCGTCACTTGACACAGCTCGCTGAGCTCCGTCACGCGAATGCTACCTCTTTCATTCACTAACTGAACGATTCTCTGCCATCTTTCCGCTACCAGCATCGTCTTCCCTCATTTCATCCTCGATCGGGACGCCACCTGACAAAATGTTGCATACGCCGCCTGCCAACCCGCAGCATCCTCGGGGATGTACGTTTTGACCGGGAACGAATTCCGAATCAGCTTCCTGGCTTCGCGTAAATTCGCGATATACCCTAATGCTATCCATTGTACTACAAGGTTTCCTAAGGCACTACCCTCGACAGGACCTGCCCAAACCTCGCGCCCTGTAGCGCTCGCAGTGAATTGGCAGAGCAGCTCATTCTGAATGCCGCCGCCAACAATGTGAAGTCCAGGGTACGTGACACCCGTAAGCTGCTCGGTCCATTCCAGAACAAACCGATATTTGAGCGCCAGACTTTCTAGGATGCAGCGCGCGATCTCGCCTTCGGATTGCGGAACGACCTGCTGCGTATCCCGGCAATATTGCTGAATTTGCTTCGGCATATGCTGCGGATTAAGAAACATGTCGTCATCGGGATCGATGAATGATTGAAAAGGTTTCGCCTGCTCAGCAAGCTTGACGAGAGCGGCAAAGCTGAGGTTTTTGCCTTCTTTATCCCACGTCCGTTTACACTCTTGGATCAGCCACAAGCCCATAATGTTCTTCAGCAAACGGTTCGTGCCATACACGCCGCCTTCGTTCGTGAAGTTCCACGCTAAAGCCTGCTCCGTTAAAACAGGTTCCATCGTTTCTGTTCCCAACAGGGACCAAGTGCCGCAGCTTAGGAAGGCAAAATGATCGTCCAGCGCAGGGACCGCAACAACGGCAGAAGCCGTGTCATGCTCGCCTACGGCAATGACAGGAATCGAAGCAACGTCAAGATCCGCGCAGATATCTGCAGTTAAGGCACCTACCCGCGTACCTGAAGGTACTGGATTCAGCAACAAACTCGCTGGCAGATCAAGCTGCTCGAGAAGCTCTGCATCCCACGCCTTCGTTGTAGCATTCACGAGCTGTGTCGTCGTAGCGTTCGTGAACTCACTATGCTTTTCCCCGGTTAGGAAATAGCGGAGCAAATCCGGAATCATCAACAACGTTTCAGCGCGTTCCAGTAATTCCGGATTTCTTTCTTTAATTGCAGCGAGTTGAAAAATCGAGTTGAATTGCAGAAATTGGAGCCCCGTTTTGGCATAAAGCTTTTCGCGTCCTACTTTTGCAAACACCTTTTCCATCGCATGGTCAGTCTGGTGATCACGGTAATGATAAGGATTGCCCAGCAACTCGCCGTTCTTGGATAGCAGACCGAAATCTACCGCCCAAGAGTCGATCGCCAAACTTTCAATATCCGTATATCCTAGCTGCTTCGTCTGTAAAATCCCTTGTTTCAACTCATGAAACAAGCGCAATATGTCCCAGTGAAGATGGTCGCCCACCTTCACCGGATCATTCGGAAAGCGGTGAATTTCCTCGATCGTCACTTGGCCCGCTTCAGAATCAAGGCGTCCGACGATCGCTCTGCCGCTGCTTGCTCCCAAATCAAAGGCCAGAACGCTTGAGGGTTTACTCACCAGCTCGCACCGCCTTTGCCGCGCACGTTAATGCTTTCGTCGTAGCCGCTCTCTAAGTAAGCTTTCATCGGATCAACCGGCACGCCGATTTCTTCGCGAACTGCTTGCAGCAGCGGTGTCACGTCGAATTCGAACGCTTTACGAACCGCGTCTTCGGCGCCAAGAACGTCTTGACGCTCTTGAGCGTCCTTCACTTCGTCCAGGTTAATGAGCAAAGCTTTTGCGTATTGCGTTTGAACGTTCAGTACAGAACGCAGCATTGCAGGGATTTTACGCTCAATGTTATGGCTTTGATCGATCATATACGCAATGTTATTTGCAGCTTGACGGATTTGCGGGTTTTTATCGTTCGCCGCATCAATGATTTGGTAGAAAATCAGGAACAATTCGTATGGATTCACGGAACCTACAATCAAATCGTCATCCCCATATTTGCGGGAATTGAAGTGGAAGCCGCCGAGTTTATTTTCATCTAACAAATAAGTCACGATGTGCTCAATGTTGGTGCCCTGTGGGTGATGGCCTGTGTCTACAAGCACTTCCGCTTGAGGACCCAACTTGTTCGCCATGTTGAACGCCATGCCCCAATCCGCCAAATCCGTATGGTAGAAGGCAGGCTCATAGAATTTGTATTCAATCAGCATGCGCATGTTTGGCGTCATTGCGTTGTACATCTCTTTGAGCGATTCATACATCCATGTTTTGCGAGCGCGAATGTCAACTTGACCTGGGTAGTTGGAACCGTCTGCGAACCAGAGGCTCAGGGCATCAGAGCCAACGGTTTTGGCAATGTCCACACACTCCAGCAAGTGATCCGTCGCTTTGCGGCGAATCGCTGCGTTCGAATTCGTCACACTTCCAAAGATATAATCATCTTCTTGGAAAAGATTAGGATTTACCGCGCCGATAGAAACGCCTAAATCAGCTGCATGCTGCTTCAACTTTGCGTAATCGTCCACTTTATCCCAAGGAATGTGGATTGCCACCGACGGGCAAGCACCCGTCAGTTTATGAACCTGCGCAGCATCTTCGAATTTCTCAAAAGGATTACGCGGCACACCGTTTTGCTTGTACACTTTGAAGCGAGTGCCAGAATCCCCGTAGCCCCAGGATGGAGTTTCTACTTTGAGGGCTTTCAGCTTGGCTTTTACAGCAGTCAGATCAATACCTCTATTTGCTTGCAGCTCTTCAAACAGCGCATATGCTTTATCACTCATCGGATAATAGCCTCCTTTTGGATATGGAACGGATTAGCGGGTGAAAGCAGCTGGAACGCCGCCGTCAACGGTTATCATGCAGCCTGTCGTTTTCTCAGCTTTGGAAGACGAGAAGTACACGATGGCTTCCGCAACGTCTTTCGGGAAAATGTTAACAAGCAAAGTCGTTCTTTTGCGGTAGTGCTCTTCCAGTTGGTCCGGTTCGATGCCGTAAGCCGCAGCACGCTCATTGCGCCAGTTGGAATTCCAGATCGCGGAACCTTGCAGAATCGCATCCGGCAATACGGAGTTCACGCGAATACCGAATTCGCCGCCTTCTGCAGCGATACAACGCGCCAAGTGAATCTCAGCGGCTTTTGCCGTTGAATAAGCAGAAGCATTTTTACCTGCAAATACCGAGTTTTTGGAGCCGACGAATACCATGCTGCCGCCGACATTTTGCTTTTTCATAATTTTAAAAGCTTCTCTAGCTACCAGGAAATATCCTGTGCTAAGCACGTTCATGTTCAAGTTCCACTCTTTAAGGGATGTTTCATCAAAAGGACTCGATGTCGCAAGACCCGCGTTGTTCACAATAACATCGATTCCACCGTAGCTAAGGATCGAATCGCGGTAAGCCGCTTCTACCTCTTCTTCTTTCGTTACATCCATTTTCACCGCAATGGCTCTGTTCTCGCCGTATTGCTCGTTCAGCTCGGCCGCTAATTTTTGTGCGCCTTCCAAATTCAAGTCAGCCAGCACAACGTGCGCGCCTTCTTTGAGGAATTGACGAGCCGTCACGCTGCCGATTCCGCCTGCGCCGCCCGTGATAAAAGCAATTTTGCGGGAGAATTCCGCTTCAGCAGGTGCAAGTGTCAATTTGTATAATTCAAGAGGCCAGTATTCCACGTTGTAAGACTCATTTTCGCTCAATGAAACGAAAGTTCCAAGTGCTGTTGCGCCTCTCATCACGGAGATTGCACGGTGGTAAAGCGCGCCGCTGACTTGCGCCATAGCCCAGCTTTTGCCTGTGTTAATCATCCCGATTCCAGGGATCAAGATAACGCGAGGAGCCGTTTCGAAAATAACGTCGCCTTCATTTTTGTTGCGTTCGAAGTATGCTTTGTACTCTTCTTTGTAAGCGGCAATGCCAGCTTGCAAAGCTTCCGTCAGGGAAGCGGCATCACGGGAATTCGGATTCCAGTCGATGTACAGCGGCTTCATTTTTGTATGAACCAAGTGATCCGGGCATGCTGCGCCTACTTGAGACAAGACAGCTGCATCTTTGCTGTTAACGAACTTCAAGACATCGTCCGCGCTGTCAACTGTCAGGATCATTTTCTTCTCTTTGCTTACTGCACCGCGAACCGTTGGCAGCACCTGCGCCAAAATATCGTTGCGCTCGGAATCGGACAGGGACTCGTATTTGGAGCCGCCGTACAAGTTGTCCTCTTGAACTCGCGCTTCGATAAAGCTTGCAGCTTCATTAATGATTGCAAGTGTTTTGAGGTAACTCTCTTCGGAAGTTTCACCCCACGTAACCAGACCGTGCTTCTCCATCAACACTAACTCAGCTTTTGGATTGTTTCTTACGCCTTCTGCGATCATTTTGGACAGTGTGAAGCCAGGACGGACATAAGGTACCCATACGAAGCGGTCGCCGTAGATTTCTTTCGCCAGCTCACGGCCATTGTGTGCGCAGCATAACGAGATAATCGCATCCGGATGCGTGTGATCCACATGTTTGAACGGTAAGAACGCATGCAAAAGCGTTTCAATGGAAGCACGCGGATGCTTGCTGTCGATCATACAGTTCACCAAGTACGCAACCATTTCCTCGTCGGACATTTCGTCTCTTTCGTACAGAGGACGGATGTCTTCCATCCGAAGGCCTGTGAAATTCTTTGCTTTCATTGTCGCAAGGTCGGAACCGCTTCCTTTGACCCACATCACTTCAACATCACGGCCGCGGAAATCCTTCTCGATGGTTTTGTACGAAGTGTTGCCCCCGCCCCAGTTCGCAACAGCACGATCTGTTCCTAATAAATTGGAGCGGTAAACCAATTCCTCTACGCCTTTTGAAACGTTACTCGCCTTGTCTGCTTCCCACAAATTCGCAACCATAAGTACCCTCCTAAGTATAGGGATCTCTGAGCACCGCCCAAAGTCTCTCCTCTTCACATCCCATGATGTGTTTTGTTTTTGATGGATTTATCGTAACACATCTTTGTTTATTTTTGAATCATTATTTTTGTTTTTGTTTGTCTTTGCACCTGAGAGCCTTGTGGGATGGCAGGCGCTAGCTCGGAAAGCATAAAAAAAAGCCTGGCGGTTCACGCTATCTCCACACAGCCACCTACCAGCTTAACTGCCAAAAACAAATCAAAAAAAGCCTGGCGGTTACCATTCGCCAGACTTTGGTTTTAGCTATTTTTCTAACCTGCCACCATCGCAGCACACTATCTCCATACAGCTACCTGCCATAAGGGAACTCCAGTCTCTTATTTGGAGAAAAACAAGTTATTTTCACTCTAAACGGAACTGCAGGGTCTTATTTCCCCTACATGTCACGATTCTGGGGTGAAAGCAGCGAAATAGAGGACCGTAGTTCCCTCAGAGATGAAAACTGCAAGATTTCTGCGAAATAGCGACCTGTAGTTCCCCAAGTGCAGAGCCATCTGAATTTTCATTGGACAAACTCCAATGAACGCTCACTTTTTGCCGTGGAAGCGGCCATTTCATTGGACAAAATCCAGTGAGTTCACCACTTCGCCGCTGTTTCCAAGACTTCGTTACTCCCTGCATTGGATTTCATCCAATGTGAGCCCCAATTCGACCAACAAAAACGCCATTTCATTGGATTTCATCCAATAGAATAGAATATTCTCATGCATCCACTTGCCCTTTCTCCGCCCAAGCCCCATTACTGTACTCGCACCAATCGCCCTCCCGATCGGGCCTTCCCTTCCCAATTCACCAAAAAGATACCCACACAAATAAAAGCTCCACCCAAACCGACATACCAAGCGACCTTCTCACCAAGCAGCAGCCAACTGGAGAGCAGCCCGAACACGGGCACTAGGAACAGAAACGCGCTTGTTTTGGCCGGATCTCCGCTGCGAAGCAAATAAAACCATAGGCAAAATTGTACAATCGATCCCATGATGATAAGCCAGAGCAGCACGACCACGGACATAGGCGTAAAGGTGAAATGAGGATGCTCCGTCAGCGCTCCCGGAAGTAGAAGCGCAATGCCTCCCGCAAGCATTTGATACGCAGCCAGCACCGTCATATCGAACCCGGCTCCCCACTGTTTAATAAGCAGTGTAGAAGCGGCAAAAAATACGGCACCGAGGAAACCGATCAACATGCCTGCCTGAAAGTTCAGTTGTAATCCAAAGGTAACGACGACTCCGATAAAACCAAGGGCTACACCGAACCATTGCCGCCCTCGATATTTGGCTCCCGTCAGGAAAGTGCCTAACACGATCACCAGCAGCGGATTCGTACAAGTAATGATGGAAGACTCGCCTGAACTAATCCAATGCATGCTATAGTAAGCGCAGCCCATCACACCCGCTGATTGCAATAAGCCGATCAAACCCGCTTTTCCCCACATTTTCAAACTCGTAGGCTGTGGTTTTTTCCTTACAATTAGCGCTAGTATACCTCCCGCCAGAACAAAGCGAAGACCCATCAAAAAGAAAGGCGTCGAATAATCCAGCCCGACTTTGCCTACCGGAAACGCGACTCCCATAACAAAGGTCGTGACAATAATAAGCGTTATATATTTCATTTTGCTCATCTTAAAAAACCTCCCTAACAACAAGATGATCTCATTGTATAGGAGGCTTGGAATTATGTATAATGATTACTATAGATACTTGGAATCATAAATAATGATATCAAAAACATTCAAAAACAGCATAGGAGGTCCACAACGATGGAAAGCTCAGATTTGCGAGTGTTCCAAATGGTAGCACGAGAAGGCTCCATTACCAAAGCTGCCGGACGTCTCGGTTATGTACAATCCAACATTACGGCCCGGATTCAACAATTGGAATCTGAGCTGCAAACGGTCCTCTTTGCTCGGCATAATCGCGGCATGTCCTTAACTTCTAGCGGTAAAACTTTGCTAACCTATGCGGATAAAATCGTCGGTCTACTGGATGAGGCGGTCGTGGCACTTTCTTCATCAGGCGAGCCTAGCGGTCCGCTGTTAATTGGTTCCACACAGACTGCTGCAGCGGTCCGTCTTCCCAAACTGTTTGCCTCTTATTATGCGCAGCATTCTAATGTGCAGCTCTCGTTAACAACAGGACACACGCAATTTCTAATTGAAAAAGTTCTCCACTATGAGCTGGACGGTGCATTCATCGGTTGTTCCTGTACGCACCCTGATTTGCAGTCCATCCAGGCGTATGAAGAAGAATTGGTCGTCGCAGCAGGCCCTGGCGTTGCCAATCTTTCGGAGGCCTTGACGAAGCCTGTTCTTGTGTTCACCACAGGTTGCTCCTATCGCGACGTTCTGGATCAGTGGCTGCAGTCCATTGGCATCACACAACCGATCATGATGGAATTCGGTATGTTGGAAGCCATTATTGGCGGTATTTCCGCAGGATTAGGCATCTCGCTTATGCCAAAGGCCGTCATACAGAAGCATGAAGCGGAAGGATTAATCCGCACTTTTGCGATTCCTCAGCATTACCGTTTTATCAAAACGGAATTTATCATGCGCAAGGATGCTTTTATAAGCAGCTCACTAAGCGCTTTTGTCGGCATGCTGCCGGGAGCCGTGGAGGCGTAAGCAGCTGGCCGTTTAAATTTCTTCATAATCAGCAGGCCCACCTGGATGCAGGGTGTCCATATCTCCCCACGCATCGCCGTGCTCCATATCCTGTTCATCTTCGGCGACATTTTGGAGATCACTGGCGTTAATTGTGATGATAGGATAATCGTGATGAGCGGCCACCTGCGCAGCTTGCTGCTTCATGAATTTCGGAGACCCTTCCGTATCCTCATCATAGACCAGAAGAATACCGTCCGAATTGCGCAGCAGGAACTTGTCCCGCTCCTTAAACTGCCAAGGTCCCTCATATTTCGTTTTCGTGATGCTATTGACATAATTAGCCCGAGTTATAACGCTCGTGTAGCTATTCTTTTTCTCGTCGCTCCACTTCTCTTCTTGCTCCAAAAAAGGCGTGATAACAGCCAATTTGAGCTCCGGGTAAGTGCCTTCTCTAAGGTCAAGAACAGCCTCCGCCGCCCACAGCTCGACGCCCCAACCGCCGCTCACAACAACCCATTCAAGTCCCTCTTCGATCAGCGGAGTGAGTCGCTTTTGGATCGCTTTTTTAATAATCGAAATGCCTGGATGTTTTAATGAAAAAATGCCTAGCTCTGATGCTTTATATCCTGTGATTAAGATTCTTTTCAAAAAAGGCACACCACCTTATTAACTCTCCCTACAGGGTAGCATAGAAAGATAACGATAGAAAGCAAAAAGAGCCGCCGGTTAACAACCGGACAGCTCTCTGCTCATAGCCTCAACAAGCCAAGGATAGGCCTGGCTCCCATTCACTTCGTGCTTACCTTCGTACAAATGGAATCCCAACCGCTCAGCCGCACCGGCTCTCGTGTACTCACCCTTCAATTGCTCGATTGCCACTTCCGTCGTAGCTACCGGGAAAATCCGATCCTGCCGGCCAGAAGCAATGAATAACGACCGTGGCGCAATCAGCCCCATTAAGTCAGGCAGCTCCGCATAAGCCAACGCGCTTGGCAAGTAGTTGTCGATACAGTGACGAAGATGCATGATACTACCCTTAAACGTATTCCCAAAAGCGCATAACACCGTAGCCTTGACGCGTTCGTCCAGCGCAGCTAGGTAAGAAGCAATTAAGGCGCCACCCGAGAAGCCAAAGCAGCCGACGTTGTCTCCTTCAACGTCCTCGCGTGTCAACAGATAATCGATGGCCCGCTGCGCTTCATGCACACGCAGCCCCGCCAACGATATGCCGTACAACAACAGATGGGAAGCGAGTGCTTGGCAAGAGGAGTTGCCAACTTTTCCGTCCTTTAGCTCCTCCGCCAATCGGCGATCGCCGAAACCGATAATTTCCGGTACCATCACGATAAAGCCGCGTTTCACTAATTCAACCGCGTAATTTCCGTGAGAATCCGGTTCCCCGGTATTTTCGCTGCCATCGGCATGCATGCCGGAAATCTGCCTGCTGCCGTAGCCATGCCCATGCAGGGCAAGGACAGCGGTTGAACGCTCTTTTTTACCCTTAGGAATTAGCACGTAAGCAGGGACACGGAATCCCGCCACCGTTCCAAATTCGATTCGTTCCTGAATATGATCATCCCGTTCGATACGCTCGAGCAGAACAGGGAGAAGCTCATCTTTCGTCATCAGCCCTATGTCCAAAGAAGTGGCCAGCCCTTGCTTAAGCCTTTCCCGGGTCTGTTCAGCACTCTCTTCCCTCATCTGCTCTAAACGTTTCTGCTCATAGGAGAGATAGAGATTCTCCATGATGGCATCTGGATTCCACATACAGTCACCTCACCCTCATTTGCTAAAAAGTGACCAGCTTATCAACAGCCACAGGTTGTCCTGTGCGTAGGGATATGTTACCTGCGATACCAGTAAGGATGGACATTGCGCCATCGACATGCGAAGCAGCTCTTTGGAAGCGATCGTCAGATGCTTTTTCGAAAATATCCCGCAGCAGCACAGGGTCTCCGCCGCCGTGACCGCCAACGCCTTCTTCGATTTGAACCTGATACGGCGCTGCGAACATAGGGAACACTTTGATTGTTTTCTCCTTCAAAGCACCTTCGTCTTCTTTTTTCCCGCCGGAATTCACGTAGGATTGCTCTACGACTTTCATTTCAATACGGCCTTTGCTGCCGTTAATATGCACATTGAAGCCTTCCCATGGCATATAAGCGTTCAAAGAGTATGTCAAAATCGCTTTATTTTTGTAACGGACCATAACGCCCATTGTGTCTTCGATGCTGATACCGTCGCCGAAAACGCTTTGATCGCGCTGATAACCGTCTTCATGTTCCGCATTTAAATATAAGCCTTTGAGGTGCTCGTTTTTGTCCAAATGCAGTGCAAATGGATCGTCCTTCGCATTTTCGTTGCCTGTTGCGCGTTGATAGAACTTGGTTTCGCCGCGTTTCTCGGCATTTTCTCTACCATAGAACATCAAGCCGCCCATTGCATATACAGTTTCAGGACGTGTTCCCAACCAGAAATTCACGAGATCGAAATGATGCGTCGATTTGTGCACAAGCAGACCGCCGCCATTGCGCTTATCCCGGTGCCATCTGCGGAAATAGTCCGCTCCATGCTGGGTGTTAAGCAGCCACTCGAAATGTACGGAATGCACGTCGCCAATTGTTCCATCCATGATCAATTCGCGGATTTTCGTATTATGCGGGGCATAACGGTAATTGAAAGTTACGCGAAGCTGACGTCCTGTCCGCTTGATAGCATCAAGAATTTCTTGACATTTCTCTTCATCCACCGTCATCGGTTTCTCCGAAATGACATCGCAGCCCATCTCCATCGCTTTAATAATGTAGGTGTGATGCGTGCGATCAACGGAAGTTACAATCACATAATCCGGCTTTTCTCTGCGGATCATCTCTTCGAATTCATGCGCTTTATAAGTAGGCACAGCCTTGTATTCATATTTTTTTTGCAGCAAACCGTTGGTAAAGTCCATTCTCGTTTGATTGATATCGCAGATGGCAACAAGCTCAGATGTATCTTGGAAATCCCTTACAATAGCGCCATAGAAAAATTCAGCACGTCCTCCGGTGCCGACGACTGCATAACGTTTTTTCATAACTGGTTAAGCCCCTCTCGAGAATAAGTTTTCTTACCTCAAGATTAATACAATATTTGCTGCGTTTCTAATCAAATCTTATCTAATGTCTTTCAATCCTTGCATATTTTGCTATAATAACAGTACATTTAGTTTGATTTGATCGAAGAGGTGTCCGTTGTGATCCAATATGAAATCGAAAGACTACGCAGAGACCGGCCCTACTCCATGCAGGTGAATCATTTCCATGATCATTATGAAATCTACTATTTGCTGAGTGGCAAACGCTACTACTTTATACAAGACCGCTCGTATCTCATTCAAGAAGGCGACCTCGTTCTTATCGATAAAAATCAGCTGCACAAAACGCGAAATGCCGATGCGGAGGCTCATGAGCGTATATTGCTCAGCTTCGATGATAGGTGGATTCGATCCATTGGAGAAGATGCTTCCGAGCATCTGCTTGTGCCTTTTGTGCAGAAACAGCATGTATTCTCTCTGAGCGGTACGAATCGTACCTTGGTTGAGAATCTGCTGTTTCAGCTGCTCCGGGAGCAGCAGCAGGCGCTCGGTGGGTGGCAATTAAACAGCCGCGCGCTGTTTACGCAGCTGCTGATCTTCTGCTCACGCATGACGGACAGGATCAGCACAGCACAAAGTCACGCGCAAGCGCACAATCCCAAAATATTTGAGATTGTGGCTTATATCAACGAGCATTACCGGAATCGGTTGACGCTGGCTTCGATCTCGGAGACCTTTTATATTAGTCCCAGCTATTTTTGCCGCTCTTTTAAAGAAACGACGGGATTCTCGTTCGTTGAATATTTGAACAATGTGCGGATTCGAGAAGCACAGCGGCTGCTAAGAGAAACCAAACTGAAGGTTATTCACATTGCGGAGCAATCGGGCTTCGATAGCGTCGCCCATTTTGGCCGCGTGTTTAAGCAGGTCACTTCGCAGACGCCGCTAGAGTGCCGGAAACTGATGCGGCTGAGCCAGTAGTGGCTGGCGGGGCGCGTTAGGTGGGGAGTTTGGAGAGTGGATGGAGAGGTAGATGAAGATTGAGTGCACATTAAATGTAGATTGGATGCACATTTGATCGGGATTAGATGGATAAAGTAATGTTATTTTTTGAAGTTTAAGTCTATCGGGTGGAACTAGATGGAAATTATACCTCTAATTCCTTGGAAAAGTGATGATTCCATGGTCCGCTAATTTGCCTGATAATCGCCAATTGGCAGGTCAAAGGGAACTATGGTCCTCTATTCCAATGTTTCTGCCGAATATCAACTCCAAGCCGAGAAATAAGGCCCTGTAGTTCCTATTTGCCCCGAAAACAGCCCGTTTCTGCAAAATAGAGGCTCATAGTTCCCTTTCCTCTTAATGAAGGGAGCGGGGGAGGTATTTGCTACTGGTGACGGTGGTGTTACTTGGTTATGGCTGCTGGTGACTGATCGCGGTGATGTTACTTGCTTATGGCTACTGGTAACTGGTGACGGTGGTGTTACTTGGTTATGGCTATAGCGGCTGATGGCAGGTGACAAGAGTTGAGTGTAATGTTTATGTTCAGATGTTCGATGTTCAGCATCAAACATCTGCCCACGGTCACCACTGGTCACCACGCGGCGCGACCACACACATAAAGAAAAGGCCCCCACAAGTGGAGGCCTTTTCTTTTTAAAACCCGAAATATTGCTTCGCGTTATCGTAGGAGATACCTTGAACCAACTGCTTGAGCAGCTGCTCGTCATTCGGGAACTCGCCCGCTTCAACCCACTCGCCGAACATGTTGCACAGAATTCTGCGGAAGTATTCATGTCTCGTGTACGACAAGAAACTTCTGGAGTCGGTGAGCATGCCGACAAAACGGCCAAGCAATCCGAAATTGCCAAGCGATTTCATCTGCGAAACCATGCCGTCTTTCGTATCGTTGAACCACCAAGCGGCGCCAAGCTGAATTTTGCCCGGGATTCCGTCGCCTTGGAAGCTGCCCATCAGCGAAGCAAGAATTTCATTGTCACGTGCGTTCAATGAGTAAAGAATAGTTCTTGGCAGCGAATCCGCAACAGCCAGCGAAGAAAGCAATCCAGTTAGCGCGCTCGCTACAAGGCTATCGTTAATGGAGTCAAAACCTGTATCCGGCCCAAGTTTTGCAAAAGCTTGTCCGTTATTGTTACGGGATGCGTTGATATGGTATTGCATCGCCCAGTCGAGCTTTTTATATACGCCGCCCAGGAATAGCAAAGTGAAGGCTTTATATTTTTTCTCATCTTCCAAGCTAACTGCGTTGCCAGCCAAGGCCGATTTGAAAATTTGTTCAACTTCTTCTTTGGTCGCCACCGCAAAAGGCACGTAATCCAAAGCATGGTCAGACACTTTACAGCCTACGGAATTAAAGAATTCCGCTCTGCTCTCAAGTCCCGCTAGCAGATCGTCGTAGGACGAAATCGTGATGTCTGCCGCTTTTTCCAATTGAGCGATCCAAGGAAGGAACGTAGCTCGGTTAATTTCGAGCGCTTTGTCAGGACGGTAAGACGGCAATACTTGCGTGTGGAAATCTTTGATTTCTTTGATTTTGATATGATACTCCAAGGAATCAACTGGATCATCCGTCGTGCAGATGACCGTTACTTTGGAATTCGTGATCAGGTCTCTGGCGCGTGAACCGCCTTCAGCCAGCTTCGCGTTCACTTTTTCCCAAATGGCAGGCGCGTTCTGTTCGTTAATCAGGTCATTCACACCAAAAAATGTGCGAAGTTCCATGTGAGACCAGTGGTACAGCGGGTTACCGATCGCCATTGGCAGCGTACCTGCCCAAGCAACGAAACGATCATAATCGCTAGCTTCTCCAGTCACTTTATTCTCTTCAACGCCGTTAGCGCGCATCATTCTCCACTTGTAGTGGTCGCCGTAAAGCCAAGCTTCCGTAATGTTATTGAATTGTTTATTTTCATAAATCTCTTTAGGGCTCAAGTGGCAGTGATAGTCAATAATCGGCAGATCTTTGGCGTATTCGTGGAACAAATGAACAGCGGTTTGATTAGTAAGTAGGAAGTTTTCATCTAAAAACGTTTTCATAAAGCAAATTTCCACCTTTCTCGACCTGATTGATCTGCCCTTAATTTTAGCCGAAGGTGGATGCGAAGTCTTGTGATTTTTTGCTTTAATTTTGCGAAATATGCATATATTGACCTCTCAAAGTTTATGGATTTGAATTCTCGGCATTTGCACCCGCCGTTATTTCTTCCGGTATCGTCTTGGAAGCGCCTGGAACGTGCCGCGGTTTATGATTAACCAACTCCGAAGAGTAAATGCTGACATAGACACGGCCGGGCAAAGCCTGTGCTCTGATCAGGATCGGCTGATTATAGTTGTTTTTGAAGCTAAAATCCGGTCCTCCCCAGTTCACCGTCGCGTCTCTCCCTGAAGGTACGTAGGGCACAGATCTGCTGTGCGAGTATCTTTCGACAATCGTAAGACCAGCCCGGTCCACCGCATTAAAAAGGGTCGAGGAGGTTTGACAAATTCCACCGCCAATCCCTTCTGAAAATTCTCCCCTCACAATAACTTTCGCCGGCATATAGCCTCTTCCACGCGTACGAACGCCAACCACCCGGTTAAAAGAGAACGTTTCATTCGGGAGAACCACGTAGTTGTTAATCGCCTGAGTAGCGAGCTTAATATTCGTAAAGCGGTGCTTATTATTTGAATTAAAATACGTCACATAATAGCCGATTGGATGTACGCGGATGCTAGCCAGCAGTTCACTATCTACTTTCGGATATATAGGCAGCGTAGGAACATCAAATTTCATAGGTCCCTCACTGTAAAACTGCTTGTAAAATTGTTCCACAAAAGCACGCCGATTCAACTGTGCTCCTGGAATTTCCTTCACTATCCCTCCTGCATCACTAATTGTCGCATTCACGGGTTTCCGGTACGCTTTCTTCTCCATTTCGGTCATGAGACGGTCTAATCGCTCATTATTAACCAACGGCACGTCAACATAATCAAGTCGGTAAGCCTCACGCTGGACATTCGCTTGAATTTGAGAACTTCCATCCTTGGTTGTCTGATCCGCCATTTCATTCATTTGCATAAAAAGCATGAGACCTGCAATCCATCCCTGCATCATCTAATCAATCACCCCTCCCCTATTGTAAACAATTGAAAATTTTCCATACCAAATAACTCAATTCCTACCGGAATGTAAAAAAGGACCGCCCCCGACCCATGATTGGCCTAAGGAACAGTCCTTTGCTTGTAAGCTTATTGCATAGCCTTAATGCGGATAGGCGGCTTCGAATTCATTCCCGCATGGTCCGCCGCTTGGGTTATTTTCCAGATCGACGGTTTCACCGTTTTGGCGGTACAAAGGGCAATAATAGTGACTAATGTGCGTAGCGGATTCATTGGCATAATGACAGATGAACGCCCTGCGGAAGCGATCCTTCGTTTTGTTGCGGTACGAGCCGTGGATGAGATTTCCGTTAAAAAACAGCACGTCGCCTCTTTCCATGACGACCGGTATCGCCTTTTCGTCTTTTGGCGGCTTAACATAATGCGTGGTAAACGATTCTTTGGCATCTGCCAGATCGGGGCAAGAAAGATCCAGCGTATTCGTCTTGGGAACGACGAGCAGACCGCCGTTTTCCTCATCTGCTGCATCTATCGCTGTCCATGCGGCTATACAGTTGCCGGGCTCAACCTGTAAATAGAAGTTATCCTGGTGCAGCGCTTGGCCGCGAGAGCCTGGCGGTTTGTAATAGAACATGCTCTGGGCAGCCAGCGCTTCCTCCTCATACAAATCAGCTAACACCTCCATCACCGGCTGATGCAGCATATACTTCCTAGCCGTCTCGTTAAAACGGTGCGGATGCATGACCCGCGGATAACGCTTCAGAGGGTCCGATCCATCTCCTTGCAAGTCAGGTTCGAAATGCCCCGGAATCGCCTGCAACGAAATCTCTTCAAATGTAGCATCAATTTCCGCCAAATGTTCCGCTGAAAATAAGCCTTTTACGATCAAATACCCTTCCCGTTCAAAATGCTGTTTTTGCTCTTTCGTCAGCTTAAGCAATGTGTTCGCCATCTTGTCTTCCCTCCAAGTTATCTGTTATTCTTCATGTTCTCAGCATATCGAATAATGCTCTCTCACAGAAGTAAGAATGCTGCTAATAAATCCTATAATCCTGCTATTTTCTGTTATACTCAGTTTATTAGCAGGCAGCGCTCAGGAGGGAACGATCTTTATGAATATGGAAGCAAACACATTCTTGGCAGGGCATTTCAATGAATCGGATTCCTACTTCACCATTCGCCCTGAAGGACGTAACGATTGGCTTCTCTGCTTCACGCTAGGCGGCGAAGGTTACTTCAAACTTGGCGGGAATGAAAGACGCTGCCGGGCAGGGGATCTCACGCTGCTTGCTCCAGGAACTCCGCAGCATTACGGTACGAGGAAAAATCATCATTGGGAGTTTGTTTGGGCCCATTTTCCATCCATCCTCGCAGAGACGAATCTGCTGCCCAAGGAAGAGCAGCTTTTCCTCACGATTGAAAGCGAGTCGCTCCGGGAACGCATCTACCAAGCTTTCGCCCGTATTCTGCAGGATTCCAGAGAACGCGGGGAATACTGGTTTGAGCTGATCCTTTCCTCCTTGCGGGAAATCCTGCTGATCATGGCGCAGAAAACAAGCCGTAAAATGGACCCTCGCATTGAAGAGGTCCTCCATCTCTTGTCCCAGCAGATGCGCGAGCCTGTCCGCATCGAAGAACTAGCTCAGCGTGTCGGACTCTCCCCATCGCGGCTCGCTCATCTTTTCAAAGCCAGCACAGGGTACTCCATCATTGATTCCCTGAACCGCATGCGGATTCAGCAAGCAGCACTCCTGCTTGAACATACGCAGCGAAGCGCTTCAGACGTTTGCTATGACGTCGGCTTTCAAAACTATAATCACTTCACCAATCAATTCCGCAAATGGCATGGCACGAACCCCAGCACCTTTATGAAAGAACGACGGTAAAAATTATTTGACAGTTTATGAACTCCACGATAAACTGCTAGCAAGCTATAGAAAAAAGGAGGATTTCTATGACCTTTGAACGTAATCTTGATAAATATGCGGAACTGATCGTCCGCGTGGGTGTGAATATCCAATCCGGCCAAACGCTGTGGATTAATGCTCCCATTCTCCATCCGGCTCTTGTGCGCCTCATATCCCGGAAAGCTTATGAAGCAGGAGCCAAACACGTACATATTGAATGGCAAGATGAAATCAGCACACAAATTAAATATATGCACGCACCAGAGGAAGCTTTTCACGAGTACCCTGCTTGGCGCGCTCAAGCACTTAACGATTTAGCGGACAATAACGGCGCTTATCTATTGATTGATGCCGTAGATCCTGAGCTGCTGAAGGACGTAGATCCCGCACGCATTTCCGCAAATTCCAAAGCGGCTGGACCTATGTTGGTAAAATGGAGAGAAAGCATGTCCTCCTATTTCATGACTTGGTCGATTGCTGCAGCACCAACTCCAGCCTGGGCTTCCAAGGTGTTCCCGAACTTGGATGAAGAAGCGGCCATGGCTGCCCTATGGGAGGCGATCTTCAAAGCGACGCGCGTCGATCAAGACAATCCTGTTCAGACTTGGCACGAGCATAACGCCACGCTGCGCAGCAAAAGAGAACAGCTCAACGAGAAGCAGTTCCATAAAATTCATTACCGTGCCCCGGGCACAGAGCTGACGGTCGAACTGCCGAAAAACCACATTTGGCGCGGTGGATCGGCTACGAACGGAACGGGAGGTTTTGAATTCAACCCGAATATCCCGACGGAAGAGGTGTTTATTTCACCGAATCGCCTAGGGACACAAGGAACAGTGCGCAGTTCGAAGCCGTTAAGTTATCAAGGAAATTTGATCGACAACTTTACAATTACCTTCGATAACGGACGTGTCGTCGATTACAAAGCCGAGGTAGGGTTTGAATCCTTGAAAGCGATGATTGAAATGGATGAAGGCGCCCATTATTTAGGCGAAATCGCGCTTGTGCCTCATGATTCACCGATTTCCAATTCGAATCTGATTTTTTTCAATACACTTTTTGATGAAAATGCTTCAAATCATTTGGCTTTGGGAAGAGCTTTTCCTACCTGTGTGGAGGGCGGGCCTGCCATGTCCAAGGATGAGCAGTTGGCAGCAGGGCTTAACGACAGCCTGATCCATGTTGATTTCATGGTCGGTTCGGCCGACATGGATATTGACGGCGAGCATGCAGATGGCCGCATGGAACCTATTTTCCGCAAGGGCAACTGGGCATTTTAACTTAGACAAAAGAGACCTTCTAAACCCACAATAGGTGTGGAACGGAAGGTTCTTTTTTCATATAGTATAGGAGCATTGGTTTTTACCAAATTGGGAATGTTAGTCAGAAGGTAGACGGAATTTCTTGCACCCCATCCAAACAAGAGGAGTTGATCGTATGAGTACCAAACCGACGATTGCTGCGATTAGCGTGCCATTTGATCTTGGAGCAGGCCGACGCGGGGCTAGTAAAGGACCTAAAGCTATTTTCCAGGCAGGCTTGTTGCGGGGCTTGCAGCAAATGAATATGACGATTCAACATGTGGCGGACATACGCCTCCCGAACGATACAGCAGCTCCGCTTCCGCCTGAGGTGGATAAAAAAAATCTAAAATATTTAGCTGAAGTTATAGACATAAATACTCGCTTGGCTGAGCAAGTTTCCAAAGCAGCCGAACAAGGTCAGTTTCCCCTCGTAATAGGCGGCGATCATAGCATCGCCATTGGGACATTGGCTGGTTTATCCGGGCATTATACGAATTTAGGTGTCATATGGATTGATGCGCATTCGGATTTAAATACGGCGCACACGAGCCCGTCCGGCAATATTCACGGCATGTCGCTCGCGATTAGCCTTGGGATGGGGCACCCTCTGTTAACCGGCATTCAAGGGGATCAAGCCAAGGTGAAGCCGGAAAATATCGTCCTTATCGGTTCCCGTTCCCTCGATGAAGGCGAGAAAAAGCTGATCCGTTCACTCGGCATCAAATGCTATACCATGCATGATATCGATCGCAAAGGGATGGCGGCTGTGATGCAGGATGCCATCACTTATATAAGCGGTAAAACAGATGGCGTTCATGTCAGTTTTGATGTTGATTCCTTAGATCCTCTTGAAGCGCCAGGAACCGGCACAGCGGTCAAAGGCGGACTCCAATTCCGCGAAGCCCATCTCGCCGTCGAGATGCTGCATGAAGCAGGCATCGTCACATCCGCAGAATTCGTTGAAGTTAATCCGCTACTCGACGATAACAACAAAACTTCGCACCTGGCGGTCGGCCTCATTAGTTCATTGCTGGGGAAACAAATTCTATAGCCGAAACCCTATCCGAAACTCGTATCCCTCACAAGGGATACGGGTTTTTGTGCTTGTTGCAAGCAGGTTTAATTGGTAAAATATTGATGACTTACAAGACGGACACAGGATTGGAGATTGCATGAAAACGATAAATCACTGGGTTTTGCAGCTTTTACTCGCCCTGCTTTCCTTATCCACGATTGGGATCTATCTGTTCTTCAAAAACCAAACCTATTTTGAATTCCTGAATTGGAATCTATTCCTTGCCTGGATCCCCAATTTGTTCGCCTGGTTGGCTTATTTGTTACATTCGCGCCGACCTTCGGTTGTCGTCCATTTATTCACCTTCATCTTTGGACTAGCCTGGCTTTTGTTCCTCCCGAATGCCCCGTATATCATAACCGATTTCATCCATTTAACGCTTTTGAAGGACTTATACATAACCAAAAAAGCCTGGAACATGAGCTTTTGGAATGATTTTTTCACCATTTTTTTATATGCGTGGAATGGTTTATTGCTTGGCTGCAGCTCCATGTATATGATCCATCTCATTTTGATGAAATATTGGGGCCGCATCCTCTCATGGTTCCTCATGATCGTAACCTCGCTGCTCAGCGGGTATGGCATTCTTTTGGGCAGAGAATATCGATTGAACAGCTGGGATGCTCTGTTGAGTCTGGATATCGTGGACACCCTGCAAAAGAGTATACACAAAGAAGCTATTATTTTCTGCGTGCTAGTCGGCTTTGTCATCCTTGCCATGTACACAACTTTCTATTTGCTTATCAATGGCATAGGCAGCTCCAAGGTTGCTGTATCTAAAAGATAAAGAAAATGCCCTCAGCCCATCTTTCCGATGAGTTAAGGGCATTTTCTTCGTTCTAGCCTGACTTAGTCGGCAGGATGCAGCAATCTTTCGCCCGCAATGCCTGGCGTCGTCATCTGAATCGGATTGAGGATTTCTTCAATCTCCTCCGTAGTCAGCAATCCGCGCTCCAGAATCAGCTCTTTCAGCGTCATACCTGTGCGCACGGCCTCTTTAACCAGCTGCGCGGCTACCTCATAACCAAGATGCGGATTCAGAGCCGTAACGATGCCGAAGCTTTGCTCGACATAGGTGCGGCACCGGTCGCGGTCCGCTTCCAGACCTTCGATGGCGAAGCGCTCGAAGACATCCGCCGCGTTACGCAAGATTTTGAGCGATTGCAGCAAGTTAAACGCAAGGACAGGACCCATGACGTTCAGCTCGAATTGGCCTGCTTCACACGCCAAGCAGATCGTATGATCGTTCCCGATAACTTGGAAGGCAACTTGGTTCACAACCTCCGGCATAACAGGGTTCACTTTGCCCGGCATGATCGAGGACCCTGGTTGTCTTGGCGGCAATTTCAGCTCCCCTAGACCTGCACGAGGACCTGAAGCCATCAGACGAATATCGTTGCATATTTTGGACAGATTCACGGCACAAACCTTCAAAGAGGCGGAGAGTTCTGTGTAAGCATCCATGTTTTGCGTGCCGTCAACCAAGTGCTCGGCATTCTCAACCGGGATTCCGCACTCATCTTTCAAATGAAACATCACGCGATTGACATACTCCGTCTTCGCATTCAGCCCCGTCCCTACGGCAGTTGCCCCCATATTCACTGTCAAAAGACCCGTTGAAGCTTGGCGAATCCGATTGATATCACGCTGCAAGACACGTGCGTAGGCGCCGAATTCTTGTCCAAGACGAATCGGAACAGCATCCTGAAGATGCGTTCTCCCCATTTTTATCACATCATCAAATTCCTTTTCTTTTTTGGCAAAAGCGCTTTGCAGCGAGATCATCGTCTCGATTAATTGCTGGGATAAGCGGTAGGCGGCAATTTTGATCGCAGTAGGAATGACGTCATTCGTCGACTGCGACATATTCACATGATTGTTTGGATTACAGTGAAAGTAACTGCCTTTCTCCTCACCCATCAGCTCCAGCGTCCGATTCGCCAGTACTTCATTCATATTCATATTGATTGAAGTTCCTGCTCCCCCTTGGATGGAGTCTACAATGAACTGATCCAGAAGTTTGCCCTCTCTGACTTCTTCAGCTGCTTTTACCAAGTGCTCAGCAATCTTCTTAGGCAGCATATGAGTTTCCATATTCGCCAGAGCTGCCGCTCGTTTTACTTCTGCTAACGCCGTTATAAGTTCTGCATGAATTTTAACGCCTGTAATTGGAAAATTTTCAAGGGCACGCATCGTTTGAATGCCGTAGTAAGCCTCGGCTGGAACTTGCTTTTCACCTAAAAAATCTTTTTCAATGCGAATACTCATCGTACACACCGTTCCTTTTTCATTAAAGTAACTGCTCGCTCGCGAAGTAGGTGTTCAAACTGCATTCTTCAGGGGACGAATTTTAATTGACCACCGTAATGTACAGTAGTTATCAGAACTATTCGCGCCTTCCTGCCCATATTCCTGCAATATCTGACACGCCTTGTAATAAATTTATGCAAAAATGAAAGCATTTTCATAAATCGAAATGTTTTAGTATTCTTCAAATAATATTACCTTTCTCTACTAATATATGCTCACAGGCCGCCGATGCAAGGACATTCCATTAAAATACGCTGCCCGAATATTGATCCATTGACACATGCATGCACATGAGCAACCTTATAACCAGAAGAATACAATAGATTACAAGCTCGCATTGTGCGACAATACAAGTATCAAAACACGTTTGGCCAGGTTGCACTCCAAGGAGGAATACTCATGGACACAAAAAGTTCTTTGATTATTGATCAAACAGAAAAGTACGGAGCCCATAATTACCACCCGCTGCCTATCGTCATTTCCAAAGCGGAAGGCGTGTGGGTTGAGGATCCAGCCGGCAACCGCTTCATGGATATGCTTAGCGCTTACTCGGCCTTGAATCAAGGGCATCGTCACCCCCATATCTTGAAAGCGCTCCATGAACAAGCTGAGAAGGTTACTTTGACTTCAAGAGCTTTTCATAGCGAGACACTGGGAGCTTTCTATGAAAAATTAGCGAATTACACCAATAAACCGATGATTTTGCCGATGAACACCGGTGCCGAAGCTGTCGAAACGGCGGTCAAAGCGATCCGCCGATGGGGCTACGACGTCAAAGGGATTCCGGAAGATCAAGCGGAAATTATCGTCTGTGAAGGGAATTTCCATGGGCGCACGGTGACGGTCACTTCCTTCTCGTCATCGCCGGAATACAAGCGCAGCTTCGGACCTTTCACGCCCGGCTTCCGCATCATCCCATACGGGGATGTGGAGGCGCTTCGGGCGGCCATCGGACCGCATACAGCCGGGTTTTTGTTCGAGCCGATTCAGGGCGAAGCCGGCATCGTGATCCCGCAGGACGGTTACCTGCGGGAATGTTATGAGCTATGCCAAGCGAATCGTGTGCTTTTCGTTGCGGACGAAATCCAGACCGGATTCGGCCGTACGGGCCGCCGCTTCGCTACGGACTGGGAAGGCGTCACGCCGAACCTGTACATTATGGGCAAAGCCCTCGGCGGCGGTGTTTTTCCGATCTCGGCCGTAGCCGGAGATCGAGAGGTCCTTGAGGTGTTCGAGCCCGGGTCCCACGGCTCCACCTTCGGTGGGAACCCGCTCGGCTGCGCCGTCGCTATTGCGGCGCTGGAAGTGATTGAAGACGAGCGGCTCGCAGAGCGCTCGGATGAGCTTGGGGCTTATTTCCTGAAGCGGCTTCAGGAAATTCAGTCGCCGCTGATCGCGGAGATTCGCGGACGCGGGCTGTTCATTGGTATTGACCTTAAGGTCCCGGCCCGCCCCTTCTGCGAACAGCTGAAGGAGAAGGGACTTTTGTGCAAGGAGACACACGAGCACATCATTCGCTTTGCTCCTCCGCTAACCATTACGCGGGAGGAGCTGGATTGGGCTTGGCAGCATGTGCATGATGTGCTGACTGGCGCTTAAGCTGATTATCGTTGAGCAAATCAATTACGGTGGGAACTACAGGCCGTTATTTGAGCGAATTCGCCCAATTCTCTGGGTGAAACGGAACTGTAAGACCTTATTCCCGCCAAATTATCCAATTTCCAGCTCTAACGGGTGAAATAGGTGACCGTAGTTCCGCTAAATAAAAAGCTCCGCTTTCCGTAAGAGGAAGGCGGAGCTTTTTTTATTCTTTCACAAACACAAGCGTCCCGAAACGCTGAGGAATATGAAAATTGACTGCACCGGTCGGAGACCAGGCCCAGTAATGCCGCTTGCCTTCCGTATCGTCATCGATCCGGTACAGATTCCAGCCCCACTCGGCACCATGCTGCGGAACTTGCTCTTGCTCCAGCCCTTCCCTTAGATCGGCAAATGGAATTTCCAGTTCATAATGCTTCCACCCCTCTGCCCCATCGGAGACAGACGTGCGCAAACCCTTAGCGTCCCAAGCCACATCCACTTTTTTATTCCCATCAAGGCTGTTGTGAATCAGAGCATCGAATTCAACGCCCCGCGGGCTGAGTTCGAATTCGTAGTAGACTTTGCCCGTACCTGTGGGGTCAAGGAACACCTCCACAACGTCCTCCTCATAAATCGGATCATCACGCCGCTCCATCGTCGCCACGACATGATCGTCTTCACACTCAAACCGGACATGCAAGGCATCTTCAGTCCAGCATGCGCGGAACTGCGTTTCCAAACGAGGATTGGCTCCGGTTACAACTTCGTACAGCCTCTCCGGGGTAATTTCATCCCAAGGAATACGTATTTTTTCATCAGCTATGTATTGGCATTCGTATCTCATTCCGGCTCGTTTCCTCACTTTGCAATTAATCTTTGTAACCAATATAACACAATAAAACCGCCTAGCGGCGGTCAACTGTTCATATTCTCTTTTTATAAACCCTCATGGCAAAGATATAAGCCACTAGCATAATTCCGGCGCACCACGCAAGTGCAATCCATATATCGTTATTCAAAGGCTGGCCTGACAACAAGGCGCGGATAGCTTCTACAATCGAGGTCACCGGTTGATTCTCTGCGAAGATGCGAACGATGGTCGGCATCGACTCGGTTGGCACAAAGGCCGAGCTGATAAATGGTAGGAAGATAATCGGATAGGAGAAGGCGCTGGCGCCATCAACGCTTTTTGCGGACAGTCCAGCTATCGCTGCGACCCAGGTTAAGGCCAACGTAAACAGTGCAAGGATCCCGGCAACGGCAAGCCATGGCAGCAAGCCGGCAGAGGAACGAAAGCCCATAAGCAACGAGACCAGAAGAATAACGACAACGGAGATTGCGTTGGATACCAGCGAAGTTATGACATGCCCCCACAGTAAGGTGGAACGGGCAATCGGCATGGTGTGAAACCGCTCGAATATGCCCCGCTGCACATCGATAAATAATCGGTAAGCCGTGTAGGACACACCGCTGGCAATGGCAATTAATAATATGCCGGGCAAAAGGTAATTCACATAGTTATCCGTTCCGGTTTGAATGGCACCGCCTAACACATAGACGAACAGCAGCATCATCGCGATGGGCATAATGGTCACCGTGATGATGGTATCCATGCTGCGGAAAATATGGCGCATGGACCGTCCCAGCATGACGCTGATATCGCTGAAGAAATGATTTTTTACCGTCTCCATTTATTTCCCCTCCTTTTTGCCGACGATAGCCAGGAAAATCTCCTCAAGTGTCGGCTGCTTCTCCACATATTCCACTTTTGCGGATGGGAACAGCTTTTTCAGATCCGAGAGTGTGCCACTGGCAATAATCTTACCCTCATGCAGAATAGCAATTCGGTCAGCCAGCTGCTCAGCCTCCTCCAAATACTGTGTCGTAAGGAGTACCGTCGTGCCGCCACCCGCAAGCTCCTTAACAATTTTCCAAACTTCGATGCGCGCTTCGGGATCAAGCCCTGTGGTGGGTTCGTCAAGGAAAATGATCTGCGGTTTTCCCACGAGGCTTAAAGCGATATCGAGCCTGCGGCGCATCCCCCCGGAATAAGTAGCCACCCTGCGGTCGGCCGCGTCTGTCAGGCCGAAGCGCCTGAGCAAGTCATCCGCAACTTGTCGCGGGTTCTTGAGATATCGCAGCTTCGCAATCATGATCAGATTTTCACGTCCCGTCAAAATTTCATCCACAGCAGCAAACTGCC
Source organism: Paenibacillus violae (assembly GCF_032461945.1). NCBI lineage: Bacteria > Bacillati > Bacillota > Bacilli > Caryophanales > Paenibacillaceae > Paenibacillus > Paenibacillus violae. Next base: position 331,441 of record NZ_JAWCUD010000009.1, read on the forward strand.
CGGTCAAACTGATCACCTGCCGTACATGATCAGGTTTTGACGCGACATCTAGTCCGCCAACGGCGGCGGATCCGCTATCTGGTTTGAGCAGTGTAGTGAGGATTTTGACAACTGTTGTCTTGCCGGCACCGTTGGAGCCAAGGAGGGCGAAAATGCTGCCCTTTTCCACCTCGAAATCTACACCCTTCAGCACTTGATGCTCCTTGTAGGATTTCGTCAATCCTTTTACTTGAATGGGTTTGGTAAACGCGGTCTGCATCAGAATCCCTCCTTCATTTAAATGACTGTCACTTTTGACAAATTTGCTTCCATCCCTTTAAGTGCGGCATAAGTCAGTTTATCCATCGTAGCGCCATCAAAGTTGATGCTTTGGATAGCCCTGTAATACTTCTTAGACAAGGTAAATCCCGATAAAAAAGACACATTTCTAAGTGTTGCGTTTCTGAACGAAACTCCGTTTAAAGCTGCTTTGTCAAATTTAACGCCGATAAACGTCTGCCCATCAAAACATTGGCCAGTCAGATCCGTGTACTTGAAATCAACCCCATCAAATGAACAACCATCAAAAACCGTTTTTCTAAGATCGGTCATCGTTAACGTCACGTCGGTCAATCTTGATCCTGTAAATTTGACTCCGTCGAGCCCCGACTTGCTGAAATTGGTTCGAACAAGGATGGTGTTACGGAAGCTTGCATTTGTCAGATCAAGTGTGGATAGGCTGCAGTCCGTCAGATTTGCGCGGTCAAAATTGGCTTCTCTTACGTCGCTGCTTTTAAACGAGCTGCCTGTCAAGTCCGCCCCTGCAAAGTCAGACCCGCGTAACGCGCTGGCTTTAAACTGGCCTTTGTGGGCCGTAACCCCTGCAAAGTCGCTATTCGCCAAGTTGCTTGCGCTGAAGTTAATCAGCACTTGCCGTTCCAGCGAACGAGAAAGGTTGGCAACCTCCAAGATCGTTTCCTCGATATCTCCGATACTCTCAATTGTCATCTTTAATGCGGTTGCATCGTCCTTGCCTGCGGCTTTGAGTTCTCTGTACCGCTCCTGCAAATCGGAGTGCAGGTCCGCCTTTAATTCATTTACGCTTTTCACTCCGTCATATGGCGTGAAAACACCATTCAAATAGTTCGTCAATTGCTGATTCATAGTATCAATCTCCTTATAATAAATTTTCTAACACGCGTTTGGCATATTCCCAATTGTTGAAGTTGCGGGCGTAAGTTGCTTTGCCCTTTTCCGTAATCCTGAAATACTTGCGACGTCCGCCTTGCGTTTCATCGCCCCAATACCACTCGATATCCAAGTCAGCCTCGAGCCGCCGGAAACTGGAGTACATCGTAGCTTCCTTAAGTTCGTATTCGCCCCCTGATCGCTCGGCTATCAGCTTGACAACCTCATAACCGTAGCGATCAGCTTCAGACAAGAGCCGTAAAATCATCGTATCCGTATGTCCACGAAGCAGGTCGGATGTGATCTTGTTCTCGCTCATGTCATCACCTCCATATCTGCATAATAAAGCATACTACTATGACTGTCAAGGTACTATTTTAAATTAAATACTTTGCCTATAATAATTTCCAGGCAGACATAACAAACAAATCGCATAGCTTATGAAAAAGGCCCTATTTCGATGAAATAGCGCCATTGTAGCTCCTCACTCGTGAAGAAGAACCGTTGGAGAAGTTAATACCCTCCGTAGTCTAGCTTGTTAAGAGCCCGGTAGGAGCGAATTTTGAGCGTTGAGAACAGCCAGTATCGCTAAAAATTCAGCGTTCTGAGACATTTGGTCAACGATACACCATTGAGGAACTAGAGGCCGATATTTTAACATATTAGGCCCGTTTCCGTGTTCAGCGGAACTACAGGTCTTTATTTGACCGACTAATCCCGTTTTCTTTAAGAAAACGGACAAATAGCGGCCCACAGATCCCTTCCGCGCGAAAAAGAGCCTATTTCGATGAAATAGCACCCTGTTGTTCCGTCCGACGAGGAACCGCCAAGCGATGGCAGCAAATTTCATGGGTGGAGAGTCCGAATCGCGGCTGCAGCAGCAATTTATGTTGTATTTTGTGCAACCATTTAGCCGTATAGGGCCTCAGATCACCTCTATATTGCACTTTGTGCAATGATTCATGTATTTAAACCGCTTACATTTCATCTTCACAACAAATGATTGTATAATCTGCAACGAAAGACCGCATTCGCAGTCTGACCACACCAATACGTTGTATTAAATGCAACATAACCCTTCGACTTTGCTCACCTCACCCTCCGCGCCATGTGTAACAGTAGAAATTCCAGTTACTCCGCCAATGAACATCAATACGGCTAGCGGTTTTCATGGATGGTAGTACTTTTTACAAAAAAAAAGCAGCATTCTCAATTTCTCGAGAATACTGCTCGCTTTCAAAGCCGAATCAACCTTTATAAGCAATGTTTATATCATATTCTTTATCCAGATAATTAGAAATCTGATCGCGCGCTTCCGACTTAACGTCACGCAACCAATCGGCATCAAGCCGATCTACAGTTTCCATTCGTATATTCTCGTACTTCGTTTTGGCTTTCTCTTTTTGCTTCACTAGGTTCCGAGTAAACATAAAAAAGCTTATCAAAGCCAGAAGGGAAGCCGATAATCTTTTGTCCGAAACAAGCAAATCAAGGATGACCATAGCATTACCACCCGAAACTAATAAAACCTTATGATAGAAGGATATTGTGAAATATAACAGCAACGCGGCAGTTACAATGAGAAATATCCATTGCGTCTTCTTCAGTCTATCCCATTCTTTCTTTCTCTTTTTCAGTTTTTCTATCAACACTAAGGTATCATTACTTAGATTTAGATCAGGCTGCTTCATCCGCATTCCCCCTCACTAATCATCGTATGCTTGTTCACCGTTAATCTTGCAAGAAAAAAAGACCGAAAGCATCACTCTAAGAGCGTTGTCGAAGATGCTTTGGTCTTTGAATATTCGTTTTTAGAAACGTTTTTTCCCTACCAGGAATTTTTTGTTTCCTTTTTTTGCAGTTACAGGCACGTGCTTATAGCTGCGGATCATCGGATTTTTGCAGAGTGGGCAGCTTGGTAAAGCTTCCGTAACGAATTCTTTGCGAACCCATGCTTTACAATCTGCCTCTTTACATTTCCAAATTTCAATCTGTTCGACTTCTGGTTTCTGTTCTTCCGTAACGGTACTCGTTGATGTAGACATTTTCAGCATGTTCTCCCTGTTTCGTAGATTAGACTACTTATTATTATACAGATCCCATTTAATATCAAGTCTTTCCCGTGTTCAAAATTATTTACCGATGGTAGAATGGGAAAAGCGGCTACAAATTAGACACACAATGAAGGCAGGAATCTCGCATGACGAATTTACTACAAGAATGGAAGTTTCAGTTTCAGGGATACAGCCGAAATATTTTGCTGTTCTTTTGCTTCAACTTTGTTTGGAACTTAGGTTTGGGTATGTTTGGACTCGTTTATAACCTGTATGTCAAAAGTCTTGGCTATGAGCAAACGACTGTCGGCAGCATCGTTGGCATGACTTCCCTGGCAGCAGCCATCATTCTTATTCCTGCAGGCATTATGAATGACCGATTCGGACCGAAGCGCGTCATTACGTTCGGTCTTGTTTTCACCATTGTCGCATTGACGGTTCGCTCTTTATTCGAGGTTGAAGCAGGCATGCTGGTTTCATCCTTCTTCGGAGGCATGGCTCTTGCCGTCGTCTCGGCAACCATTCTGCCTTTTATGGCTAACAATTCCACGCCACAGCAGCGTGTGCATTTGTTCAGTTTTAATATGGCGCTTGTGATGATTGCCAATGTTGTGGGTATCGCGCTCGGCGGCCTGCTATGTGACTTTTTTCAATTTATCATCGGGTTAGAGGAAATTATAAGTTTACGTTTCACTTTATTACTTGGCGTTGTCTTCGCGGCGCTTGGCATCATCCCTGTGGCTTTGTTCGAAAAAAGCGATCAGGAAATTCAGCCGCGGAGGGAACCGCTCAATTGGAAACATTCGTGGCGCTCCCACAAATCTTCTCTTCAAGTTATCGGCATCTTCTGCGTACTCGGCTTGCTGTCAGCGATCGGCGGGGGAATGATCGTCCCGTACTTGAATGTGTATTTCGAGGATCGATTTGAAGCTTCCAAGTCTGCGATCGGCATTGTTGTCGCGTTAGGACAAGGAGCTACAGCAATTGCATTTCTTATTGGTCCAATGATTGTAAAGAGATTCGGGGAAGTCAAATCCGTTGTGTACTTGCAGCTCTGTTCCATCCCCTTTCTCCTCCTGACGGCTTTCTCCGCTAATTTCTACTTATCGTCCGGCGGTTATTTGTTCCGGCAGGCCTTAATGAACGCGGCAAACCCTTTTTACAACTCGGTCAAAATGAGTTACGTCGACCGCTCGCTGCGCGGACTAGCCTCATCTTCTGGGGAAGCGGTTTTCAACCTAGGCTGGTTCTTGGCGGCTCCGATCAGTACAGGCCTGGTATTCCGTCATGGCCCCTATTACGGCTACGCTTATGCTTTCTGTATTACAGCAGTAGTTTACGTGGTGATCTCTTATTTCTTTTATTTCTTTTTCGGGAAAAATCGATTCAAACCGGTTGAAGAGTCTCAATAGATGGAAGAGACTTCATAGATTGCGCAAAAAAATTGGTTCTTTTCTATCGTTGACTTCAGCGATGGAAAGGAAATACAATAAAATGAGAGCGCATTCATATAGTCACTATGAACTCTTTATCTATGTTTGATTTTGATTGTGAGGGGATTGCTAGTATGAAGAATAAAATCATCTTTAATGGACAAAGTATTGTCTTAACGTGGATGATCTCCTATATCGTTATTCTCCTTTTACCTGTCGTCATCGGTTTGCTTGTGTACGTGGAATCCAACAAAACGCTGAAGGATGAAATTCAACAAGCCAATGATTCCCTATTGAAGCAGGTTCGCGAAGTCATGGATAACCAATTCAAAGCGATGGAACAGCTCAACTTTGAAATCACATGGAATGTGAACATGCAGGAACTGCTCTACTCGAATAAATATGAAGCCTTTCCCAAAGAATATCGCTATGATATTTCTCAAATCGCACGTAATCTATCGATGTACAAAACCTCCTATCCACTGATTGACTCTTTTTATGTCTATTTGTATAAGGATCAATCCGTTATTCTCCCTACTACGGTCAGACCTAGCGCTTTTGCCTATCAAACTCTGCATATGAGCGATGAATTTTCTTTTGCATCTTGGCAAGAAATTATGACTCGTCCCAACTTCAAAGGTTTTATCCCAATGACCCGGATCGGTGACGATAATATGCTGCGCAAAACGGTGGCCTATATCAGCACCTACCCGATGGAACACAATCAGCCTCTTGCTACGAACGTCATCATGGTCGATCAGTCTCGCATTCTTGGCGCTATTCAGAATATGGAGATTTTCAATAAAGGGCACGTCTTTATATTGAATAATGAGAATCAGATTCTGGCTTCCAATTCAGCCCATGCGCTTCCCAGCGATTTCCCTTACGACAAATTAACAAACACGCCAAACTTCTATTTCTCCGGCTCTGATCATGAGAAATATGAGGTTTTTAACATTCAGTCTCCTATTTCCAAACTCAAATATGTGTCCATCATGCCGAGCACGATTTATTGGCAAAAGGCTGCTCACATCCGCAATTTGACGTATATGAGCATGGTGATTTCGCTGCTTGGCGGCGGCATTCTAACTTTCTTCTTTTTACGGCGCAATTATAATCCCGTTCGGCGCCTTGTCCATGCATTTTCCAAAAAAATGACTCTTGCCTCAGGACAGCGCTATAATGAGTTTCACTTCATCCAGGAAGCGGTCGACAGCACCTTGCTTGAGATGGCTGATTTCAAAAGCAAAATGGAACAGCAGCGGCACATGGTTCGCTCTCATTTCCTCGAAAAGTTATTGAAAGGAAAGCTGGACCGGCACATGCCGATTGCCGAAGCCTTGACGACTTTTGATATGAAGCTGGATCGCAAAGACTTTGCCGTTATGCTGTTTGTCGTTGATCAAAGCGCGCCGTTCTTCGAACGAATTACCCATACGTCCGATGAGGATAAGTGGAAGCTGCTGCATTTCATTATTATGAATGTTGTGGAAGAGCTGACATCCAAGCGGCACCGCGGTTATGCAACGGAGATTGACGATTCAATCGCCTGCTTGGTCAATTTAACATCGGAAGAGGGTGCGAACGGCAAGGAGGAACTGCTGCGCATTGCCAAAGAGACCCAACTTTTCCTCTCAACGACCTATAACATTCATCTAACGATATCGATCAGCAGCATACATGAGAAAATATCCAATGTACCTCAAGCTTTCTTGGAAGCCCTAGATTCTATGGCCTACAAGCTGGTTATGGGGGGACATGAAATTCTGTCTTATGATGATTTGCAAGCTAACCGTGCCTGTGAGCCGGCTTCCGGCTACTATTACCCGCCTCAAATTGAACAACAGTTCCTGTATGCCGTGAAATCAGGGGAATTGGAAGAAGCGAAGGGCATTCTTGCCGAGATCATGAACAAAAATTTTGAAATCCGCGGGATTTCCGTCTCCTTAACCAAATGTTTAATGTTAGGCTTGGTTACTACCATGATGAAGAGCATAAGTGAAACCGGAGACATCCAAGAGAGCTTCTTCATCCGCAATCCCAAGCTGGTCGACCGGCTCTTAAGCAGCATTACCGTCCCGGAAATGAATCTGTACTTGAATGAAATGCTGGAGCAAATCTGCACCTATACAGCGGCCAAACGGCAGGTAGCCATCTCGCAAACGCGGCAAAAAGCCTTGCAGGAGCTGGTCGAAGAAATTTCTGTTTATATTGAAAATAATTACTCCGACGCCAATTTGAATGTGACCATGATCGGCAACCATTTTGACCGCAAAGCCACTTACTTGTCGAAGCTTTTCAAAGATTATGTGGGTGAAGGTCTCCTGGATCGCATTAATAAAGTCAGGATCGACAAATCCAAGCAGCTTCTGAAGAGCCAAGAGCAGTCGGTCGGCGATGCCGCGAACGGAGTGGGGTTCAACGATATCAATGCCTTTATCCGTGTTTTCAAAAAAGTCGAAGGCATTACGCCGGGAAAATACAAAGAGCTGATTGAAAAATAGAGGCTTTGGGCAGCCAATGGGCTGTCCGCTCCTTTTTATAAGCCTATTTTGGCTATTTTGAAGACTCGATTGGATATTTTGTAGAGCATACCTCAACAATTCAAGAAGCAATTGGACAATTTGCAGATGGTTGTTTTGTAAGCGTTATCATATAGTAAAGGTGTGACAGAGAACACCTCATACATTTAAGCAAAATGAAGCAGCGTCTGCGAAGCCAGTTGGTCTGGCGAAAAACTTAGTTACTCTTAGGAGGTCAATCTATGCAAAAAAACAGAAAAAAAATGTTCACCGTGCTTGTTGCAACAACGTTAATGGGAAGCTTGACTGTCGCTTGTTCCTCATCGAACACGCCGAGTACAGACGCTAGTCCGAAAGCGACGGCCGGAGGTACAACCGCTCCAGCGGCTGCCGCCCCTGCTTCGTACCCGCTCAAAACAGATAAGACCCTAACGTATTGGGGCGAACTGCCTGGCAACGTGACAGGGGTTAAAGCGGCTCACGCCGACATTCCTTTCTTCCAAGAATGGCAGAAAAAGACCGGTGTTCCATTGAAGTTCCTTGCACCTCCTACCAATCAAGCTTCGCAAGCATTGAACGTTTTGTTAGCATCAGGCGATCTTCCTGATATGATCGAGTTTGACTGGCAAGGGGCGTTCCCTGGCGGTCCTGAAAAAGCGATCAAAGACGGCTACATTTTGAAATTGAATGATACGATTGATAAATTTGCACCTAACTTGAAGAAATATCTCAAAGAACATCCTGAGATCGACAAACAAGTAAAAACTGATAACGGCAGCTACTATTCCTTCCCGTTCATTCGCGGCGATGATTACTTGCGTGTCTATCAAGGTCCAATTATTCGAAAAGACTGGCTCGATGAACTAGGTCTGCCGATTCCAGAGACGATTGACGATTGGTATACAACATTGAAAGCCTTCAAAGAGAAAAAAGGCGCTACAGCTGCCTTCTCCGTTGTCAGTGTGCCTAGACCGTTCAATGAATTAGGAAACGGTGCTTTCGCGGGTGCTTATGGCGTGACACGTGATTTCTACATTGACAATGGCACGATTAAATTTGGTCCGGCTGAAAAAGGCTACAAAGACTTCTTGGCAACCATGCACAAATGGTATGAAGAAGGTTTGATTGATAAGAACTTCGCAACAGCGGACGGCAAAGCTTTGGATGCGAATATGGCCTCCGGCGCAACAGGCGTTACCGTCAATAATGCAGGCGGCGGTATCGGTAAATGGCAGCCGCTGATTACGGCGAAAGATCCGAAAGGCGTGCTCGTTGCAGCGCCATATCCGGTACTCAAAAAAGGTGATATCGCGATGTACGGGCAGAAAGATCCATCCTTCTCGCCAGGCGGCATGGTTGCGATCACAGCTTCTTCCAAAAATATTGAGACGGCTGCTAAGCTTCTTGACTATGGTTACTCCGAAGAAGGTCATAATTACTTCAACTTCGGCACCGAAGGCGTTTCCTACAAAATGGAAAATGGATACCCGAAATATACGGACCTGCTCATGAAAAATCCGGATAAATTAGCACCGGCACAGGCTCTGTCCTTGTATGTACGCGGTAACTACAATGGTCCATTCGTTCAAGATAAACGTTACATCGAGCAATATTTGGCATTGCAAACGCAACGTGATGCCGTTACAACTTGGCAAAAAACAGACGTAGATAAACACAAACTGCCGCCAGTCACGGCTACACCGGAAGAAAGTACAGAGTTGGCCAAAATCATGACTGACGTCAACACGTTAGTTGATGAAATGACGCTTAAGATCATTTTGGGCACTGAGCCTGTAGATTCCTTTGACAAATACCAAGAGAAATTCAAGTCTGTTAAACTGAGCCGCGCGCTTGAAATCAAGAAAGCATCCTTGGATCGTTTCAATAAAAGATAGATAACAGGCCAGGGGGAGGGCAATCGCCCTCCCTGCTTTACTAGAACTTCGCGGCGAAAGGAGAGATTTCATGCGCAAAGCAGGACAAGCAACGTTCCAAGTACGTTTCAAACGCGATTTTTTGCTCAACAAATATTTGTACCTGATGATGGTTCCCGTGCTGGCCTACTACATTGTCTTCCATTATGCGCCGATGTATGGAGCTCTGATCGCTTTTAAAGAGTACACCCCGATTAAAGGCATTTTGGGCAGCTCATGGGTCGGCTTCCAGCACTTCAATGATTTCTTCAGTTCCTATTATTTCTGGCGAATTCTCAAAAACACGGTTATTATCTCGCTTTACTCCCTGTGCTTTGAATTTCCTGCACCTATTATTTTGGCGATTCTGATCAATGAATTGGCGAATAAAAGGTTTCAGCGTTTCGTACAAACCGTTACGTACATGCCTTATTTCATCTCCCTCATCGTGATCGCCGGGATGATCAAAGATTTTACGAATAATGGCGGGTTAATTAATAACTTTCTGACGCACTTTGGCGCCAGTGATACGGCGATGCTGCAGAAGCCTGAGATGTTTCGGACGATCTATATTTTATCGGAAATTTGGCAGAAAATCGGATGGGAGTCTATCATTTATTTAGCGGCTCTCATGGGAATTGATCAGGAACAGTATGAAGCCGCGAAAATGGATGGAGCCAACAAAATAAAGCAGATCTGGCATATTACCCTCCCAGGTATTCTACCGACCATCGCGATCATGTTCATTCTGCGCATGGGGAACCTACTAAACGTTGGTTTCGAGAAAATTATTTTGCTGTATAACCCCAGCACGTACGATACGGCTGATGTCATTTCCTCCTTCGTTTATCGAAAAGGATTAATTGAATTCGGCTGGAGCTACAGCTCCGCGGTCGGTTTGTTCAATTCCGTCATCAATCTGGCTTTACTCATTGCAGCAAATAAAATCAGTAAAAAAGTAAGTCAAAGCAGCTTATGGTGAGGAAGGAGGGACTGAAGTGAAAACCAGCTACTCAGACAAAGTATTTACTACGGTCAACCACATTGTATTGCTTTTACTCGTTGTCATTACGTTGTATCCACTTCTCTACGTCACCTTCGCTTCCATCAGTGATGCAGGGCAGTTGATTACCCACAAAGGGTTTTTGTTCAAGCCTTTAGGTTTCAGCATTGAAGCTTACAAAAGCGTATTTAAAAACCCTGCGATTCTCAAAGGTTATCAAAACACACTTTTCATCCTCATATTCGGGGTCACAACGAACCTCATCGTTACATCCTTAGGGGCTTATGTGCTTTCGCGTAAAAATGTGATGTGGAACAATGTGTTTATCTTCATCGTTGTCGTTACGATGTTTTTCAGCGGCGGTCTCATTCCGCTCTACTTAGTGGTCAAAGGCGTGGGCTTAATCGACTCTTTATGGGCTACGATTCTACCTTTTGCCGTTAACACTTTCAATTTGATCATCATGCGTACAGCCTTCATGGCCGTACCTGAAAGCCTTGAGGAATCTGCGAAAATGGACGGAGCCAATCACTTCGTCATTTTATTCCGCATTATTATCCCGCTCTCCATGCCGGTTATTGCTGTTATGATTCTCTATTATGCCGTTGAGAAATGGAATGGTTGGTTCTATGCCTCCATCTTCCTGAAGGATCGAGACCTGTATCCGCTTCAGCTCACGTTAAGGGAAATTCTCATTTCGAATAACACCGACTCCATGTCAACCGGTGCCAATGCAGCCGATCAATTTCAAATTGGGGAAACGATCAAATATGCAACGATCATGGTAGCTTCCGTGCCCATTCTTATTCTGTATCCATTCGTACAGAAGTATTTCGTCAAAGGCGTCATGATTGGCGCTGTCAAAGGGTAAAATCACAGCATGAAAACGCCGTTCACCTACTTCCTAGGTGCGGCGTTTTTGTTTTTTCGTTTACTTTTGAATGCTTTAGGCAACAGCAGTTTCTTGTGTGAAACTTGGCCATACACTATAGGGTCACAGTATTGCTCATTTGAGAGGAGAGGCCTACATGAAAGTTGATCTGGGATGCGGCGAGCATAAACATAGGCATTTTTATGGAATCGATCGCGTTGGCGGCCCGGAAGTGGACATGGTTTGCGATATCAATGACGGTATTCCGCTGCCCGATCATTCCGTTGAAATGGTCATGGCCAGCCGCAGTCTGCCTTATGTAAACGATCTCCTGGCTGTCATGTCCGAGCTGTACCGAATTTGTGTCCACAAAGCGATCGTCTGTATTTTATCTCCGTACGCCCATCATTTTCGCCATATGTCCAATCCCCATCTTAAGCAAAAATTTGATGAATATACGCCCCGCTATTTCACCAATCATTTCCATCAGCCCCCAGGCAGTCCCCTCAGCCCCATTGTCCCCAGCTATACAGGCAGCTCTGTCCCATTTGATTTCCGGCTGCTGAAGATGGAGTTTTTCTATGAATCTCCCTTTAGCCCTCCGCTATATGAGCAGGACGAATTGGACTTGTTGCTCCAGCTCCAGCCGAATGTCGTCAGTGAGATTATGTATCAATTCGTTGTTGTAAAAAAAGAACTCTCTGTCGACGAATGGCTATGGATGTGCAATCAGCAATACCGTGAACCTCAGTGGGCCGAAGCATTAAGACAGCCTGCCCCTACAGTAGTTGTGGAAGCAGCCGTACCAGAAACGCCTACATCGTTTCCCCCTCCAGCTATGGACTTCTATAGCCATAAGCCTGTTAAATCAACCAAAACAATCCCCCGTAGCCCCAAAAAGAAACCTATATAAATTTGACATCATAATTAAACTTTATATTTTCTGATCATGTTTTCTATTTCACATCATACCATGTAACCATCGGCCTAAATTCACCATTCATCACAGCGAACTTCCTCCAGCTATCTAACGGACGGTTCAAAATCTAGGGGGTGACGATCATAGCTCTCGTCGTCAGGTCCACACTCAACGCGACTGGCGCGATCACGTTCACCGGAAATACACTTGGCTTAAGTCGCTCCGATACGGTAGGCCAACCGGGAACACAAGACAGCATCGGTGCTTTCACGACGGTGAATACCGCGCTGAAATTCGGAACATATCCCGCAGGCACGACCAATCTCTACACCTCGAATAATTCATCTGCCATTCTCACCATTCCTGCAGGAAGCACCGTACTTTATGCAGAACTGATCTGGGGCGGATCTTATATCAACGGCAATGTTGACCTGAGCGCTGTGATTAACAATCCGGTTTCGTTTACGACACCAGCAGCAACGTTTAACATCACGCCTGATGATGCAACGAAGAATGAGTTTAACTTGGGCAGCGGTGCATTCGGCTATGTGCGCACAGCTAATGTCACGACTCAGGTGCAGCAAGGGATGGGCGGTACTTACACCATAGGAAGCGTGCCTGGTACGATTGTCGTTGCCGGTGATCCGACAGCCAACCATTGCGGTTGGACGCTGGCCGTTATTTACCAGAACACGAGCCTGCCTTTCCGGAACATGTCATTGCGAGTCGGTGCCGTACTCGTACAGTCTACCTCTCCTCCTGTGAACACGACCATTACTGGATTCGCTACACCGGTAACAGGCACACTAGGCGGTAGAGCGCTTTTCAGCGCCCAGGAAGGTGATGCTAACCGTACGGGCGATCAGGCGTTGTTCGGGCCTACAACGGCCTCACTCGTCGCGTTATCCGGACCGAATAACTTTGCCGCTAACTTTTTTGCTTCCCAGATCAATAACGATGCAGGGCAGCTTAACACCACTGGGACGTTCGGCTCACTCAACCAAATCAACGGAGCTCCCGGATCGAACATTAGCGGAGGCCGTCAAGGCTGGGATATTACGAACGTAGATGTCTCCGCACGGTTAACGAACAATCAATCCTCCGCCATCCTGCAATTGACAACTTCTGGGGACGCATATGTTGTCAATGCCAATGCCATTCAAGTTGATATTAACGCACCCAAAATTAGTGTGACCAAAAGTGCCAATGTAACCGGAGCGGTCGTGGGCGATACCATCACTTACACGGTAACGACCACCAACTCAGGGACGGCCAGCGCCGCCAGTATCGTGTTGTCCGATGCCTTGCCTACCGGTTCAACCTTCGTAGCTGGCAGTGTCATCGTAGCAGGCGTATCACGGCCGACCTACGATATTACAACAGGCGCGCCTCTTGGCTCCCTTGCCTTTGGCTCATCTATCACTGTTTCTTATAAAGCTACGGTCACGAGTCTTCCGGATCCGCAAACGATTGCGAATACGGCAAATGCCGCCTTCACATTTCAAAGCGTCGCAGGCGGTTCCATTATTTCAGGCGTCATTCCATCGAATACGGTGTCGACGACGGTTTATTCGCCAAAGATTGCGATTGTGAAATCCGCAAGCACGGCGAACGGTTCTGTCGGTAGCACGGTCACCTATACCCTGCAAATTGCGAATACCGGGAATAGAAGTGCCGTCATGACCGTTACCGATAACATACCAGCTGGAACATCTTTCGTTGCGAACAGTTTCAAAGTGAACGGTGTCACGGTTCCTGGCGCCAATCCGGTCACGGGTGTAAACATTGGCACTGTAGCAGCCAGCGGAACATCCACGGTCACCTTTGATGTACTGATCAATTCCCTTCCGTCTCCGCCGCAGCTCGTGAATACAGCGAATAGTACATACACGTTTCAACCGCCTGATGGTCGTACGATCTCGGGAACCGCCGGCTCCAATACCGTGACTATCCCCGTCCGTTTGCCAAGTGTTGGTGCTGTCAAAAGCGCTAATGTTGTCGACGCGGTTGTCGGAGATACTTTTACATACAGTACGGTGATCACGAATTCAGGTGTAGAAAGTGTGACGAATGTCATCCTCACGGACGTCATACCGCAAGGCGCAACTTTTGTGCCCGGCACCGTCGTCGTTGGAGGGAGTTCGAGGCCAAGTTCAGTCCCTGGCGGCGGCATTGCTGTAGGTACCATAACGGCTGGCAGCTCGGTCACTGTCACCTTCCAGGTCAATGTCGTTTCCTTGCCCACTTCCAATCAATTAAGCAACCAGGCATCTATTTCTTATAGTTCCGGTACTTTTACGGGAACTACCCTAACCAATACGATTACGACACCCGTGTTTCAAGCTGTTGTCTCTGTGACCAAAAGTGTGAATAGTACGAACGTCACCGTTGGGGCGACGCTGACCTATACACTTCTGGTTCGCAATCAAGGTAATATCGCTGTTCAACCAACGGTCGTGGATACCATCTCACCATCCACCACGTTTGTGATAGGCAGTGTTACAATAAATGGCGTTTCCAGTCCGAGCGCGAATCCTGCTGTTGGTATTCCAACAGGGGCTGTTCCGCCTTCCGGCACGAGTGAAATTAAGTTTCAAGTCGTCGTACAGAACTTGCCGTCACCTCCAAGACTCCAGAATCAAGCAACGGCAAATTACACGTACCAACCACCTGACGGACGCACGCTAAATGGGAGTGCCGTGTCAAATACGACGGATATTCCCGTATCCGCCCCCAATGTCGTCGTAAATAAAGCAGTTAATCTATCGTATGCGGCTCTCGGTGAAACACTGATTTACACGCTCAACATCACGAACAGCAGCGTTGTTCAAGTCAGCAGCGTCACCTTGCAGGATTCTCTGCCAGCCGGAGTTACGTTCCAAGCTGGAAGCGTGACGGTAGACGGTGCGCCAAGATCTGCGGCGGACCCGAATACCGGCTTCTCAATTGGAAACATTGCGGCCGGCGCCACAACACAGGTCATTTTCCGGGCAACCGTCACTTCGGTTCCCACGCCAGTGCAAGCTGAGAATCACGCCAGCATAAGCTTTAACTCCGGCGTTTTCTCTGGAGCGGCTTTCTCGAACAGCGTTATCACGCAAATTCAGCAGCCCATCTTATCCATTGTCAAAAGCTCCAACCTGACGCTTGCAGTTCTCGGCGATATCGTTGTTTACAAATTGGAGGTGGGCAATACCGGCAGTTCTCCTGCCAACGTAACGTTAACGGATAATATACCCGCAGGCACGACGTTTCTCGTGAACAGCGTTATCATCAATGACGCTCCTCTGCCAGGCGTTGACCCTGTGAGCGGTATTCCGCTCGGTACGCTTGATGTGGGTGCAAAGAAAATCGTTACCTTTGAAGCGACGGTAACTTCCCTGCCAACTCCGCAGCAATTGGTCGATCAGGCTAGCGCAGCCTACACCTTTACGCTCTCGGATGGCCGAACGCTCTCTGGGTCCGGCATTTCAAACACGGTAACCATTCCTGTTTCAGCTCCTAACGTGAAAGTGATGACCACCAGCAACGTCAGCTCTGCCGTTCAAGGAGATACCGTCACCTATACCAGCGTCATTACCAACCAAGGCGTCGAGAACGTCAATAATGTAATACTTACGAGCATTGCCGATCCGAGCACTTCATTTATTCCCGGAAGCGTCATTGTAAACGGCATTTCATTGCCGAATACCAATCCGTCGACCGGTATTCCAATCGGTACCCTGGCGCCTAACCACCCGGCTACCGTGACTTTTGAGGTGAAAATCACAATGCCAACGCCACAAATCATTAACCAATCTTCGGTCAGCTTCACATCGGGATCCTTCTCAGGGTCATCATCCTCCAATGATGTCATAACGCCCGTTACCCAACCGAATATCACGGCTGTTAAGACAGCCAACACCACCAGCGCAACTGTCGGCGATACTGTTCTATACAGCATCGTTGTGTCGAACACAGGCAACCTTGCAGGGAATGTCGTTGTCACAGATACGATTCCTGCAGGAACCTCTTATGTAGCGAATAGTGCGCAAGTCGACGGGATGCCTCAGCCTGGATCAGATCCCGTAACAGGAATTAATGCCGGTTCCATCGCGCCCGGCACCTTTAAGACAGTAACCTTCTCCGTGTTGATTGAAACTTTGCCCAGCCCGCAAACGATCAGCAACATCGCTACGGCTACATACACGTTCACCCCGCCGGATGGTCGTATCATCACTCGTTCGGTTACATCGAATACCGTTACGTTCCCGGTCTCTTCGCCAAACGTAACCGTATCGAAAAGTACGACTTCTACCGCTTTAACCGTAGGCGATACCATTACGTACAGCACGTCCATCATGAATAGCGGGATTGCCCCCGTCAACAATGTCATATTCACGGATCAAATTCCTGCGGGCGGCACGTTTGTTCCTGGCAGTGTCGTCATTATCGGCGCTCCACCGCCGGTTGTTCCTCCAAACCCGGCCACAGGCGTTCAGTTAGGAACGATCGCAGTTGGAGCAACGGTCACCGTGCTTTTCAATGTACTCGTTACCTCTGTGCCGACTCCAGAACAATTAACGAACCAATCTGCGGTAACGTTCACATCAGGCGCACTCTCAAGCACAACCTTCTCAAATCCCATAACAACACCCGTTTACCAACCTGTCATTGGTGTTCTAAAAGCCGGAAGCACTTCGAATGCAACCGTCGGGGACACCATCGTATACACGCTGAATGTTTCTAACACAGGTAACTATGCGGCTTCTGCCATCCTAACGGATACCATTCCAGCCGGCACCTCCTTTCAGCCAAACAGCGTATTCGTTGGAACGACGCCCGCTCCTGGTGCTGACCCTTCAACGGGGATTGATATCGGTTCCGTTCAGCCAGGTGCCACGATTCCTGTCTCTTTCTCTGTCGTGATCAACACCTTGCCGAATCCGCAGGTGCTATCCAACACGGGAACGGCTGCGTACTCCTTCACACTACCGGACGGCCGACCATTCAACCGTTCTGCCACGTCGAATACCGTAACGATTTCCGTGTCTTCGCCTAACGTCAGCGTTGTGAAGAGCACAACCGTGACGGATGCCGTAGTCAATGATATTCTCCCTTATACGATTGTCATTACGAATAATGGGATTGAACCTGTTAGCAATGTTGTTTTCTCGGATCCGATCCCATCCGGCTTAGCGTTTATTCCAGGCAGCGTCGTCATTGTCGGAGCGCCAACACCACCTGTGCCGCCAAATCCAATATCCGGGATTGCGCTTGGTACTATCGCAGCTGGAGGAACGGTTACCATCACGTTCAATGTCAGAGTGGTTGCCCTACCTGATCCAGCACAGTTAAGCAACCAAGGTATTGTCAGCTTTACCTCCGGCGCCTTCTCGGCGGTTGCCTTCTCCAACACGATTACAACGCCGGTTTATCAACCTATTCTTGCTGCAGCCAAATCGGCAAGTTCCACCAATGCCACAATTGGCGATCTCATTATCTACACGGTAAAAGTCAGTAATTCCGGAAACTACGCAGCCAGTGTCACGTTAGTTGATCCCATTCCTAACGGAGCCACTTTCCAGCAGAACTCTGTTGTACTAAACGGAATCACCCAACCAGGCGCAGATCCTACTACAGGCATTCCATTCACTGCACAACCCGGTGTTACTAACACAGTAACATTTGCTGTTGTTATTACCTCGCAGCCGAATCCGCAGGTATTAACAAATACGGCAACGGCAAACTTCAGCTTTAGTCCGCCTGATGGTCGGGTTATTACAGGTTCAGCTGTTTCCAATACCGTAACCATTCCGGTATCCGCTCCGAATGTCACGGTCGGGAAATTGTCAACTGCTACCGATGCCGTAGTCGGCGATACGATCACTTATTTAGCTAATGTGTCCAATAATGGCATAGCGGCCATCAATAATGTTCAATTCTTTGATCAGCTTCCTGGTTCCACAAGCTTCGTTCCAGGCAGCGTTACCATCGATGGCACTCCGGTATCCACCGCTGATCCAACCAAAGGAATATCGCTTGGCACCATTCAGCCGGGCGCGTCCGTTGCAGTTTCTTTCAAAGTCACCGTTAACACCTTGCCGTTATCCGGGCTGCTTACGAATCAATCGTCCGTCAGCTTTACGAGCGGAGCTTTTGCCGCATCCGCCTTCTCCAACACAGTCATCATACCGGTTTATCAACCGATTATCGCTCTCATCAAAAGCGCAAATACAACCAATGCCACCGTCGGCGATACGATCGTTTACACGCTTACGCTTCACAATTCCGGGAATCTGCCTGCCGTTGCAACTGTCTTCGACACCATTCCGGCAGGAGCCGAATTTGTCCCTAATAGCGTAATTGTCGACGGTCAACTTCAACCTGGCGCTAATCCAGCTACCGGTATCAATGCCGGAACAATCCCTCCTGGCGATACGATTACTGTGAAAATTTCGCTCGCCGTCACCGTTGAGTTCTTACCGTCACCGCAGCAATTAGTGAACACGGCAACCGCCAACTACACCTACTCGCCACCAGATGGCCGGGTACTGTCAGGTTCCGTTGCATCCAACACACTCGTGGTTCCAGTATCCTCGCCAGACGTTAGAGTAGTAAAAAGCTCCGATGTAATTGACGCGATTGTTGGCGATACAATTACGTACACAGTAATTGTCACCAATAGTGGCATAGAAGCAGTTAACAATGTTGTTCTAACAGATCCAATCCCAACTGGAACTGTATTCGTCACAGACAGTGTAACGGTTAATGGCAGCGCTAGACCAGGCCAGAATCCAAGTACAGGCGTTCCGCTCAACACCATTGCTGCAGGTGCATCTGTTACCGTTACTTTCGAGGTGACGGTCGTATGACGGCCGAATCCCAACCTCCCAAACATTTAATTAATCAATCTGTCGTCCGTTTCAGTTCAGGTAATTTGACCAGCCACGCTTATTCCAACACCGTAGATACCCCAGTGGTTGGTCCCGTCATTACGATTCGAAAAAAGGCGAATACTTCTGAAGCCGTGCTTGGTCAAGTCGTAACATACTCCTTGACAATAGCCAATAAGGGTAACTTGGATGCACAAGTTACCCTTTTTGACACCATGCCGGACGGGACTTCGTTAGTTCCTAACAGCGTCATCGTGGATGGCGTCCCCATGCCTATGGCCGAACCCGATAAGGGCATCTATGTGGGGACGATTCATATCGGCCAGCACATCGAAGTAAACTTCCAGGTCGTCGTGCTTCATCCCTCTTCACAACTCAAAAATCAAGCAACGGCAACCTATACCTTCCATACAGCGGGAGGTAGATCTGCAACAGGGAGTTCAAAGTCGAATACCGTCATCATTCCTTTTGAAGAAACGAAAGTCAACTTTAAGAAACACGCGGATAAACGCTATACTTTTGTCGGCGATACCGTCACGTTTCTATTCACCATCAAAAATGAAGGAAGCTTATCCATTAACAAAATGCTTTTTATAGATCGGCTGCCAGCCGGCGTTCGTTTCGTTATGGGCAGCGTAAAAATCGGGCATACTTCCTACCCGTCAGCAAATCCTGCGGAAGGCATTTCACTTAGCGAACTGCCCGCGTATGCGACTCTATCTCTACAGTTCCAAGTCACCATTACCCATGCCCCCTCATCCGGATGCATCGTGAATGACGCGGAACTTGTCTTACACCTCAGAGACTACAAGCAAAAAATGACATCCAACTCAATTTCATTGGAGGTTTACGATCCTGCGATTTCGGTTGTCGAGTCCGTCCTGCAGCCAAAGGCTACTCTGGGCGATACCTTGACCTATTCCTTAATCGTTGCAAATAAAGGCAATATTGCGGCTGAAATTTGGCTGTCCGATTTCATCCCTGAAGGCAGCTCCTACGTGCTGGGAAGCTTGATGGTGAATGGATCTCCATATGGCAATTCGCTGTTACCCAGCTCTGTGTATGTCGGGCAATTGCCGGCAAAAAACCAAATGGCGGTCACGTTCCAAGTTACGGTCAACGCCGTTGCCATTTCCGCCGAACAGACCGAGCTAACCAGCCATACCGACGTATTATTTAATTTCCGTCTGCCGGATGATCGTGTTGTCTCTGATCATGTGCTGTCCAATACGGTAAGCGTCGAATTGCTGCGACCGATTGTAACCATCGTAATTTTTGCAAATCCTTTAATTGCGGAACCTGAATCCACTGTCCATTACAGGATTCAAGTATCCAATTCAGGCAATCTTGCTGCAGGCAGCGTGTTTCTTCACGATTGGATTTCTCCCTTGACTACGTTGAACGCCGGTACCCTGCGAATCAACGGCAATCCGATGAACCAAATCTTGAGTTCATCTCAACCTTTATCGCTTGGAGTCCTCCAGCCACAAGCCACAACCGAAATCACATATTCAGCGACAATTGTTCTTAGACCGAATGCCAAACGCATTCCGCTAAGAGCATCCGCCAAATATGTGTATCAGGTAAATGAACCTGTTCATACGGGAACGGCGTTGTCCAATGAAGTAGTTATTCGAATTGAGGAGGCGGAAGAATAAAAAAAGCCGGGGCATCTCATCGCCCCGACTTTTTTTATTTACGGTCATTGATTGCTTTAATCAGTTCAACCGGAATTTTCGGTTTCCGATCATACGTGAGCAAACCGTTAATCTCTTGTTCCACATCCGTTAATTGCGTATAGCAATAGCCTTGAACAACGCCGGAGTTCAGAAGTGGACGAATGACGGCGCGCAGCTTTTGCTCGTAATCTTCATCGTTTTCTGCGCCTGAGTATCCCCAGCCCTCCCATTCGCTTTTCTTATACGCTATCCCGCCAAACTCTGTAACTAGAATCGGCTGATTCTCATATGGGAAACCTTCGACAAACAGGCGGCGATTAGCCGGCATTGCATGAACAGCCTTCTCTTTGGTGCTGTAGCGCTCTGTCAGGACCTCTTCCCGCCATTCATAATCGTGAATCGCGAATAAATCCGTTTTCACCAATTCCCAACCGTCATTCGAGATAACAGGACGCATCGAATCAATCGATTTGGTCAAATGATACATCGTCAGCGCGTGCTGCTGCTGCCTTTTATCGATCTGGATATTAGGAACTCCCCAGCTTTCATTCAAAGGAACCCATGCAATGATGGATGGATGGTTGTAATCGCGATCGACAGAGGCTTGCCACTCTTTCGTAAACCGTTCTACATACTTTTCCGTGTACTCGTAAGCGTTAGCCGCTTCGCTCCAGACAACAAGTCCGAGCTGATCGCACCAGTACAGATATCTAGGATCTTCCAGCTTCTGATGCTTACGTGCTCCGTTAAAGCCCATCGCTTTCGTCAGTTCCACATCCTGTTTGATCGCCTCATCACTCGGCGGCGTCAAGTTTCCATCTGGGAAATAACCTTGGTCCAGCACCATTTTCAGGAAATAAGGACGGTTGTTGAGACAAAGCTTGCCATTCTCGATTGACACTTTACGCATCCCAAAATAACTCGTCACCTGATCAACAGGTTGTTCATCGACCAGCAGTGTAAAAGTCACGTCGTACAAATTCGGACGCTCCGGCGTCCACCAACCGCCAAGTCCATGATCATTAAAATCATTCAGACGAACCGCTCTTGTCCCAACGCTGTCTTTCAACAAATACGTGTCCTCAGAAACAAGTTTGCCTTTAAAAGAAATTTCAACCTTCACCTGCTGCTTCTCATGCGCTTTGGCGGCTTCGATGAAAAATTGCAATTCCACCTGTTTATTATCAATGTCCGGCGTAATTCTCACTTTATCTAAATAAGCATCGGCGCTTACCGCTTCCATCCATACAGTTTGCCAAATGCCAGTCGTTCTCGTATAGAAAATGCTCGCTGAATCCGAGAGCCAGTACTGCTTCCCTCTAGGCAGCGTCACGTCTTTGCTGTAATCAACGGCCTTAACAACTAACTTATTCGTACCTGACTGAAGAGCATCGGTAATGTCCGCGTGAAACGGCGTATGCCCGCCTTCATGCGTAGCAACCAAAGTGCCGTTCACCCAAACGGACGCCTCATAATCAACAGCTCCAAAGTGGAGCAAAATCCGCTTATTTGCAAAGGAATCCGGAATCACCAAATCTCTGCGATACCAGACAACATCATGAAATTCATTGCTGCCAATACCGCTTAATTTGCTTTGAAAAGCGAAAGGCACCTGGATCCTTTTGGATAACGCTTTGTTCCCTAAATGCCACTTCTCTTTGCTGCCTACGCGGTCATCATCAAATTCAAATTCCCACTCGCCATTCAGGTTCATCCAGCTGTCTCGTACAAATTGTGGCCTTGGGTAATCTGCTCGGGGTTGATTCGTCATGGGTAACGCTACCTCCATAAAGTTAATTAATAAGTTAATTAAATAAGTCCAACACAACTAAGACTATTATCATCCCAAGCTCATTTTCTGTCAATACGTGTTATTCAATTAACTTTTAAGTTATTATAAATGCATGCGTGCCGTGCCTACGGCCTGCTCTGTCATACGCGTGATTCATGATTCTTCGCCAATTTTAAATGAGTACTGTGGGTATGTGGTTTGTGTTCGGCGGGTGGCGGGGTTTGCGGGATTTGCGGGATTTGCGGGATTTGCGGGATTTGCGGGATTTGCGGGATTTGCGGGGTTTGCGGGGTTTGCGGTGTTTGCGGGGTGTACGGTGAGGGCGACTGGCGTGTAAGGTGTGCGGCGAAGCGGCGGGATGACGGGAACTGCTGGAGTGCAGGTTTTGCGGCGGGTGTGGCGAGCGAGATTACCGTGGGCAAGCTTAGCATTTCCATGGGGATTCGGATAAGGGGAATCTTTAGGGAACTGGAGGCCTCTATTTGAAGCGAAACACGCATTTCCTCTCTGAGTGGGAACTACAGGCCCTTATTCAGCCGTCATGTCATGTTTTTTGCGTGAAATTGGCGAAATAGTGGACCTCTGTCAAGAAAGTAAACACATCATTAAGTGACGATCACGCAGTTTCTGAAAAGGTCGCCGCAAACTGAACAGGCGAAACATAGCCGAGGGAGCTATGAACTCGTTTGCGGTTATAG